>CATLBR010000018.1 GCA_949879795.1 uncultured Hungatella sp.
TTTAGGACTAAGTAGGAAAATGATGTTGCGATTGGCGAACTACTCGGTGGGTCTTTAGACCCCAGAGCCGGTAAAGAACCCTTATAGGGTTCCGTCAAGCCACCGGCTAAGCCGGTGGTCTTGACTGGACACGTACTTGCGAAATGAAATAATTTGTAATATGATTTACACATCAGATGTTTTACGAAAAAATACATATAGCGCTGGACTATGATATTAGAGATATTGTGGGGGTTATAAAAGGTGGGAATTTCCAGCGTAATTGTAAGCAGGAAGGGTGTTGACGGCAGATAATGGAAATTTTCAATAATACCACTAAAGTAGTAAAAGATGATTTGAAAAATAAGATACACTCCGGCAGCCGTATAGCCATTGCGGCCGCCTGTTTTTCAATTTACGCCTATCAGGAGTTGAAAGAACAGCTGGAATCGTGTGATGAATTCCGTTTTATATTTACATCGCCGACATTTGTGGCGGAAAAGACAGCGAAGGAACGCAGGGAGTTTTACATTCCGCGTTTAAAACGTGAGAAGAGCCTTTATGGTACAGAATTTGAGGTTCGTCTGCGCAACGAGTTAAAGCAGAAAGCAGTGGCGAGGGAATGTGCCGAATGGCTGGCTCGAAAAGCCCGTTTTAAGTCGAATACTACCCGTGAAGGAATGAATCATTTCCTTGTTGTCCAGGGAGAGGAAGAGTCCTATGTATACTCTCCTATGAATACATTTACGACCGTCGACCTTGGCTGTGAGCGAGGAAATAATCTGACAAATATGACAACACGCATGGAGAACCCCGCAAGCACAGAGTTTTTGCGCATGTTTGATTTTGTCTGGAAAGATGAGGATAAGCTTTCTGATGTTACGGAAGAAGTGATTGATATGATTTCCGCGGTTTATCAGGAAAATTCGCCGGAACTTGTTTATTTTATGGCTCTTTATAATATTTTCAATGAGTTTTTGGAGGATATATCGGAGGATATACTGCCCAATGAGGCGACAGGATTTAAGGACAGTATTATCTGGAATAAACTTTTTCACTTCCAGAGGGATGCTGTCATTGCGATTATTAATAAACTGGAACAGTATAATGGCTGTATACTGGCGGACAGCGTTGGTCTTGGCAAGACATTTACAGCTCTCGCTGTAATCAAATATTACGAAGGCCGTAATAAAAATGTTCTTGTTCTCTGCCCGAAAAAACTGTCCGAAAATTGGATGACATATCGGGGAAACCTTATCAATAATCCTCTGTCAGGTGACCGCCTACGATATGATATTCTTTTTCATACAGATCTTTCAAGAGATAGAGGGAATACGATTATCGGGTTGCCCATTGACCGTATCAACTGGCAGAATTATGATCTTGTAGTAATTGATGAGAGCCACAGCTTTCGCAACGGCAGCGGTACAAACAGGAAGGATGATGAAAAAGAAAACCGATATACGAGACTTATGAATCGTGTGATAAAGCCAGGGGTGAAGACAAAGGTTTTGATGTTGTCCGCGACACCAGTGAACAATCGCTTTTATGATTTGCGCAATCAGCTGGCCCTTGCTTATGAAGGGGATCCGTCAGAATTTAATGAAAAGCTAAATATCAAATCAGACATAGACACTGTTTTCCGTCAGGCTCAAAAGGTGTACAATGCCTGGTGTAAGCTGCCGGAGAGAGAAAGAACTACACAGACATTGCTGTCACAGTTGGATTTTGATTTCTTTGAGGTGTTGGACAGCGTGACGATCGCGCGGTCAAGACGACATATTCAGACATATTATGATGTATCGGATATCGGAACATTTCCTGAAAGAAACAAACCGATATCTCTGCGTCTGAACCTGACAAATCGTCCGAATGCTATAAACTATAGAGAAATTTTTGAACTTCTCTCAAAATTACAGCTGACCATATACACACCGACGATCTATATTCATGCCAGTAAATTGTACAAGTATTTGGATGAAAAGGAAACAGAGAATTTCAGAAGAGGGCGTGAACTGGGTATCAAAAGACTTATGAGTATTAATCTGTTGAAGCGTATGGAAAGTTCTGTTCATTCCTTTCTTCTGACAGTGCGCCGTGTTTATAATTATCTGTATGATACTTCACAGATTATTGAAAGTTTTATGGCAAACGGAAATGGAGATTTTGAGGAAATAAGGGATTTGTCGGCGGCTGTGGATGAGTTTGATGATGATGATCAGAATACCGATTTTTTCACCGTAGGAAAGAAAGTAAAGATTGATCTGCGAGATATGGATTATATTTCGTGGAAACGGGATATTGATGAGGATCTGGAACATCTCAGATTGCTGATTCGGATGGTGAAGGATATTACGCCAGAGTTTGATTTTAAGTTAAATGAATTGCTTCGTGTGATTCGGGAGAAGACAGCGGTTCCAATCAATCCAGGAAATAGAAAGATTCTCATTTTTACCGCTTTTTCTGATACAGCAGAGTATTTATATGAGAATGTAAGTAAGATGGCTCTCTCGGAGTTGGGACTGTATACAGCGTTGATTACCGGTAACGTTGATGGAAAGACTACAATACCGAAATTCAGGGCTGATATGAATCATGTGCTTGCGTGCTTTTCACCCAGATCGAAAGAGCGAGATGTACTGTATCCAAATGATATGACGGAGATTGATATACTGGTTGCCACAGACTGTATTTCAGAGGGACAGAACCTACAGGACTGCGATTTTTGTGTGAATTACGATATCCACTGGAACCCGGTGCGTATTATACAGCGTTTCGGGAGAATTGATCGTATCGGCAGTAAAAACAAGGTTATTCAACTTGTAAATTTCTGGCCGGATCTGGATCTTGATGAATATATCAAACTGAAATCGAGGGTGGAAGCAAGGATGAGAATTTCTGTTATGACAGGAACGGGTGACGATGACCTGATCAATCAGGAAGAAACAGGTGATTTGGAATATCGCAAAAATCAGTTGGAAAAATTGCGGGAAGAGGTTGTAGATCTTGAAGATATGACAAATGGCGTGTCCATTATGGATTTAGGCTTGAATGAATTTCGCATGGATCTCCTGGCTTATATGAAAGAACATGAGAATATCGATCATACACCTTATGGAATTCATGCCGTAGTGAAAGGAGAGAAGCCAGGAGTCATATTTGTACTGAAAAATGTAAATGAACAAATTAATATTCAGAATCAAAATAGGTTGCATCCTTTTTACCTGGTGTATATGGGCATGGATGGCGATGTGGTTACAACACATTTACAGCCAAAGAATACCCTTGATATCATGCGGCATTTGGCTAAAGATAAATCTGTACCTGATAAGAAATTATGCGCTGTTTTCAATAAAGCTACCAGAGACGGCAAAAATATGGAGAAGATATCACAGCTTTTGGAGAATTCTATTATGACTATTATTGACGCAAAAGATAAGGGCGATATTGAAAGTTTCTTTTTGGGAGGCCAGACGACGTTCCTTTCAGGAGGTTTTTCAGGACTTGGTGATTTTGAACTCATATGTTTTATGGTGGTGATTAAATGATCGACTTTCCAGCTGTGACTGTGGTACATAAGCGAATGCCGAAAGAGGCCTTTTATAGGCATTTATCGCTGTCAAAGGATCTTAAGGAGAGATTTGTATCTGATGTGGATAAGATATTTGTGGAGAACAGTCTTACAAAGGATAATCTGAATCTTACAGAAGAGTCGGAGATAAAGGAAATCCTTTTGCTGTCTTTGTTCTTAAAGAAGAAGGAGTTTGACACAAAAATTATAGAAGCGATTGGAAAACAGAATCTACATAAGTTAATCTTTCTGCTTATCTATGAAGATAGCAGACAATTGGCCATATGGCATCGCAAGTTGTATCGCGCGGAGTGGATGCCATCAGCTGATATAGAATTGAAGGCACAAGGGTTTTCTCTTGATGAGATATGGGATTCATTTATAGAACAGATTGCGATTCGCGAGGAACACTCAAGGACAGCAAATAAATTGACAATTGATGAGCGCCTTGTTATGCAGGAGCGGATCATCAAGCTGGAAAAACAGATACAAAAAACAGAGGTAGCCGCATGGAAAGAACAGCAGCCGAAAAAGAGGTTTGAATTGTATCGGCGGATGCGGGCTTACAAAAGTAAATTGGAGGAACTTACAAGTGGATAAGCTAAAAATGCGCACCCCAAATCTGGCAGATGAGAATTTTAAAAAGCTGGCCGAACTGTTTCCCAACGCAGTGACAGAAACAATCACGGGCTATAAAGAGGATGGCAAACCGATTATAGAACGTGCCATTGATGCTGATGTTCTTAGACAGGAGATTTCCGCTCAGGTTGTGGAGGGAGCGCAAGAGCGATACCAGTTTACATGGCCAGATAAGAAAAAATCAGTAGTCCTCGCGAACGCTCCGATTGCGAAAACACTTCGTCTTGACAGAGAGAAGTCTGTTGGGCGTGACGGCACAAAGGGCAATATTGACACAGAGAATATCTACATTGAGGGTGATAACCTTGATGTGTTGAAACTTTTGCAGGAGACTTATCTTGGAAAGGTGAAAATGATATATATAGATCCGCCTTATAATACAGGAAATGATTTTATTTATGAGGACGATTTCACACAGGAAATAGGGGAGTATCTGGATAACAGTGGTCAATTTGATGATGAGGGCAATCGACTTGTAAAAAACCTTGATACCAATGGACGTTTTCATACAGACTGGTTAAATATGATTTATCCAAGACTAAAAATTTCCAAAGATTTATTAAGTGATGATGGAATTATTTTTATTTCGATTGATGATAGCGAAGTTAAGAATCTCAAAAACATATGTGACGAAATATATTCATCCACAAATTTTGTAGGACAACTTATTTGGCAAAATAAAAAGGGAGGAGGAAATGATTCTCTCCATATAGCTATTGAACATGAATACATTCTTGTCTATGCAAAAAACAAATTGTTGCTTGAGGACTTTTATGAGACTTATTCAGAGGCCTATATAAAAAGATACAATGAAGAAGATGATATAGGAAAATATTTTTGGGACACATTTAGACGAAAAGCAGGGAAACAATATTACCCAATTGTGTGTCCAGACGGAACGGTTTTACAATATGATAATGACGGTAATGCCATTAGTTGGCTTAGATCGAAAGCCCGATTCGATATAGATATGAAAAACGGTGAAATTAGAATAGTAAAAATCAAGGATAATTGGTCGGTTCAATTTAAGCAACGAATGCCGAAAGGGAAAACACCAAGAAGTATTTTTACTACAGAAACTGTTTTAAATGCGTATGGAACAACAAGTACAGGTGCTAATGATGTGTATGGTTATTTTAAAAAGGACGTTTTTTCAAATCCAAAACCAGTTGAGTTGATACAGTTTATTCTTGGATTTGGCGCTAGTGAAAATGGTATTGTGTTAGATTTTTTTAGTGGTTCAGCAACTACAGCAGAGTCAGTTTTCCGAGCGAATTGTCAGGGAAAAAATAATAGATTTATTTTGGTACAGATTCAAGAAAATATAGATAAAATGTTGCGAAGTTCATCGAATAATGCAAAGAGGGTTGCGGAAAACGCAATTCAAATTTTAGATGAGATTAGTAAACCTCACGTTATTACTGAGTTAGCGGAGGAACGTATCCGTCGCGCCGGCAAGAAAATAAAAGAGGAAACAGGAGCGGACATTGACTATGGTTTTCGGGTATTTCATGTAGACAGCAGCAATATGAAAGATGTCTATTATAAACCAGCTGATTATAATCAAGAGCAGATGTCAATGTATGCTGATAATATTAAGCCGGACAGAACTCCGGAAGATCTGCTGTTCCAGGTAATGCTTGACCTTGGCGTACTGCTTTCAAGCAAAATTGATGAAGAAGAAATTGCGGGGAAAAAAGTGTTTTCTGTAGAAAATGGCTATCTCATCGCCTGCTTTGACAATGATATAACAGAAAAAACGGTTATGGAGATTGCGAAAAGGCATCCATTCTATGCCATATTCCGTGACAGTGGTCTTGCCAGCGATAGTGTCGCAGTGAACTTTGAGCAGATTTTTGAGACTTATAGCCCCAAGACGAAGAGGAAAGTGCTGTAATGAGAGAGTCTGACAGAATGATTGCGGAGGAGGAAGGTGTCAGTGAGTGACATGAAATTCAAATTCACCATACAGCTCTATCAGACAGAAGCTGTGGAGAGCGTGACGAATGTTTTTGCGGGGCAGCCTTTTAATGACCATTTTACCTACCGCAGGGATGTTCTAGTAGAACGTGACCTTACGAACTGGATGATGACCGATGAAGAATTGTATATGGGGTTTGGTAACGCAAGGGTACAGCTTGATTTTGGCCGGCTTCTTGAGAATATCCGGGGAATTCAGAGACGCAATAACATCAGACTTGCCAATACTATTTCTTCAAATGGCCTTGGTGCCTGCTCTCTTGATGTGGAAATGGAGACAGGTACAGGGAAGACTTATGTTTATATCAAGACCATGTTTGAGTTGAATAAACAGTATGGCTGGAGCAAGTTTATTGTAGTTGTTCCCAGTGTTGCCATTCGTGAGGGTGTTTACAAGAGTTTTGAGACCATGCAGGAACATTTCATGGAGTATTATGGAAAGAAAGCTCGATTTTTTATCTATGATTCGAAAAATCTGGCTCAGATAGATAATTTTAGTCAAAGCGCTGATATTAGTGTCATGATTATCAATATTCAGGCGTTTTACGCACGGGGAAAAGACGCGAGACGTATCCGCGCGGAGTTAGATGAGTTTGGAAGCAGAAGGCCCCTTGATGTGATCAAGGCAAATCGGCCTATCGTGATTCTGGATGAACCACAGAAGATGGGAGGTACCGCGACGCAGGAGAGCCTGAAAGAGTTTAATCCACTGTTCTGTCTGAATTATTCCGCAACCCATAAGCAGCACCATACCCTTGTCTATGTGCTGGATGCGTTGGATGCCTATAATAAGCGTTTGGTTAAGAAAATTGAGGTGAAAGGTTTTGACATAAAGAATCTGCGTGGCACAGACAGGTATCTTTTTCTTGAGAGAATTGTTATATCTCCGAAAAAGCCTCCCATGGCCCGAATGGAATTTGAAATGGGCTACAACAAATCCATTAACCGGGAAACACGAGTAGTGGGTGTGGATGATGATCTTTTCGCGCTTTCCCAGAATATGGAACAGTATCGGGGATTTCACATAAATGAGATTGATCCGATTCGGGGAACCGTGTCGTTTACCAACGGTGAGGTGATTCATGCAGGTGAAGTGGTTGGTGATGTTTCTGAGGCAGATTTAAGAAGGGTTCAGATCAGAGAGACAATCCGTTCCCATTTTGAAAAGGAAAAGGAACTGTTTTCATTAGGCATCAAAGTCCTTTCTCTGTTTTTCATTGATGAGGTCGCGAAATATCGTAAGTATGATGAGAACGGAGATGAGATTAATTCAGAGTATGGAACCGTTTTTGAGCAGGAATATATAGATATTCTCAATGAGTATCTTACCTTGTTTAATACACCATATGAGCAATATCTGCGAGGTATTGAAGCAAATCAGACTCATGCGGGATATTTCAGTATTGATAAAAAAGGGCGTAAGGTTGATAGTTCCACCAAGCGGGGCAGTGATGAAAGTGATGATATATCAGCCTATGATTTGATCCTCAAAGACAAAGAGAGGTTGCTGTCTCTCGATAATCCTGTCCGTTTTATCTTTTCTCACTCAGCGCTCAAAGAAGGATGGGATAACCCCAATGTTTTTCAAATATGTACATTAAAGCATGGAGGCAGTTCGCCAACACAGAAACGGCAGGAGGTCGGAAGAGGGTTAAGACTTTGCGTAAATCAGCAGGGTGATCGTATGGATGCGGATACTCTTGGAGATCAGGTTCAGCAGATTAATCAGCTTACGGTTATCGCGTCGGATGGGTATAAGGATTTTGTTTCTGATTTGCAGCAAAACATTCGAGATGACTTGTATGAGCGTCCTACAAAGGCTACAGCTGAATATTTTATCGGAAAAATGTTTACAATCAATGGAAATGAGATGACCATTTCTGATAAACAGGGCAGGGATATTTATCGCTATCTTGTGAGGAATGATTATATTGATGACGACGATCATGTGACAGATAGGTATCATGCTGACCTGGCAAACGGAACACTTGCGGAACTGCCGGAAAGTTGTAAGGGTTTGGATCAGTGGGTTCATGGGCTGATTCAAAGTATTTATGATGAACATGCGTTGGATGGCATGATCAGCAATGGGCATGAAACAAAAATTCAGGAGAATGCGCTTAATGATAATTTCTATAAGAAAGAGTTTCAGACGTTGTGGAATTATATCAATCATAAATATACTTATACAGTAGAGTTTGACAGTGAAGAGCTGATCAGAAAAGCCATTGATTATATAGACGATAAAATGTTTGTAGCGAAATTGCGGTATACCATGACAACCGGTGAACAGGACAGTGAATGGAGCCAGGATATCCTGAAGGATGGGACAGGATTTGTGGCTGAGAAAAGACATACGTTTACATTGGAGCGTTCAGAGGGGAGCCTTGTAAAATATGATCTTGTGGGCAGGGTTGCCGAAGGCGCGAAACTGACAAGAAAATCAGCGGCAAGAATCCTTGGGGGCATAAAACCATATACCTTTGCCATGTTCAAAAATAATCCAGAGGAATTTATCACAAAAGCAATTCGCCTGATCAATGAGCAAAAAGCCACCATGATTGTGGAGCAGGTTATATACAATAAAGTTGACGGCAGCTATGACACGAATATTTTTACCGCAGACAAAAACGCGGATTTTTCGAGAGCATATCGCGCCAAGAAAAATGTGCAGGATTATGTATTAGCGGATGGATATGCCAGAGATGGCCAGAGCATTGAACGTAAGTTCGCGGAGGATATGGATCTGGCAGATGAGGTATGTGTGTACGCGAAACTGCCGAAAGGCTTTTCGATCCCTACGCCTGTGGGCAATTATTCTCCAGACTGGGCTATTGCTTTTCATAAAGGGACAGTAAAACATATTTTCTTTATAGCAGAGACAAAGGGAACGATGGAGACGTTGAATTTGAAGCCAATTGAAAAGGCGAAGATCGATTGCGCGAGAAAACTGTTTAAAAGGCTGTCTGGAGAAGGGGTTGTTTATGACAGTGTGGACAGCTATCAGCATTTGTTGGATGTCATAGGAAATCTGTAAGAAAATACTCTAAATCGATTATTATTTTCGCGGTACCTTGTTTTCGCAAAGCACCAGTGATATAATGTGATTGGGAGATGAGAATTTATCAGAAGAGCTATGATAATATTTAAATAAAGGAGAGGGAAAATGCTGAAAAAGGATTTTTTGTGGGGCGGCGCCATCGCCGCTCATCAGGCGGAAGGGGCCTGGGACGTTGACGGCAAGGGGGTAAGTTGCGCGGATGTGGAGACAATCGGAGGAAACGGAATCCCCAGAAGATTGACTGACGGAATTGTTCCGGGAGAAATCTATCCCAATCATGACGGAATCCATTTTTATGACCATTACAAAGAGGATATCGGGTTGTTCGCCGAGATGGGGTTCAAGGCTTTTAGAACGTCCATCGCCTGGACCCGTATCTTCCCCAACGGCGATGATGAACAGCCTAATGAAGCAGGGCTTAAGTTCTATGATGATTTATTTGACGAATGCCGCAAATACGGGATCGAGCCTGTTGTCACCCTTTCACATTTTGAGATCCCCTATCACCTGGCAAAGAAGTACAAGGGATTCGCGAACCGGCAGTGTATTGATTTCTTTGTCCGCTTTGCCCGTGTCTGCTTCCAGCGGTATCAGACGAAAGTGAAATACTGGATGACCTTTAACGAGATCAATAATCAGGCCGATGTCAGTCAGCATAATCTGATTCAGGAAGGCGGGATCATATTAAATGAATCCGACGACGCCGAGTACCTGATGTATTTATCAGCCCACCATGAGCTTGTGGCCTCTGCCCTGGCGGTGAAGGCGGCTCATGAAATCAACCCGGACCTGATGGTGGGGTGTATGATCGGCATGAATGGAGTGTATCCTGCCACATCCAATCCGGAAGACGTGATGAACGCTTTAGGGGCCATGCACCAAAAGTATTATTTCGCGGAGGTTCATGCCAGAGGACATTATCCCAAACATATACTGAAAAAATTTGAGAGAAAAGGGTATCCGGATTTTATATTGCCGGAAGATCGGACCATCCTTGAACAGGGCAAGGTTGATTATATCGCGTTTTCATACTATATGTCATACGCCTCATCCCATAAGCGGGGGAACATGGATTTTGACTATACCAATGAGGACTATGTGAGAAATTCTTACTTAAAGGCAAGCGACTGGGGCTGGCAGATCGATCCCCTGGGCCTTCGCTGGTGCCTCAACTGGTTCTATGACAGATTTGAGCTGCCCATGATGATCGTGGAGAACGGGTTCGGAGCCTATGACAAAAAGGGCGAGGACGGAGTGATCGATGACCAGTATCGCATCGACTATTTAAAAGCCCATATTCAGGCTTTGAAGGACGCCGTGGAATACGAGGGGGTCGATCTGTTGGGATACATGATGTGGTCGCCTATTGATATCGTGTCGGCTTCCACCGGTGAATATGATAAACGATACGGATTTGTTCATGTGAATCGTACCAACGCGGGAGAGGGGGATTTTTCCAGAAGCAAGAAGAAATCCTTCTATTGGTATAAACATGTCATTGAAACCAACGGAGAAGAACTGTAAGGCAGGAGATTGGGGAAAAGTCTTCCTGTGACGGTTACTGAAAATAGCCGGGGCAGCTTTGAACGGTTGAGAAACCGGCTGCCCCGGCCTTCATTAAACTTATAAATCAATTAAATCGTATTTCACAATATCCATTCTGGCAGTCCCATTGGCCAGGAATGAGATTCTGAATTAATATCCTTTTGTACTCTTTGGACTTGTCTGGAGGTATCGGTCCTTTAAGTATTCCAGAAGCCGTTCCGCCACAGGGGTAAATACCTGATATTTTTTCCAGATCAGATAAATTTTTGTTTCAAGCACAGGCGTCAGCGGACGAAAAACAAGTCCGCTGCCAGGGCTTGTATTGATGAGATGCTGAAAAGTCAAAAGATATCCCAGACCTTCTTTTACAAATAAGGAGCCATTGTAGGACAGACGGAAAGACCCTTCCAGACGCAGTTCATCCATTTGATTGCCGCTCCATCGGGAGATATCCCGGTTCCAGCCCTGCTCTGAGCAAAACAGGGGGAGTCCTGCCAGGTCTTCGGCACAGACAGCCTGTTTTTTGGCCAGGGGACAGTCTGCCGGCATGACGACACCCCAAAGGTCAGCTTCGGGAAAGACAAGGGAATGGTATTTCGCGGCATTTGGCTCTTCCGCCAGAACCGCGAAATCAATCACGCCTTTATCCAGTTTTTCCGTAACCTGTTCCGTATCGCCGCTGGTGATATGGTAGCGCATATCAGAAAATGTATTCTTAAATTGCTTGATGGCAGAGGCGAGATGCCGGATCTGGTAAGATTCCGCCAGGCCGAAGTAAACGTCTCCGCCTAAAACATCATCTAAGGTGAGAAATTCGGCGGTGATCTTATCCGCCATTTTTACCAGATCCTCTGCCCGTTTCCGCAGCAAAATCCCTTCCTCTGTAAGCTGTACGCTAAAGCTGTGGCGCGTGAACAGTTTTTTCCCAAGTTCGTCTTCCAGGGACTTTAATTGTTTGGAGAGTGTGGGCTGGGTGACGTGAAGCAATTCTGCCGCGCGGGTCATATTTTCCTCTCTTGCCACCGCAAGGAAATATCTCATGGTTCGCAGTTCCATAGGGGGGGCCTCCTGTGATATTCCAAAAAATTATATCATGATATAAATTATAGCCATTAGCGAAGGAAAAATCAAGTGGTTATAATACAGACATAGCAGGAAGGGAGGCGGTCGTATGGATGATCTGCTTCAGAATCTAAAGGATGCGGGCTGCGGCTCACAAACCATTGAAACGGTCTGCAGGCTGTATCGTGACGGCCAGATTCAGACTGCGGTTAAAACGCTGCGAAAGCACCGTTTAAGCCTGATGGACAGCCTGCGTGAAAGTCAGGAACGGGTTGACTGTCTTGATTTTTTAGTATGGCGCATGGAAAAAGAAAAACGGCAATCACAAAATAATAAAAAGAAAGAGAGGCATTGAAAAATGGAAAATACGGTAAAATTGGAATTAGCAAAGGAATGGGATAAGACGTTTCCGAAAAGTGAAAAGGTGGACCACCGCAAAGTAACATTTCCCAACCGCTACGGAATTACACTGGCAGCGGACCTTTATGAGCCCAAAGGGGCGGGAGGGAAGCTGGCGGCCATCGCGGTGTGCGGGCCCTTTGGGGCGGTGAAGGAGCAGGCGGCGGGACTGTACGCGCAGACCATGGCGGAACGGGGGTTTCTCACCATTGCCTTTGACCCTTCCTTTACCGGAGAAAGCGGCGGCGCGCCCCGCTATATGGCTTCACCGGATATTAACACAGAGGATTTTCAGGCGGCAGTAGATTTTCTGTCAGTACAGGAAAATGTTGACCCGGAACGTATCGGGATTATGGGCATCTGCGGATGGGGAGGGCTGGCGCTCAACGCCGCGGCACTGGATACCCGCGTTAAGGCGACTGTTGCCTCCACCATGTATGACATGACCCGTGTCAATGCCAATGGATATTTTGACGCTGAGGATTCCGCGGACGCCCGGTATGCGAAGAAAGAAGCTATGAACGCCCAGAGGATTGTGGATTATAAAAACGGCAGCTATGCCCTGGGCGGAGGTGTTGTGGATCCCCTTCCGGAGGATGCTCCCTTCTTCGTGGCAGATTATTATGATTACTATAAAACGGACCGGGGCTACCATAAACGCTCTTTAAATTCCAACGGAGGCTGGAATAGGATCGGCTGTATGTCCTTTATGAATCAGCCTATCTTAAAGTACAGCAATGAGATTCGAAACGCGGTCCTGATCATGCACGGGGAGAAGGCCCACTCCTGCTATTTCAGCCGTGATGCTTATGCCGCCATGGTGAAGGATAACCCTTATACAGACAACAAGGAACTCCTGATCATTCCGGACGCGGTTCATACGGATCTGTATGACGGCGGCGGAAAGGGCGCGATTCCCTTTGATAAGCTGGAGCAGTTCTTTGGGGAGAATCTGAAATAAGGACAAAGTTCCGGCAAGTGTATGTGACGGTTTATATTCAATGATGATACCCTTGTTCACGGAGGGTATCCTTGTTCACGGAAGGGATTGGAACATTTGGCGCGGAAAAGGAAAGGAGAGATCGAGCGTGAGTTTCCGTAAAGATTTTTTGTGGGGCGGCGCCACAGCCGCCAACCAGCATGAGGGAGGATACCAGGAGGGAGGAAGGGGCCTGAGCACTTTTGACGCCGTTACTGGCGGAGGTTATCAGGTTCCCCGGCTCATTACCTATAAAAATCCGGACGGAAGTACAGGAAAAGCCCCGGTGGACAGCACCATGACCGGGCAGGTGCCGGTGGGAACTGTGGGAGTCATTTTGGAGGATACGTTCTATCCAAGCCACAACGCCACGGATTTTTATCATCACTACAAAGAAGATATCGCTCTTATGGGGGAGATGGGGTTTAAGTGTTTCAGAATGTCAATTTCCTGGTCCAGAATCTGTCCGGATGGAAGGTATCAGGTCAATGAAGAGGGGCTGGCTTTCTATGACAGGGTATTTGATGAACTTCATAAATACGGCATCGAGCCGGTAGTGACCATGAATCATTTTGATATGCCCATGTATCTGGCAGATCATTATGACGGTTGGTCAGGCAGAGAGGTGATTGACTTTTTCCTGTTTTACGCCAAAACCGTGTTCACCCGCTATAAAGACAAGGTAAAGTATTGGATGACTTTTAACGAAATCAATGTGCTGTCCGGGTGGTGCCAGATCGGCGTCCATGACAACAGCCCGCGGAATCTGTACCAGGCCCACCACCACATCTTTGTGGCCAGCGCCAAAGCGGTTCAGCTGGGACATGATATCAATCCGGAAAATAAGATCGGCATGATGGTGGCCTATACGCCGTCCTACCCCATGACCTGCAGACCGGAGGATGTGCTGGAAGCCATGAAGTTTAACCGGCAGAAGTCTTTTTATATGGATGTGCAGTGCAAGGGCTATTATCCGGAATATAAATTAAAAGAATTTGATAGGGAGCATATCACCATCAGGCAGGAGGACGGTGATCTGGATACTATCAAGGCAGGGACCGTGGATTTCATTGGGTTTAGCTATTATATGTCTACAGTATCCTCCACGGACCCTGATGTGGAACGGACAGAGGGAAACCAGTTTTTGGGATGTAAGAATCCTTACCTTTCCACTTCGGACTGGGGCTGGACCGTTGATCCTTTGGGACTGCGGATTGCTTTAAACCAGATCTATGATCAGTATCATCTGCCTGTGTTTGTGGTGGAGAACGGGCTGGGAGCGCCTGATGAGGTGGAGGAAGACGGAACCATTCATGACAGCTGCCGGGAAGAATATTTAAGAAACCATATCCGCGCCATGAAGGATGCGGTGGAGCTGGACGGCGTGGACCTGATGGGATATACTCCCTGGGGATGCATTGACATTGTATCCGCCGGAACCGGGGAAATGAAGAAACGTTATGGTTTTGTGTATGTGGAACGGTATGATGACGGCAGCGGGGATTTCTCAAGGAGAAAGAAAAATTCTTTCTATTGGTATAAACATGTGATTGAGACCAACGGAGAAGAGCTGTGACACGGATGGAATTGAAAGAGCAGCTGAAGGGAACGTATCATGCCGGCAGCGCGGACATCACGGACAATATTGACAGTTGGCTATATCGGAAATGACTGTTTATCAGAAACACGGGAGGGATTTTATATGATAGGAACAATTGCGGGTATTTTGACTACCGTGGCATTTGTGCCCCAGGTATGGAAAGTGATCAGGACGAAAGACACATCATCGTTGTCTTTGGGAATGTATATGCTGCAGACTACAGGGATTTTTTTATGGATCATTCATGGATTCCGGATACAGGATATGGCGTTATTGATGGCTAACCTGATCACATTCTGTCTGGCTGTCATTATTTTAGGTTATAAACTTAAGTATAAATAGATACATACCAATAAAAGGCTTCCCATTATAGCGATTACGACTACTGCGGGAACCGGATCGGAAGCCAACTGTTGGGGCGTGATTTCTGAAAATAAAAAGATAGTACAGGTTACAGGTAAAGGAGCAGATGATGAAAAAAATAACAGCTGTTTTCCTGGCGTTTTCCGTATAAATGTGGTGGTAGTTTTTCCCGGCCTGTTCAAGATACTCCCCATGATTGTGGCCAGATAGAGAAACGGACACAGCCATGCCAGAATTCCCATGTACAGGCTGTAGCGCAGAGACATGGAGATGGTCTGGGCGATGCAGGACTCATTGCCGTCGGCCTGGGCTTCCGCCACCATGGGAAGGAAAAGGACAACCATGGAGTTGGTGATGGCGGAGGGGAAGAAGATGAAGGGGGAAGGAGTTATAATAGGAATAAAGTTAGAAAACTTTGATAAACGCCGAAGTTTACGAGGTTTTTTGATTTTATTCCTATTTTTTATGCAGTACGGTTTTGTACCTAATAAGACACGTGAGATGAGCGGTTTTGTAGAGAGAGGGAAGGTGAAAATTGACCTCAATTATTCAAAGGATATTAACTGCGAAGTTTGAGACACTAATAAATTCACCATACAAGAGAAGTGATTGTAGATATCATGGATGAAGATAAATAAAGAATTTGATTGAGGAAAAAGGTTTTTTAGTATATAATATTAAAATAAAATCTTCCGAGATGTCAATTTTATAAAAAAATTTATAGAGAGGATGTGATATTATGGTAGCAACTGAATCGGTAACAATAAAGGTTCCCGTAGGAATGTCAAAATATCTGAAATCTATGAACTCAGAAATGGAACTTATCAGAAACGCGCTTTTACTATATCCATATATATTAAATCTGACGATATCACATGGCGGCGCGGCAGAAATTTTGGGAATCAGAAAATTCCAGTTGATTGATATTTATGACAAATTGGGATATTCATATTTAGATATGACTATGGATGAACTTGATTTAGAACTGGAGACTTTCCGGCAGTTAAAAAAGAAAGAGGGAGCGGAATGATAGTTGTATCGGATACAACACCATTGATATCCCTTCGCGGTGTCTTTTCAAATGGGTTTTAGAATAATGGGGACAATAGGTATACTTATAGCGGCTTATGAAGAAAATGAGCTGACTGCGGATGAAGTGAGAGGGTGTGTTGAAGGTTTGCGAAGAGCGGGAAGGCATATAAGCCAAAAACATTATCAGATATTGTTGGATAGGTTGAGTGAATGAAAAGCCAATAAAGAATATAACTGAGAGGCTGGAAAGCAGAAAACTGCCTCCAGCCTCTCATTATTATCGTAGAAGATCTGAATTAACAGAAAAAGTTTCACACTCTCCCAGCCGGCCCCGGCCTTCATTAAACTTATAAATCAATTAAATCGTATTTCACAATATCCATTCTGGCAGTCCCATTGGTCAGGAATGAGATTCCGTCCGCCTCCTGTTCCGTATACATGGTGGCCGACAGCACCTGTTCCCCATCATTGACAAAGACTTCCGCGCTGAAACGGTCCAGTATGATCCTCAGCTTCAGTTCCCCGTCCGTGGTATTTACCAGGCTTCGGCGCTGATGGATAATCGCCCGCCTGGAACCGGAGAACTTCCGGTCTATTTTCAGGATGGACTCATGGGGACGGAAGCTTACGGAAGTGTGGTAGGTGTCATCCTGGGCGAAACGAACCGCGAACTTTTGATACAGATCCTGCCCCTGTTCCGGGCGGATTTTCAGCTCCATATCCACCTTTCTTCCCTGGATTCCCTCAAGATTCACGGTTCCCGACACAGCCACATCCTTGTATTCCACCTTGTTATGCCTCATGGCCTCCAGCTCTCTGACCGGCCTTTGGTACAGCCTGCCTTCTTTGAGAAACAATTCTCTGGGCAGGCTCATCTGGCCGAACCAGGGCTCATCCGGCGACCGGAGATTGCAGGAATCCCAGTTCTGCATCCAGCCGATCATGATCCGGCGGCCGTCCGGCGACAACAGGGTCTGGGAGGCGTAGAAGTCAATTCCGTAATCAATGGATTGGTTGTGTTCCTCCTTAAACGCGCCGGATTCTTCATCGTAATCGCCGATGAGACACAGGGTGCCGTTTCCGTTGTGGTATTCATATCCCTGGGGCAGCATATCCTGAGGGCTGGTAAGCAGCACCCATTTTCCGTCCAGCTCAAAGAAATCCGGGCACTCCCACATCTTGCCGAACCGGTCATGATTGGAAGCCAGCACGCTCTTGAAGGTCCAGTGAAATCCGTCGGGGCTTGTGTACATCAGAATCTGTCCGCCTCCCTCCGCTGCCCGGTTTCCCACCACGCAGCTGTAGGTTCCGTCGGCGTTTTTCCATATCTTGGGATCACGGAAATCAAATCTGCTGCTGCCCTTGGGAATGTCCTTCTCATCAAGCACAGGGTTTTGCTCATATTTTTTGTAGTCAATTCCATCGCCCACGGCCACGCACTGGGTCTGTACTTCCCGGTAAATATCCCGCTCCTGATGCTCCTTTAACACGCCGGTATACATCAGCAGATGTCTTCCGTCCGGCAGCGCCACCGCGCCTCCGGAAAAACATCCGTCCCGGTCATAGGCTTCGTCTGGAGCCAGGGCGCAGGGAAGATATTCCCAGTGGAGCAGGTCGCTGCTTACGGCATGTCCCCAGTGCATGGAATTCCATTTTGATTCATAGGGATAATACTGGTAAAACAGGTGGTACTGGCCTTTATAGTAACAAAATCCGTTGGGATCGTTCATCCAGCCTGCCCGCGGGGTCAGGTGGAAATGGGGGCGCTCCTCTTTTGAGATCAACTTTTCGGCGGCCTCCTCGTATTTACGGGCTTCCCGCAGTGTCTGGCTTATCATAAATCCTTCTCCTTTCCTTAATTCGTTTCGCCAATGCTGGCGTTGTAGGAATCCAGATATTTCTGGAGCAATTCCAGATATTGGCTCAGTCCGTACGCTTCCAGCTTGTCCAGATAGTTCTCCCAGTCCGAATCCGTAAAACCGTTCATGATCCAATCGGCTTTCTGCAGTTTGATCTCCTTGTGGATATCCGCCTGGAGATTGGAAAAAGTTTCCGTATCTTCCCGGCTCATGAAAATATTGGGGTATACGTATTGGGTACGCATATCCGGCGTGTAGTAGTCCTTAATCCAGTCCAGGCGGTACTGGGCGTCGTCGGGGCAGGTGACATACACGTCATAGTATTCGTCCAGGATAGCCAGAGGGCCTCCCACGGCCTCCGCTTCCCTTACCTCTACGGGAGAGGCGTCGCCTAGAGGAGCGTGTCTCAGCATATCCTGACCGTCGGCGTTCTTTCCCATCTGGAAGATGTCAAAATCATCGTCCTCCCCGTAGGTTCCCCAGTTGTTCTGGGGGGACTGGAGCGGCGCGTACATTTCATCCAGCCAAGCGCATACCAGGGCCGGATTTTCCGCCACAGAGGTGACAACGCAGCGGCCCCGGTCAAATCCGCTGGTGAAGGAGCCGTTCTGGGGAGTCAGGTTCCGGGTATCCGCCGTGAGAACCGGGAGGGGAACCCAGTCGGTGAGATTGTCAATATTTCCCACATCCCAGCTGAAACATACGCCGTAACGCCCCGATTTTCCCTTTGACACATAGGTGGACCATTCCTGGGTAAACGCTTCCGGGTCTATGAGCTTTTTCTCGTACAGCTTGTGGAGCCACTGGATTCCTTTTTTATAGCCCTCCTGTGTGGCACTGCAGATTACTTTCTGGTCGTCCGTGACCACGATATGCCTGCCGTTGTTTTTGTCCTTGTCCACTTCCCCGTATCCTTCTCCGAAACCGTTGATCAGGATAGAAGGGTCCTGGTCGCCGTCGTTTACAATACAGGACATGGGGATGATACTTCCCTCGATCCCGAATTCTTTTTGAATCTCCGGGGCGTGGTCCCGGAACTGAATCAGGACTTCCTCAAATTCGTCTACGGTTTCCGGGATCTCAAGGCCCAGGAAATCCAGCCATTTTTTATTGATAAAGCTCATGCCGCCTACGGTCTGAATGGCGGTCTTGCCGGAGCCCAGCTGCTCGATCCAGGGAAGCGCCCAGATGTGGCCGTTGACATCCGTACACATGGTCCGGTATTCCGGATACTTGTCAAATACGGATTTCAAGTTGGGCATATAGGCGTCAATGTACTCTTCCAGAGGGATGATTGCCCCGTATTCTCCGTATTTTAACAGGTTGCTGTCCGTAAATCCGGCGGAAAAGATAAAGTCCGTCAGTTTATTGGGGTCTGACATGTTCAGGGAGATTTTGTCCGGCCACTGGTCGGACTGTATGGCTGTCCAATCAATCTCCACGTTGGTCTGCTCCTGCAGGCGTTTAAAGATGGTCCGCTTGTTGGGGTCTGATTCCGTGTTGGGCGGGTAACTGATCATGCCCGTGAGAACGGTTTTTTCTTTCAGGGGAAATTGCAACTGGGCCTGGTCCACAGGGCGGAAGGTGCCGTCGTTGATCTTTTTCTTCCCTCCGCAGCCGGCAAGGGAAACTGCCATACATACCATGAGAACCGCTGCCGCCATTTGTTTTCCGGTTCTGAATCCGAATCTGTTTTTATATCTGTGACTCATCGTCTGCCTCCTTATTTTTACTGTCCGCGATGACCGCGAACCCCTTTTTGGCTTATCCCTTAACCGCGCCTGCCATGATCCCGCTGTCAAAATATTTCTGGAAGAACGGGTACATGATCAGAAGGGGTAAACTGGAAATGATAATGGTCGCGTATTTCAAAAGTTCTGCCAGCTGGGCCCGGGCCGCCGTGCTCTGCATATCCGCGATCATGCCGGATTCCGGCTGGTTCTGGATCAGGATGGAACGCAGCACCAGCTGCAGGGGCTGTTTTGCGGAATCATTTAAGTAGATCATGGCGTCAAAATAACTGTTCCACATGGCCACAAACTGCCACAACACCAGTACGGCGATAACAGGCGTACACACGGGAAGAAGAATCTTGAAAAAGAATGTGAGCTCACTCGCACCGTCCACATCCGCGGCTTCCCGAAGTTCCTGGGGGATGCCCCTGTAGTAGGTCCTGGCGATGGTCATGTTCCATACGCTGAAAGCCCCCGGAAGGATTACCGCCCACATGCTGTCCACAAGCCCCAGATTGCTGACCACCAGGTATGTAGGGATCAGGCCGCCGCTGAAGAACATGGTAATCATGAAAATCACATTGAAAAATCCTTTTCCTTTAAAGTCCGGTCTTGACAGGGGATAGGCCGCCAGAAGGGTCACTGTCACAGACACGACCGTGAATACCACGGAATAGATGACCGCATTTTTAAATCCGATCCAGATCTGGCTGTTGGTCATGACCCGCTCATAGGCGGTCGCGGTCCATTTGCTGAAATCAAAGGTGATGCCTTTGTTCTGCAGGGTGATGGGATCCATGAAGGATGCCACAACGATGTAAATCATGGGTACGATGATGGCGATCAGAAACAGCCCCAACAGCCCGTATCCGATTGCCAGCAGCGCCTTGTCCTGTCCCGAATATTTGGTAAATCCTGTTTTCTTTTTCATATTGTCCCAGCCTCCTTAGATTCCCTGTCCGTCATTCATCTTTGCCACGATTTTATTGACAACCAGCAGAAGAATGATGTTGATGACCGTGTTAAACAGACCTACCGCGGTGGAAAAGCTGTAATCGCCGTCAATGAGACCTTTTCTGTACACATAAGTCGCGATAATCTCCGACGCGGGAAGGTTTAAGTCCGTCTGCAGGGCATAGGCTTTTTCAAAGCCAATGCTCATGATATTGCCTGCCTGGAGGATAAACTGGATCACTACCATATCTTTTAACGCCGGCCACTCCACGGTCCGAATCTGCTGTAAGATATTGGCGCCGTCCATGACCGCGGCTTCCCGAAGCTCCTGACTGGCGTTTGACAGAGAGGCCGTATACATAATAGACGCCCAGCCTGCCCCCTGCCAGATGCCGCTGATAATATAGATGGAGCGGAACGCTTCCGGCATGGTCATGAAATTCATGTCCGTTCCCAGAAGCAGGTTTACCGGGCCGGTGACGGAGAGGAATATCCGGACAATACCGCAGAGCACGATGACGGATACGAAGTTGGGGAGATAAAGGATCAGCTGTATCTTTTTCTTGATCCCCGGGCTTTGGATCCGGTTGAGCAGAAGCGCCAGCAGAATGGGAACGGGGAAGCCCCACAGCAGGCTGTATACACTCAGCTTCAGGGTGTTGACCAGGTAGCTCATGAAGTCCGGAGAGGACAAAAACCTCGTAAAATGCTTGAACCCTACCCACTGGCTTCCCGATACTCCCTTAAAGGGATTGTAATCCTGGAACGCGATCAGGATACCGCTCATGGGCGCGTACTTGAAGATCAGCGTCAGCAGCAGCGCCGGCATCAGGAAGATGAGATAGAGCTGCCAGTGCTGCCGGACATAAACCAGCGTGTTGTGAAATCCGGTGTCCTCGTTTCCCTGTTTTCCCCTGGAAACAGTTTTTGAATTAGTTGTCATAACTTCCTCCTTTCTGTCAAATCCCTTCATTTTCCCCAAATGCTTAATATGACATGTTCTTGATTGTGCATTTGTAAAATAGATGTTTTACATCTGATTGAGATTTGGATATTACATTTATACCACTTACTTTACATTTAGTCAATAGTTTTTTTACTATTTGCACATTTTTGTTTTTACATTTTTTATCTACACACTATTTTTGACAAATCTTTCCCTGGCTTTTTCGCAGAATAAATATTTTGAGATTTTACATTTTTACATTTGACACATTCACATTTGTGCATTATAATAGAATCAAGCTGTAATCGTCAAAGGCATAATCGAAAAACGTAAAATCAATATCTCTATAAAAAAGGAGGCTCATATGGGAAAGAGAGTCACGATTCAGGATATTGCCGACGAGCTTGGTATTTCCCGCAACACCGTCTCAAAGGCCATCAACAACACCGGCGTCCTGGCGGATGCCACCAGGGAAAAAGTATTGAAAAAGGCGATGGATATGGGATACAAGCAGTTTTCTTATGTAACCGCCGCCAGACCGGAGAGCTCCATGCTCTCGATTCCGGTGCCGAAGGAAAAAAACGAGATCGCGGTCTTTCTTACCAACCTGGTAGGAGGCAACCATTTCGCCACAGTCATGCTGGATAAGTTTCAGAAAGAACTTGCCGGCCTGGGCTACATCGTCTCCCTGCACAGACTGCTGGCGGAGGAACAGGACAGCCTGAAACTACCTCCGGCGTTTTCGCTGGAGAGAACCGCTGGGATTTTGTGTATCGAGATGTTCCATTATGAATATGATAAGATGCTCTGCGGTCTGGGGCTGCCGGTTCTGTTTGTAGACGAACCGGTGACTTGCTTAAAGGAACCTCTGGAGGCGGATATGCTGTGCATGGATAATCAATCGGGAATTTATCTGTTTATAAAGGAGATGGCTCGGAGGGGGAAGAAAAAGATTGGATTTATCGGAGAATATATGCACTGCCAGTCCTTTTTTGAGCGGTATATGGCCTACCGCGACGGCATGTACATGGCGGGGCTGTCCTGCCCGGAAGAATTCTGCCTCACAGGGAACAAGGAGGGCGTCCGCAACCCGTCTTCGGAAGATTACCGGGAATACTTAACGGAAAGGCTGCAGGGTCTCTCCAGTCTGCCGGAGGTATTCCTGTGCGCCAATGATTTTGTGGCCCTGGATGTCCTTCAAGTGTTAAGGAAACTGGGCTGCTCGGTGCCGGATGACCTGTGGCTGTGCGGATTCGACGATTCCCCTGAATCAAAGATTGTCACTCCCCCGCTTACCACGATCCACATACACAGCCAGATCATAGGCTTCTCCGCCGTGAATCTGTTAATGTCCCGCATCAACGAGCCTTCTTTGAATTATCGGACTCTGCACACAGAGACCGAGCTGATCTACCGGGAATCTACCGGAGACTGACCTTTTGACATTACTATGAAAGTCCGCCGCCGAAGGCGGCATGCGTTCAGGGATGCCAAACGCGCCCGCCAGACTTTCATGTGTGGTGGTGCGTCCGCAGCCGGGCGCATGAAGGTTTAGGAGGAAATTTTATGAAAAATTTATTTGAACTGGACGGACCGGTTTGGCAGTTTATTAACAAAATCGTATACAGCGTGTATCTGAATATCCTGTGGTTCATCTGCTGTATTCCCATTGTAACCGTGGGCGCGTCCACCACGGCCCTTTTCTACGTTTCCCTTAAATTGTCAAAAGATGAGGAGGGCAATGTGACAAAGGAGTTTTTCCGCTCGTTCAGAGATAATTTCAGACAGGGTACCGTGATATGGCTGATCATGTTGGCGTTGGGGATTATCCTGGGACTTGACGGATATATTTTGTACCACATGCGGTTTGAAAATGTGTTCTGGACGCTGTGTACCGCGGTCTTCTGCGTGGCCGCGACCGCCTATGCCATTGTCTTGATGTACATCTTTCCCCTCCTGGCCAGGTTTGACAACACCACTTTGGCCATGTTTAAAAACGCGCTGTTTATGGGTATCCGTTTTTTGTTCTGCACCGTGTTGATGGCTGTGATCTATTTCGCAATGGTGCTGGTGGTGGTCCGATTCTTCACCCCGGCGGTGATTTTCGGGGAGGGCCTGTGCGCCCTGGCCTGCTCCCGTCCGCTGTCCAATATTTTCGCGCTCTGTCAGGAGAAGACCGAGGACCATGAGAAGAGGGCCTTGGGGATGGAGTAAGAGTCTTTGGGAATCAGAAAATCCCAGTTGATGATAAAGTTAAAAATACAGGGAATGACTTTTCAGGTGGTTCATTCCGGTGCGCCTAACGGATAGATTGTCCGGTTCCAGTTGGACAGCGGTGTGTTTGAGACGATAGCCACATCTCTTCCAAATACGTTTACCCTGGAGGATATCCGGGAACTGTACCATGTTAATTTTAAGATGGCGGCGGCCTTGTGCCGGGAATATTTCAGGACAGAAGGTGCAGACTATGAAAAGCTGTTAGAGGAAATCGGACGGCATACCGTGCCGGTCAGACCAGACAGATAAAACAAACGGAACTTGAAAGCCAAAGGCTTTGCGGGCTTTACATACCGGGTGTCATCATAACCCCGAGGGAAGGAAGATTTAAGTTTTTCCTTCCCTTTTCGTAACTTAACGTCCATACCGACTGGGGGACGCATAGAAACCATATAACAAGTACGCTCTTATATAACGATTTTTAGGGTTGAGAAGAAATAAATATTCTTCTTTCGGAATTATACAAACTATGGTATAGTTATGTATGAAACAGGATTTGTAAAGGAGAATTTACAATGAAAAAAATTGGATTAGGTATTGCGATATTACTCTTTGCTATCATAATTACTCTTTGTTCATCAGGAATGGAACTGCTCTCTATTGGAATTGGGATTGCAGGATTGATTTTTTCAATCATAGGATTTATGGAACGTAAGTAAAATAATTTCCTATTTGTCGAGGAGTTGCAAAGAGCGAAAAATCGGAGTTTAAGGAGAATTCGTTTATGAATGGTACTATACTAATTGTCATAGGGGCGATTTTACTCATATTTGCAGCAATATATCCATTTCCGCCGATATTTGCAATTCCGGGGATAATATGGAGAATCGTTATTGGCTTACTTGGTCTTTTTTCACTTATTGCGGGTATCAAATCAGTTCGTAGACGATAAAAACCCACCTATTTGTTTTGTATATAGAAGGTGGGCTTTTTGCTTTGTCATAGAAACGATTGTCTTAATGGCATTGGGTGGCACGCTCATACTTTTGGGAGGTTCATATAATCAAAGCCGAAAACCTGGATTTAACCGTGAGTGCCCAATAATTTTGCAAAATTATTCACCTGCGATTATTACAATTTTCACAGCTTGAGTTGGATGTTCTTCATCGTCAAGTGTCCCCCGGTAACTGATCTCCACTTTATCGCCCACGGCAATCGTGGAACCTCCTTCTGCCTCATGGGCACTCTCCGTGGAATACCCTTCTAATATCGGGGCATTCTCCGTGAAAAAGTAATAGAGCATATCGTCCTCCGGAGTCCTGAGTGTAAGTATGTTTCCTTCATACTTTTCAACAATTCCTGCCATGGGATCGCCCGCTGGGATTTCTTCGGTAGGAATTTTTTCGGCTTCCGAAGCAGTTTCTCTGGTATCTTCTGTAATCTCCGGTTTTGATGATTCCGTGGTTTTTGTTTCTGTAGTTTTTACGTCTACGGTTTTTACATCCACTACTTCCTCCTGATCCGTTTGCTTCGGGGAATCATTCTCTACAGATATTTCGCCCTCTTTTGATTCCGATGAGCATCCGATCATCCCCACAGTTAAAGCTATTATAAACACCAGTAACAATTTCCTTTTCATAATCTTTCCCCTCGCTTTCAAAAGAATCGTATTTCCGTGGCATAAAATTCATCATTTTTAAAGGTGCCCTTCATTTCAACAGACATATGTACCTTCAGATCCTGAAATCCAGCCTCTTTGTCCTCATAGCTTTCTCCATTTCCATCAGTGGTTTTTAAATAAAAACGGGTATCATCTTCCAAAATCACATGAATCAGCTGGGAATCAGGGAGATCGGCATTGGAGCTTGGAGAACTGTATGATAAGGAACCGTCATCAAGAATTTTTACTTTTTTTTCGGCAATGAAAAATGAGTCTTCTTCAATCTTCCAGACCTTACCCAGAAAATCAGCATCAACAGCAGCAGCGACATCCGACTCCAGTACCTTCCATTTACCTGCTGCACCTTCCTGAAGACCATCCGTGTTCCCATCAATCTCTTTTGACGGCACATCATTCAATTCCTCTGATAATGTTTCGTCTGTCTGATTTTCTTCTGTTTTAGCAACAGGACCAGAACCGCACCCTGTAACCATTGTGTTCAATATACAGACAGTACCGAGTAATATCATTACTTTTTTTAGATTCATAAATACCTCCTTGTTATCATAGAAATAACAAATATTATAGTTTGCCTAAATCATTTAAACAACCTATTTGTTGTGAAATGCTTATTGGGGGTAGTAAACGTCCTCAAAACTCTCTTAATGATTTATCTTTTCTGTCCAGTTTAATCCCAAATGAGGTTTAAGTCCCTGTAGCTCGGCTGCATAGCAAGCTAATACCGAGCATAGCAAGGTTGGTTTTTTAGTACCCCATAGCTTGCTGGGGGTGTTGCTGCTTTTTGTAGCGGCGGCTCTACATTGTTTGGATAATGGATATTCAGGGGAACACCTGATAAGAGAGTGGAAGGGCAGCAGATCGGCAGCTTTCTCTTGAAGAGGATAAGACCTATACAGCAATAATGTTGACAGGGGAATGGGGATCAGGGAAGACATATTATATGGCTGTGTCACGGAGTCTGACTGATGAAAATTGTTTTCTCCGCTCCGCCGGAGCTTTCTGTGTGAGACCGTAGTCTATCCTTGCGTTTTTGATTGCCATTCCAAAAAATTCATGTAAATCTTCCGCTATTCGTTCGCGTCCCAGTAAGATTGTACGAATGAAAGGGAAAAAGCGGAATGAACTAATATTTCAGTTTCTACATGAATAAATAATTCATATGGTTTATGTTAAATTCAAATTCTCCTGCATCATCATCAAAAACTTTTCCGCAGGTTTGGAAAAGATCTGATATTTTTTCCAGATCATATACATTTCAATCTCAATGGACGGCGACAGGGGGCGAAACGTAAGTCTGCTGTCGCCGGAGGTATTGATAATACGGTCAAAACAGATCGCGTACCCTAAACCCTCTTCCACAAGCAGGGAGGCATTGAACAGCAGATTATAAGTCATAATGATATCCAGTTCCGAGAGGCGGCGCTTCATCCACTGGGACATTCTGCCGCCTTCCGTTTCCTGCTGCGATATCAGCAATGGCTGGTTCCACAGGTCTTCCGGGGAGATAGACTCTTTTTCTGCCAATGGCGAATCCTTACGCATTAGGACACCCCAGATATCCTTTGACGGGAGCTTTAATACTTCATATTTCTTTGTATCCGGCGTTCCGAAGATAATACCGAAATCAATCAGTCCTCTATCCAGCTGTTCCCTGACAAAGGCAGCATTGCCGCTGGAAATATGGTAATGGATTCCGGGATAAAGTTTTTTTAAACTTCCGGCAGCTCTTGCCAGCAGACGCATACCGTCTGTCTCTCCGGCGCCAATATAGACATCCCCGACAACCACATTGTCGGAGCAGGTAATCTCATTTTCCGTTTTTTTTACCAGATCCAGAATTTCCTCAGCCCTTTTCCGGAGTATCATTCCCTCCTCTGTCAACGTAACCTTGCGGGAGCCCTTTGTGCCCCGGATCAGGAGCTGTTTTCCCAATTCCTTTTCCATGTTTTTAATCTGTGTAGAAAGAGTAGGCTGTGAGAGATGAAGAGACTCAGCAGCCCGTATGATGCTCTGTTCTCTTGCAATGGCAAGAAAGTATTGAAGTACTCGTATTTCCATATTTCCTCCTACTTGTGAAACCTACCGGGACGAGCTGCCGGTAAGCGACCGGACCATCTATTCTTATATAGATGCCGGACTTCCGAACGCCCGAAATATCGACCTGAGGCAGAAGCTGCGCAGACCAAAGAGGAAAAAAGCGGGCCGGTATTGCGAGTGAGCCAGAAATGCCATATAGAGCGAAGCTATGAGGATTATGAATCCTATATGGAGTTCCATCCGGATGCGGCAGTCTACCAGATGGACAGTGTGATCATCCATCCGGGAGGACGGACGATTTTGACGGTATTCTTTACGACCTGCGACCTTTAGCTGATCAGCAAATGGAAAAAATGCAGTCCGTCCTTTGTGCTGCCAATCTTTAAGGAGATTTTAGCGCAGAGGAAGAAAAAAGACAAGAAAAACCGGTCAAAAGTGTTGCATTTAGAATTTCAATCAACCCCTAAAAAATCCTATCATAAATTTCGATAGTTTTCAACTATGAAAATATATTATATATAAATATTTGCTATTTTCTTTGTGGGGATTTATAGTTAAATCAGAAATTACACCGCAAGCTGTGCGGTTATCAAATACGTTAGGGGGCGCGGGAATGGCAGATATAAGAAGCAGGGAATACGTTATACAGAATCTGGAGGATGCCGGATGTGAAACAGAAATGATCCGGAATTTTCTGGGATGGTTTGATAAAGGACAGCAGGCAAAGCAGCTGGAACTGCTGGAGCATCAGAGGGAATATCTGCTCGGTAGGGTACACACGGATGAAAGAAGGATTTCCTGTCTGGATTATCTGATCTATCAGATCCAGGGAAAGACAACAGGAAAGAAAAAGGATAAAATCTAAGAGAAAGAGGGAACACCCTTCGGGTGTACCTATATGCCCAAAAGGCCTGCAAGAAAACAGGAAGTTGTGTGATTCGAGATGATGCCGGTATGCCAAAAGAAGATTGCGGGCTGCTTGGCCTGCGAATACTGCCATACCAAAGGAGAGGGCAGATGCATCCAGCAGGACGATATGCAGGAGGTTTACCCGGTTCTCGCGGAGACAGAAATGATTGTGCTGGTATCCCCGGTAGATTCCAGGAACCGCTGCGCGAACCCTGTCATTAGATTTGCGGCGCTGATTTTAAGCGCCGGGAGTGGTGACGGTACTGCCGGGGATCCGGAGTGTTGGGGATGTAAAAAATCTGTTGGGATTTTTGACGGCATCTTCCGGGAAACGGGATTATCAATAACGAAATGAAACCTATAAAGTATATAAATCCAATGGAGGAAATAAAGATGAAGGTAATTGAAAATCAGACTTTTGACATGGAGCGTGCTCTTTATGGAAGCGAGAATATGCTGGTGCAAAACTGTTCTTTTGACGGGCCGGCAGACGGAGAGAGCGCCTTCAAAGAGGGAAGGAATATCGAAGCGGCGCATTGCTTTTTCAATCTGCGCTATCCCTTCTGGCATGACCACGGGCTTTCCGTCAAGGATTCGGAAATGACGCAAGATTGCAGGGCAGCTCTCTGGTATTCCGACCATGTAGAGATCACGGATACGAAGCTGCATGGGATCAAGGCCCTCAGAGAGTGCAGCGATGTCGTAATCCGAAACTGCGACATTATTTCCCCGGAGTTCGGATGGTCCGCCAGGGGAATCCGCATGGAAGATACCACGGCGGTCAGCGAGTATTTTATGATGCGGTCAGAAGATCTGGTATTTTGTGGCGTGGAGTTTAAGGGTAAATACTCCTTCCAGTATATCAAAAACGCCACCTTTGAAAACTGCGTATTTGATACAAAGGACGCTTTCTGGCATGGGGAAAACATAACCGTGAAAGACAGCGTGGTCAAAGGGGAATATCTGGCATGGTATTCAGACGGCCTGACACTGATCCGCTGTAAAATCATCGGAACGCAGCCTTTGTGTTACTGCAAGAACCTGAAATTGGTCGATTGTGAAATGGTGGATACGGACCTTGCTTTTGAGAAATCGGAAGTGGATGCAGTCATTACAACAAAGGTTGACAGTATCAAAAATCCACTGTCCGGCCGGATCTGTGTGCCGGAGGTGGGGGAAGTGATTATGGATGACCAACTTGCAAAAGGAGAGGTAATGATCGGCGGATTAAAAGAAGTAGAAACGACATATACCATCCCGTCTGAAAAAACCGCCTGACGCATTGACAGTAATGAACAGTGAATGACAAGAGGTGAATATGTTTTTAAAGGGTATTCTGATCGGGTTGATATTCGGGGTGCCGGTAGGGGCTGTGGGGGCCATGACAGTACAGAGAATATGGGAGCATGGGATAAAGGCAGGGCTTCTCACAGGAATGGGTTCTTCCGTAGCGGACTGTATCTATGCAACACTCGGAGCTTTTGGTCTGACCACAATTTCAGATTGACCTTTCTGTTTGCCTTTTCCTGGCTTGCCCATATGAAATTATGTGAAAAAGTTGAATAAGGAGCAGGTATACGATGGGAAAATTTTATACGGTTTTGTATCTGGCTGTCATCCTGTCTTATATGGCAGCCTGTGGAAAGAACGATATACAGGCTCAGACACCCAGCCGCCAGGCAGAGCCTACCACGATAGAGAGTTCCTCACAATCAAATGAAGCTGGATCTGTGCAGGAAACCAGGATAAATGAAACGGAGGAAAATAAAGTGGCAAGTATGAATGTGAGGGTTGGTGATGTGGTATTTTCGGCGACACTGGAAGAGAATGAAGCCGTGTCTGCTCTGGTGGAAATGATGCGGGATAGTCCTGTAGTCATCCAGATGAGCGACTATTCGGGCTTTGAAAAGGTAGGTCCTCTGGGAACAAGCCTTCCGGTAAACAACAGCCAGATCACGACACAGGCAGGGGATATCGTCTTATACAATGGAAATCAGATCGTTATTTTCTATGGTTCCAATTCCTGGAGCTACACGAGATTGGGGCATATTGATGATCTGATCGGTTGGGAAGATGCGCTTGGAAGTGGAGATGTTACTATGACGTTGTCTTTAGAATAAATCGATAGTACATGGTCGTCCTTGAAACAGAAAAAATGTCTTGAAAATGTGAGGCGATCCGGCAAAAGTATTGAAAAAGGTCACTTTAAAAGAGAGGAGGGAGCAGGATGAAGCGATTGACGGATTGGTTAATGGTACTGCTCTTTGCGGTCGTGTTGTCAGCTTGCGGGAAACAATCAGAAGAATCATATGGAGGGCAGACGGAAAGCCCGAAATCCACGGAACAGACAGAAACTTCCGAGACAGTAACAGAAGAACCACTGATGGATACAGAATCAAAGGAAAGCAGCCTGGCAAATGAGGAAGATACACAACAGATACAGCAGGGAGACGGTTCAGAGGTGAATGATATCACATTTCATTTTGAGACAAAAACGGTTATGCTGAACAGCGGGTATGAAATGCCTGTCTATGGACTGGGAACTTACAGCTTAACCGGAGAAACCTGCGCAGATTCCGTTACGGCAGCATTAAACAGCGGTATCCGCCTGATTGATACTGCCTATATGTACCATAATGAGGAAAGTGTGGGGGAGGCAGTCAGAAATTCCGGTATTCCCAGGGAGGAAATTTTTATCATCACGAAGCTGTATCCGAGTCAATTTGACCATCCACAAGCCGCTATCGAAGAGGCACTGGGAGAAAGGTGGGATGGATGATGAAAAGGACAGTTGGTTTGCTGCTTTCTTTTGCAATGATTTTTTACTTGGCAGCCTGTAGCCGTACAGATGTCTCAGAAAGACCGGGGGAGCAGCCGGATTCTGTATCTGTACAGTCAGATGTGATGCAGGATGGCACCGGAGATAATGTCACTGATATGGCGGAACAATCCGATGAACAACGGAACATGACACAGGATACAGAAGGACAGGAAAAGGAACAACAGGAAACAGAAACGGAGGTATCCGAATCTGTTTCGGCAGAGGGACAGGAGACAGATATGGCTGCAGAAACTTTAGTAGTGTATTTTTCGGCAACAGGAACCACAAAGACGTTAGCAGAGTATGCGGCGGAGATTCTGGGGGCAGATATTTATGAAATCATAGCAGAGGAGCCTTATACGGAGGCAGATCTGGCATATTATACGGGAGGCCGTGCCGATCAGGAGCAGAACGATTCGAATGCGCGTCCTGCCATATCGGGAAGTGTGGAGAATATGGAAAGCTATGATACGATTCTGATTGGCTATCCCATATGGCACGGGCAGGCCCCCAGGATTATCAGTACATTTTTGGAGAGCTATGATTTTTCCGGAAAGACAATCGTTCCGTTCTGTACATCTCACAGCAGCGGGATTGGCTCCAGTGCGACCAATCTTCATACGCTCTGCTCTGACACAGTGGAGTGGGGTGAGGGCAGGCGGTTTGAAGCAGGAACTTCCAGGGATGCTATGGAAGAATGGCTTAGTAGTATAGGGGTCAAATGACTTGGAAGCATGAAAGTCAGGAGTGGGTTGACTGTCTTGATTTTTTAGTATGGCGCATGGAAAATGCAATGAAATACCAATCGTTATGGAATCACACTGGCGGAGGTTATCAGGTTCCCCGGCTGATTACCTATAAAAACCCGGACGGAAGTACGGGAAAGGCACCTGTGGACAGTACCATGACCGGACAGGTGCCGGTAGGAACTGTGGGGGTCATTCTGGAGGATACTTTCTATCCAAGCCACAACGCAACGGATTTTTATCATCACTACAAAGAAGATATCGCTCTTATGGGGGAGATGGGGTTTAGGCGTTTTAGAATGTCTGTTTCCTGGTCCAGAATCTGTCCGGACGGAAGGTATCAGGTCAATGAGGAAGGACTGGCTTTTTACGATGCGGTATTTGAGGAGCTTCATAAATACGGCATCGAGCCGGTAGTGACCATAAATCATTTTGATATGCCCATGTATCTGGCAGATCATTATGACGGATGGTCAAGCAGAGAGGTGATCGATTTTTTCCTGTTTTACGCGAAAACCGTGTTCACTCGTTATAAAGACAAGGTAAAGTATTGGATGACTTTTAACGAAATCAATGTGCTGTCCGGCTGGTGTCAGATGGGTGTCCATGACAACAGCCCGCGGAACCTGTACCAGGCCCGCCACCACATTTTTGTAGCCAGCGCGAAAGCGGTTCAGATGGGACATGAGATCAATCCGGAAAATAAGATCGGCATGATGGTGGCCTATACGCCGTCCTACCCCATGACCTGCAGACCGGAGGATGTGCTGGAAGCTATGAAGTTTAATCGGCAGAAGTCTTTCTATATGGATGTGCAGTGCAAAGGCTATTATCCGGAATACAAGTTAAAAGAGATTCTATATAGAGAGGGGAGAGCGGCCATTTTATGGCTGCTTTTTCGCGGTATGAAGGGAAAAGGCAGAGGAACGATAAAGAAAAATTGTATCGGCTGTCTTTTTGTGATAAAATGGAACTGTATTGGCAGATAGTGGTTGAAACTGCAGGAACTTTATCTGAAAAGCTGGCGATTGCAGGGAATGAGAATTATAGGGCCCATTTGATATGGCAACAAAAAAAGAAAATCAGTGAATATGATAAACTTGGCCAGAGAATCGGAACGGATGCTGGCGGCTACTTTGGCAGGGGATACCAATCCATTGATATGGTGAAAATCAGAGGAGGAAAAATGTTGGAACGTGACAAAATTGCCGGGGGGCTTTATGGTCTTCTCATAGGAGATGCATTGGGAGTCCCCTATGAATTTTATGAGGCAGAGGACCTGCCTTCTTATGATAAAATTGAGCTGACACCGCCTGAAGGATTTCGAAAGACTTATTCCCACGTGGAGGCGGGAACCTGGTCTGATGACGGGGCGCAGGCCCTCTGTCTTCTGGACAGCCTGTTAAGTGAGGGAAAGTTTTCGCTGGAAAAGTTTTCAGACCTTCTTCTGTCCTGGTATGAAGAGGGAACCTGGGCGGTGGGGGGCAAGGTGTTCGATGTGGGAAACCAGACCAGCTGGGCTCTCTTCAGCTATAAGAAGGGGGTTCCTGCTGCAGAATGCGGCATGGCGAAACCGGAGGGCAAAGGAAACGGAGCCCTCATGCGTGTTCTTCCTCTGGCTCTGTGGCATGACGACAAGAGAGCTATGGTGGCGGATGCCCACAGTCAGTGTCTCATCACCCACGGACATATCTGTAATCAGGTGTGCTGTGCCCTGTATTGTCTGACGGCCAGGTTCCTTCTGGAAGGGCGGGGAGCCCGTGAGGCCATCAGAGACGGAGTGGAGGCTCTTCGGGAGATCTACAGGGATAAGCAGGAATATGAACAGGAGCTGGAATGGAGTGTACGCCCGGACATTCCCTGGGAAGGAAAGGGAACAGGCTATGTGGTGGACTGCCTGAGAAGCGCTTTTATGATACTGGAGCAGACTTTCGGTTATGAGGAGGCGGTAAAGCGGGCGGTGCTTCTTGGAAATGACACGGATACCACGGCATGTGTCGTCGGCGGCTTGGCCGGGATCCTCTACGGACTTAAGGGGATACCAGAACGGTGGCTTCTGGGGCTGAGGGAGAGGGAGAAAGCAGATGAACTGCTGCGCCGGCTTCTGGACAGACACACATAATCAGGACAGGCAGCAGCCGTAAAAAGGAGAGAAAAGAAAAAATTATGTCATTGTATGTAGACGTGGAAAAGACTCTGGGGGCCTTTCGGCTCTCCACCAGGTTTGAGGCAGAGAATGAGGTTATGGGCATTCTGGGGGCTTCCGGCTGCGGTAAAAGCATGACGCTGAAGTGTATCGCGGGAATCATGAAACCGGACAGAGGAAAGATAGTTCTCGACGGGAGGACTCTGTTTGACTCGGAAAAAAACATTGACCTTCCGCCGCAGAAACGTCATGTGGGACTTCTGTTTCAAAACTATGCCCTGTTTCCCAATATGACGGTGGATAAAAATTTGATGACTGGACTCAGGAGTGCAAACCTGGACAAAAGGAAAGCGAAAGAAGCCGTGGTCGAGATGACTAAGAGGTTTTACCTCACAGGGCTGGAAAAGCACCGGCCTTCCCAGTTGTCAGGAGGGCAGCAGCAGAGAACCGCCCTGGCCAGAATTCTCCTGACGAGACCGAGGCTGCTTATGCTGGACGAGCCTTTTTCAGCCCTGGACGAATATCTTCGCTGGAAGGTGGAGATGGAACTGATGGATATTTTAAAAGAGTTCGGGGTGACTACTTTGTTTGTGTCTCACAGCCGAGACGAGATATACCGTATCTGTCAGAGGGCATGTGTCATGGATCAAGGTAGATCCACGCCGGTGGTTCCGGTGAAAACCATGTTTGAAGAGCCGGGGACAATGGCCGCCTGTATGTTGTCCGGCTGTAAAAACTACTCGGCTGCTTCGCGGATTTCCGATGAAGACGGACAGGAGACAGAAAGCACATGGATCTATGCAGGAGACTGGGGCGTGAAACTGGACTGCGGCCGCCAGGTGCCGGAGGATACGGCTTATGTGGGGGTGAGGAGCCACTATATCCATATATTTTCGGAGGAGGAATCCAAGAGAGTCAATGTGATGGAGTGCAGAATCTGCCGGATCGTGGAGGATGTGTTTAACATGGTGGTGATGGTGAGTTCTGTGAAAGCTCCCTCACACTCCTCCAATCCCCAGCTGCGGCTGGAGATGCCAAAGGAGCGGTGGGAGGCTTATGCCAGGCAGGGACGACACAAGGTGGGAGACAAGATCCGTATATGGATAGATCCTCATGACCTGCTGGTTCTCAGATAGCTAAAGAGACACGGCCCAGAGAGGGCCGCCGCTGTCATAACTGTGCTTCAGCTCATCCATCAAAAGCTGCAGATCCCACTCCTTGGTGCTGTTTTCATAGCTGGCAGGGTCCGCGATGTATACGTTGCCGTTGTCGCAGAGCTGGGCAATGATGATGAAATGGCCGTTCTGTGTCAGACTTCCCTTTCCCATAAGGGCTACCAGGATGCGGCCGCTGTCCAGAAGCTCCGACACATGTTCAGGAGTGCGCTCCGTGACGCTCTCTACCTGGAGTCCGAAGGCGGAGAGACTGCCGGGGATGAGGCCGTGGTAGGAACCGCCCTGGCGGGCGTAATACCCATTGGCGGCAGACCAGTCGGCCATTTCTACCGGACTCACAGGCTGGGAGGAAAAGCTGTTGATGATCATGGCCACACATACAGGTCCGCAGCCGTACTTGCTTATACGGTCCTCGCCCCCGTAGAGATACTCTTTCCATCGGATATCTCCCTGATTATAGTAGAAGAGAGGTCCCATGGCAGAGTCCAGCATGCAGGAGTATACAGTGTCCTGAGGAGGAAAGACCGTCTCAGCGGTCATATCGGAGATGTCGCCCAGCTCATCGGTCCGGGTCATCTGAGATATTTCCGTGGTTTCCTGGGAACTCTCCTCGTCGGGACCGGAAGCCAAGGTCTCTCCGGTGGTTTCCCGGTCGGGAAAAGAAGAGGCCTCTGTCTCTGGTTCTCGTATTTTGGCTATGTGCTGGACCACACTGTCATAGAGGCCAGCGGCGGCCAGGTGGATATCCTCTGCCGAGAAAGGGTGAAAATACATCAGCAGGCTGACGGACAAGGCTGTGGCGGCAGCCAGAATTCCTCCTGTGATCAGAACTTCCGCCGTGATTTTTTTCTGTTTGTGACGTGACGGCTGAGGCTGTCTGCCGGGAGGCGGAAGGATGTTAGAGCCTGACGGAGAGCTGCCTTTTTTTTGCGGGGATCGGTTTGTCTTAGGGGACATGTATCATCACTCCAAATTTCTTCTGTTATCCCTTGGCCAGACGTGCCATAACTACCTGAGGAATGTTGCTCAGGGCGGCCTGCTGACATACGGCTCCTATCTTGAACGCCTCCATGGGCATTCCATAAACTACACAGGAATCCCGATCCTGGCCGATGGTGTACGCACCGGCTTTTCTCATGCGCATCATACCTGCGGCGCCGTCGGCCCCCATGCCCGTGAGGATCACGCCGATAGCGCGGTTTTTTACATTGGCGGCTACGGAGTCAAACAGAACATCTACAGAAGGTTTATGGCCGCTGACCTTTGCCTCTTCCGTGCAGCTGACACTGTAGCCGGTTCCCATGCGAACCACACGCATCTGCAGGCCGCCGGGAGCCAGAAGGATCAGTCCGGGACGCACTTTGTCTCCGTGCGCCGCTTCCTTCACCTCCAGCTTGCAGATGCGGTTGAGACGTTCTGCGTACATGGCGGTAAATCCCGGGGGCATATGCTGGGTGATGACAATTCCCGGCATCTTTGCGGGAAACTGACGAACCACCTCCAAAATAGCCTCGGTTCCGCCGGTGGAGGCGCCGATGGCGATAAGGTCGATAGAAGAATTGCCGGTTATAGGTGAAAAGCCTGCCCGTGACATGGAAGAGACGGTCCTTGGAGCGGAAACAGGAGCTGTAGGGGTCTGCGGAGAAAGCCGGACGCGGGCGTTCTTGCCTATGGCGAGTTTGGCCATAAGATTCCTGAGAAAAGAATCTCTCTGTCCTTCCTCAGGCTTGCGTACAAAGTCTACAGCCCCCGCGGCAAGTGCGTCAAAGACTCTCATGTTGAGGGAAGATACCAGTATGACAGGGACAGGGTGAGAGGGAAGAACCTCTTTTAGAAACTCCAAGCCCGTCATGCCGGGCATCTCAATGTCCAGGGTCATAATATCCGGCTTCAGCAGGGGGAGCTTGTTCTTTGCGTCAAGGGCGTTGACGGCATAACCCACCACCTCAAAGCGGGGGTCTGCCGACAAACTTTTAACCAGCCAGGTTCGGAATACGAGAGAATCGTCCACTACCATGACACGAATTTTTTGCTGCATAATCTAACCTTCTTTCTTTCCCGGCAACCGCTGTTTGAAGTCGGTGTTAAGCCTGTTTTTTTCTGTAAATGGCCGGCTGAATATAATCATAAGGGCAGGTGGCCTTGGTGAGTCCCTCGGAGTGGCCGATGAAAAGATGGCCGCCGGGGACGGTGGCATTGTAAAAACGGCGGACCAGAGCGTCTTTGGTGTCCTGATCAAAATAAATCATCACATTTCTGCAGAAAATCAAATCAAATTTCCTTTTGAACTGGATGGGATCCATCAGGTTGAAGGGCCGGAAAATAACATTCTGTTTGATAGCGGGGGAGACGGTATAGCCTCCCTCAGGCTTTCTGACAAAATACTTCTGTTTCCAGGTGGCAGGGAGAGAGGAAAGACTCTCGTCATTGTAAGATGCTGTTATGGCTGTGTTCAGAATCTTCTGAGAGATGTCCGTAGCCAGCACTCTGGTGTCCCACTGAGAGGCTTTAGCACCAAAATACTCTTTGAGATACATGGAAATGGTGTAGGGTTCTTCTCCGGAAGAACAGCCTGCGCTCCAGATACAGAGAACCTTATCCCTTGCATGCTTTTTCTCCAGTTCCGGGAGAACCACATCCCACAGATATTTAAAATGAGCCTCCTCCCGGAGGAAATATGTATAGTTGGTGGTAAGCTTATTCAGCATGGCAGTAACCATATCCGGATCCCGGCCGGTTATGATATCATCCACATAAGAGGTAAAATCTTTGTAACCCTGGGAAGCAAGAGTGTGGGAGAGACGGCTTACAATAAGCTGTTTTTTCTTGCTCAGGTCAATCCCGTAATGTTGTTTGATATAGGTATAAAGACGATGAAAATCGTTATCTGTCAGTGTCAGCATGGTAATCCCCCCTGTTTCTTAAAATGTTGCGATATACAGTGATTGGGCAGCCTTAAGACTGCCCAACAGATTACGAAGTATCCAGTAAAACGCGCCAACGGCGCGTTTTTACGGATCGGAAGCAGCCGGCCGGTGTGTCGGCGACGGATTTTGCGAAATTTACTGAGGAGTAGAAAGCGCCTGACAGTCGATGGACATAAAAACGCTTCCATCTTCCATAGTCACCATTCCGTTGAGAAGTTTCTGCTGACGCTTGAGGGGAATGGGGCGCACGTTCTTCAGATCGATATCGATGACCTGGCGGACAGAGTCCACAACGATTCCAAGGGAAACGGAATCGATATCCAGGACGATAATGCAGGTCTTTTCAGGACCGTCCGGGTCGTACTTGCCCATAAGCTGCTGGATATCCACCACAGGGAGGATCTGACCTCTCAGATTGATGATGCCTTTAATGTAGGAGGGCATCAGAGGCAGAGTCGTTATAGTGTGGTTGTTGATGATCTCTATTACATAGTTGGTACTGATATACAGGACAAGATCTCCGGATTCAAAGGTGAGACAGCGCTCTATGGTGGAGACCTCCTCCGTATCCGTCTCGGGCATCTCCTGAAGATCTTGAGTGTTTAACTGTTCAGACATGATAGTTCCTCCCCTCTACTGTGAATTCTCAAGAGCCGCCGAATACAGACTCTGAATATCAAGAATGATGCTGATATTGCCGTCGCCAAGGATGGTACAGCCGGAACAGCCGAAATTCTTCAGTTCGAAAAAGTTCAAAAAGGCAGGGAACGGCTTCACAACAACCTGCTGTTCTCCCACAAGCTCATCGACAAACAGACAGAAGGAGCGGTCGCTGTTCTCAACCCACAGGAGAATTCCGTCTTCCAGATTGACAATATCCGTTTCGATATTGTAGAACTGGTGGAGACGAACCACGGGGTAGAAGCTGTCCATGCGCTCGATCATCTCGTTGCCGTTCTCATCCCGGATGATCTCTTCCGGCATGATCTTGAAAGACTGGCGAATGTTGGCGATGGGGATGGTAAAAATCGAGCGGCCTACAGTCACCCTCATGCCGTCCACGATAGCCATGGTCAGCGGAATCTTCATGGTGAAGGTGGTGCCGTGCCCTTCTTCGCTGTTGAGGGACACCACGCCGCCTACGGCTTCCACATTCTTCTTGACTACATCCATGCCCACGCCGCGGCCGGAGAACTCCGTAACCTCCTGGTTGGTGGAAAAGCCCGGCAGCATGATAAGGCCCAGAGCCTCTTTTTTAGTATATTCGTTTTCCGGTTTGGTGAGAATCCCTTTCTCTCTGGCTTTGGCCAGGAGCTTGTCCGGATTCATGCCCTTGCCGTCGTCGGCGATGGTGATGACCACTTCACTGCTGGTGTGGGTGGCGGAGAGGACGATCTCGCCCTGGGTATTCTTGCCAGCGGCGATACGGTCCTGGACATCATCTTCGATACCATGATCCATGGCGTTGCGGACCATATGCATGATGGGGTCCTGGATGCTGTCTACGATGGTCTTGTCCACTTCGGTGTCTTCTCCCACGAGAGTGAGGCGCACGTCCTTGTTCAGTTTCTGCTTCATATCCCGGACGATACGGCTCATCTTCTGGAATACGCCGGAGATAGGCACCATCCTCAGAGACATGGCGATATCCTGCAAATCATCGGTGAGCTTGCGGAGCTGGCGGGCCGACTTCATGAAATTGTCGTAAGCGTCCCTGCTCAGCTGGTTCAGCTCCGGAGACGAGGTGACCATGGACTCGGTGATGACGATCTCGCCCACGATGTTCTGCAGGCTGTCCAGCTTCATCAAATTGACGCTGATCAGGTTCTGTTTTACAGGGGCGTTCTGCGCAGGTTTGGGCTGAGCCGCAGGCTTTGGAGACGACTTGGAAACGGCCGGAGCCTCGGCAGGCGCAGCGGCCGGCTGGGCTTTCACGGGAGCGGGGGCTTCGGGCTCCGGTTCGGGCATGGAGGCCAGTTCATAGGAGCGGATGTGCCCCTGGGTTCTCAGAACGCCGGAAGCCTTGTTGGCTTCTTCCTCGGAACTGAAGGCCATGAAGAAGCCTTCTTCTATAATAGTAGCGGAGGTCTCGGAATTTGTCTCCATGTTCTCCGGATAATAGCGGAAATCGATGCCGCATTCTTTTACGGCGTTGATGATCATGTAGGCCCGCAGATTCTCCATACCGATACCTTCTTCGAGAAACACATGAAGGAAACACACGGCCTCCTTGTCATCGGGAAGGGTGCCGGCGGCTGTGGGAGCGGCCGGAGAGGCAGCGGCCGGAGCCGGGGCGGGAGCGGCCGGCTCTTCCACGGCGGCACCGCTGATTTTTTTAAGAAAATTGTTGATCTCACCGGAAAAAGAATCCAGATCCGTGTCCAGAGCCTCGCCGGCTTCCACCTTCTCCACCTGTCCCCGCAGGAAATCTTCAGAGCGGAACATCAGATTGAAAAGTTCCTTTTTGTGCTGGGGATCCAGGGAATCGATACCCTTATCCCGGATATAGAAGAACAGATCTTCTATATGGTGGGCTATCTCAGCCAAGGAACCGAATTCCATCATGGCAGAAGAACCCTTGATGGTATGCATGATACGGAAAATCTCATTCACGTCATCCAGTGAAAAATCACCGATCTTTTCGTCAGCCACCAGCATCTCGTCCAATCGGTCCAAAAGGGAATTTGTCTCAAAAAGGTATGTGTCAAGCATACCCTCCATACCATTATCCATTCTATACACCACCTATCCTTTTTTATTCTCGTGAGGGCGGCGGAGCCAAACCGAAGAAGCCTGGTTACCGCTGCTGTCCACGGGGTCGAACACCCCGGTCTTGTCCAGGGCATCTGACCGATAAGTCTGCAAAAATACGGCAGACCGCAACACACTATTGGTTTTATCGACGGAATTTAAAATTTATTAAGGGTTTTGAAAAAAAATTACACAAAGGGGTTATTTTTTTTTGAAATCTGCCGATATATGCAGACAAAAATCAAAATTATAAGGAGAGGTGTTATAAAAAAATCAAAACCGTCGATGTACATGTAAGGAGTGCGTGACGGTACCCCCATCCGCTGGTCAGCCAGGAAGCAGGGGAGTTAAAAAGACTCAACAAGGAGGAGCAACAAATGAAGAACCTAAAGGTCGGAAAAAAGTTTATAGTATCATTCGGGTCTATCCTGATACTGTTTCTGGTGTCCGTGGTGGTGGGAACCATTGGAATTGTCAGGGCGAAAGCCAGCTATCAGGACTTCTTTACTCACGATTATGAAGCAGTGTCCAGCATCTATGAGATACAGCTGAAGATGCAGGGAGCTCTGAAGGAGCTGATGCTGGCTGTGATGGAGGCAGATCCGGCCGAGACCGACAAGCGTGTAAACACGGTAACAGAGTATATGGATGCAGTCCGCGAGGAACTTTCGGACGTATATGCCACTTATGACGGAGACGTGTCTCTGCTCAAAGAATTTGAAAACGGTCTGGATGCCAACAAAACCACAAGACTTCAGATTGTGGATTACGCCAAGCAGAATACTGAGGAGGGCAGCGCGGCAGCGCAGCAGATGGTTCTGACGGAGTATAATCCTCAGATAGAATCTTCTATAGAACTTTTGGAGAGGGCGTTTGTTCAGATAGGTAAGGAGAGCCAGGAGAGTTATGCAGAAGCCATGAAACTGCAGTCCGCGCTGATCGCGGTGACTGTAGCGGTTGCTGCGGTGGCGTTCCTCCTCACAGTGTTTATCGCTTTGAATCTGACAAGCAACATTCTGACTCCTGTAAAGAAGATCCAGGCTGCCATGAAAGAGGTGGCAAAAGGTACCCTCTCCGTGAATATCGATTACAAGTCAGGGGACGAGTTCGGTGAGATGGCGGAAGAGATGAATACCATGACTGCCGGTCTCAGCAGGATTATCAAAGATATTGAAGTGATACTTACAGCCATGTCCGGAGGAGATTTTGCGGCCAAGTCTACGGACCGGAGCATGTATATAGGCGATTATCAGAAGATTCTTCATGCCATGAGAGGGATCAAGAGCAGCCTCAACACTACTATGACTACGCTGAATCAGTCTGCCAACCAGGTGGCCTCCGGATCAGATCAGGTGTCTTCCGGAGCTCAGGCTCTGTCTCAGGGCGCGACGGAGCAGGCTTCTTCAGTAGAAGAGCTGGCTGCTTCAATCAACGATATTTCCACGCGTATCAACGAGAACGCCCAGGGAGCTCAGGAGGCAAGCAGAAAGTCGGTTATGGTCAGTGAGGTGGCGGGAGAAGGAAACCGCATGATGCAGGATATGCTGGCTGCTATGGCGGATATCAACGCATCCTCCGGGGAGATCGGAAAGATTATAAAGACTATCGAGGATATCGCTTTCCAGACCAACATCCTGGCTCTGAATGCGGCCGTTGAAGCTGCCAGGGCAGGAGCGGCAGGCAAGGGATTCGCCGTGGTGGCAGATGAGGTGCGCAACTTGGCAAGCAAGTCCGCGGAGGCTTCCAAGAACACGGCAGTGCTTATCGAGAATTCTCTCACGGCAGTGGAGAACGGGAAGCGGATCGCCGACGAGACGGCCAAATCTTTGGAGCAGGTTATGACAGGTATTCAGGAGGCCACAGAGATGATGGATTCCATCGCCAGGGCTTCTCAGGAGCAGGCAGATGCCATCAGCCAGATCACCGTGGGCATTGATCAGATATCCAGCGTGGTACAGACCAACTCCGCGACTTCTCAGGAAAGCGCGGCAGCCAGCGAGGAGTTGTCCAGTCAGGCTCAGATCATGAAAGAACTGGTGAGACGGTTTAAACTGGAGGGCGATTCCGGTGCGGCGTCTGGGGTTTCACAGTATGACTACTCTTCAGCAGACTCCCAGCCGGTTTCCTACGCATCATACGGAGATGACGGAAAGTATTGATGATGACGGAACGGTTTTATTGACTACAAGTGTGATGTACGGGGGCATATCTGTCTCCGTACATTAGCGTTTGATTTTGATTAAGGAGAAAAGAATGAGGCAGAGCATAAAACAACAGGTTATGATACGCATTGCCCTGATATTTGCGTGTGTGATTATCAGCGGAATAGCGACAATAGGCGGTATGAGGAAGGTGAGAGTTTACAGCAGGTCCACAGAGCAGGCCACCGAGATCAATGATCTGGTTCTGGTGGCGGAGAAAGCCCACTACAGCTGGGTGGAAAATCTGTGTTCCGCGGTCGCCCTGGGTACGGAATTTACGGGGAGTATGGATTACAAAACCTGTGTGCTGGGAAACTGGCTGTACAATTCGGATCTGTCAGCTATCGAGAACAGCGAGATTCTCCGGCTTATGGAGGAGATGAAGCCTATTCACCAGGCTATCCACGAATCTGCCAGGACCATTCTGGATATGAATGAGACGGATCCGGAGCAGGCCCGGCAGATGTATCTGGAAGTGACCAAGGCCAGTGTGGTCAAGCTGGTGGGGCTTTTGGATCAGGTATCGGCAATCACCGAGAAACAGGTGGCAGACAGCCAGTCCGGGCTGTTTGACTGGGTTTACAGGACAGAGGTGATCTCTTTTGTCACCGTCGTCGTGATTCTTGTGGTGAGTATCCTCCTCTTTATTTATGTGATGAAGCGGATTGTGAATCCGGTTCAGGTGATTACAGGGGCCAGCAGAAATCTGGCGGAGGGAAAACTTGACTTCCAGATTGATGTGGCCGATAACAACGAGATCGGGGAACTGGCCGACACTCTGAACACTTCTGTAAAGAATTTGAAGATGTACATTTCCGATATCACCAAGGTACTCCAGGGTCTTGCGGCTGGGAATCTTGCCAGTGAGAGCGAGATTGATTATATAGGTGATTTCGTCCAGATCCAGAAAGCTATCGAGACTATCTGCCGTGAGCAGAGCGGTATCATGGAGCAGATTCATGCGTCTGCCAGCCAAGTGGATTCAGGGGCCAACCAGGTGGCTATGGGAGCGCAGTCTCTGGCTCAGGGTTCTACGGAGCAGGCGTCGGAAGTGGACAATCTGATGCACATGATCGAGCAGGTTACACAGCAGATCAACAACAACGCCGAGAGCGCCGCTATAACTACCTCGGAGGCCGATAAAGTGGGAGAGCAGATTCACATCTGCAACGGACAGATGCAGGAGATGGCAGAGGCTATGCGGCAGATCAGCGCCTGCTCCGGGGAGATTCAGCATATTATCAAGACGATCGACGATATCGCGTTCCAGACCAATATTCTGGCGCTGAACGCCGCGGTGGAGGCTGCGAGGGCAGGAAGCGCAGGCAAGGGCTTTGCCGTGGTGGCGGACGAGGTGAGAAATCTGGCCGCCAAGAGTGCGGATGCGGTGAAAGATACAACGGAACTTATCGAGAAGACACTCCACATGGTAGATAGCGGATCCAGGCTTACAGGTGTGACTCAGGAGTCACTCAACTCCGTGGTGGCCGGTGCCGGTGTGGTGACCAGCCAGATCAAAGTAATCTCCGATGCCTCACAAGAGCAGGAGATAGCTATCAACCGCATAAAAGACAGCATTACTCAGATTTCCACGGTGATTCAGTCAAACTCCGCCACATCGGAGGAGAGCGCTGCGGCCAGCGAGGAGCTGGCAGGTCAGGCACAGATGCTGAAGTCATTGATAGGAAAGTTCCAGCTGAGAAAGCACTGAAGTTAGGCTTGGACCGTTCCCGCTTTGATGAGTTTCCGGAGCGGGATTGGCAGATAAGCTGCAAAAAGGCAATGGAGGAAAAATGATATGGGAGATAAAATCAAAAATTTGAAGATCAGAGTTAAACTCTATGTACTTGTGGGAATCGCCCTCGCAGGTATGCTGGCTCTGGGTATTGTATCGTTCTTGCTTATGGGCAATCTTAACGGAGAAACAAACATTATCGCAGAAAAATGGATGCCAAGCTGTACCCTGGCGGATCAGATGAATACCACCGTGTCAAAGTTAAGACTCTATGAAGTGAGATATGTGACTGCGGACAATGAGTCTAAGATACAGGACTTCTCAGGAAGAGTATCTCAGCAGGTCAGCACCATGGATTCTCATGTATCTGCCTATGGCAGCTATGTGTCCACAGCAGAGGGACGGCAGCTCTATGACACACTTCAGTCTGTATGGAATGCCTACAAACAAGTGGACAGCAAGCTGACCAGCCTGGTGCAGTCTGGCCAGACGGCGGAAGCGTGGGCTCTTCTGGACAGTGAAGAGGGAAGCGGCGGCTATGATGCGGTAACTCAGGCTCTGGATAATCTGTCTGCCTTTAACACCAGAGGAAGCGATGCTGCTTACACGGAAAGCAATGTCACCTACAGAAACGCCATTATCATTCAGGTGGTGCTGATGGTAGTAGTAATATTGATCGGTGTCCTGTTCTCCACCATCATCATCGGCAGCATCCGTCAGCCGGTAGCGGAGATCGAGAAAGCGGCTATCCAGATGGCAAAGGGCAACCTGGACACGAAGATTAGTTATGAGTCCAAAGATGAGCTGGGAGTTCTTGCAGATCAGTTCAGAGAGGTTATCAGGAAATTGCGGGCAATTGTGGAGGATGAGAATCAGTTCCTGGCAAAGATGGCCTCCGGCGACCTGACGGTGGATTCCATCTGTGAAGAGGAATATATCGGAAGTTTCCATCAGGTTCTTCTGTCCTTTAGAGCCATAGCGGCCCGTATGAATGAGGCTATGGCACAGATTAGCACCAGCAGTGAACAGGTGTCTAACGGATCCGAGCAGGTTTCCAGCGGCGCTCAGGCACTTTCCCAAGGAGCTACTGAGCAGGCAAGCTCCATCGAAGAGCTGGCTGCCACCATCTCCGATATCTCCCAGCGTATCAAGGAGAACGCAGATAATGCAGGCGATGCAAACAAGAAGGTTAACGCCGTAGGTGACGACATGAATCTGAGCAACTCCAAGATGCAGGATATGATCAAGGCCATGGAGGATATCAGCAACAGCTCCAACGAAATCGGAAAGATTATCAAGACGATTGAGGATATCGCTTTCCAGACCAATATTCTTGCCCTCAACGCGGCGGTGGAGGCTGCAAGAGCGGGAAGTGCAGGCAAGGGTTTTGCCGTTGTGGCTGATGAAGTCAGGAATCTTGCAAGCAAAAGCGCGGAGGCATCAAAGAATACGGCTGTCTTGATCGAAAACTCCATCAAGGCTGTGCAGAACGGTACCGAGATTGCCAGTGAGACTGCTAAGACCTTAAGTCAGGCGGTAGAGGGAGCCAAGGAAGTTACTGTTCTCATGGATAAGATTTCAGAGGCCAGCAATACTCAATCCGCGGCTATTTCCCAGATCACCATAGGAATTGACCAGATTTCCAGTGTTATTCAGACTAACTCCGCCACTGCCGAGCAGAGTGCAGCAGCCAGCCAGGAGCTGTCCAGCCAGGCCCAGCTTATGAAACAGCAGGTAGGAAAATTCCGCCTGAGAAGTGGTGGTTCTATGATGGAAGTGACTGAATCGGCGAGTACCTACAGCGCTCCGGCCGGGGACTTTGGATATGACGGTGCAGGTTATCAGATGAGTGACAAGTATTAAATATCAGAATCGGCATAGTGAAAAGGTTTCGGGAGTATGACCCGGAACCTTTTACTATACCTGAGCCTATGTTTCACAGGCATGACATTTCATGCCTTACGGGTACTTGACGATAGAGTTCAGTTTGATGTAGAATAGAAAAACACATCCAAGCTCAGGCAGGTGCCGCTGGAAGGAAACCGGCGGTCTTTAGCAGAGCGGAGAATACTACGACAGAAAGGATGATTGACGGGAACGATGATAAATGAACGATTGTACGGCATTTTGCTGGATTCCTTTTGGAAGATACTGCTGCCAGGGCTGAAGGTGACTATCCCTCTCACGGTGATTTCTTTTTCTCTGGCTATGGTGATTGCGGTGGTCATGGCTTTGATACAGTTTGCCAACATCAGAGTGCTGAAACAGCTGGCCAGATTCTACATATGGGTGATCAGGGGAACACCTCTTCTGGTTCAGCTGTATGTAATTTTTTTCGGCCTGCCGAAGGTGGGAATCGTGTTAGATCCCTTTCCCTCCGCGGTGATTGTGTTTTCTCTCAATGAAGGTGCTTATGGAGCAGAGATTATCAGGGCGGCCCTGGAGGCTGTGCCCAGGGGACAGATGGAGGCAGGGTACTGTGTGGGTATGTCCTACCTGCAGATCATGAGACGTATTGTACTTCCCCAGGCTTTGAGGACGGCGTTTCCGTCTCTGTCCAACTCTCTAATCGCCATGGTGAAAGATACTTCTCTGGCAGCCAACATCACAGTGACGGAGATGTTCATGGCTACTCAGAGAATCGTAGCCAGAACCTACGAACCTCTTGCCCTGTACTGTGAGGTAGGTTTGATCTACCTGATGTTTTCCACGGTCTTAACCAGACTGCAGCATATAGGTGAGAAAAAGCTAAGCTTTTATATTTCCAGCAAATAAGACAGGAGGAAGAGAGAACACATGTTGGAGATCAGAGATATCAAAAAAAATTTTGGTGAGCTGCAGGTTCTCAAAGGGGTAGATCTGGATGTGGAGAAAGGAGACGTGGTGGCCATCTTGGGGCCAAGCGGTTCCGGAAAGACGACATTTTTAAGATGTATCAATTTTTTGGAGACCACAGACCAGGGGACCATGGTGTTTGACGGGGAGTCTTTCGATATGAGCCGTATGTCCAAAAAAGATATTGCCAGGATACGGCGGAAGACAGCGTTTGTATTCCAGAATTTTAATCTTTTCCTGAATAAGACGGCCCTTGAAAATGTGACCGAAGGACTTGTGACGGCCCGGAGGATTCCGAAGGCTCAAGCCGAAGAGACAGGGAGAAAGGCTCTGGACAAAGTAGGGCTTTCCGACCGCTGGAACTATTATCCCCATCAGCTTTCTGGCGGACAGCAGCAGAGAGTGGCTATCGCCAGGGCCCTGGCCACTGAGCCGGAGATTATCTTTTTTGATGAACCCACATCGGCTCTTGACCCGGAGCTCATCGGGGAGGTACTGGAAGTTATGCGGGAGCTGGCCCAGGAGGGTATGACTATGTTGGTGGTAACCCACGAGATGAATTTCGCCAGAAACGTGTCTACCAGAGTGATCTTCATGGAGAATGGTAACGTGGTGGAGGCGGGGAGCTCCAGAGACTTTTTTGAGAATCCCAAGGCGGAGAGAACCAGAGAGTTTTTACGGCTGGTGAATGTGTGAGGATTTTCAATGGCGGCTGGAAAGGCAGGATTTAATTTTAAGGAGGAAGAAAAATGAGAAATTATATATGGTTGAGAAGGACAGCAGCGGTGATGATGACAGGAGCTCTGGCTTTGGCAGGATGCTCTGGAGACAACGGGAATCGGGGACAGACAACTCAGAGCGAAGCGGGGAGTCAGAGTCAGGGTGGGGCGACTGCCCAGACACAGGCTGGAGATCAGAATCAGGCAGCAGAAGGTCAGGAAGCAGGAGAAAATCTGGATCAGCTGGCACAGATTCAACAGAAGGGGCAGCTGGTGGTGGCCATGGAGGGAACATGGTCACCCTGGACTTACCATGATGAGAATGATGAACTGGTGGGCTATGACGTAGAGGTGGCGAGAATGATCGCAGAGAAGCTGGGAGTTGAGGCAGTCTTTGTGGAGGGGGAGTGGGACGGCCTCTTCGCAGGCCTGGACGCAGGCCGGTACGACCTGGTGGTCAACGGGGTGGAGATCACCCAGGAGCGGGGAGAGAAGTATGACTTTTCAGATCCCTACGGATATATCAGGACGGCAATTGTGGTAAACGGAGACAACGACCAGATACAGTCCTTTGAGGATCTTGCGGGAAAGAAGACCGCCAACACGATATCCAGTACCTATGCGGAGCTGGCGGAGAGCTTTGGTGCAGAGGTGACAGGTGTGGACGATCTGAACCAGACTTTTGAGCTGCTTTTGTCGGGGCGTATCGACGCCACACTCAATGCGGAACTTACCTATTACGATTATATGAAGGCACATCCCGACAGAAATCTGAAGATCGCTGCGCTGACAGAGGAAGCGTCGCTGGTGGCTATTCCCCTGCGCAAAGGCCAGGAGTCAGCCAGCCTTCGAGAGGCTGTCAATCAGGCTATAGTGGAGCTGAGCCAGTCGGGAGAACTGACAAAATTGTCTGAGAAATATTTCGGCAGCGATATTTCCCAAAATCCCCAGACCAATGACTAGGGAAAACGACAGGGTACAGCTGCTGCGCACACTGCTGGCCCTGTCCATTCCGACAATGCTGGAGGAAATGCTGGCCACTCTTTTGCAGTATGTGGATACGGCCATGGTAGGACAGCTGGGAGAGCAGGCCACAGCGTCGGTGAGCATCACCACCACCATCAATTGGCTGGTGGGAAGTATGGCAGGGGCCATCGGCACAGCGATTCTGGCTATGATTTCAAGAGCGGTGGGAAGTGGAGAGAAAAGGAGGATTCAGAGTCTTTCTAAGCAGGCGCTGTTTCTGGCGACAGGCTGCGGTGTAGTTACAGGCAGCATCTGCATTCTTCTCAGCCCCTTTATCCCTGTGTGGATGGGGGCCGAGAAGGCCATACAGGCTCAGGCATCCACCTATTTTTTCATCATCAGTCTTCCGATGGTGTTTCGAGCCTGGACAACCATCCTGGGGGCCTCCATCCGGGCAACTCAGAATACCAGAACACCTATGGTCATCAGCATGACAGCTAACTGTCTCAATGTGGTGCTGAACTACATATTGATCTACAAGGCGAATATGGGAGTCACAGGAGCGGCGGTGGCTTCAGCGCTGTCCTATTCTCTGTCGGGAGTTCTGATGTTTGCAGCTTACCGAAGGCTGGAGCTTCTTCGGTGGAGATGGAGGGAATTTTCGGTGGAGGTTCCTCTCCTTAGAGAATGTGCAAAGATCGGGGTGCCCGTTTTGGGCACCAGTATGACCTCCTGCATGGGGCATGTGGTATTTGCAGGCTTGGTTTCAGGGATGGGAACCACCATTTTTGCTGCCCATTCCATAGCGGTGACGGCGGAGACAATCTTCTATATTCCGGGATATGGGCTGCGCACAGCCACGTCTGCTCTGGTGGGCGCGGCTTTGGGGGAGAAAAACCAGAGAAAACTGAAAGATACAGGAAATTTAAGCGTTTTTCTCACAGTATTTCTCATGTGCCTCAGCGGGCTCCTGTTGTTTTTTATAGCATATCCCCTGATGTGTCTGTTTACGCCCAGTGAGGCAGTGGCATCCCTGGGAGCCGAGATGCTTCGGCTGGTGGCTTTGTCAGAGCCGTTCTTCGGGCTGATGATCGTGCTGGAGGGAATTTTTTATGGCCTTGGACGGACAAAGTACGCGTTTCTGGTGGAGACCTTCAGCATGTGGGGGATAAGGATATTTTTTACTCTCCTGTGTGTGAAGGTGTGGAGCCTGGATCTGAGAGCCGTGTGGTATTGTATGATTGCAGACAATGTGTGCAAATCGCTGCTGTTCACCTTACCTGTGCTTACAAAGAAGCGGAGAGACCATATATTTTCTGTAGGATAGAAGGCAGACGGAGGAGAAGATAAAAGTTGGAGGGGATATTTATGACAAAAAAGCAGTTGACCTTAGAGATCATAAACCGCCTGAAAAAGGAGTATCCGGAGGCGGACTGTACTTTGGATTATGACCAGGCATGGAAACTGCTGGTAAGCGTGAGGCTGGCGGCTCAGTGCACAGATGCAAGGGTCAATGTGGTGGTGGAAGGACTCTATGAAAAGTATCCGGATGTGGATGCTCTGGCAGAGGCTCCGGTGGAGGAGATTGAAAAGATTGTAAAGCCATGCGGTCTGGGGCACAGCAAGGCCAGGGATATCAGCGCCTGCATGAAGATACTTAAGAATCAGTATGGCGGAAAGGTGCCCGATGATTTCGATGCTCTTTTAAAACTTCCCGGGGTGGGAAGAAAAAGCGCCAATCTGATTATGGGTGATGTGTTCGGCAAACCTGCTATTGTCACTGATACCCACTGTATTCGCTTGGTGAACCGTATGGGCCTGGTGGATGATATCAAAGATCCAAAGAAGGTGGAGATGGCTCTGTGGAAACTGGTACCACCCCAGGAGGGTAACAGCTTCTGTCATCGACTGGTGAATCACGGGAGGGAAGTGTGTACGGCGAGAACCAGGCCTTATTGTGACAGATGCTGCCTGAAAGATATCTGCAAGAAGAACGGAGTGTAGAAGCAGGAGAGCTGAACAGGAGGATAGAGGGACAAATACAGTACAAAAAGCATAGGATACACCAGGCAGATGCCTGTAACCTTGGCTGTGATGACGGTCAAGGCGGCAGATGCCCGATGTATCCTATGCTTTTTTTATTCTAGGAAAGTGTGTCCTGTAGAACAAAAACCCTCCGGGGGATGTTCACTGCGCGCATAAGGAAAATGTTTGCTGTCGCAACCGCGCTCCTGCGCGAGTGTGAGTCAAAACGTACACTTTTCATGTCAGAGGGTTACCATAAATATGCAGGAAGAATGAGGAGGAGAGGTTATGAGCGGAGCCGAGAAGGTTATAAGCATCGCAAAGGAAGAAATAGGTTACCTGGAGAAGAAATCCGACCGGGATTTAGACAGCAAGACCGGGAACAGTGGGGACAAAAACTACACAAAGTACGCCAGAGATCTGTATCCGTCTTTGCAGGCCCAGCCATGGTGTGACATGTTTGTGGACTGGTGTTTTGTGAAAGCCTTCGGGCAGATTCTAGCCCGGCAGATGATGGGAGGAGGGTTCAGCGCCTACACACCTACATCAGCTCAGTACTTCAAAGATAAGGGAATGTGGAAAAACAGTCCCAAAAAAGGCGATCAGGTATTTTTTGCGAATTCTGTCCGGATCTATCATACAGGAATCGTGGAGAGAGTCACAAAAGACCGGATTTTTACAGTGGAGGGCAATACTGGCACTGCCCAGGGGGTGGTGGCTAACGGCGGCGGTGTGTGGGAGAAGTCATACCCTCTGTCATATGAGAAGATAGCAGGGTACGGGCGGCCTGACTGGAACCTTGTTAAAGAACCAAAGTACAAGGAGGGGTGGAACCATGATTCCAATGGCTGGTGGTACGCGGATACGGAAACTACCTATTATAAATCCGGTTGGCAGGTGATCAACAGTCACAAATATTATTTTAATGACGACGGGTATGCCCTGACTGATTGGCATGAGATCGACGGGAAATGGTATTACTTTGAGCCCAGGGCCGGACATCCTCTGGAGTGTGCTCTGTATATCACAGATGAACAGGGGGGGCAGGATGTGGGAGTGTTCTCATAAACCTGGATGCGCCCCTGCTGCGGGATTTATAATAATCAAGAGAGAAATATTTTGACTATTTGTGTTATCCAGATATGGCTGCTTTGATGAGAAGACGATAAGATAGAAGGGCAGAAATACAGTTACAAAGGAAACCTGCATGCGCCCCGCTGCGGATGCACCACTGTACATGAAAGTCTGGAGGGCGTAGTTGGCATCCTTGAATTTATGCCGCCTATTCGGCGGCGGACTTTTATAGTAAAAGGAGAATACAATGAGCAACATGTATGGCTATGCCCGGGTCAGCAGCAGAGAACAAAAAGAAGACAGACAGCTGATCGCGCTCAGCGAGGCTCAGCTGTCTGAAGAAAATATCTATGTGGACAAACAGTCCGGAAAAGATTTTGAAAGACCTATGTACAAACGGCTGATGAAAAAACTCAAGGAGGATGATCTGCTGTATGTGAAAAGTATCGACCGTCTGGGACGCAATTACGAGGAGATACTGGAACAGTGGCGGGTGCTGACCAGAGAGAAAAAGGTGGATATCGTAGTGCTTGACATGCCTTTGCTTGATACGCGGAGGGGGAAAGACCTTATGGGGACATTTTTAAGCGATGTCGTGCTCCAGGTTCTCTCTTTTGTGGCAGAAAACGAGAGGAAAAACATCAGGGAGCGACAACGGGAGGGGATTGATGCCGCCAGACAGAGAGGAGTGAAATTCGGAAGACCTGTAAGTCCGCTGCCGGACAATTTCAGCCAGGTGAGCAGGAGCTGGCTGTCGGGTGAGATATCTGGGAGAAAAGGGGCGGAGCTGTGCGGAATGCCGCTTACTTCCTTTCGGCGGCGGAGCAGGGATATGGAGAAGACACGGGAGAGGTGAGTCCGGGAAATACAGGTATTGAAAACCACTTCTTTTTCCAGTATAATAAAGCCACTGAACCAGAAAATACTTGCTTGCGCAGGCAGGAGGATCTTATAGATGATAACTGAAAAACATAATTTCACGTTTCAGGATACATATCCTCTGGAGAGGCTTGGCGCTTTGGAAAAGCTGCTTTTTTTTGACATCGAGACCACCGGTTTCTCCGGCGAATATTCCAGGCTGTATCTTGTCGGATGCGTTTTTTTTCATCAGGATACTTGGCAATTAATTCAGTGGTTTGCCGACTCAAGTGAGTCGGAGCAGGATATTCTCAAGGCTTTCTTGGAATTTGCCAGAAACTTTTCTGTCCTGGTTCACTATAATGGAGACAGGTTTGATATTCCGTTTATCCAGAAGCGGTGCCGGTTTTATGGGATGGAATGGGATGTCTCCGAGTATGTCAGCGTAGATATATACAAGAAAATTCAGCCGTACCGGAAGTTTCTGTCCCTGGACAGTCTGAAACAGAAAAGCATCGAGCATTTTCTGGGAATATTTCGTCAGGACATGTATTCGGGGGGAGAGCTGGTCTGGGTGTACAGCCATTATCTGGCTGTCCGCGAGAGCAGATTCTATGATATGCTTATGCTCCACAACCGTGAAGATTTGGAGGGAATGCCTCTGATTCTGCCGATTTTGTATTATCCGGATTTTCTGGAAGGCGATTTTGTGCTGGCAGACCAGCAGGTTTTGACCCGGACGGATATCTTCGGGGAGCAGGATCTCAGTCTACGTCTCACTGTGACAAGTCGGGAGTCAGTTCCTGTCCCGGTGGAGTGGAACACGTGCCGCGGGGATTTTCAGGTCCATGACAATACACTTGTTCTTACAGTTCCTCTTTTTCAGGGAACGCTGAAATATTTTTATCCAGATTACAAAGATTATTATTATCTGCCTTACGAGGACCGGGCCATACACAAAAGTGTGGGGACTTTTGTAGAGAGGCAGGCCCGCAGGCAGGCGACGGCAAAGACATGCTATACCCATAAGACAGCTCTTTTTCTTTCTCAGGAAGAAGGGCTGTGGACCCCGTCCTTTCGCAGTGAGTACAAGGATAAACAGCACTACGCAGAATATGTACCGGAGATGTTTCAAGATCGGGAGAAACTGACGGGTTATCTTTTGTGGGTGATGGAATTCAGGAGTATCATGCAGGAGAAAACAGAATCAAGAGACGGCCCGGAGAGGAGGAAAACGGTGTGACTTGTAAAGAGGCAGAAGGCCTGGTTATGGCTTATATCCGTCACGACATGGATGTGCAGCAGATGGAAGAGTTTCTGGAACACATTGACCATTGCGAGAATTGCAGGGAAGAGCTGGAGATATACTATACAGTGGAGGCTGGTATCCGACAGCTGGACGCTGATACTGACACGGACCGCTACAATATCAAAGGGGATATGGAAGCAGATATTCTGGCTTCGAGACAGCACATTTACAGTATGCGTTTTCTGAGTATACTCCGGTACGCGGCCGATACCTTGATTGTCATGAGCCTGGTGGTTATGCTTCTGCTTCAGGCCAGAATCTGGTGGCAGACAGGGATATAACCAACAATTATAGAGCGGGAGAATTTAACAATGAAAAATAAACTGGTGTTGATTGACGGACACAGTATTTTGAACAGAGCCTTCTACGGAGTGCCGGAGCTGACTAACTCCGAGGGACTTCACACCAATGGAGTATTTGGTTTTTTAAATATCATGTTTAAAATTCTTGAGGAGGAAGAAGCAGATCATCTGGCGGTGGCTTTTGATCTGAGCGAGCCCACATTCCGGCACAAGATGTACGAGAAGTACAAGGGGACCCGCAAACCCATGCCTCAGGAGCTGGCAGAGCAGGTGCCTCTCATGAAGGAGGTGCTGGGAGCTATGGGAATTCCCATTATGACTCTGGCAGGATATGAGGCGGATGATATTCTGGGAACTCTGGCTAAGAAGAACGCGGCGGCGGGGGTGGAGGTTTCCATCGTGTCGGGCGACAGAGATCTTTTACAGCTGGCAGATGAGCATATTAAGATTCGCATCCCTAAGACCAGCAGAGGGACCACTGTGGTGAAGGACTATTATCCTGCCGATGTAAAGGCGGAGTATCAGGTGACACCTTTGGAATTTATTGATGTGAAGGCTCTCATGGGGGATCAGTCCGACAACATTCCAGGTGTTCCTTCCATCGGGGAAAAGACTGCTACCAGCCTGATCGCGGCTTATGGGAGTATTGAGAATGCCTATGCCCATCTGTCGGAGATCAAGCCGCCCAGGGCCCAGAAGGCATTGGGAGAGCATTATGATATGGCGCAGATGAGTAAGGAACTGGCTGCGATCTGTATCGATTGTCCGATTGAATTTTCCTATGAGGATATGGAGATCGGGAATCTGTACACCCAGGAGGCCTACGAGTATATGAAGAGACTGGAGTTTAAGTCTTTTCTGGCCAGATTTGACGCAGGTGGCATGAAGACTCCCAAGGTGGAAGAGCATTTTAAGGTTATTGCGGATTTTGGCGAGGCGGAGGAAATTTTCAAAAGGGCTTCTCAGGCCGAGAGGATAGGGTTTCAGCTGTTGATCGAGAAGGGGCAGGTTATGGGGGCGGCCCTCTGTTTTGGCGAGGAGGATTGTTATGCCATATCGGCTCAGGGATTCTTGACCGGGGAGTACGTGGCCGGACGGGTCAGGGAGCTGGCAGAGAAGTCAGTGGGAGACGGTGAGTCCGGCCGGGGGACGGATGCAGGGGGAGAGACGGATGAGGCGGGCGGCATGGGAAGATGTGCCACACTGAATCTCAAGGTTCAGCTGCCTTTTTTGCAGCTGGGGGAGGAGTCGGGAGTTATGGACGCAGGAGTGGCGGGATACCTTCTGAACCCTCTTAAGGATACTTATGATTATGATGATCTGGCCAGGGATTACCTGGGAATGACTGTGGCCTCCAAGGAGGACCTTCTGGGAAAGAAAGCCCTGGTGGGTGATATGCTCATGTGGGGGGACGAAAAGGCAGGGATATGTGCCTGCTATATGGGATATATTGCCTGGAAGTCTGCGGGGGTTCTGGAATCTAAACTTAAGGATATGGACATGTGGAGTCTGTTTGCGGAGGTGGAAATGCCTCTGATCTACAGTCTGTACCGCATGGAACAGGCGGGAATTCGGGTGGAGAAAGAGAGGCTCAAGGAATACGGCGATGAGCTTAAGGTAAAGACACTGGCTTTGGAGGGGGAGATCTTTGAACTGGCAGGGGAGAGATTTAATATTAATTCCCCCAAACAGCTGGGAGAGGTTTTATTTGACCACATGAAGCTGCCCCATGGGAAGAAGACCAAGACAGGGTACTCCACGGCGGCGGATGTGCTGGAGAAACTGGCGGGAGATTACCCTGTGGTCAGAAAGATCTTGGATTATCGGCAGCTTACCAAACTGAATTCTACCTATGCCGAGGGACTTTACGGGTTTATCCGGGAGGACGGAAGGATCCACGGCACCTTTAATCAGACGATTACGGCTACAGGGCGGATCAGCAGCACGGAGCCTAATCTCCAGAATATTCCCGTGCGTATGGAGCTGGGAAGGCAGATCCGCAAGATTTTTGTGCCGGAGGACGGATTTGTGTTTGTGGATGCAGATTATTCCCAGATTGAGCTGAGAGTTCTGGCCCACATGTCAGGGGACGAGAGGCTCATCGAGGCTTACAGGCAGGCTCAGGATATTCATGCCATTACGGCCTCCCAGGTGTTCCATATCCCCCTGGACCAGGTGACAGCTTTGCAGAGGCGCAATGCCAAAGCGGTGAATTTTGGGATCGTCTATGGAATCAGTGCCTTCGGACTGAGCGAGGACTTGAGTATCAGCCGCCAGGAGGCAGTAGATTATATTGAGAAATATTTTGAGACTTACCCGGGCGTAAAATCATTTTTGGACAGACAGGTGGAAGAGGGGAAAGAAAAGGGATATGTGACTACCATGTTTAAGCGGCGCAGGCCGATTCCGGAACTGAAATCCGGTAATTATATGCAGCGATCTTTCGGGGAGCGGGTGGCTATGAATTCTCCCATTCAGGGAACCGCGGCGGATATTATGAAGATTGCCATGATCGGGGTGGACCGGGAACTGAGAAAGAGAGGACTCCGATCCAGGATCGTTCTGCAGGTACACGATGAGCTTCTGGTGGAGACCTGGAAACAGGAGCTTGCAGAGGTGACGGAGATTCTGGAGACAAAGATGAAGGGAGCGGCTGACTTAAAGGTATCTCTGGAGGTGGAGGCCCACGAGGGGGACAGCTGGTATGACGCGAAGTAGAAGGGACGATAACCGACTGATCGCCCTCACCGGCGGGGTAGGATCGGGTAAAAGCAGGATTTTGGAACTTCTGAGACAGGAATATGGAGCAGAGGTGATCCAGACGGATCTGGTGGCCAGAGAGCTGGAAGAACCAGGACAGCAGGGTTATCTGGCTCTCACTCAGGCCTTTGGCCGGGAGCTGGCGGGGGATGACGGATATTTGAAAAGGGATGCGCTGGCCGCCATGATCTTTGGCGACGAAGAAGTGAGAAGGAGAGTAAACGGCCTGATTCATCCACTGGTATGGGAGAGAGTAAAAAAATGGTCGGAGGAGTTCTCCTCTTCTATAATGGTGGTGGAATCAGCCGTTCTTCCTGAAAATCCAGGTGACTTTTTTGATGAAGTGTGGTATGTTTATACCTTGAGAGAGAAAAGGATCCGCCGGCTGACAGAGAGCAGGGGGTATTCTGAGGAGCGATGCCTGAGGATGATGGAAGGCCAGGCATCAGAAGAAGAATTTCGGAAATCTGCCAGCCATGTCATCGACAACAACGGTTCTATGGAGGATGTGAGGAGACAGGTGGAGGCAATTATCAAGATGGATAAGGAAGAACCCAGACGATGAGATTAGTGAGTATTGCCAGCGGAAGCAGCGGAAATTGTATTTATGTAGGAACGGAGAACACCCATATCCTGGTGGATGCAGGGATCAGCAATAAGAGGATCGAGCAGGGACTGAATGAGATAGGGATCAAGGGAAGCGAACTGGACGGGGTCGTCATCACCCACGAACATTCGGATCATGTAAAAGGTCTGGGAGTTCTGGCCAGAAAGTACGGGATACCCGTCTATGCCACCAGTGAGACTCTGGATGAGATCGGAGAGATGAAGTATCTGGGAGAGTATCCGAAGGAGCTGTTCTGTCCGGTTCTGCCGGATGTGGAGTTTTCTGTGGGGGATATGGAGATAAAGCCTTTTTCTATCGACCACGACGCGGCCAATCCGGTGGCTTACCGTATCCGTCACGGCCATAAGTCTGTGGCGGTGGCCACGGATATGGGACATTTTGATCAGTACATCATCGACCATCTTCAGGGTCTGGATGCCCTTCTTCTGGAGTCAAACCATGATGTGCGGATGCTTGAGACAGGCCCATACCCCTACTATCTGAAACGAAGAATCCTCAGCGACCATGGACATCTGTCCAACGACAATGCAGGGCGGCTGCTGAACTACATACTTCATGACCACATGAAGCATATTTTCCTGGGACATCTGAGCAAGGAGAACAACTTTGAAGAGCTGGCCTGGGAGACTGTGAAGTTGGAGATTGACCAGGGGGATCACGGATATAGGGCCAGAGACTTTTCGATCTCAGTGGCCAGCCGGGACATGATGTCGGAGATTATTAACTTGTAAATAAGGAGATTGTTATGAATAAGATTATTATTACGGTAGTGGGAAAAGACACGGTGGGAATCATCGCCAAGGTGTGTACTTATCTGGCGGAGAATCAGGTGAATATTCTGGATATCTCACAGACAATCGTACAGGAGTTTTTCAATATGATGATGATTGTAGACATGGACAAATCTTTAAAACCGTTTGAGACTGTGTCCTCCGATCTGGAGAAGCTGGGGGAGGAGATCGGTGTCCGCATCAAGTGTCAGAGAGAAGAGATTTTTACAAAGATGCACCGGATTTAAACACGTTCAACAATGGCGAGAGGAATGGAGAATATCATATGTTAAATATGTTTGAGGTCATTGAGACCAACAATATGATCGAGCATGAAAGGCTGGATGTCCGGACCATCACCATGGGCATCAGCCTTTTGGACTGCTGTGACAGCGATTTGGATCTGCTCAATGAAAAGATTTATAAGAAGATTACAGCCATGGCAAAAGACCTGGTGTCCACCGGGGAGGCCATAGCCAGGGATTTCGGGGTGCCGATTGTCAATAAACGGATCTCGGTCACTCCCATCGCTCTGGTGGGAGGCTGTGCCTGTAAGACACCTGAGGATTTTGTCACCATAGCCAGGACTCTGGACAGGGCGGCAAAAGAAGTGGGGGTTAATTTCCTGGGAGGTTATTCGGCCCTGGTGAGCAAAGGGATGACCACGGCTGACGAGAATCTGATTCGCTCTATCCCCCAGGCATTGGCACAAACCGAGCGGGTGTGCAGTTCTGTGAATGTAGGGTCTACCAAGACAGGACTGAATATGGATGCGGTGAACCTGATGGGACAGATGATCAAAGCCACGGCGGAGGCTACGAAAGACCAGGATTCTCTGGGGTGTGCCAAGCTGGTGGTATTCTGCAACGCGCCGGACGACAATCCCTTTATGGCAGGGGCCTTCCACGGTGTGACAGAGGCCGACGCCATCATCAACGTAGGAGTCAGCGGTCCGGGTGTGGTGAAAGTGGCTCTGGAGGAGGCCAGGGGAAAGAACTTTGAGGTGCTGTGTGAGACCATCAAGAAGACAGCCTTCAAGATCACCCGGGTGGGACAGCTGGTGGCTCAGGAGGCTTCCAGGCGTCTGGGGATTCCCTTCGGCATTATCGATCTGTCTCTGGCGCCCACACCTGCGGTGGGAGACAGCGTGGCCGAGATTCTGGAAGAGATCGGCTTGGAGCGCGTGGGCGCGCCGGGAACCACGGCAGCTCTGGCCATGCTCAACGATCAGGTCAAAAAGGGCGGGATCATGGCTTCATCTTATGTAGGCGGTTTAAGCGGCGCTTTTATTCCGGTGAGTGAGGACCAGGGAATGATCGACGCGGTGTCCATGGGGGCCCTGACCCTGGAAAAACTGGAGGCGATGACTTGTGTGTGCTCTGTAGGTCTGGACATGATCGCCATTCCGGGCAGCACTGCCGCCGCTACGCTTGCGGGGATTATCGCGGACGAGGCGGCTATCGGGATGATCAATCAGAAGACTACGGCAGTGCGGCTCATCCCGGTGATCGGAAAAGATGTGGGGGATACGGTAGAGTTTGGAGGTCTCCTGGGATACGCGCCGGTGATGCCGGTGAATCCTTACTCCTGCGAGAAGTTTGTAAACCGCGGAGGGAGGATTCCTGCGCCGGTGCACAGCTTTAAAAATTAATCCTGCGCCAAGGGAAAGAGTATCCAGTCATATTCTCGGCTCCTTCGGGACAGCCGGATTGAAGAAAAGAGGTAAGCCTGGCGACGGCTTACCTTTTTTGTCTGCTGTTTAGTTTTCCGAATGAGAATTTACGACATGTTTCAGACTTTCTGCAGCATCGGGGTTGAAAATGACAGGCGAAAGTGTAAGATAAAGATGTGGAGGTATGGCTGTGATCAAAGTAGCTGTCTGCGATGACGAAACGGTTATGTGTGAAAAAATAAAGCATATGGTATCTTCATTCCTGGATCGGCATAAGGAGACATACACAGTGGTCTGCTATGGCAACGGAGTCCGGCTGCTCCTCTCCCCGGCGGACTATGATCTGATCTTTCTGGATATCCAGATGCCTGGAATGGACGGGATGACAGTGGCAGGGAAACTGCGGGAAAAAGGATTTGACGGAGTTCTTATTTTTGTCACGGTGGCGAAAGAGTACATGCCTGATGCCTTTTCGGTGGAAGCCGCAGACTATCTGTGCAAGCCGGTCGACCGAAGGCGCCTGGAGGCGGCTCTGGAGCGGAGCCTGAAACGTCTTAAGTCAAGAGACGAGAAAAGCATCGTCATTCAGACCGTGAACTGGTGCAGGAGTATAAGGGTCAGGGACATCTATTACTGCGAGGTTATTGATCGGAAGATCTATATTCACACCAGAGACGGAGTCATGGATTATTACGGGAAGATGAGAGAACTGGAAAAGAAAGCAGGTTCCTGGCTGTTCAAGTGCCACCGAAGTTATCTGCTCAATCTGGACTATCTGTCGGAATACCGAAACGGGACGGTGATCTTGGAAAACGGGGAGCAGATTCCCGTGGCAAAAAGCTGTCATCAGGCTTTGATGGAGCGGATGATGGAATATATGGACGAGGAGGCGTGAGAAAATTGATACCGTGGGAATGGTATCTTCAATGGTATATTTTGTGGCCGCTTGCCCTGGGATACGGAGCTATACCCCTCATCCTGGCCTTTTTTTTCTGCCGTTTCTGCCAGACGTCTGTCAGGTGGCCTGTCAGCGTGGTTTATGTGGCGCTGTCATGTGTTCTGACAATAGGTGAAAACATATTTGGCATGAAAGGCAGTCTGGGGCTGGTGCTGGAAGTATTGCTCCTCGCCGTGTGGGGAAGGGTGTGTCTGAAAGAAAGCAGGGGCCGGTCCGTGGCGGTGGCAGTGCTGCTTCTGTCAGTGTACGGCGCCGTCAACGGTATTATCTCCTGGATTGACCAGAGATGGTTTTTCCCTTTGATCATAAAACGGGAAATGCTCATCTGTCTGAGCGACGGGCTCAGGGAACTGATAAAGACCATATGTATGTTTGCCATTTTGACCTTTATGCTGAAAAAATTCGGAAAGGTGATGGAACAGGCTGACGAGAGGATTTTGGTCTGGCTGGCGGTTCCGGTCTTTTTTTTGACCATGGTAGAGAGAATCATACGGAATTCCGTATATGGAGATAATCTGATCATGGATATGGCATCGGGTCAGGTCAGCGCCGTCATCGACATTAACCACGGAGAGATGTTTGTCCTTCAGATATACGCCTGTCTCTGCCTGTTTCTCACCATGCTGGCCTGCAAAAAAATCACGGCTATCCTGCAGGAGGCAGAGAGAACCCGCCTTCTGAAACAGCAGCTCAAAGCACAGGAGATTTACGTGCGGGAAGCCGAGGCGCGTCTGCAGCAGACAAGGGGCTTTCGCCACGATATAAAGAACCATCTGACGGTGCTGTCAGAACTTTTAAAGAAGAATCAGACGGAAGAAGCCTGCAGATATCTGGAAAAGCTGGAAGAAGTTTCATCCTGCCTTTCCATGGAGGTTCAGACAGGAAATCCTGCGATCTCAGCGTTGATGGGAAGCAAGATCTCTGCCGCCGGCCAGAAGGAAATCCGGGTTCAGTGTGAGCTGATGCTGCCGGAACACAACCGCATAAGAGATATGGATTGGTGTGTTTTGCTGTCCAACGGGATGGACAACGCCATAAAGGCCTGTGAGGCCCTTCCCAGGGAGGAGCGGCGCATCAGGGTCAAGAGCCAGAAAAAAGGCAATTTTTATCTCATCACCATGGAAAACAGCTGTGACAAAGGGCTGACAAAGGTACCCCCGGACGGAACTGGTCTTTCCAATATCAGAGCTACGGCGGCGAAATATGGAGGCAGAGTGGAAAACAGAGTTTCGGACGGCGTCTATCAGCTGAAGATGCTGTTTACAACAGAAACAGGACATTTCACAGCAGAATCCTAGTTTCAGGCGGCAATCCTGCCGACAGACAGGGTGAAAGGAGGGAACAACTATGACAGGTATCAATCCCGTCAGTATTCCGGTGTCCGGAGGAGTCCAGGGAGTCCCTGTGTCTTCGTCCAGTCCCCGCCTGAAGGCTCTGGAACAAAAACTGGAAAAACTGAAAAAGGAAAAAGAAGAAGCTGTTCACAACAACGACAGGGACAAGAAGAGAGAGCTTGAAAAGGAGATTCAGAAAGTAGAGCAGCAGATCGAACAGCTGAAGAGGAAAGAGAAGCAGAAGAAAGAGAAGAAAGAGGAGAAAGAAGATTTCTCTGCGTATGGTCAGAAAATACCTGATTCTCAGTTGGGAAATACGATCGATCTCTATGGATGACAAGGGATGAGGAAAGTCAAAAAAGATGCCGCGGCCAGGAGGCCTTGCAGGCATCTTTTTTCTCGGCTCAAGGGGCGGACTGTTCACACGGAAATATCGATATAGGTTCCCTTTTTCGGCGGCTGTGCTTCATAGGTTTCGGGGGCAGACCGGAATGTGGTCCGGGTGTTGCCGCCTGCGATATAGGTTCTTCCGCACTCGGGGCAGATATCCGTGTGGTAGGTGACAGACTGTGAGACGACTTCCTTGTCCTCTCTCTGTGCCTGAGCCCAGGCGTGGGCTACATGCTCCGCCTCGTGGGAACGGATGGCATAAGCCGCTCTTTCCGGGCTGAGTCTGGTCGGAGTTTTGAAAGAAACAGAAGGGTCGTTGGAGCCGTCCTGATACTTTCTGTTTTTACAGGTCTGGCATTCGTAGGTGTCCAGATCCGGCTGTCTGGAGACCGCCGGGTTTTCACGCCCCTGCGGTCCGAAAGGCTCTGGTCCGGGCGCCGCCTGGCCGGAAAAACGGGAACCTGACAGAGACCATGCCGGAGATGAAAATGACAAACCGTTTAGGGAAAATGAGTAGTTGATAAGATCACCTCCTTTTTCAAGATTTTACCATATTTTGAAAATCAGTGCAAGATAGTTCCTGTTGTCAGAATTCCTTCAGGAACTTGTTATTTTGACAGCCTTATGGTAGAATCAAAACTGTAGAGAAAGTTTTTGCGCTTAAAGAAGGTGTGGGATATGCAAAAGATACTGGTGGTAGATGATGCGGAGCTAAACCGCGAATTGCTGTGGGAGATGCTTAAGGATGAATATGAAATTGAGATGGCGGAGAACGGAGACGAGGCACTGAGTCTTCTGGGAAGATACGGCTGTGACCTGACGGCTGTTCTTCTGGATCTTCAGATGCCGAAGAAGGACGGATTTTCTGTCATTATCGAGATGAAGAGCAGCGGGTTGATAAAGAAGGTTCCCGTGTTGGTTATAAGCGGCGAGTATGATGTAGAAGTGGAAAATCAGTGCTTTCAGCTGGGAGTTTCCGACTTTATCCACAAGCCTTTTGTGGGTTCTATTGTAAAAAACAGAGTTAAAAATACCATAGATCTGTTCGAATGCAAGAACCAGCTGGAGCTGAAAGTGATAGAGCAGGAGGAGACCCTGAGGGAGCAGGACCAGATTATCAGGATACAGGAGGAAAAGCTGAGGGAGGCCAAGGAATTCAACAGACTGATGATGGAGTACCGCTCGGCGATTATGGAGGTCGAGACGCGGCTGAAGGTCCTGAACGGAGAATTTTCCCAGGAGTACAACCGGAATCCTTTTGAATCTATCAAAAGCAGGTTAAAGTCGCCAGCGAGCATCTATGAGAAGATGGGGAGGCGTGGATTTCCCGTGACGGTGGAGAGCATACGGGAGAATCTGACAGACGTTGCAGGGCTCAGGGTGATCTGCTCTTTTCCCGATGATATTTACCGTCTGGCCGACTTGTTTATCAGACAGGATGATATTATCCTCATAAGAAGAAAAGATTACATCAGCAATCCCAAGCCAAACGGCTACAGAAGCCTCCACCTCATTGTGGACGTGCCTATCTTTTTGTCCCACGAAAAGAAATATATGAAAGTGGAAGTGCAGTTTCGCACTATTGCCATGGATTTCTGGGCCAGCCTTGAACATAAATTGAAATATAAAAAGGATGTGGACAACACAGATGAGATCGAGAAACTGCTGAAGACCTGTGCCGACTCCATAGAAGAGCTGGACTACCAGATGCAGGAGATCCGAAATAAAATTGACAGAGAGAAATAAATGGAGAAACAGATCCGCCCCCGCATTGCCGGTTCCCCCGGCAGTGCTTTTTTTGCGGAAAATTTCAGGTACTGTCAAAGGCGGGTATGAGGAACCAATTTTTTCAGGGGACATAGGATATAGTAAGCCAAGCATTTACAAGAAAGTGAGGCTGATTTGATAAGGAAGGAGAATATTATGTTTCCAGACGAATTAAATGGTTGTGAAACTGAGAGAAACTGGGATTGCACCCGGGATATGAATCTTTCTGAAGAAAATTTTGAAGCCCTGGTGAGAGGGGGGTATCAAACATATGACGACCAGAGAGGAAGAGGCTGTTGCTGCAGAGGCCCCCAGGGACCGCGGGGCCCCAGAGGATGTCCGGGTCCCAGAGGTCCCAGAGGGTTCCAGGGTCCCATGGGAGTGCCTGGCCCTGCTGGTCCCAGAGGACCGGTGGGTATGACAGGAGCTATGGGTCCTGCAGGCCCAACCGGTCCTATGGGTATGACCGGGGCAGTGGGTCCGGTGGGCCCCTCGGGAGCTACCGGTCCTGCAGGACCACAAGGCCCTGTGGGAGCGACCGGGGCAGTCGGCCCTGTAGGTCCAACCGGTCCGACAGGAGCTACGGAGCCATCTGTTTATACAAAATCTGTGTGCTCTATTGACATGTATATAAATCTCTCATATAATTATCAATTAGATAATATCAAATTAATAATATCATAGTGATAATATACTTTGCGGGAGGAGAGATAAGTTTGAAACAAGTAAGTAGTGGTTAGAGATATCAAAAAGAGCATAGCAAACAAGCCATCCTTAGGTGGCCAAAAAAATTTAATATAGACACAACACCTGATCAGGTAACAGGGACAACCTCA
>CATLBR010000019.1 GCA_949879795.1 uncultured Hungatella sp.
GACTTATAGAGAAAAAACGTAAAAGTGCGTAAACCCCGATGTTTACGCACTTTTTTGCCTCTTAAAACCCCTTATTCTAAAAGCTCCCGGCCGGATTCGAACCGGCGACCTACGCATTACGAATGCGACGCGCTGCCAGCTGCGCTACGGAAGCAACCTCTTTTGTTACAAAGACAGAACAACAAGTTGTTCTGTCTTTGATGACCAATCCGGGAATCGAACCCGGGTTTACGCCGTGAGAGGGCGTCGTCTTGACCGCTTGACCAATTGGCCTTATGTAATCTCCTATCTGAGAATCGAGGCGACGGGATTCGAACCCACGACCTCTGCGTCCCGAACGCAGCGCTCTACCAAACTGAGCCACGCCTCGATACCTTTGATAGTATAATACAAATTGTCGAAGTTGTCAACAAAATTATGAAAAATTTTACCGTTTTTTTTGACTAACCTTATGCCGCGATTCAGCAGTCCGAAAGCCCTGTTAACGCTGACCTTTGTCGTAGGGCACACCGGAGGCTCTGGGAGCCTGAGAATTCTTGGATGTGAACATCAGCACCACCATGGTGGCGATATAGGGTACCATCTTGTACAGATAGCTGGGGATTCCCAGGGATACCAAGAAGGGGATTCCTGAATAAGCGGCAGCAACTGTCTTCATAAGCCCAAAAAACAGAGAAGCTCCGAAAATCTTCCACGGTTTCCACTGACCGAAAATCAGCACCGCAATAGCCAAAAATCCGTATCCTGCCACATCGGCGTTAAAGTTTGTGGAGGTGGGAACCACAAACACCAAGCCGCCGAGACCACCGAGAGCGCCCGAGATGGCCACACCCATATACTGCATCTTATAGACGTTGATGCCTGCTGCGTCTGCAGCTTGGGGATGCTCCCCGCAGGCGCGAAGCCTGAGGCCAAACCTTGTCTTATACAGCACCGTCGCAGACAAAATCAAAATTATGATACCTAAGTAGGTGGTGATGTATGTATTCTGGAACAGCAGCGGCCCGATAAAAGGAATTTTCCCCAAAACCGGCACAGACTCGATCCGGAATGTGTTGATAAACTGGATCTGCTGCACCCCCTGAATCACCCTGGCCACAAATATGGCGAAAGCAGGGGCAAACATGTTGAGTGCTGTACCGCTGATGGTCTGATCTGCCTTCATGTTGATGGCGGCATAGGCATGGGTGAGGGAAAAGACGGAACCGGTGACCATGGATATGATGATGGCCGCCACAAGCTGGAACTGGCCGGACATGGTTCCTCCTGTCAGATTCAGGAACAGGATCCCCGTGAAAGCTCCCATAATCATAATTCCCTCCAGGGCGATGTTGACAACACCGCTGCGCTCAGAGAACATGCCGCCCAGGGCAACTATCATCAGAGGAATGGTAAAGAGCATGGTCTGTTGAAATATAAAATAGATTACATTCATCCCTCACTCCCTCCTTCCTTTCCTGCCCTGTTTTCTTTTATCTTACTAAGAATCGATTTCACGATCAGGGCAAACGCACTGAAATAGATGATAACCGCCACAATAATATCAATAATCTCTGTGGAAAACTCAAACAGCTGTAGATAAAATCCCCCGGCCGTCAGATAAGCGATAAACAGCCCTGAAAAAAGCACACCGATGGGGTGGCTTAAGCCCAGAAGCGCTACAGAGATTCCTGTAAAGCCCTCAGATCCCAGGACATCCTTGATCTCAATGTGCTTTCCGGTTCCTGCCAGGTACAGAAGTCCTCCCGCCAGACCCGCGATGGCCCCGGCGATCATCATGGATACCACCACATTCCTCTTTTCGTTGATTCCCGCATACTTTCCAGCATCCTGGTTGTACCCCACCGCTTTCAGTTCATATCCAAAGGCAGTCTTGTTCAGCATCACATAGATGAGGATGACCACGATGATAGCGATGAGGATTCCGCCGTTGACGCTGGAACCAGGAAATATCTTATCCAAGCCCATCTTGGGGATCACTGCCGTAGCAGCTACATTTTTCGACTCATTCCTCAGGGTGTTGAAAAGCGGCTTGCAGCTCCTCACCGTCCAGTTTACCAGATACAGACCGATATAATTCATCATGATGCAGGAAATCACCACATTGACATTGAAGTATGCCTTCAGAATACCGGGAACAAGCCCCCACAGAGATCCCAGAACAATACTTGCAAGAAGGGCTGCAGCCCAGTGGACCGGCCCCAGCTGCTCCCACATGATCCCTGCGTAAACTGCGCCGAATCCTCCCATAAGAAACTGTCCGGGAGTTCCGATATTGAACACACCTGTTTTAAAAGCAAAACCAACAGAGAGGCCTGTCAGAATGATAGGTGTGGCATAATAAAACACCTGTCCTACCCCCCTCATCCCGTGGGTGAAAGCTCCTGTCAGGATAGTAAAAAAACCGGGCAGAGCCTGGGACGGATTACACAGAAGAAGCACCACAAGTCCCACGAGAAGCCCTATGACAATAGCAAATACAGAAGAAAGCACACCTACATAATCTCTGTTTTTATTTGTCTTCATCTGTCTTACCTTCTTTCTTAGAACCGGCCATATAGAGCCCCAGCTCCTGCACAGTCACTTGCTTAGGATCCAGTTCTGCCACAATATGTCCTTCAAAGATAACCAGGATCCGGTCGCTTAAGTTCATCACCTCGTCGAGCTCCAGAGAGATCAAAAGGATGGCCGAGCCACTGTCTCTCTGTTTCACCAGTTCCGAGTGAATGTACTCGATAGCTCCTACATCCAGCCCTCTGGTAGGCTGCACCGCCAGCAGCAGGTCATGCTTTCTGGTGATCTCTCTGGCCACAATCACCTTCTGCTGATTGCCTCCGGACATACTCCTTGTGACAGTTACAGCGCCCTCCCCGCTTCGGATATCAAAATTGCTGATCAATTTTCCAGCATATTCATAGATAGCATCGTTCTTCAGAAATCCATGGCTCTGGAATTCAGGTTCAAAGTATTGTTGAAGAACGCCGTTGTAGGCCAGATTGTAATCCAGCACCAGACCGTGTTTGTGGCGGTCCTCGGGAATGTGGGACAGGCCATGGGTATTTTTATAGCGGATGGACTTCTTCGTCACATCCTTCCCGTTAAGCCGGATGAGCCCTTCGTTTGCCGGGCGCAGCCCGGTGATGGCCTGCACCAGCTCTGACTGTCCGTTGCCGTCGATACCTGCTATGCAGACAATCTCTCCCCTGCGCACCTGGAAACTCACATCCGACACCAGCTTTTTGGTGTGTCCCTCCATCCTGGCATCCACAGACAGGCCCTCCACCTCCAGGATCACGTCGCCGGGCTTTGAAGGTGCCTTTTCCACCGTCAGATTCACTTTCCGCCCCACCATCATCTCCGACATCTGGTCTTTGGTAGTGTCAGCCACATCTACCGTTCCGATATATTTTCCGCGGCGCAGAACACTGCAGCGGTCTGCCACCGCCTTGATTTCGTTTAACTTGTGGGTAATGAACAGAATCGACTTACCCTCCGCCGTGAGATTCTTCATGATCAGCATCAGCTCATCAATCTCCTGAGGCGTCAGAACCGCTGTAGGTTCGTCAAAAATCATGATCTCATTGTCACGGTACAGCATCTTCAGAATCTCGACCCTCTGCTGCATTCCCACTGTGATGTCGGAAATCAACGCGTCCGGATCGATAAACAGGTTGTACCTCTGGCTTAAATCCATAACCTTCTTCCGGGCATCGTCCATTTTCAAAAACCCTTTTTCTACAGTCTCCATGCCCAGAACGATATTCTGGAGTACTGTAAAATTGTGCACCAACTTAAAATGCTGATGTACCATACCAATGCCCAGCGCGTTGGCATCCAGCGGACCCTTAATCTTTGCCTCCTGGCCCCTCACTTTGATGACACCCTCCTCAGGCTGGTAGAGTCCGAAGAGGACGCTCATAAGCGTGGATTTGCCTGCGCCGTTCTCTCCCAGAAGAGCATGGATCTCACCCTTTTTCAGCTGAATGGTGATGTCGTCATTTGCAATAATCCCCGGAAACTTCTTTGTGATGTGAAGCATCTCAATTACATAATCCATCAGGTTTCCCCCTTCTCTTGTAGAACAGAGCATACACGGCCAGGTGTGCCTCTGCCATGCTTCGCAGGATACTACATAAACATGGGGATGCTGGCCGCCGCATCCCCATGTTGCCGTACGTACAAACTACTCGGCCGTACAGCCTGTTACTCTACATAATTGATGGTGGCTGCAGTTACACTTAAGTCAACAGTCGGGTCGATATTATCGGCAGACGGCTGAACCAGTTCAAACTCACCGGCAACCAGTCTCTTATAGACAGCATCATAATCAGCCTGTGTAAAGGTATCAAACTTGGAGTTCTCCATGGGAAGTCCCACACCGTCGTTGGCCACAGTAAACATACTGGTTTCTCCACCGGGAAAGTTCCCGTCATAAAATGCTTTCACGCCGTCATACACGGAGTTGGACAGCTGCTTCATAGCGGAGGTGATGACTGTCTCAGACTCAAAACTCTGGTCTACGTCAACCCCGATCACCTTGGCGCCCTTCTCCTGGGCCGCAGCCATAACGGAATTTCCAACAGCACCACCGCAGCCGAACACCACTTCCGTTCCATTCTGATACCATGAGGCTGCCATGGACTGAGCTTCCGGTGTGGCGGCAAAGGCACCTGTGTAGGTGTACATTACCTCAATGCCGCTGATACCCATCTCGTTGGCCGCCGCCTCGGCTCCCTCGATAAAGCCGTAGCCGAAACGGATAACCGCCGGGACAGCCATACCGCCCATGAAGCCCAGCTTTGTGTTGCCATCCTTCACTGCCGCATAGCCGGCAAGGAAACCTGCCTCATCTTCTTTAAACAGGACAGGCATTACATTGTTGTTGGTCTTGTAATCGGCATAGTCCCCGCTGTGAGGCTCGCCGTCCAGAAGAATGAAATGAACATCCGGATACTGATCCTGAGCCAGGTAAACAGGCTCCTCAAACAGGTAACCGGGGCATACCACCAGTTTTGCTCCTCCCTCCACGGCAAGACCAATGGTCTCTAAGTAAGAATCTGTGGTTCCCTCCTGGGGCTGATAGTACTTGTAGGAGATGCTGTTCTCTTCTGCGTATTTTGTAAGTCCTTCCCATGCGCCTTGGTTGAAAGATTTGTCGTCGATGGTGCCCAGATCAGTGACCAGCGCCAGCTCAAATTCCCCGCCGGATGGATCGCTCGCTGTCTTCTGCTGTGCCGCCGCGGTCTCTGTCGTCTGGCTTCCTCCTCCGCAGGCTGCCAGGCTCGCTGTCATAGCGGCTGCCATCAGTGCTGCCAACATTTTTCTCTTCATCTTGTTTCCTCCTTAATCGTTTGTGGCCTGTGGTTTTGTACACCACAAAGCGGCGAGGCCAAACGAGCCTCTATATTCCTTTGTCCCTCGCCGGCGTTTTAAGACACCCTGCATCTACTATATCATAATTTGTCAAAACTGCATAGTTTTTTTCAAAAATCAAACAGCGACAGCTGATTGGACTCAGGAAGATCCCCCAAAAGCCCCAGTTCCGCCATAAGATCGCAGATGGTCTTGCTGACCTTGGTCCGATTGCGGAAATCTTCCCTGGACAAAAATACTCCGTCCTTCACCGCATCCACCACTCCGTCTGCCGCCTTGTCCCCCATACCGTCGATGCTGGCCAGGGAAGGCATCAGCTTATTTCCCACGATTTGGAATTCCCTGGCTCTGGCCGTGTAGATATCAATCGGTTCAAAGTCGAAGCCTCTTGCGTACATTTCCTGCACCACCCGCATATCCCGCAGAGTATCCTGCTCCTTCTTTGACAGGGAATCTGCTCTCTTTTTGTAATCTGCCAGATAATATTCCAGTTTGTCTCTGCCCTGGCACATAAGTTCATAGCTGAAGGCGCCGGCGCGGATGCTGAAAAATGCCGCGTAGTAGGCCAGAGGGTGGAACACTTTGCAGTAGGCGATACGCCAAGCCATCATCACATAGGCCGCCGCATGCGCTTTGGGGAACATGTACTTGATCTTCAGGCAGGAATCAATATACCACTGAGGCACATCGTGAGCCAGCATGGCCTCGATCCAGTCCGGTTTCAGCCCCTTCCCCTTGCGCACCGACTCCATGATGGTGAAGGAGAGTCCTTCCTCCATTCCTTTTTGAATCAGATACACCATGATATCGTCACGGCAGCAGATGGCAGTCTGGATGGTCGCCTGACCGCTTAAGATCAAATCCTTGGCATTGCCCAGCCACACGTCCGTGCCGTGGGCCAGCCCGGCGATGCGCACCAGATCAGAAAAATACTTTGGTTTGGCATCCAGAAGCATCTGCATAGCAAAATCCGTTCCAAATTCCGGCACTCCCAGGGCTCCAAGAGGGCAGCCGCCGATGTCATCCGGGGTGATACCCAGAGCTGATGTGTTCTGAAACAGGGACATGACCTCCTTGCTGTCCAGGGGAATATCCTTGACCGGATCCAACCCTGTCAGGTCCTGGAGCATGCGGATCATGGTGGGATCATCGTGTCCCAGAATATCCAGCTTCAACAGGTTGTGATCGATGGAGTGATAGTCAAAATGGGTGGTTACCGTGGTGGTGGTCATGTCGTTGGCCGGGCGCTGCACCGGGGTGAAGGAGTATATCTCCTCCCCCACAGGAAGTACTACGATACCGCCGGGATGCTGCCCTGTGGTGCGGCGTACCCCCACACACCCCTGAACGATCCGGTTGATCTCGCAGTTTCTCTTCCGATCCCCCCGCTCTTCATAGTAATTTTTCACAAAACCATAGGCAGTCTTATCCGCCAGGGTTCCGATGGTACCTGCCCTGAACGTCTGGCCTTTCCCAAAGATAACTTCTGTATAATCATGGGCATGGCTCTGATACTCCCCGGAAAAGTTTAAGTCAATATCCGGCTCCTTGTCCCCCTTGAATCCCAGGAAGGTTTCAAAGGGAATGTCGTGGCCATCCTTTTTCATCAGTGTCCCACACTGTGGGCACTCCTTGTCCGGCATGTCACATCCTGACATTCCAGCAAATTTTTTCACGTCCTCAGAGTCAAAATCCGAGTAATGGCAGCGGGGACAGTAGTAATGAGGGCTCAGAGGATTCACTTCGGTAATCCCCGACATAGTGGCTACCAAGGAGGAGCCCACGGAACCTCTTGAACCCACCAGATATCCGTCCTCGTTGGACTTCCACACCAGCTTCTGGGCAATAATGTACATAACCGCAAACCCGTTGGAAATGATGGAGTTCAGCTCCCTCTCAAGACGCTCCACCACAATCTCAGGAAGATTGTCACCGTAAAGCTCATGGGCCCGGTTGTAACATATGTCTCTCAAGGTCCCATCAGAATTGTCAATGACCGGAGGGCACTTGTCAGGGCGTACCGGTGCGATCCGCTCACACTGGTCTGCGATCTTCCTGGTGTTGGTGATCACCACTTCCTCTGCTTTGTCCGCCCCCAGATACCCAAATTCCTCCAGCATCTCTTCTGTAGTCCTGAGGTACAGAGGGGCCTGGTCATCGCTGTCCTTAAATCCCTTGCCCGCCATTATAATGCGGCGGTACACCTCATCCTCCGGGTTGAGAAAATGGACATCGCAGGTAGCGCACACAGGCTTGTTAAACTGCTCTCCCAGATGGACGATCCTCCTGTTTAAATCTTTCAGATCCTCCTCGCTGTTCACTGTGCTCTTCTCATCCCGAAGCATAAATCGATTATTGCCCAGCGGCTGAATCTCCAAATAATCATAAAAATTCACGATACGGCCCAGTTCTGTGTCCGGCACTCCCCTGACCACGGCTTGAAAAAGCTCTCCCGCCTCGCAGGCCGACCCGATGATCAGGCCTTCCCGGTACTTGTCCAGAAGGCTCTTGGGTATCCTGGGAGTCCTGTGAAAATAATCAATATGAGACCAGGACACCAGCCGGTACAAATTAGTCCTCCCCACATCGTTTTTGGCCAGGATGATCACGTGATAAGAAGGAAGTTTCTTGATTCCCTCTACATCCAGCTGGCCAAGCCGGTTCAGCTCGTCGAGAGACTTTATGGACCGCTGCTTCAGCATTTTCAAAAATTCCACAAATATCTCGGCGGTGGCTTCCGCGTCGTCCACCGCCCTGTGATGATTCTCCAGGGAGATATTCAGGGCCTTCGCCACCACGTCCAGCTTGTACCTGTTCAGCTGAGGAAGAAGGACTCTGGCCAAAGACACGGTATCCAGCACTGTAGGATCGAAATCTATTCCCTGGGCGGCTGCATTGTGAGCGATAAAACTGACGTCGAAGGAAGCGTTGTGGGCCACCAGGGCCGCCCCCTCACAGAATTTTATAAATTCCGGGAGAACCTTATTGATCTTCGGAGCATCCAGAACCATGGCGTCACTTATCCTGGTCAGCTGCTCAATGTGGAAAGGGATCGGCTCGTCCGGGTTCACGAAAGTACTGAACCGATCCATGATCTTCCCTCTCTCCACCCGCACAGCCCCGATCTCAATGATACGGTTGGTGATGGGGCTGAACCCTGTGGTCTCTATATCAAACACCACATAGGGGTCGTCGAAAGACTGATCCCTGCTGTTTTCCACCAGCTGTTTCAAGTCGTCCACCAGATAGCCCTCCACCCCGTAGATAACTTTAAAATCGTCTTCCTTGTCCACAGCGTGGCTGGCGTCAGGAAATGCCTGAACGCAGCCGTGGTCCGTGATGGCGATAGCCGGCATTCCCCACTTTTTCGCCCGTTTTATGATGTCTTTCACATCGGACACACCGTCCATATCGCTCATCTTGGTGTGGCAGTGGAGCTCCACACGCCTCGTCAGACTCTTGTCCGTCCTCTGCCCCGTGAAATCCTCGCACTTTTTCATTCCAAGCACAGAGCCGACAGTCAGTTCCCCGTCGAATTTGTCGATGGTGGTCATGCCCTTCAGCTTCAAAAACTGCCCTGACACCACCGCTTTGTTGATGTCCTCCAGGGCCTCCTCCTTGGCAAATATCTTTACGGTGATGGTATCCGTAAAATCTGTGATGTCAAAGATGACAATCGTCTTCCCGCTGTTTAAAAGACGGCTGTCAGTGCTGATGATCTTTCCCCTGACAGTCACCTCTCCCATCTCGCCTCCGATATCCCGGATAGGAATAAAATCCTCTTCAAAGTCCCGCCCGTACAGAACATCCGGATTATCACTTTTTTTCTGGTAGGAACCGAATTTTCTGCTTCCGCCTCTGGCGAATCTTCCCTTTTGACCAGAACCCCATCCCGGACTGCCCCCGTCGTTTTTAAACGTATCACCCTGCTTTTGCTTTTTCCCGGTGTCCCCAGATGCTTCCGGTATTCCTCCCGCCCCTGCTTTCTGCGCCTGTGGCTTAATGGAACCGTCTTTGCCTTCCCTGTGTCCTGACTTTGACTGCCCCGCAGCTTCCTCCAAAATGTCTGCAGCAGCAGGATTCTTCCTGAGCAGCTCCTCGATCTCCTTTTGAACCCGGGCCTCTCTCTGTTTAAGCAGCAGACTGTCCGACATCTCTATGTACTCGTACTCCACATTCACCGGCAGACCGCATCTCTCATGAAACACTTTCTCCAGGATCCGTTTTAATTCCCCCGTTTTTTCCCTGAAAATTCCGCTGCTTTCCACCGTCATTCTCAGCACATTGTTCTCGGGAAAACTGCATTTTGCCTTTCTCAGAATATTGTACTCTACGATGCTGTAGCCTTTCAGCTCGTGGAGCAGGCTGTCCTTGTAGGCATGAAGAAGTTTCTCCGGGGTGTACTGACCGGACAATGTATACTTCTCAAAGATCTTAATTGCCAGCTCCTTCCCCGGAAACAGCTGATCGCGGATTCCCCTTTCCAGATCCAGTATTTTCTTTTTATGAATCAGTCTCGGGCTGTTTATATAAATGCGTATAGAGCCTCTGTCCTTGGCGGCGGAGACACGCTCCACATCCACCAATTTTAAAAGCTCTTCCATCTCCGATGACATATGCAAATCCGGAAATACGTCAAAAAATTTTTTCATCACACTGTCACTCCTGCTCTGTCCGCAGCTTCACCAGTTCCTCTCTCAGTGCCTGCAGAAGCTGAGTCTCGGGAAGTTTTCTCACCACTTCCCCTCTTCTTATAAGAAGTCCCTCTCCAATGCCTCCTGCAATGCCTAAATCCGCCTCCCTGGCCTCTCCCGGACCGTTGACCACACAGCCCATGACTGCCACCTTTACATCCAGGTCGTCGAACTCCGCGGCCATATTCTCCACCTGACCGGCCAGACCAATGAGGTCGATCTGAGTCCGCCCGCAGGTGGGGCAGGACACTACAGACACACCGCCTTTTCTAAGCCCCAGAGTCTTCAGAATCAGTTTTGCCGACTTTACCTCTTCTACAGGAGCCCCTGTGAGAGATACACGGATCGTATCGCCGATGCCCTGATTTAAGATGATCCCAAGGCCGATAGCCGACTTGATATTCCCGGCGGTGAGAGTCCCCGCCTCAGTAATCCCCACATGGAGGGGGTAGTCCGTCCGGGAGGCGATCAGCTCGTGGGCTTTGACACACATAAGGACATCCGACGATTTGATGCTGATAACCAGATTGTCGCAGCCCATCTCCTCGATCAGTTTCACTTTGTCAAGAGCGCTCTCCACCAGCCCTTCCGCGGTTACACCGCGGTACTTCTCTATAAGGTTTTTCTCCAGCGAACCGCTGTTTACTCCCACCCGGATGGGAATGTGAAGCTCTTTGGCCTTGTCTGCCACCGCCTTTACCCGCAGAGGAGAACCGATGTTTCCCGGATTGATCCGTATCTTGTCCGCCCCGTATTCCATAGCCGCGATGGCCAGACGATAGTCAAAATGGATATCGGCCACAAGGGGGATGTGAATCTGTCTCTTAATCTCAGCCAGGCTTTCGGCCGCCTTCATGGTTGGCACGGCCACCCGGATAATCTCACAACCTGCCTTCTCCAGCTCCAGTATCTGGGACACCGTTCCCCGGACATCTTCCGTCTTTGTATTGCACATGGATTGAATGAGAACAGGGTTGCCTCCACCGATGACCCTGTCCCCTATCTTCACAATCTTTGTCTCTTTTCTGCTCATCTTACTCCCCCGCCTTTTCGATTTTTGTGGCAGGCATACGCACCTGCTCTCTGCCGGCCCAGTCAGCTGTTATTTTTTGAAAAACAATGTGGCGATATCGTTAAACAGTACAAACACCATCAGGCACATGAGAAGCACCATACCTGCCATGTGGACCATTCCTTCTTTCTCCTTGTCGATGGGTTTTCCTCTTACAGCCTCCACCACAAGAAATACCAGGCGTCCGCCGTCCAGAGCAGGAACGGGAAGAAGGTTCATAACCCCTAAGTTGGCGCTTAATAGTACGCATAGATTGACCAGGTTCAGAACCACCATCTCCACGCCGTACTGCCGGTTCTCCTCCACCGTCTCGTCAATGATGCTGACCATGCGCACCGGACCGGCTATGTCATCGGCTCCCACCTGTCCCTGAAACATCATCATGATGCTGTACACAGCTGTCTTCACCCAATACACCACCTCATACGCCCCATATTTTATAGTGTCAACAATACCTGTCACCTCTTCACGGTAAGCATTTCCCTGAATCCCCAGCATGTAAGTGCCATACTCCTGGGCATATCTGGGAACCAGCCGGGCCGTCAGAGTCTGGACGGTTCCGTCCTCCATGGTCCTCTTGTACTCCACATCCACAGGGTCAGAAGGGTGCAGCATCATGTACATGGTAATGTCCCTGTACACAACCACCGGCTCCCTGCCCATGCGGGTGATCAGGTCTCCCGCCTGAAGTCCCTGCTCTTTAGCGGGAAGGCCGTCGATGACTCCCAGCAGTCTTGGAGAATCGTGTCCCACTGCACGGATGATCACCAGTGCAAGAAAAAAGGCCAGTATAAAGTTAAACACCGGGCCGGCGGCGATGACCGCAATCCTGGCCCACACTGGTTTGTTGTTGAAGGCCCTGGGATCCGGATCATTTTCATCTTCTCCCATCATCATACAGGAACCTCCAAAGGGAAAAATCTTGAAAGAATATCTGGTCTCCCCTTTCTGAAAGCTCACCAGCCTGGGCCCCATACCTATGGAGAACTCCAGAACTCCGATACCGCACTTTTTAGCCACAATAAAATGTCCGAACTCATGAATGAGAATGATCATCCCAAACACGAGAATTGCCACAAGGATGCTCATGCCATAGTCCTTTCTCTCATAAAAATTCTGCAGCGGCATTTATGTGCTGACCAACAAGTTATCTGCCGCTTTTAAGCAATTCATAGGTCTCCCTCTCCGCCTCAAGAATCTGATCTACCGTGGGGTTCTCCGTCACCCGATGGCTTCTCATAGCCTTCTCGATCATCTCGGCAATACCCAGATACGGGATTCTGCGGTTCAAAAATTCGTTCACTGCGTACTCATTGGCTGCGTTGAACACTACCGGCAGAGAGCCGCCTCTTTTCCCCGCCTCACAGGCAAGAGCGAGGCCGCGGAAGGTATCAAAATCCGGTTTTTCAAAAGAAATCTGTCCCAGAGACCAGAAATCCAGCCTCCCTCCAGGAAGAAATCTCCGTTCAGGATAGTATAAAGCGTACTGGATAGGCAGCTTCATATCCGGCGTACCCATCTGAGCCATAACTGCACCGTCCTCAAATTCCACCATTGAGTGGATCACACTTTTAGGCTGGATCACAACCTGGATCTGATCCATCTCCACACCGAACAGCCACCGGGCCTCCATCACCTCCAGCCCTTTGTTCACCATGGTGGACGAGTCGACGGTGATCTTCTTTCCCATGGACCAGTTAGGATGCTTCAGGGCATCCTCCACCTGGACGTCCTTTAATTCCTCTGGCTTCCTTCCCCGAAACGGCCCTCCGGAAGCAGTCAGAAGGAGCTTGTGGATCTGATGTCTATTCTCCCCGTTCAGACACTGGAAGATGGCACTGTGCTCGCTGTCCACCGGGAGAATTCTGACGCCTTTCTCCTCCGCCAGAGGCATGATGATGTGCCCTGCCGTCACTAGGGTCTCCTTGTTGGCCAGAGCGATGTCCTTTCCCGCCTCCATAGCCGCGATAGTCGGCCTGATTCCGATCATGCCCACCACCGCCGTCACCACAATGCCGGCTTTTTTCTCACAGGCCGCCTCCAGAAGTCCCTCCATGCCCGAAACCACCTTTACTGGCAGATCCGCAACCGCCACCTTTAACTGTCGTGCCTTCTCCACATCCCACACACAGGCCAGGGAAGGCTTAAACTCCCGTATCTGTTTCTCCAGAAGCTCTATGTTGCTCCCGGCGGCCAAAGCTGTCACCTGAATATCCCCGTTGTTTCTAATCACCTCCAGAGTCTGGGTCCCTATAGAGCCTGTTGAACCCAAAATGGAAACTTTGCCGCAGGGAACATGGCAGTCTCCGCCTGTCTCCGCCTCATAAGCGACAGATTGTTCTCTCATAAACGTACCTCCTGATCTTCTCCGGCATACCCCGTATTCTGCCAGCCATTATAGAAATGCTCCTTATTATAAAAGGGTATCATCGCACCAGGGTGATCACCAGATAAATAGCAGGAGCCGTGAAGATCATGCTGTCAAACCGGTCCAGTATCCCGCCGTGTCCCGGAATGAGATGCCCGTAGTCCTTCACCTGGTGGTTCCTCTTGATGGCTGATGCCGCCAGATCTCCCACCTGAGAGATCACCGCCGCCACGCCGCAGGCCAGGGCGCATGCCAGGCAGGGATTGTCAAGTTCTATCATATGGTGGCCTAGAACCGCCGCGTATACGTATCCCAAAACAGCCGATCCCGCGACGCCGCCTATAGCCCCCTCAATGGTCTTCTTGGGGCTGAGCACCGGTGTCATCTTGTGCTTCCCAAACAATTTTCCTGCACAGTAAGCACAGGTATCGCAGCCCCAGGAGCTAAAAAAGACCAGCCATACCAGATATTTCCCTGCCGGCATCTGTCTTACCTGATAGAGATAGGACAGCATGATCCCCACATAAAACACTCCAAAAAACGCCGCAGTGATCTCCTCGGTTTTGTACTTTGGAAATGTAAACACATAAAAGCTCATCAGGCACATCAGTGTCCCTATAGCCAGAAGAGTCACATAGCGATGGCCGTCAAACCAGATCAGCCCGTAATAGAACGCACAGGCCAGATAGCCGATAACCGCAAGGGGCTGTCTCTCAATCTTAAGTACCCGATACAGTTCAAACAGACCGATCATGGAGATTGCCCCGTTGACTGTAAACAGGATGCTTCCTCCCGCCCCCACTATCAAAACCGCCAGGATTACCAGAATAATTCCACTGATCAACCGGGTCGTAAACATAAGATACCCCCCTTACGCCTTTATTCTGCCGCCAAACCTGCGCTCTCTGCTATTATACGCAATGATGGCTTTTTCTAATTCTTCCTGATCAAAATCAGGCCACAAACATTCAGTTATATAAAACTCCGAATATGCCAGCTGCCACAGAAGATAGTTGGACAGTCTCAGTTCCCCGCTGGTGCGGATCATCAGATCTGGATCCGGAATATCTGCCGTATCCAGACAGGAGGCAAATTCTGCCTCATCCATGGACGCGGGATCTTTTCCCGAACTTTGATAGTCCCGGATCAGCTTTCTGGCGGCCCGGACAATCTCATCTCTGCCGCCGTAGTTTATGGCAATGACGAAGGTCATCCCTGTATTGTCTCTGGTCCCCTCCACCAAATCGTCGATCCCTTTGATAATATCCGGGGCAAACCGGCTTTTCTCTCCTATCATCTTCACACGTACATTGTTGGCAGATGCGATCTTTAAGAGCCGGACCATGTAATAGCGGAACAGCTGCATGAGAGCACCCACCTCCTCTTGGGAGCGTTTCCAGTTCTCTGTGGAAAAACCGTAGACAGTAAAATATTTCAACCCTACATCCGAAGCCACCCTAACCATCTTCTCCAGGGTCTCACACCCCGCCTTGTGGCCCATGGCCCTGGGAATACCTCTCTTTTTCGCCCAGCGTCCGTTGCCGTCCAGGATCACCGCCACATGCTCCGGTATTACCATATTGTCTAAATTCATCTGGCACCTCCTAACACACATAAGGGGCAGGTATCTGTATCGCCCCGCCCCCTGTTGTATTTGCCATGTATACCAAAAATCCGCCGCGCCAAAGGCGTGCTTTGCACAGCGGCGGATTCCGGTTATACTGTAAGAATCTCTTTTGTCTTGGCCTCCACAGCCTTGTCCACCTTCTCAGTCATCTTGTCGGTCATCTTCTGAATCTTGTTGTTGGCCAGCTCCAGATCATCCTCGGACATCTCACCGGTCTTCTCCATCTTCTTGAAAGTGTCGTTGGCATCACGGCGGATGTTGCGCATGGCAACCTTTGCCGCCTCACCTTTCTTCTTCACATCTTTAGCCAGCTGCTTTCTTCTCTCCTCAGTCAGTTCCGGGAACACCAGACGAATCACCGTCCCGTCGTTGGTGGGATTGATGCCCAGGTCGGAAGTGAGAATCGCCTTCTCAATAACTTTGAGAAGATTCTTCTCCCACGGCTGGATCACGATCATACGGGCCTCTGGCACAGAGATGTTGCCTACCTGCTGAAGCGGAGTAGGCGTGCCATAGTAATCCACTTTGATCCTGTCCAGGACATGGGGATTGGCCCTCCCCGCCCGGATGGTTCCGTATTCGCCCTGGAGCACATCCAGAGTCTTGTTCATCTTGTCTTCATAAGTCTTCAATAACTCCTGCATATTCTTCTCCTTCTCCTTATACGGTCACTATCGTACCGTTTATCTTTCCCAACATGGCCTGGGCAATGCTGTCAGGCGCATTCAAATCAAACACCGCCATGGGTATATTGTGCTCCATACACATGATGGACGCCGTCAGATCCACCACAGCCAGCTTCTTCTCAATCACCTCTTCGATACTGATGGTCTCATACTTTCGGGCCTTCGGGTTCACCGCAGGATCACTGTCGTAAACCCCGTCGATGGACTTGGCCAGGAGAATCACATCCGCCTCCATCTCCACAGCCCTCAGAGTGATGCCTGTGTCCGTGGAAAAATAGGGATGTCCTGTCCCGCCTGCGAAAAACACCACCTTCCCCTGCCCGAAATACTCGTTGGCCAGATCTTTGGAAAACAGCTTTGTCATGGAGCCGCAGGCAAAGGGGGTCAGAATCTCCGTCTTCATCCCCGCGCTGCGGAAGATCTCAGACACATAGATACAGTTCATCACTGTGGCCAGCATGCCGATCTGGTCTGCCTTGGTCCGATCGATAGCCGTACTGGTACGTCCCCGCCAGAAGTTGCCTCCCCCGATGACGATCCCCACTTCCACTCCCCCGTCAACGGATATCTTAACCTGCCGGGCCACCTCCTTTACAGTCTCCTCGTCAAATCCTGTTTTTTTCGGACCCGCAAGCGCTTCGCCGCTTAATTTTAACAATACACGATTCCACTTCATGGTCTACGGTCTCCTTTTTGCCGCTTTTGTCGGGAAATGTCAAATGTTTCCCTTATGTCGTTTCCTACAAGTATATCACAAATCACAGTCCTTGGAAAGAGTCTTTTTCGGCGTTTATGACAAGCGGACTCATACAGATTACGGTTCGCGGACTTGAGCCGCCGATACGAATTTCCTCAAGTCGTCTCCCAGCATCTTGGCGCTCTCCTCTCCTAAGTAGGCCATATGGCCGGAGGGATACTCCCCTATGGTGATCCTGGAAGGATCCAGCTTGTTGTGCCGCGCCAAATAGCGGGCGTTGCCTGCAGTGGTACACAAGTCGAACAGGCCTGACGCAAAAAATACATTCAGCCGCTTGTTCCTTCTCATGGCTCCCGCCAGAGCCTGACCTGGATTTCTCTTGAACTTTCTGTCCCACTGGGTGTTGACTCCATGTGCCAGACCCTTGCTGCGGCGCTCGACAGTGATGCCCAGTTCCTTTCTCAGGAGCGCAAAGCCTGCCTGATAGGCAGGGGTGTACTGTCCCATGGCAGGGTCGTCGGCAATGACATTGGCATCGGGGATCCCTGGGAGATCCGGCCAGGTGTATCGGCTGTCATAGAATCCCACCACCTGATGAGTGTCTTTTAAAAGCAGCTTCATATAGTCTCTGGCAGGGATATCCAGCCAGTTCTGCTCCAGATAATCTTTCTCGAGCCCTGTAAAATAGGCCAGCCTTTCTATGATATGAGCTTTTCTCTCCTCAGGCAGCACATCGCCCTGATAGAAGGCGGGCAGATACTCCTCCCCCGTAAATTCATATGCCTGCTTCACAAACTCTGCAAGCTCCGGCTTTCCACCTGGGTGGTGATAGCAGTTGGTGGCGGCCATGGAGGGAAGATTCAAGGCTGTCTGGGAGAACGGTGTCGGCTCATAGAAATAAGTCCCCAGAAGCAGAATGCCGCTGACGGATATCCCCAGCGTGTCCTGGTCCTCCGGGCCTGCGCCTAAAAGTTCTGCCGCCAGAAGGGCAGACCGGCCGGTTCCGTAGCTCTCCCCCGCCAGAAACACCGGGCTGTTGTGGCGGTCATAGCGGGTCAGCCATCCGTCCACAAACATAGCCAGCTGACGGATATCTGCGTCGGATCCGTAAAATTTCTCCTTCGCTCCCTCGTCAAACAGCCGCCCCAGGCCTGTCCCCACCATATCCACTACCACGATATCACAGATATCAAGAAGACAGTTGGGATTGTCCTCCAGCTCAAAAGGCGGCACTGCAGACAGGTTGATCTCGTCAGCCAGCTTTACTCTTCTCGGTCCCACCAGCCCTAAGTGAAGCCATAAACTGGCCGAGCCGGGTCCCCCGTTGTAGGCAAACATCACAGGCCTTTTGGAAGAATCTTCCACATCGCTGCGGAAATACGCGTAGGAGTAGATGGTGGCCACCGCTTTTCCCTCTTCATTATAAAAAAAGTTGTCCTCGCATACTGTATGGTAGGGGATGGTCTCGCCGCCCAGACAGATGGTATGGTTCGATTCATATTTAGTCTTCTCCCAACACTCTTCAAAATGTATGTTCATTGTAAGTCCTCCTGGATCATTATTTATTTTCGTTCAAACCAATAGTGTTTCTTTCCCTGTCCATGGGTTCCCGCGTGAACCGCAAGCCCGAAAACCCTGTCCAGCTGTCCGCTTTCGAATATTTCCTCCGGCGTCCCGTAAGCAACCTTCTCCCCTTTCTCCATCACCAGCATCCTGTCCCCGTATTGTAACCCCTGCGCTAGGTCGTGGAGCACGGCCAGCACAGTCTTACCCTCCCCCGCCAGGTCTTTTAAAAGTTCCATAAGTTCCAGCTGACAGGATATATCCAGGTAGGTAGTAGGTTCATCCAGGATCATCACCGGCGTGTCCTGTGCCAGAGCCATAGCCAGATATGCCTTCTGTCTCTCCCCTCCGGACAGTTCTGAGATAAGACAGTCCCTCAGCTCCTCAATCCCTGTTCTCTCCAGCGCCCATGCCACCTTATCATAGTCCTCGGCTGTATAGTGCCTTGGGTAGGCAACATATGGAAAACGGCCGTGGAGCACCATCCTGGACACCGACAGGTTCACCTCGTTTCTGCTCTGGGGGACGTAAGACACACGTCTGGCCGTCTCTCTGGAGCTCCACGAGGACAATGGCCTTCCGTCCAGATATACCTCTCCATGACAGACATCCGTCTGGCCCATAAATGATTTTAACAAGGTACTTTTTCCAGATCCGTTGGGCCCCACGATGACCGTCAGCTTTCCAGGCTCCGCCTGCCAGGTAATTTCTTTCAATATCTGCCGTCTTCCATACCCTGCACAGAGATTTTTGCATCTAATCATGGCTCCGCCTCCTTTTCTGACGGAACAGCAGGTACAGGAAGAACGGTGCTCCCACAAAAGAGAGGAGAATCCCTGTGGGGATCTCGTAAGGAGCCCACAATGTCCTGGCTCCCAAGTCACACGCCATGACAAAACATGCCCCGAACAGTGCCGAGAAGGGCAGCAGATACCGGCACTCCTCCCCCACCAGCCGTCTGGCCATGTGGGGAGCGATGAGCCCGGCAAACCCCAGCAAACCGGCAAAGCTGACGCTTGCCCCCGCCAGCACCGCTGCCAGTACCAGAAAGAGGAAGCGAAAAAGCCTTGTGTTAAGTCCCACAGAAGAGGCCGCCTGCTCCCCCAGAGACAAAATCTCCAGCTCATTGCCCAAAAGACATACCAGTAAGATTCCTGCCACGATAAGAATCCCCGCCGGCACCAGCACCTGGACGCTGACTGATGAAAAACCTCCCAGCCGAAAACTGTAGGTGCTGGTCAGAGTATCATTTCCAAAGGTATGAACCATGTCCGATGCTGCGTTTAACAGGCTGTTCACCGACACTCCTGCCAAAACCAGAGTCATCCTGGAAGCCCCGGTTTTTCTGGCAAGGGCGTAGATAAAAAGCACCGCACACAAGGCTCCTCCGAATGCCGCCAGGGGAATCGCCCTGTAGGCCAGAGGAAAGAAAAAGCTGCACAGCACCACGCCAAAACCAGCCCCTGCATTGACCCCGATGATATTCGGGCCTGCCAGGGGATTCTGGAGCACGTTCTGGATCACCACCCCCGCCACTGCCAGACCACTTCCTGCCAGGGCACAGGCGGCAGTTCTGGGAATACGGATATGGAGAAGGATATTTTCATGGCCGGCCTCCCCCCTGCCCATAACTACGGCTGCCATATCGGAGAGAGAGACCTTCACGGCTCCCGCCGCCAGGGATACAAATATGAGGAATACAAACAGGAAGCACAGAAGACACAGCGCCCTTTTTCTTGCATGGAGCCGGTTAGTCACAGACATTAAAATCCGTCTCCCTGTATCCCCAGAGCGTGTCAGCCGTGTCTCTCCCGCAATTTTGGTCAAAATCCTCGAGAACCTTCTGGCACACAGCCTCTCCCTGACTTTGGAAAATGGCGGCTGTCACCTGATGATAAGCCCAGTACAAATGTGCACAGTGGTACTCAAAACTTTTTATCCCCGCCGGATTCTTTTCCCGCTCCTGCCCGTCCCTGATGGCTCTCTGGGCATACCGCGTTCCGCGGATAAACGCCTGCCTCCCTCGTTCCCCGTAGGTCTCCGTCAGATACACATAATATTTAGCAGCAATAAAGGCGTGTGCTTTCTCGTGAAACTTCAAAGTCTCTCCTCCTTCCCTCTGTCAAATCTTATTTATTATGTATCTCCGCCATACTCCGCTTCTGTCCTTACTCATTCTCCTGGCACTCATGGATCATGTTCAATATCCTGGATAAATCCTCCACAGCCACCTGTCCGGGAGCCGACTGCTTTCCTGCCGTTCCGTAAGTCACCGCCGATCCGAAGGTCTCCCCTGCCAGGCGGCTGACCACCCCTGTTCCCGACATGGACATGGTGATGATAGGCACTTTTGCATACTGTTCACTCATCTCGACCGTGGCAGACAGAAGCGCCAGTACATCATTTTTAATCTGAGGCATCACTGCAATCTTGGGAATGTCCGCCCCCAGATCCTGCATCTTCCTCAATCTTCCCAAAATTGTCTCTCTGGACGGAGTTTTCCTGAAATCATGGCTGGACACAATCACCTTTACCTGATACCGATGGGCAAAATCGATGAGGGATGACACCTCCTCATCTCCTGTAAACAGCTCCACATCCAGCATATCCACAAAACCGCTTTCTGCCACAGCCCTGTTGAGGGCCACATAATCCTCTGTGTCCAAGGATTTCTCCCCTCCCTCCTTGGCAGTGCGGAACGTAAACAGCAGCGGGATATCTCCCAGACATTCCCTCACCTTTGCCGCAGTCTCCAGCACCTTGGCCACATCCCCTACATCTTCATACCAATCAGCTCTCCACTCCGCAAAATCCATAGAAAGCTCAAGCATCTCCCTGGCATCCTCCAAAATCTCTTCCTGCGTCACTGACAAGATCGGCACACAGATCTTCGGCCGCCCCTTCCCGATCACAACATTTCTGACTCTCACGATATCCATCTATAATCAATCCTTCCCTTATCAAAATCATCCCACCCCAAAATCGGTAATCTCATATAGAACTTCCACCGTCGGATCCTCCCCCAGCCATGAATACTCCTCCATAAACCACCTGACCAGTTCCTCATCCCTCCTGATGGCAGTGGTATTATTATTATACACATTCACTGTCCCCAATTGAAAGTATTTTTTTAGATACTCTATATCACGGGCAATCATCTCCTTGGTCTGCCCTTTGATCCCCACCATCAGGCAGGGCGAATCAAAATACTCCGCCACCTCCTCAGGTCCCTGGAAATCCGCGTGCTTATTCAGTACTCCCTGTCTGAAATCTCTGTCAAAGGTCTCTACCCCGATCTTAAACACAATGGGAACCGGCATCCGTCTGCGCATATTTTCCAGATGTCTCCGGTACATCCAATGGGCTTCAAAAAAGAGCTTTTCTATGTGCTTCTTTTTTATCACGTCAGCGATATCCCCCAGCGTCCCCTCAGGCAGTTCAAAGCAGCTTCCGGAATTGATCACCTCCAGAACGCCGAATTCTCCCGTAACCCTGGAGAGAACCTGGCGGTTCAGCTGTTCCATGGCCTGCTGATCTGTGCCGTTGTCCTCTGTATAATCGCAGAATGTACACTTCCCCCATCTGCAGGGAAATCCTCTAAGAAGACATATCTCCCTGTGATTCTTCCCGGTTATGCGGCTGTACCGCTCATCTGGCACTCCCATATCCTGCGCCTCCTCTCCATTTTTCCTTAAGGCTCACAGGCACCGCTGCAAGAAGCTGCGCCACCAGAAACATGCTGATGGCCCTGTCCAGATAGTCAGTGACAACCTGCACCAGGAAAATACTGACAGTCATTCCCAGAGGCGTTCTCGCCAAAAGCTGGACCAGTACCATGGAGCCTGACGAGGTGACACCGCCAAACACTGCAGCGCAGATCAAAGCGCTAAACATGGTTCCCGGTATGGACACCATCAGCGCGGACAGCCACAGCCTTCCTCTCATACTGACTTTCATTCTGCCTGCAAGCCGTCTCTTCCACACAAGCCCTGCCATAAACCCTGTGACCATACCTGCCGGAGCAAAGTAGAGAGAATAGATATCTGTGGTCATGCCCATGATGATGCCGCTGAGCAGGTTTGGCAGCAGGCCAAGCCAGGGACCTAGGACAGCACCTGCAAATATAGTTCCGATGCTGTCTAAATAGATGGGCAGCCTGAGCACAAGGGCCAGCTGACTTCCCGCCACGTTGATTCCCACAGCCATGGCCACCAGGCACAGCTGAAAGGAAGTAATTCTATTCTTTTTCATCCCTGCACCTCTCTTACCAGCGCGGGAATCAAGTCCAGGGCGCTCTCGTCTATACCCAGAAGCCTTCCAAAAAACAAGGTAAAAAATCTCACCGGATCTGTCTTTGTGAGCACCAGAGCGTTGGGGGTCTTTTTGTAAAAGTTCATAGAGTCCACCACCGTCTGACCTATGGAAATTCCCTCTGTCTCCACCTCCACATAGGTCTCCAGGCCTTGGCAGAGGCTTCGTTCCACAAAATAAGCAACCGCCAGCGGATCGTTGATAACACATCCGATAAGGTGTTCCTGATGCCAGTGAAAATCAAAGTAAAATTTTGTAATCTTCTCAACAAAATACCCCATATCCGGGGCAAGCCGTTTCATGTACTCCAGCAGGCTCGGAGTCAGAACGATTTTTCTGGTCACATCCAGCCCCACCATGGAAATCTTTTTTCCAAACTCCGCCGCCGCTCTATAGACAATGTCTGCCCCGTCAGGATCCTCCCAGTAATTGTATTCTGCCACTGGAGAACAGTTTCCATGACTCCTGAAATTGCCGCCCATAGACACGATCTCTTCTATCTTTCTGAACCCATCGGGATCCTTCTGGTACAGCTGCGCCAGGTTCGTCATGGGACCCAGGGCAATGACGGAGCAGGAGCTTTCTCTCACGGTTTCAGCCAGGAAATCCACCGCTGTCATGTCCTGTTCAAATCCAGGTACCTCCGGCAAAAAACTCTCCCCAAGTCCGTCACTCCCATGAGTATCCAAAGCACCCGCATACCCTCTCTTTAAGGGCCTCTCCGCCCCCTTAAACACTGGGATATCCAGCCGCCCCATATACTTCAGCACTTTCTTGGCATTGGCCGCCCCCATGTCCACCGGGCTGTTGCCGCACACGACCGTGACACCCGCCACCTCCAGCTCCTCCATGGACAAGGCCAGCATAAGGGCCAGGCTGTCGTCAATTCCCGGGTCGCAGTCAATAATCACTCGTCTCTTCATAATCGCTCTCTCCTTCCTCTGTGTGAAATCCAGAGAAAGCCGCCGTCTTTCACCTTCCGGACACCCTTTTGCCGCTGTCTCCCAGCAGGCATACATCGCAAATGACCCTACAGGTATAAAAAGATGCCGCTTCCGCCTGATTTTGTGGACCTCAAGAACAGCAAAAGCAGCACCCTGCCAAAAACAGCGTGTTCTTTTTATTCTGCCTAGTTTTTTATACTGGGAGGTTCTCGAACCAGTTGCGCTGCCGCCGCAATCTTACACCAGCGCATGTCTGTATTTATATCATCATGTTATTGGGGTAAACCAGGGATTTATACTCCCACAGCTTATCAGTGCCTTGTTGACCCCGACGACATCATATCACATTTCAGGTCAGCCTGCAACGTTTGTCCGCCAAGAATACTGGAGAAGGTCTGATATGGCATCCGTCTTACTAAGACGCGGCGTCCTCAGAGCAGTCAGAAGATTCTTCCTGCGGTTGACGGACCTTTAAAAATTTGATATATTTAACAAGTATACTACCATGAGTACATAAATATAATAAGAAAGGAGTGTACAAGTTATGAGAAAAATGGTTGCAATTCTGTTAGGCATGACGCTTCTCCTCACAGCGTGCGGCGGGCAGGAAACTACCGCGACATCAGCGCAGGAGACAACGGCGGCCGAAACAACCGCAGCCCCGACAACGACGGAAGCAGCAACAGAAGCGGCCACCACAGCCCAGGAGGGAACCTATATCCCTGGGACCTACACGGCAAGCGCCCAAGGAAACAACGGCCCGGTAGAACTGTCCGTGACGTTCAGCCAGGAGGCGATCACCGAGATCACCATCGGAGAACACGGGGAGACAGTCGGCATCAGCGATGGGGCCTTTGAGAAGATTCCCGCGGCGATCATCCAGTTCCAGAGCCTAGGTGTAGACACTATATCCGGTGCCACATACACCTCCCAGGCAATTTTAGATGCGGTAGCCGACTGTGTCGCCCAAGCAGGAGGCGACGCTGAAGCCCTGCGTGCTGTTCCGGTTGAAGGACAGGAGGAGGCAGGAGCCGGCGCTCTCGAAGACTCTGAAGTGGATGTCCTTGTAATTGGCGGCGGCGGAGCCGGCCTGTCAGCAGCGCTGTCTGCATCTCAGAACGGGGCCAGTGTTATTCTGGTGGAGAAATTGTCTGCTTTGGGCGGCAACACCTTCCGCTGCGGCGGCGCCTTCAACACTGCGGACCCTGAACGGCAGAAGGACATCCCCATGACGGAATCTTTGTCTTCCGCTGTGGAAAAGGTCTTGGCCCACGAAGATGTCAGTGATGAACATGCCCAGCTGAAAGCCGAAGTACAGAAGCAGTGGGATGAGTATAAGGCTTCCGGCAGCACCACGCTGTTCGATACGCCGGAGTGGCATGCTCTGCAGAGTATTGACGCCGGCGACTATGAGGGCAACGTAGAGCTGGTCCGCACTCTTACCAGCAATACCCTTGATACATTGAACTGGCTGACAGACAACGGAGTTGAGTGGACCGACCAGGTCAGCACCGTGGTAGGTGCCCTGTGGAACCGTTCCCACCAAACGCCTAACAACAGCGGTTCAGATATCATAGCTGCTCTGGAGCAGAACGCGAAAGCGAACGGTGTGGATATCTATCTTGATTCAAAGGCGGAGGAGCTGATCACGGAAGACGGACGGGTGTGCGGCGCCGTGATTACTAATGCGGCCGGAGATAAAGTAACTGTTAAGGCTAAAAAAGGCGTTATCATGGCCACAGGCGGCTTCAGCGCCAATGTGGAGATGCGTGTGAAATATAACCAGCAGTGGGAGGACATCGGCGAGTCTCTGACCACCAACAACACTCCCGGCGCTACCGGCGACGGAATCGTCATGGGCGAAGCCGTGGGGGCAAACTTAGTCGGCATGGGCTGGATTCAGCTGATGCCCCTGAACTCAGTTTCCGGAGGCGGTATCTCCGGCTACGTCAACAGTTCTCTGTACTGCAACAAAGAAGGTAAGCGTTTTGTGGCTGAAGACCAGCGCCGTGATGTTCTGGCGGCTGCGGTTCTCTCTCAGACCGATAAGCTGTTCTACATCGTATGCGATCAGAAGGAAGCCGAACTGCGTGGGAGAACTCCGGAGACTCTGGATTACATGGTACAGAACGGTCTGTTATACAGCGGTGATACGATCGCCGAGCTGGCAGAGAATATGGGAGTACCGGCAGAGGCCCTGGAACAGACGGTTGCCGAATTCAACGAGGCAGTGAAAGCCGGAAAGCCTGACGAGTTCGGCCGTACCACATGGGAGAACACCATCGAAACCGGTCCTTTCTATGCTCCGTCTTTCTCACCGGCAGTTCATCATACCATGGGAGGCCTTGAGATCAACAACAACGGAGAAGTCATCAGTACCGACGGCGAGGTGATTCCCGGTTTCTATGCGGCCGGTGAAGTGACAGGCGGAATCCACGGTACAAACCGTGTCGGCGGAAACGCTGTTCCGGACGCGCTGTGTTTTGGCAAGATCGCAGGAGCTAATGCCGCTTCTAATGAATAGTTCAGAAGCAGGTTGTGGGGAAGATAATCCTAAACAGGGGCGGAGGTGACGCATATGTGTCACCCCCGCCCCCTTAAATCTCAAGAGACCGATTTCGGCAGCCGTACAATGGGACTCTGCCAATGTATAAAGAATACCCATATCTGATCCAAAGTCTCACCGAATTATAAAGAAAAGGCTTTTGGTTTTACATCTTCTCTCCGGGCACCACCGGAACAGCGCCTTCCGGAACAGGGCAGAAATACCCCTGATACCGCTTCATCTTCTTCTCAAACTCCTCTTTGGCAGCCGCCAGAACCTCCTGCTTCTCAATCAAGTCCACGGCCGCAGCAGCCAGAACTTTACCTGCCAGAAGCATGCCCTTGTGGGCGATGGAAGTCTTCCCGCAGGATACGTTCTGCCATGAATGTCCCGGCGCCTGAGCCGGATAGGTGGCCGTGTTGATCTGGGCCGTGGGCACACACCAGCTCACGTCTCCTACATCTGTAGAGCCCATCCGAGGCTTCTCCGAATACAAATAGGGAATCAAAAAATCATTCATGGGTTTCGTCCCGTGGCAGGATTTTTCGTCTACAAACTGATAAATATCCTCATCCTCGCCGGTGGCTGCCCCCGGCAGTTCTTTATTTTTCACTTCCACAGAGTCATAGAGGGCCTTGGCAAATGCCATCTCTTCCTTCGTGTACACAGGCATATCCACCTCATTGAAGTTCTCCCACAGAAGGGCCTCCAGAACCTTGTTGGGCACTGTGTTGGAGCACCCGTCAATAAACCGCTTCTCCATAGTGGTGTCGGTCATCATGGCGGCCGCCTGGGCGATCCGGTCTACTCTCTCCTGAAGGGCCATGGCATCCCTTGCCCATATAGACCGCACCATGTAGAGCACCTGGGCTCTTGGCTGCACCACATTGGGGGAATCCCCGCCAGCGTCGGTGATAGAGTAGTGAATCCTGGCCGTATCCGGCATGTGTTCTCTTAAAAACTGAACACCGATATTCATCAATTCTACGGCGTCCAGGGCAGAACGGCCAAACTCCGGCGCTCCCGCCGCATGGGAGGCCACCCCGGTAAACTTATATTCTGTCTGAATACAAGTGTTGCAGGTTCCGGAAGTCACCTGGTTCACGTTGCCTGGATGCCAGGTGAGAGCCGCGTCGCACTCCGCAAATACACCGTCTCTGGCCATAAATGCTTTGGTGGCGGCTCCTTCCTCTCCCGGGCAGCCGTAGAGGATCACTCTGCCGCTCCTCTCCCCCTTTTCCTCTAGGTATTTTTTTACCGCAAAAGCTGCAGCCATGGCTCCCGCTCCCAGCAGATTGTGGCCGCACCCGTGGCCGTTACCGTCCGCCTCCAGTTCCTTCCTCACACTGCTTCCCGCCTCCTGGGAAAGTCCCGTGAGAGCATCATACTCTGCCAAAATTCCGATCACTGGTTTCCCTGACCCGTAAGAGGCCCGAAAAGCCGTCTCGATTCCTGCAAAAGGATGCTCCACCTGAAAGCCTTCTTCCTCAAGTACATTGGCATACAGCTCCCCCGACTTATACTCCCTCAGAGAAAGCTCCGCGAACTCCCAGATCCTGTCTGACGTGTCGATGATCACATCCGCCTTCTGGTCTATATATGACAGAATTTTCTTCTTGCTCTCAGTCATTCTATTTCCTCCATCTCATCTCTTAGCAGCTAATAAAGCACCTTGCTCAAAAACTCTTTCGTCCTGGGATTCTGAGGGTGATTGAACACCTCATCCGGAGTCCCCTTCTCGGCGATGATTCCTCCGTCCATAAACAGCACCCTGTTGGACACCTCTTTCGCGAACCCCATCTCATGGGTTACAATAACCGTGGTCAGCCCGGTCTTCACCAGGTCTTTGATAACCAGAAGCACCTCCCCCACCATCTCAGGGTCAAGAGCGGAGGTGGGTTCGTCAAACAGCATCACATCCGGCTCCATAGCCAGAGCTCGGACAATCGCGAGACGCTGCTTCTGCCCGCCAGACAGTTTCTTGGGATACTGGCTGATCTTGTCGGAAAGCCCCACTCTCTCCAGAAGCTCCCCTGCGATCTCGTCCGCCTCCGCCTGGGTCTTTTTTCCCAAAAGTACCGGAGCCAGGGTGATGTTCTTTCCCACGGTCAGATTATTGAATACGTTGAAATGCTGAAACACCATCCCCATCTTCTGGCGATGTACATTGATGTCCACCTTCTTGTCCGTGATATCCGTCCCCTCAAAGTAGATGTGGCCGCTTGTGGGGGTCTCCAGCAGGTTGAGGCAACGGAGAAATGTACTTTTTCCTCCTCCGGAAGGCCCTATGACGGACACCACCTCTCCCTTTGAGATGTGTTCCGTCACTCCCCTGAGTACCTGAAGATTCCCGAAGGATTTATGTAAGTCCACTACCTGGATCAGTTCGTTCTCACCGTTCACTTGCATTCATCCTCCTTTCAAGCACCGCGATCAGCTTTGACATGACAAAGGTCACGAGAAAATAGATGATACCCACGATGGTCAAGGGTTCCAACACCCGGTAGGTGATACCCTGGATCGTCTTAAACTGGGTCATCAGCTCCCCCACAAAGAAGGTGGATGCCAGAGATGTCTCCTTGACGATGGCCACAAACTCGTTGCACAAAGCAGGAAGAATGTTCTTCACCGCCTGTGGAAGCACAATATGAATCATGGTCTGCCTGCTATTCAGACCCAGAGAGCGGGCTGCCTCGGTCTGGCCCATATCCACCGCCTGAATTCCGGAGCGGATGATCTCACAGACATAGGCTGTAGAGTTGACACAGCAAGCGATGAGCACACACTGAAACTCCGTAAGCTCCAGGAACGGCACCCATTGAGGGAGCATAAAGTAAAAGAAATACAGCTGAAGCAAAATGGGAGTTCCTCTTATCACCTCCACATAGACCGCAGCGATGGCGCCCAGAGGACGGAACTTTCCGATCCCCCACCTGCTCCTGCGCATCAGCGCCATGACGGCCCCGAACAACGTGCTCAACAGAACTGTGAGAAGTCCCATGAAAAGAGTCATTCCCAGTCCTTCCAGAAACAGTTTCCAGTACTGATTCCAGAGTTTAAACATTACACTGAAAAATTCCATTCAGCTAAAACTCCCTTCTAATGTGTCTCAATTCCCAGAGAATCCGCCAATGCCTTGGCATCGGTCTTCCACTCCTCATAGAGGCCCGTCTCATTAACCTCCGCGATGATCTGGTTGACGGCGTTCAACAGCTCGTCGTTGCCCTTCTTCACCGCCACCACGTTGCCGTCGCTGTCATAGGCAAACTTAAACGCTGCCATGGCCAGATCCGGATAAGTCTTTACCAATGACTCACCGTTGTCACCGGACACTGCCACTGCGTCCACTTTTCCTGTAGTCAGCATCATGACTCCGTCAGTAACCTGGGTCACGATCTGCATCTGGACATCTTTGGGAAGCTGTTCCTGAACCAAAGTCTGCTGCAGAGAGGCGTTCTGAGCTGCGATCTTCTTGCCTGCAAAGCTCTCCGCGCTGTCATAGTCAGATGCCTGATCCTTCAGTACCAGAAGTCCCTGTCCCGCCGCAGAGTTTACATTGTAGCGTTCAGAGAGCCCAAGAGCCTCCGCACGCTGCTCCGTGTAGGCAAATCCTGAAATTCCTATATCGATGGTTCCGGATGCCAGAGCCTGCTGGATAGCCGAAAACTCCATGGGCTTAATCTCCAGTTCCACACCCAGCTGCTGGGCGATATATTTGCCAAGTTCAATGTCGGATCCCACATACTCTGTAGTTCCGGAGCTTACATCCTTAAACTCCCACGGTGCGAAATCCGGGGCAGTTCCCATCACCAGCTTCCCTGCCGCCTTGATCTTGGCCACGGCCCCGTCGGGAGCAAAATCTCCCTCTGCCTTTGAAGTGCCTGCCTCTGTCTGAGAAGCCTGTGACCCCTCTGCCGCCTGCGAAGCCTCGGCAGTTCCAGAAGTGGTATCTGTCGTTCCTGCTGCTGAGGATGAACCTCCCTGGCACCCTGCCAGTGTCATAATGGTCAATGCTGCCGCAACTGCTATTACAAGATTTTTTTTCATAATATCCTCCTTTTCACGGCCCTGGCCGCACATGTATTCTCTATGTAATAGCAAGGATTATATTGCATAAATATTCTTTTGTAAAGGTTTTTTGTGTATATTTTTTATTTTTATGTATAATTAAACATTTTTTGGCCTGTGTTTTCCTTTGACCCGGCATTTTCCATAAGGCAGATCCTGTATATTCTTACAACTTTTATGCCATATGGTTATATTTTTCTTCGTCCAGCAGTCCCTCACTTCTGGCCACACAGATGCTGGTCACCGCGTCGCCCACCACGTTCAGGGCGGTCACAAGCATCTCGATGGGCCTGTTGATAGCCAGAATCAGGGAGTAAGCCAGCAGAGCTCCCTCGTTGATAAAGCCCACGCCGGACAAAATGGTAAACAGCACGATCGCCCCTGCTCCCGGAGCCGCGGGAGTTCCCGCAGATGCGATGAGGGCCAGGACAGCCACCACCACCAGCTGTGTCAGGCTGATATCATACCCCGCGCATCCTGCGATGAACACGGTGGCGATCACCTGCATGATGGCGGTTCCATTCATATTGATGGTCATTCCCAGAGGCAGCACAAAAGAGGCAATGGTCTCATCCACTCCGAAACCCTCAGTGCATGTCTGAAAATTCAGAGGCAACGCCGCCGCGCTTGACGATGTGGAAAAGCCGAAAACCGCCACATTGCTTATCTTTTTCAGAAAGATAACCGGGTTCAGTTTTGCCCCTACAGCCACCACCAGCGGATAGCCGACCAGGAGAAACACCATCAGCATGGCCACCGCCACCACCACGTAAGCCAGTGCAGGTTTCAGATAATTGATCCCATAAGTGGCAAATGTTCTGGCCAGAAGGACAAAGACTGCAAAAGGTGCGAATCTGGTGACCACATAATTTAAGAATACCACCACCACATCATTGACTTCCTGAATCAGGGTCTTCAGGGTTTTTGTCTTCTCCTCCCCCAGGGCGTTCATGGAAAGCCCCAGGCACGCCGCCACAAACACCACTGCCAGAACCGATGTGTTGCTTCCGAAGGCGCTGATGATGTTGGCAGGAACCACGTTGAGGATCACATTCATAGGGTTGGCTCCTGTGGAACCTGCATTCCCTGTCAGGCCTTCCACCTGAGTGTTAAAAAGACCTGCGTGGTAAACGGCGCTCCCTGCACCGCAGGCCAGCACCAAGGCAAAAAAAGAGCAGATAAGAAACCAGCCGATGGTTTTCGCGGAAATGCGTCCCAATGTTCTGGTGTCTGATATCTGCCCGATAGCGAGAGTGATGGAAGTGAATACCATAGGTACAATCACAAGCTGCAAAGAACGAATAAACAACTGTCCGATCAAATAAAAAATACCAAGAGCGCTTTCAGCTCCCTGTGCTGTTACATCCTGAAATAAAAGGCTGTTGATCATATTCCATGTGGCTCCATGACCGGAACCGTTGAGAGACTCTCTCAGAAACATCAACAATAGTCCGGCCATAATGCCGCACACAAGAGAGATTCCCATCTTCTTTGCCAGCGAACCCGCTGGCTGCTTCTTCTGTCTTTCCATATGTATCCTCCTGTAGTTGTTTGTCCAAATCTATGAGATTATATCACAAGATCCCCGATTTGTATGCCCTTTTTTAAAAAACTTTTATTTTTTCCTGTTGTTCTAAAAGAGGGGAATCCCCGAACTTTTCGGTAAAAAATATGAACCGGGCAGGTATATTTTCATATGATAGAATATACTTTTCATAACAGGAGTATTGTATGTTAGAAACCACAGTTATCCTGACACCTCTCCATTTTCTCTACCTGGCAGGGGTTATCGTGATTCTCACCGTGATGATCACGCGCAGAGACACCCCGGCCGTATGCATCGGTTTTCTGTTTCTCTTAGGGCTGACGGCATCAGGAAATCTCATCGGCGGCATCCAGACGGTTTTCAACGCCATGCTCTATGCCGCCAAAGAATTTATGGAGGTCATCGCCACCATCGCGCTGGTGACAGCCCTCTCAAAAATCTTAAGTGATCTCGGCAGCGACCGTCTGCTGATGCACCCTATGTCCCGGTTTATGAAGACACCTTCTCTCACCTGGTGGATCCTGGGGCTGACCATGCTTTTGTTCTCATTGTTTCTGTGGCCTTCTCCTTCGGTGGCGCTGGTGGGCGCTATTATGCTTCCCTTTGCGGTACGGGCAGGCCTGAAACCTCTCGCCGCGGCAATGGCTATGAACCTGTTTGGGCACGGCATCGCCCTCAGCTATGATGTTGTGATCCAGGGTGCTCCTGCCATCTCTGCCTCCGCCGCCGGAATCAGCACCAGCCAGATCCTCACCGAAGGCCGCCCTGTCTTTCTGGCCATGAGCGCAGCCACAGTGACTGCCGCCTTCCTCCTCAACCGGAAGTCTCTGTCCGCTCCCCCCCTCCCGGGTACTGAAAGCTCCCTGCAAACAGCAAAGACAGCAGACACCACCCGGGAGCAGGCCAATTTCGGACTGTCCCGCCCTGCCCTGATTCTCGCCGCTGCTACTCCTCTGGCATTCCTGGCGGACATCGCCGCCATGCTGATCTTTGATCTCCGGGGCGGAGATGCCACCAGCATTGTATCCGGCACTGCAGTTCTTCTCATGTGCATCGGAGCCGCCATGGCATTTAAAAAAGACTGCCTGGAAAAAATCACCGGTTACCTCACTGACGGTTTTCTGTTTGCCATCCGAATCTTTGCCCCTGTCATCGCCATCGGCGCCTTTTTCTTTCTTGGGGGAGAGGGTATCTCTTCTATCATGGGCAACGTTCCCACAGAAGGGATTATGAATGACTGGGCTGTGTGGCTGGCCTCCCACGCCCCCTTAAACAAATATCTCACCGGCGTTATACAGATGGCTGCGGGAGCCCTGACCGGCCTGGACGGCTCCGGATTCTCCGGTCTCCCGCTCACAGGCTCTCTGGCCAGTACATTCGGAGCAGCCACAGGAGCCTCCGTCCCGGTGCTGGCCGCATTGGGACAGATCACGGCAATCTTTGTAGGGGGCGGAACAATAGTCCCCTGGGGCCTTATCCCCGTAGCCGCCATCTGTGACATCAGTCCTCTGGAGCTGGCTCGAAAGAATTTCCTGCCCGTGGTCATCGGCTTTGTCTGTGCCTTTGGGGTGGCCTGTGTCCTTCTGTGACATCTGTCTTTTCACCCTGAGATATATTCTCGAAAGGAGTTTGCAATATGTGCGGAATATCCGGATTTTTCCAGCAAAAACAAGATTTTTTACAAAAAGAGACACTTTACCGCCACATACTGGAATCTATGAATCTCGCTCTAAGGAGGCGGGGACCGGACGACCAGGGAATCTTTCTGTCCTCCCACTTCGGCCTGGCCCATGTAAGGCTCTCCATCGTCGACCTGGTCACCGGCCATCAACCCATGCTTAAAGAGACAGAAGGCCGCACCTGGGGGATCCTCTATAATGGGGAACTATATAACACAGAGGAACTCCGCCGTCAGCTGAAGGCTCTTGGTCACTGTTTCCACACTTCCAGCGATACAGAGGTGATTCTCCACGCCTACATGGAATATGGGCAGGATTTCGTAAAACAGCTCAACGGCATCTTCGCTATAGCCATCATGGACCCGATGAAAGACCGGCTGCTGCTCTACCGGGATCGGGCAGGGGTAAAGCCTCTGTTTTACGGAATTTTGGAGGACACGGTGGTCTTCTCCTCGGAGATCAAAGGGCTTTTCTGTTTTCCTGGTTTCCGTGCCGTCCTTGACAGAGACGGCCTGAACCAGGTCTTTAGCATCGGTCCTGCCAGAACCAGGGGAAACGGAGTATTCCACGGGGTGAGGGAAGTACTTCCGGGCCATTATCTGGTGTGTACCGGTGACGGCATCCGCCAGGAGTGCTACTGGAAGCTGGAGAGCCAGCCTCATCAGGACAGCTATAAAGAGACCGTAGAGAAAACTCAATTTCTCATCGAAGACTCTGTCAGGAGACAGATGGTCTCAGATGTCCCCATCTGCACCTTTCTGTCCGGCGGTGTGGATTCCAGTCTGGTATCCTCTATCTGCGCCCACGAACTGCGCAAAAAAAACAGACAGCTGATGACCTTTTCCTTTGACTTTGTGGGAAATGAAGAAAATTTCAAGCCCAACTCCTTCCAGCCGTCCCAGGACCGTCCGTTTGTCCAGCAGATGGCGGCTTACCTAAATTCCGACCACCATTTTCTGGAATGCTCCACCACAGACCAGGCAGAGCTTCTCAAAGACTCCGTGCTGGCCCATGACCTGCCTGCCATGGCGGATGTGGACTCATCCATGCTGTACTTCTGCTCTCAGGTCCGACCCTTCTGTAAAGTGGCACTGACAGGAGAATGTGCCGACGAAATATTCGGCGGATACCCATGGTTTCACAGAAAAGAATGTTTTTCAGCTCAAACTTTTCCCTGGACCATGGATCTCAAAGCCAGACAGGTGCTGCTGAAAGACGATTTTCTCCAGGAACTGAGAATGGAACAGTATGTGCAGGAGGCCTATGAGGCATCTCTGGCCCAAGTTCCTGTTCTTCCCGGAGAACCTGCACAGGAAGCACGCAGAAGGGAGATATCCTACTTGAATCTGTGTTGGTTTATGCAGACTCTCTTAAACCGAATGGACAGAACCAGCATGTACAGCGGCCTGGAGGCACGAGTACCCTTTGCCGACCACCGGATCATCGAATATCTCTGGAATGTGCCCTGGGAGATGAAAGCCAGAGGCGGAGTGGTAAAAAATCTTCTCCGCCAAGCTGGAAAGGGCCGGCTGCCGGAGGAAATTCTCTTCCGCAGAAAATCTCCTTATCCCAAGACCTATGACAAAAATTATGAATCCCTTCTCGCAGGGAAGGTTCAGGAAATATTGGAGGACAGCCACGCTCCGGTGCTGAGATTTCTGGATATGAAAAAGACCAGACGTTTTCTCTCAAGCCCTTCAGACTATGGAAAACCCTGGTATGGACAGCTGATGGCGGCACCTCAGATGATGGCTTATATTCTGCAGATTGACTACTGGCTCAGGGAGTACAAGGCAGATATCTGCTGGTGAGAGGGTATTTATTTATGTTTCTCATAGTTCCCCGTCACATTCTCCTCAAGGTCACGGAGATCTGACATATACACATCCTTATTATCCTTTGGATGCAGGATGTGTATATTTTGTCAGTTCCGATTCTCCCTGCCACAAAGACGCTGACAAGCCCATCCCCGCCTTACACATCGCTTTTCAAGTCTAGAAATTGCTTCCGTCCCAGCCCCAATCGGACACAGGATGATAAGTCACATATACGCTTTTGCCCGGAATTCCCAGCTCTTCCTCGAGAATCTCACATATACTGGCTGTCATCCGGTCATAGTCCGCCGACGATGCGCTGCCATACAGACTTACAGACACATACGCCCCCTTCTCCAGCTTTTCCCCTGCCATCCACAGGTCATAGTCGCTCTCAATTCCCACCATCAGATAGCTTTCTGTCTTGTGGAGCGCCGAGATGGCCTTTCCAAGTCTGGACTTGATGGCTTCTTTTTTATCTTTTGTGACAGGTACTGTGATTTTTGAATCGATAAATGGCATATAGACACCTCCTGGTCATAATTTTTTTGCAAGTCATCACTGATGAAACAGTGTGCATCCCATCTCCTTAAAATACTGTATCTTCTTTTCCAAATCCTCTCTGCTCACTTCAAAGCTGTCCGCCAGACAGTCCAGACAGTAATACACCTGGCTTCCCCGGTTCACCAGCTTTTTCGTAAGCCCGATCTCATCGGATATCAGTTCTCTTCCACAGCGTCTGCAGTACTCCTTGTTTACCCCCATATCACATGCTGAATGGGGCCAGGCGGCAGAGAAACACTTTGCAGTCGTGTCCCGGAACGGATACAATATGGTAGTCCCGCTTTACACCCAATTCCTCTCCTGTAAACACATCCCGCATGTCGAACCCATAGCCCGACGAGTAAGGCACTCCCGCATCGGCAAAAATAAAGCTGATATCTCTCTCCTCTGGGAACAGATTGTAGTAGGCGATCACAAATTCGTTGTCCGACAGATGCTTGATAAAGGTAAACAGCTGATCCTTCACCGCCCGCAGCGGTTCCACCGCATTCTCCCTGTCCTCCTCCGGAACCATAACGCTTCTCTTTCCCACCAGGTAAGGTGGGCGGCACTCCACATCCTGATCGATCCGGATCAGTTCTTTATTCAGCAGAAGCTCTTTCATCTGGGGATTCAGGTTCCTGATATCGGCTCCCATCATCAGCGGTACACCTGCAAGACACCACAGAGAAAACTGCATCCTGTACTCCCCGTCTGTGCATGGCTTTCCGATGGCCACGTTGCCCTGATTGTACATGCCTACAGTCAGCATATCCATGTCGTTGAAACAATAAGGCCCTGACTGGCACAGATGCTCCAGCTGAGACTGGAAAATACCTATAAAGGAACGGAAATTGTCAAAAATATCTCCTGTAGAGCGATACATATGGGCGCCGATGGAGCGCATCCAGTTCCATGACTGGTGATGCCCCCAATTACATGCCGCGAAGCAGATCTCTCTCCCTGTCGCCTTGAGAGCCATGCTCATGGTGTGATAGCGGTTGACGCCGTCGGCGCTGTCGGGGAAATTGCAGTAGTCATATTTCAGATAGTCGATTCCCCACCGGGCAAACAACCTGGCATCCTGAAATTCGTGGTCGTAGCTGGATGGATAACCAGCGCAGGTGAGGATCCCCGCACAGGAATACATCCCGAACTTAAGGCCCTTTCCGTGAATGTAATCCGCCACAGCCTTCATGCCATGAGGAAACTTCTCAGGATCCGGCACCAGATTGCCGTCCTGATCCCTCTCCTTTAGAGACCAGCAGTCGTCGATCACAAGATACTCATAGCCCGCGTCCCTGTATCCCTCTTCCGCCATAGTGTCCGCGATCTCAAAAATCAGTTTCTCGTCAATATCTTTCCCAAAGGTATTCCATGAATTCCACCCCATAGGCGGCTTTGCTGCTATCATACCATTCTCCTCCAGCGATCTGTTATCTTTTCTTCCGCGGCTGTCCAGAGCGGAACCCTGCCACATGATTTTCAATCATACACCAAGGAAAATCTTCTGTAAATAAACTTTTGTCCACTAATTATAGAAAAATCACCTGCCATATGTGACAGCCCCATAGGCATCCAGCATCCCGCCGGAGGCCACCTTGCCCTCCAGCCCTTTCAGCTTGCGGGCAGAATTGATGATAGCCTCCCTCACCTCCGCAAGGCTTAAATCGGTTCTGCACGAGTACACCAAAGCCGCTGTCCCTGTGACCATGGGCGTGGCCATGGAAGTTCCGCTCATAAATCCGTAGCCGCAGGATACAGTGCTGAGAATATGGGTTCCCGGAGCGGCGATATCTACGCTCACTGCGCCATAGTTGGAACTTTCGTCCAGAGTTCCGTCAAACATCAGATTGCTCACGGCTATGATGTTATCTCCCGTCAGAGATGCAGGATACATGGGAACTCTGTCGATATTATACCCCACTCCTGCGGTATCTCCGTTGCCTGCGGAAACCACAAAAAGCATGGGAGAATTCTTGATCAGATCTTCCATCTCCTGGTCATATGTAAGGCTTCCGATGCTCAAGTTGCAGATATCTGCCCCGTTGTCCTGGGCATAGCGAATAGCCTGCTTTACATTGGATGAAACCCCGGTTCCTTCCTGGGAACCAAGAACTTTTAGTATCATCAACTTCACATAGCTGCTATCTGCTATCCCCGAAACCCCCTGCCCGTTCCAGGCGGCGGCTATGACCCCTGCCCCGTGAGTCCCATGGTCATCCTCCGCCCCTGTGTACACCTGGTTGTTCCCGGAATAGAAGTTCCATCCGTTGATATCGTCTATATAGCCGTTATTGTCATTGTCAATTCCGTCTCCGGGTATCTCACCCGTGTTGACCCAGAGAGAGCCTGAAAGTTCCTCATGGCCCATATCCGCTCCCGTATCAATCAGGGCCACGGTGACAGGCCTCCGGTCAGGAGTCTTCTCATACACATCCCAGGCGGCTTCCATGCGGATATCCACCCCCGCCACGCTGTCTATAACTATCTCCTGCAAATCCCCGCTGCCGCCTGCCTGTACGCCTTCTCCCGAATCTCCTTCCTCTCCCGCAGCGCTTGGGTATGCCGACACGATTCTCTGAAGTCTGCCGTCATTTCTCAATCCCCACTGATATTCAAAGTAAGAATTTCCCGCCGCAGGAGGCAGAATTTCTTCCTTCCCAGCATGGGCCCTGTAGACCGGCTGTTTATCGCCGACAGTAAACATGACAAACAGCACAGCCAGGCACAACATTAAAATATTAATTCTTTTATCTCTCACTGATCGCTGCACCTTTCCAGACCATCACGCTTCTGGGCCTGATGGTAAAACTTCCCTTTTGAGTCAGACGCTCTCCATGCTCCTCCGGATTCCAGGTATCTACCTCCAGTTTCCAGCACATGGTCTCCGGAAGTTCAGGAAGCAGTACGTCCAGCTCCTCCCAATACGCGTTGGACGCAATGTAGATAACCTCCGGTGTTCCGCCTTCTTCCTGGCCTGCAAAGAGGACTCCCACATACCTCTCATGTTCCGCGAACTGACCTCTCCAGGGCTTTACTCCATGAAAACTGATATCCGGGAAACCGCAGGCTCCATTGCTGATATTGGTTCTCAGAATCCGGTGCTCTTTGCGGAAACGGATCATACGGCAGAAAAACCGGAACATGTCTCTGTTCTTATCCAGCTGATTCCAGTCCAGCCATGATGTAATGTTGTCCTGACAGTATGCGTTATTATTTCCAAACTGAGTGTTGCAGAACTCATCTCCTGCCAGGAACATGGGGATCCCCCTGCTGCACATGAGAACGGCAAAACTATTGCGCATCATCCGATGTCTCAGCCTGTTGATCTCAGGGTCCTCAGTCTCCCCTTCAACCCCGCAGTTCCAGCTAAAATTATCACCTGCTCCGTCCGTGTTGTTCCAGCCGTTCTTTTCGTTGTGCTTCTGGTTGTAAGAAAACAGGTCATACAGCGTAAATCCGTCATGACAGGTGATAAAATTCACCGAAGCGTTGGTCCTGGTGCTGACCTCATAGATATCTCTCGAACCTGCTATGCGCAAAGCCGCCGCCTGAGCCATACCGTCGTCACCTTTCAGATAACGGCGCATGTCGTCCCTGTACCGTCCGTTCCACTCTGCCCACCGGTTCCAGGACGGGAAGGTTCCCACCTGGTAAAGCCCTACCGCGTCCCAGGCCTCGGCGATCAGCTTTACATCCCCTAAAATCGGGTCGAAGGCCAGAGACTGGAGAAGGGGCGGCTTGTTCATCGGTGTCCCGTCCTCATTGCGCCCCATGATGGAAGCAAGATCAAAGCGGAATCCGTTGACCCTGTAAGTGGTCACCCAGTACCGCAAGCAGTTGAGAATCATCTGATGCACAATAGGGTGATTGCAGTTTAGGGAATTGCCGCAGCCGCTGAAATTGTAATAGTATCCCTCCGGTGTGAGAAGGTAATAAATATTGTTGTCAAAGCCTTTAAAGGAAAAGAACGGTCCGTCCTCGTTCCCCTCTGCCGTGTGATTAAACACCACATCCAGGTACACTTCTATCCCGTGCTGGTTAAACACCTGGATCAGATTCTTCAGTTCGTTGCCCTCCCGGTTGTACTCCTTGCTGGCGGTGTAGCTGGTGTTCGGGGCAAAAAAGCTGACTGTGTTATATCCCCAGTAATTGTAAAGTTTTTCTCCGTCCACTTCCCGGTAATCCTGCATCTCGTCGAACTCAAAAATAGGCATCAGTTCAACCACGTTCACTCCCAGTTCCAGAAGATAGGGAAGTTTTTCCATAAGACCGGCAAAAGTTCCCGGATGGAACACGCCGGAGGAGGCATCTTTGGTAAAACCTCTCACATGCAGTTCATAGATGATCAAATCTTCCATGGGAAGCAGCGGCTGCTTTGATGTGCCCCAGTCAAAATCGTCCTTTACCACCCTGGCCTTATAGTGCTGGCCGTGGGGCGAGGAATCCCCCCACAGACTCTGACCTGTAACCGCCTTGGCGTAGGGATCCAGCAGATACTTGGTGCGGTCAAAAATCAGGCCTTTCTTGGGGTCGCAGGGACCGTCTACACGGTACGCATATTCAAATTCCTCGATATTCAGTTTAAAAACAATCATGGAATAGACATTACCGATGCGGTAGTGGTGGGGGAATGGAATCACAGCAAAGGGTTCCTCCTCCATGCGATTAAAAAGCAGCAGTTCTATAGAAGTCGCTCCATGAGAATATACGGTAAAATTCACACCGCCCGGAATAGCCGTGGCCCCGTTGATCTCATAAAAACCCGGCCGCACATCAAACCCAGCAATATGGTCCATAGGAATCAGATGGATGGTTCTGGGAAGGCTGATCTCCCCTATCCGTTCACCCGATACCTTATCTCTTACCCCAACCGCCGTCGTCGTTCTCTCTTTTTCCTCCATGTTACCTCCTTTGTCCCTCTCCACAGGGGGCCTCATCCTCATTCTTCATAAGGTGTACAATATACACGATAATATAATTATATTCGACTTTCTTTCTTTATACAAGAAAAACTTTGAGACCTAAGTCTGCTAAACCCGTGAACACTGCAGACAAGGGATTCCTACAGACCGGCTGTTGTGAACTATACAAATCTGCCTGGAAGCCGCTTTCTAAAAGCGGGCAGCCAAACTCCTGGATGGTTTTCTGAAGGGAAGTCTGGATGAATCCATAAGGGATACGCTGTATACGGAAGTCTTCTGATCCGCCCTGTAGGCCCGGTCTCTGATTGTCAAAGCCATAAAGACTGTAATCTCTATCTCTGTATCATAGTAGTACAGGCAGGCGCTGGTATGAGTCACCACATCCAGGATCAGCAGTCTGGCATCTTCGTTCTCAAACGTCACACGATTCAGGTTTGTCTTTGTTATCATCATGTTCCATTTCCTCCTGATCATCATATCCGAACATCTGTTCTGATTTTATTATACGAACATTTGTTCTTATTGTCAACAGGAAATTTCTCTGAATCGCAGGTTTTCCGATTCCGCCGAAGTGGTCAGCGGATCACCAGCTTTCCGTCCTCCTCATCCAAAATACACTTTCCGCCCTTTTTCAGCTTTCCAAACAGCAGAAGCTCCGCCAAAAGCGGCTTCACCTCCCCTGAGATGACCCGGTCGATCTCTCTGGCCCCGTATTCCATGGTGATTCCCGCTTTTTTTACATGCTCTTCGGCCCTGGGCGTTATGGTCATCTCCACCTTCTTGGAAACCAGCTTCCCGGCAAGCTCCCCAAGTTTCTTCTTCGTAATCCTTCCTGCCATCTCATCGTCCATGCCGCGAAACAAGACAACACGGCTTAACCGATTGCGGAATTCAGGCTTAAAAGTGCGCTTTACCGCATCTGTCAGAGCCTCTGTGTTGTAGAGCCCGCCGCCGAAACCGATGCGGCCCTTTCCCACCTGATCCGCTCCCGCGTTGGATGTCATGATCAGGATTATATTTCTGAAATCTGCCTTTCTTCCCTGATTGTCCGTCAATGTGGCATAGTCCATGACCTGGAGAAGTACATTAAAAATATCAGGGTGGGCCTTCTCGATCTCGTCCAGGAGCAGAACACCGTGGGGATGGCGGCGGATCTCTTCGGTGAGGATACCTCCCTCCTCGTACCCTACATACCCTGCAGGTGCGCCGATGAGTTTGGCCACCGTGTGCTTCTCCGCGTACTCGCTCATGTCAAACCGCATAAAATGTATCCCCAATTCCGCAGCCAGGGCTTTCGCCAGCTCCGTCTTTCCCACGCCGGTAGCCCCCACAAACAAAAAGGAAGCCACCGGCTTATCCTCCTCATTCAGCCCCGCTTTGGAAAATTTGACGGCGTTGCTCACTTCACTCACGGCTTCATCCTGGCCGAAAATCTTTTTTTTCAGTTCTTCTTCCAGGCAGGCAAGACGCTCCGTATCTCCTTTCTCCATAGTTCCCATAGGAATACTGCATGTCTCTGACAGAACCTGGTCCAGAAGGGCTTTGTTTACAGTCTGCCTTTTCTGATCCAGGGGATGAAGCCTGCGCCACGCCCCCGCCTCGTCGATAAGGTCGATGGCTTTGTCGGGAAGAAACCGTTCATTGATGTACCTGCTGCTTATATCCACCGCATGCTCCAGCACTCCCTGGCCATATTTTACGCCGTGAAATTTTTCGTATCCTGATTTGAGTCCCTTTAATATCTCTACGGCCTCCTCCCGGGAAGGCTCTCCGATATCCACCTTCTGGAACCGCCGGACCAGACTTTTGCTGTTGGAAAAATGTTTCTTATATTCCTCATAGGTGGTGGCCCCCATGAACCGGATAGTTCCTGCTGCCAGGTAAGGTTTGAGCAGATTGGCCGCGTCCAGGCTGCCGCCTCCCACCGCCCCCGCCCCCACAATATTGTGAATCTCATCCATATAAAGGACCGGTCTGGCCTCACCGGAAAGTCCGTCCATGATCTCCTTAAAGCGCTTTTCAAAATCTCCCCTGTACTGGGTTCCTGCCAGCAGCCCTCCCAGATCCAGAGCATAGACCCTGGCCCCTCTCAACGGCTCCGGAATCTCTCCCTTTACTATCCTTCTGGCAAGGCCGTAGGCCAGAGCAGTCTTTCCCACCCCCGGCTCCCCCACATGGAGTACATTGTTCTTGTCCTTCCGGCAGAGAATCTGAATAGTCCTCTCCATCTCCGCCTCCCTCCCTATAAGGGGATTCTTGTTCTTGCAGGTCTCATTCATATCCTCCAGATAAGACCGCCATCTCCGGTTTTTCTCAGGAGCTTCTTCCCCGTCCGCCGATTCCGGTTCCTCAATCTCAAAGCCCTCCCCTGCTCTCTCCGAACTGCCTCCGCTTCCCCTGCCTCTCTCCTCCGCCAGGCTCTCTCTGGACAGTTCTCCCATAACCTCCACCAGATCCACGTCCTGCTCCTCCAAGTAATAGACGCCGTAGCTGTCTTCCAGACGCAGGACAGAGGACAGAAAATGGCTGACGCCGATAGTATCCCGGCCGCTGGCTCTGGCCTGCCCCTCAGACATGCGCAGCACCCTGTCCGTGTCGGCAGTGAGAACCGCGTTTTCTCCCTCCGTCTTTCCCGCCTGATCTTTGAGAAAGCCAAGAAGATTCTTCCGCAGCCGTTCAATATCTCCCCCGGCCGCCCCATATTCCCTCATAAACTCCTGATCAAAACTCATCCCGTAAATCATATGCTCCGGCATGAAATAGCGGTGTCGGTTCTCTCTGGCCAGCCTCACCGCCCGCTCCATCACACGCTGCATATTTTTGGTAAATTCCATCGTATTACCCCTTCTCTCCATCGGTTTTAGCCGTCGTTTTATGGCTGGCGGACTGCCTCCACCTTCAGGGGATACCCCTCACTTCTGGCCCACTGAACCGCCTCCGCCGCTTTGGTCTCGGCGATATCTCTGGAATAGATGCCAGCCACCGCGTAATTTCCCTTGTGGATGCTCATCATCATGGCCACCGCCGCCGACTCTTCCTTGTCAAAAATATTCATCAGCACTTCCACCACAAAATCCATGGGAGTGAAATCATCATTGTAAATCAGAACCTGGTACTGCTCCGGAGGCTTTACCCTGCTCCTTGTCTTCTCTTTTATGCTTTCTTTTGCCGACATATGTTTATATCTCCCTTCAACGCCTTTCCCATGGAAATATCACGCCTTCTTTGCTTATTCTGAGTATGAGTTTACCATATTTTCGTATGGTTGGCTATACGATTGTAGGGAAACTTTAAAGTGGAAAGAAAAGAGGATGCCGTTTGCGACATCCTCTGACCAGTACAACTCTGCTGTTTGTTTTTCCGCCAATCTTACTCTCTCACTGTGTGACTCCCCCATCCGCTCCAAACACCCAGTCTCTCCCGTCAATATTCAGGGTCGCGTCGTGGATCATCTTCCCGTCCTCACCCAGATAGTACCTCTTTCCTCCGTCTTCCAGCCATCCTGTCTGGTTTTTGTAGTCCTTCACATAGTACCACTCTCCCCCGGCCTGTTTCCACCCCTGGGCTGGAATCAGGGAACCATAGTCCGCAAAAGCGTACTCGACGGCCACGTTGCCCACAATCCCGTCTACCTGCCCGCTGTCCGTGCACTGCCAGATGGTTCTGTTAGGATACTCGTGAACTGTACCGTAGCGGGCATACCATATGTCGTAGAGCTGTCCTGCCTCATCCTTCAGCTGGGAGGCGTCCACATGATTGTTCAGCCACTCCTGGTTAGAATAGATGATGGGGCGGTACCCTGCCCCGGCGATGACCTGGCAGAAGGCGTTGGCCTGATCCGTGATCTGCTGCCTTGTCAGTCCCTTATCCAGAATCAGCTGGGACTCCAAGTCGTAAGCAACCGGGTAGGAGACAGGGTAATCCCTGATCTGGGACAGAACAAAGTTTGCCTCCTCCACAGCCGTGGCAGTATCCAGGGCCTGGGTGTAAAAGAACACTCCCGTCTTCAGGCCTGCCTGGGCGGCCCCGGTCATATTCTCATGGTAGTAGGGATCCAGGTCATTGTGATAGCCCAGCCTTACCATGGCGAAATCCACACCGGAATTCTTCACATCCGACCAGTGTATGCCGCCCTGGGCCTCGCTGGCACGGTTCTGATATTTGCTGACGGTAATCCCTTTTTCCAGGACTCCCGGAACCACATTCCCCGTCGTGTCCATATAGACGGCGGGACCGCTCCGGCCCGGGCTTTCAACTCCGGAATCGGAGGCATTCTCCCCTCCTGTCTCTCCCGGTCCCACGGCCCATGCGGCCTGGGGAAACGTCCACGCCACAGCCATAGTTACGGCTGCCGCCAGAACATGCTTTCTCAATCTCCGTATATTCCTATGTCTTCTCATATACTGCCTCCTCATAATCTTCACAAGCATCTCCCTTCCAGAGCTCTCTCCTACCCCAAAAGTTCTCTCAGTTCCCCATGGCTTAAGCTGCCCAGGGACACTGCTCCCTCCGTCACTACTTGGTCCGCCAGGGCCTTCTTGGATTTCTGCAACTTCAGGATATTCTCTTCTATGGTATCCTTGGTGATCAGCTGGAACACGGACACCTGCTTTTCCTGTCCGATGCGGTGAGCCCGGTCCGTAGCCTGGTTCTGAGCTGCTACGTTCCACCATGGGTCGTAGTGGATCACCATATCCGCCGCAGTCAGGTTCAGCCCTGTCCCCCCTGCCTTCAGAGAAATGAGAAACACCGGAACCTCATCTCTGTGAAATCCGTTGACCAGCCGTATTCTATCCTCCTTAGGGGTCTCCCCTGTAAGTATATGAAACCGGATGTTCTCCTTCTCAAGCCTCTCCCTGATAAGCTCCAACATGGAAGTGAACTGGGAGAACAGCAGGATCTTGTGCCCTGCCGACACTCCCGACCGGACAAGTTCCATGCAGGTCTCAAGTTTGGCGGAGCCTCCGTGGTACTTTTCATAGACCAGCCGCGGGTCACAGCACACCTGACGGATCCTGGTCAGGGCAGACAGAATCTGGAGCCTGCTGCTGGCATCCAGCTGCTGTTTCAGCTGCCAGGCATTTGCCGTGTACAGATCTCTCTGCTCTTTCTCCATCTTCGAGTACACTACCGTCTCCAGTTTCCCCGGCAGATCTCCCAGCACATCAGCTTTCAGTCTCCTGAGAATAAAAGGACCTGCCAAGAGCCGCAGCCTCCTCAATGCATCCTTCTCTCCCTCTCTCACTATGGGCACCTCATATTGTTTCTTGAACTTTCCATAAGAAAACAGAAAGCCGGGCATGAGGTAATCAAAAATACTCCACAGTTCACTTAATCGGTTCTCCACCGGCGTGCCTGTCAGAGCGAATCTTGTCTGAGAATCGATGGATTTCACCGCCCTGGCCGTCTGAGTCGTGGAATTCTTAATATATTGAGCTTCATCGATGACCTGAAAGCGAAACCTGCAGGATTTATAAAAAGCCAGATCTCTCTTTAGCAGGTCATAGGAGGTGATGGCAACATCAAAGTTTTCTATGGTTTTCAGTTTTTCTTCCCTCTCTTGGGAGGTTCCCGCCACAACCAGACTTCTGAGGGACGGAGCAAAATTTTCCAGTTCACACTCCCAATTATATATCAGAGACGCAGGACATACAATTAAGGATGTCTGATGATTTTCTTTCAATATCACTTCATCGTACAGAATACTGATAATCTGCAGAGTCTTTCCCAGACCCATGTCGTCTGCCAGAATCCCGCCAAAGCCCCAAAAATCCAGGGTTCTCAGCCACTTAAAGCCTGTTCTCTGATATCCTCTCAGAACATGTTCAAAAAATACCGGAACCTCAAAGTCACTGTCGTCCACCGACTTCATTCCTCTTATAATGGAACGGTACATGGCATCTCTTGTAAACAGGATATCTTCCCTGTCTCTGCACAGGCTGTCCAGATAAAAAGCCCGGTATCTGGGCAGCCTGACTGTCTGCTCCCCCTGTTCCTTCTTTGACAGAACCAGGCCGTCCGTCAGCTTCGCCGCTGTCATAAGCCCATTGTCCTCAAGTTTTAAAAATTCTCCTGTCTTCAGACGGTAGTAAGCCTTTTTCATCTTATAAGACTGCAGAATATTCTCCAGATCCTGGCTTGTCATATCTCCTGCGTCGACAGTCAGCTCCAACCACTGCCCCGTCACCTGGACACCCACAGACACTTTCTGCGGCGCGAGGATTTTTAAATGGGATTCATCCTGTGGTATAAACACAGTTCCCAGTTTCTTAAGTTCCTCTACTCCCTGGGAGAGAAATCGAAACAGCTCTTCTTCGTCATCACGAATCACCAGGTCATTGGTCTCCAAGTCCCTGTATTTAAAATACCTGGTAAGCACCTGACTGATGCGGAACTCTCCCGGAACATCGCGGCAGATGGTCCGGGGCACATGTTCATCTTCCATGGGATGAAATGCGTAATCCCCATAACTCAATTCCGGCCTCAGAATCAATTCTCCAGCCCGCGGGCTCTCAACGACAAATCTTGCCTTCAGTTCTTCGGGCCGCGCCTGTTCCAGTTCAATTCCTCTTGCGTCCAGAATTCCGTAGGGCTCCAGCTTCTTTAGAACCCGCTCATAGAAAAGGGGCACATCCCTCTCTCCCACAGTCACTTCATAGGGCGCGTCAAACCCTTCTGTCATCTGACGAAAAAATATACTCCCATCTCTCGTCAGCTCCTCGTCACACACATAGAGACAGGAACCAGACAGTACATAGAGATGCCTTTCTCCGCTGAAGGCCACAAGTTCCCTGTCCAGAGACACCTTCAGCCCTTTTTCTCCCGCCTTTCTCACAGTGACCACCATATCCGGGTTTTCTCTCACCACCCGCAGTTTCCGCCCTTCCCCTTTCTGGTCTTCCGACTCCACCTCCTGTCCTACCAGCATTCCCAGGAACCGGTCTCTGTTTACACGGGTAATGTTCAGTTCCCTGACAACCGGGGCAGGACTGAAGACACTCTTCTGGAACTGAGCATAATATTCCCTGTAATTTCCCAGCAACTCCAGAACCAGTGTCAACAGTTCCTGAGAATCCTCAGAAAATACCTCTTGTCTGTGATAAAACCCCAGATTTTTCCCATATTCCACACGGCTTCCCTGTTCCATAGCCCTGGCGAATGCCATCAGATCCCGAATCACGTACATCCGATCCCGCCCCAGCCGGAATTCCGCCCGTATTCCCTGTCGGCCGATGATAATCTTTGGCTGAAACCGGACCTGCTCCTCCTTGTCTTCCCTGAGAATCCTGTCCACCTCACTGTTGGTGTATTCCCGTATCATGGTTCTCACCTGAGATGAGGTGGAGACCGGCGCACCCCAAACCGGCGATGCCTGCTTCTGATAATATTGAAACAGAGCCTTCTCATGGGAACACATTTCTTTATATGAATTTCCCTGAGTACAAGAACAAGAGTAGCTGTTGACATAGCTACCCTTGATCTCCAGTCTTACGTTATACAGTTTATCCCGGTCCTTTACCTGACCGTCTACACCTACTTCGCCTTTCCAGAATGTTCTGGTGTGCATGCTGGTTATCTCCAACTTTTCTCCCTTCGATGTTCACTCCTACATCCGCTCCGGAGCCTCAAATCCCAGCACGCCGATACATGTCTCCAGCACACCCTTGACCAGAGTGATCAGCTTGACGTAGCTGGCCTGACGCGCCTTGTCCTCTTCCTTTAAGATGCTGGTGCTGTTATAAAACTTGTTGAACACATCGGACAGTTCATAGATAAACTGGCATATCTTGTGGGGAGCCGTCTCCGCAAAACTGCTCTCCATCACCTCATTGTATTTTGCCAGCTGCAGCATCACATTTTTTTCCTCGGCAGATATGGCTCCCAGAATCCCTGCACCGTCTGAGAACGCATCTTTGTTCTCCTCATATTTGGACAAAATAGACTTGATTCGAACGATGGTGTAAAGGATATAAGGCCCTGTGTTGCCCTCAAACGAAGTAAATCTGTCTATGTCGAAAATATAGTCTTTTGACGCCTGATTGGACAGATCCCCGTACTTCAGAGCCGCCAGGCCGATAATCTGCGCCGTCTTTCTGGCCTCTTCCGAGGATACGGTCCGGTTCTCCATGATCCGGTCATAGACGGCATCATTGATCTCCTCCACCAGATTTTCCAGGCGCATAACACCGCCCTCCCTGGTCTTGAAAGGCTTTCCGTCTTTTCCGTTCATAGTTCCGAACATCAGATGAATCATAGGTGTGTCTTCTTTTACATATCCCGCTTTTTTTGCCACCCGGAACACCTGGATAAAATGAAGTTCCTGGCGCTTGTCCGTGATATAAATGTATCTGGAAGGCGAAAAGTCTCTCTCTCTCTCAATGATGGTTCCCAGATCCGAGGTGGCATACAGAGCAGCCCCGTCCGACTTTCGGATGATACATGGAGGCAGTTCCTTGGAGTCGGTATCCCTGGCGATATCCACCACCAGAGCACCTTGGCTTTCGTAGGCCAGCCCTCTCTTCTCTAAATCCTCCATAAGCCCGGGAATATAGGGCTGGGCATCGCTCTCTCCTTTCCACAGATCAAACGTGACACCCAGGTTGGCGTAATTCTTTTTCAGATCAGCCAGAGACACGTTCATAATATGACGCCAGATAGCCCGGTAGGCTTCGCACCCGTTCTGCAGTCGGAAGGTAGCTTCCTGAGCCCGGGCTTTAAACGCCTCGTCCACCTTGGATTTGGCACTTGCCGCAGGATAGATGTCCTCCAGCTCCCCGATGGTAAACGGCGGCTGATCCGGGTACTCTCCGGAATAGTTCTCGTCAAAATACACCAGCTCCGGTTGTCTGTCCCTCAGCTCCTCAATGATGAGTCCCATCTGCAGTCCCCAGTCTCCCAGGTGCACATCTCCCACCATATTGTATCCCAGAAAACGTCCCAGCCTTTTGATGCTCTCGCCGATGATAGCAGAGCGGAGATGACCTACATGGAGAGGCTTGGCCACATTGGCGCCGCCGTAATCCACGATGATAGTCCCCTTATTCTTGCTCTCCTCCAGGCCAAATTTGGGCTCACGCACCATGGTATTCATATAATCCGCCACATAGTCTTCACTGAGACGGATGTTGATAAACCCCGGCATCACCGCAGAAACCTGGGCGAACACAGGATTTCCTTCCAGCTTTTCCACCACATCATTGGCAATGTCTATGGGTTTCTTTTTATATGTTTTCGCGGCCGCCATGGCTCCGTTGCACTGGTATTCACACAGATCCGGACGGTTGGACAGGGTGACTCTGGCAAAACTCTCCTCATAGCCGCAGGCTGTAAAAGCCGGTTTTATTGCTTCCGCGATGCAGTCAAGAATCTTCTTCACGCACAGACCTCCTTTATTTACTGGTCTTAAATTATACTAGATTCCGGATTGGAAATCAATGAGTTTGCAGAAATATTTCTGTATATAAAAACCGCCCCGGTATCCTGCACCAGGGCGGCCTTTATATTCTGCAGCTGTTATATCCACAGCAGATATATACTTGTCAAATCGGATTTCAAGTTTACCAGGTCTTCTCCAGAGTCATATTGTAGTCCACAGCGAAAGGATTGTCGTCTCTGCTCTTCAGATCCTCGTAGATAGCCTGGCGCTCCTCGCTGCTCTCCTGTGCCCAGTACTCGTATCCCCGCATGTAGCTTGCAATCAGTTCATCCCATGAGCCGAACAGAGGCTGCATGGTCTGGGCGATCTCCAGAGACTTGTCAAGAGCCTCCGCCTCTGTGTAGTAACCGGCCAGATAGTAGAAGCTCAGCAGATTCATGGCACGGCAGTAATCCCAGCCTGCGATGGCATCCTCGCCGAACTCCTCATACATGGCAAACGCGTCCACATAAGTCTGGGCATCCTCTTCGGACACATCCAGGCCCTCTGCAATCCACGCCAGGCGTTCCTCGGGTGCCACGTCTCCCAATCCGCTTTCCGCAAGGAATTTTCCGTCTTCCGCGAATCCGGTTCTGTGTCCTTCCGACAAAATCCAGTCCAGAGTCTCATCCGCAGACGCACGGTCTGTAACGCCCCACCACTCTTCCAGAGACTGCTGCTCCAAAGCCGCTGTGGAATCGTTGGCAGGAAGTCCTGCGAAGCGATTGTAATCCCATCCGTTAAGCGCCGTGAGAACCGCATAGGAAGCATTAAACCAGCGGACTGTGTCGGTGATCTCCACAGTAGTGTTGTCATCCACCTCAACTGGCTTCTCCACAAAAGTTGCGCAGGAGGTCTTCATGGAATTGATCTCGTCGTCGCCCAGTTCCTCCGCCACATACATCAGGGCATAGTATGCGTAATCTGTCTCGCCGTATACAAGATAGGCTTTCATGCTCTCACCTTCAGAATTCACACTGCAGGTGCTTGCCTCCACATTGGTCATTCCGGGGATCTGAGGGGCATCCGTCTCTGCGCCGTCCTGAATACCGTAGCTCTCGGTCACAAGTGTTTTGGCATCATCCATGCTGGTGATAGGCAGAAGCGTTCCGCCCTTGGGGAACTGCATCACCAGAACCGCCTTATCTCCTGCCTTGTTCTGAACTCCCAGCCAGAAATCCACGCCCAGATCCTCGGCTGCCCAGTCTTCCTCCAGGCTGATGGTAACCGAACCGTCCCCTGTAGAGAACTCCTTCATCTTGACTTCGGCTGCCTTCTCGGCAGAATCATCTTTTTTCGTGGAATCTTTGCTCTTCTCGGCGGCAGTTGTAGCCGAACCTCCGTCATCCTTAGCCGCAGGCTTACTCTCGCCGCCGCATCCCTGAAGCACCGAGGCCGCCAGCATAGCCGCCATCCCTACACAGGCCAGCAACTTTTTGTACTTTTTTACATACATACTCTTTGTCTCTCCTTTTTCTCTTTTATATTCCAAGCCGTTTTTTATCAACGGCTGCAGGAATCCTGAACTGCGTCTCCCCATTTCTTGTCTTTTGGCCGAAAGATAAGACTTTGTCGTTCTCAAATAATCTTTTACAAATATTCAGTCCTGCTCAACAAAATCGCCCTGTTTACATATTTATAAGTACCATGGAATTATATCACGCACGACTGAAAATGTCTACCTTTTTGTTCACAAAACATTCACATTTTTGTCACAGATTGGAAGAAAATCTGTCCGGAAAGACTGTATTCCCATTTGTGAGGCGCGCTTGCTCTCAGGTGGCCTCCACCCCCGTCCTCTTGCCGAAAATGCACATAAAAAGGCGTAAAGACTTTATCTGCCTCATAAAGCCTTTACACCTGCCTGATACAACTTATCCGAGTGTCACACTATACTCTGGACAAATACTCTCCTGTACGTGTATCGATCTTGATCTTGTCTCCCTGATCTACAAACAGAGGAACATACACTGTGGCTCCTGTCTCAACCACGGCCGGCTTTGTCGCCCCGGTAGCGGTATCTCCCTTGAAGCCTGGCTCCGTGTCGGTGATCTCCAGCTCTACAAATAAAGGAGGCTCCACGGAAAACACCTTTCCGTTGTAGGAGCAGACCTTGCACATCTCATTCTCTTTCACAAACTTTAAAGCATCTCCGATGGTCTCTTTGCTGAGAGCCATCTGCTCGTATGTGTTGCAATCCATAAAATTGTACAGGTCACCGTCCGCGTACAGATACTGCATGTCCACTCTGTCGATTCTGGCAGCGGGGAACTTCTCTGTTGGGCGGAAGGTCTTCTCCACCACACCGCCGCTGATCACGTTCTTGATCTTTGTCCTGACGAAAGCGGCCCCCTTGCCTGGTTTTACATGCTGAAACTCCATGATCTGATACACGTTTCCATCGATCTCTAAGGTCACGCCGTTTCTAAAATCTCCAGCTGATATCATAAATGATATTCCTCCTTGAACTTCTTTTAATTCTCTTATTTCTCATCAATCTACTTTATTCTATACTAAATGCCCTATATTTTCAACCGTTTTTTAAAACAATCTCCTCTGCGATGTCCTCAGGAAACCGTCCGTCGGTTTCCACAGTTATGTGAGCCGTCCTCTCGTAGACAGGGTTTCGGCTGTCCATAAGGTTTTCCACCTTCTCCTTCACATCCCCGCCTTGAAGCAGAGGGCGCGTAGTGTCCCCTCTCAGCCGATTCAGCACGGTACCGGGACTGACCTTCAGATAGACCACTCTGCCCGCCTGCCGCAGCAGTTTCCTGTTCTCCTCTCTCAGAGGCATGCCTCCCCCGGCAGACAGCACCCAGTCGCCGTCCCGCTCCATCAGCTGTCTTATGATCTCCGTCTCCAGCCTGCGGAACTCCTCTTCCCCATACACCTGAAAGATCCGGCTGACGGTCATGCCTGCCTGCTCTTCAATGAGCTGATCTGTGTCCAGCAGCGGATATCCCGTCATTTCAGACAGGCATCTTCCCACGGTAGTCTTCCCTGCTCCCATGAAGCCGATCAAAATAAAATGTGTTCCCATGGCCTACTTTTCAAGTTCCTTTCTCATCATCTGCCTGGCTCGATTGACAATCTCCTCCGACACGCTTCTCCCCGGATTCCAGAGTTCAAAGGCCTCAATTCCCTGGTAAATCAGCATATCCAGACCGTTGACAGACCTTCCGCCAGCCTCCTCCACCAGTGACATAAACCTGGTTTTCGACGGAGTGTAGATGATCTCCACAGCGCAGGGGATATTCCGGTAAAATCCCTTATCCTCCACCGGCGCGTGGCAGACATCCGGGTGCATACCCACGCTGGTGGTCTGTACTGCCAGATACGGCCTGTCCGGAATCTTCCCGTAGTCGGATAGCGCCATGGCAGCCATGAACATTCGCCCAAACCGCCGGTTCATATCCCCCGCCAGTTTCTGAGCCTTCTCCTGATTTCTGTTCAATATGATCACCGAAGCCGCTCCCTGACAGCCGAGAACATACGCTGCCGCCTTGGCCGCTCCTCCTGCCCCTATAAGCAGGCAGTCCCGCCCCTCAATATCCATCCCTGCCTCTGTCATGGCCCTGAGAAGGCCGGGGGCATCCGTGTTGTAGCCTTTGTAGCCTCCTTCCACCCGCACCAGCGTGTTCACGGCGCCGATGGCCTCCGCAGCCTCGTCTAGTTCCTTCAGATAGGGGACCACCCTCTGTTTGTGGGGTACAGTGATATTCATTCCAGCCAGATTCAGGGCGTACGCCCCCCTGACGGCAGCCTCCACCGACTCTTCAGGCACCTTAAAGGGCACATAGACAAAATCAATGCCCATCTCATTGGCATAAAAATTGTGCATCATGGGAGACAGGGAATGCTCCACCGGGTTCGCCATAATTCCGCATACTTTTGCTTTTCCGCTTATCATCATTTGATACCTCTTTTTGAGCGTTTATAAAAGTATAGCACCACCCGCTCCAGATAGCGCTTCAGCACAATCTGGATCTCTTCTTTGGGGTGAATCGGCTTCACCAGATAACTGCTGATGCCCGCCCTGTTGGCTCCATACACGTCGGTAAACAGCTGATCCCCCACAAATATGGTGGTTTCCCGGTCGGTTCCCATCAGTTTCATAGCCCTCACATAGCCTTTCACCGACGGTTTGCCGCCTTTATAAATATACTTTGAACCCACACATCTGGCAAACGTAGCCACTCTGGGTTCCTTGTTATTGGACAGAAGGCATGTCTCCATTCCCATGTGGTGAAATTCCTCAAACAGGTTTTTCGCCCTGATGTCAGCCGGCTGGTCATGGGGAACCAGGGTGTTATCCACATCGAAGATAACGCCCCTGATTCCCTTCTCATACAGCCTGCTGTAGGAGATCTCATAGGCGGAGTCCACATAATAATCCGGATAAAATATCTCAAACATATAGTGTTCCTACTTTTTCAACAGTTTGCTCAGTTCTTCCATAAACGTGTTCACATCTTTAAACTCCCGGTACACCGACGCGAACCTCACATAAGCCACCTCATCCAAATCTTTCAGACTCTCCATGACAAGCTCCCCTATGGCCGACGTGGCCACTTCTTTCTCTTCCATATTGAAAATTCTGTTTTCGATATTGTCGATCATAGAGTCGATCTGCTGGGTGGAAACAGGTCTTTTATGGCAGGAACGTATCACTCCGGACTCAATCTTGGAGCGGTCGTAGGCCTCCCTGGAATTGTCTTTTTTAATCACCATGAGAGGCATGGTCTCCAGTTTCTCATAGGTGGTAAAACGCTTTCCGCACCGCTCGCACTGCCGTCTGCGACGTATGGAACAGTTGTCGTCAGCCGGCCTGGAATCGATTACTTTGGTATCATCTTCATTGCAGTAAGGACACTTCATGGGATCTAACTCTCCTCCGACATCACATTTGTTGGTTATCTTTTCATTTTACCTTACCATTCATAAATTCGCAAGAAATTTTTCATATTCTGCATGGACCTTCCACATCTTTTTTCTTCACGTCCACCAAAATTATATCGTCTCCTACCTGGCAGATATCGCAAAAAGGGATCACAAACTCTTTTTCTCTCCCCAAAAAACCGCAGAAGCTCCCAGGGCCTGGAACAATGATGGCCACCATACAGCCATCTTTCATATCAAAATCCACATCTCCTACAAATCCCAGTCTTTTACAGTCCTCTGCATTAATCACTTCTTTCTGTTTCAATTCAGAAATCCGCATAGATCCCACCTCCTGATTCTTTGGTGTAATCTATGCGGATTTTTTCATGTCCTATTCCTGATATCGGTCTTCTTTCACATTCAGATAAAAGAACAGCATGGTGCATATGACATAGGGCACCAGCCATATAAGGGCCGCCCCCAGAGTTATGTATACTATGGGAATCCATCCTGCAAAGCTGAGGCTCAGAACCAGCAGTCGGCACCTGTTGCCTTTCATAATCTTTCTGCTCTCTTCCAAAGCCTGGATGACAGGCTTTTCCGGGTCGTCAGCCAGGATGATATAAAACTGTCCGTAGGTCAGCCCAGCCCATACACCTGCTGTGAGAAGCAGCAGACCGTATCCGGCCAGGTATACCTGGGCGAATCTCCAATCCCCGGATATGTGGGAAGCCGCCGTCAGAATCACCTGCGGCGTGACCAAAACCACACTAATCAAAAGAATCAGCAGATTCACTCCGAAAAATTTCCATCCGTGATTGTGAAATCCCCAGAACATGTCCCACACCCTGGCCTGTCTTCCCTGACAGATATTCAGATACATCCTGATGATTCCGGGAACCAACAGAAACTCAAAAAGAATGAACGCCAGCATACCTGTTCCCATCACCGCCAGGATGACAAAAAAACCTCTTCCCACATCTCCCATAGAAGCCGCCAGGATACGTGAAAACAACATACATATCTGCCACATTATGAAAAATGTCAGATCTATGACCATCCATACGGCAAAAACACCTGATGCCATGAGATATTTTCCTGTCATCGCCCTCCTGGCCTTCAGTTTCAGGCTTTTTCTGCTTTCCCTCATATTCTCCTCCTGTCAAAAGACCAGATAGATCCACAGTCTCAAAGAAACCGCTCCCAGAAGTATCCCTGCAATCCCCGCAATCAGTCCTGTTTTCGCCTGTCTGTTCAGCCTTTCATCCACTCTGGACAGAGCGGCAAAAAGTACTGCCAGGCCACCGAAAAAAAATCCTGATACCACGCAGCATGCGGTGACGACAGACAGGATTCCCGCCGCCATAGATACCAGACCCATGACATTTTCCCTGCTTTCCTGTTCCTGATAAATCGATGGTTCCTGATATGGCTGTCCCTGATACATATACATTTCCTTTCTCCGATGTCTCTCCTGCCTCTTATCCGCGATCCTGCTGTTTTACCATGCCTGTTCCCCACAATATCGCTCTTTAGTACAGCGGAACTACGGCTCCGTCGTAGGTGGACTCTATATAAGCCTTCACCTCGTTACTCTGAAGCGCCTCCACCAGCGCCTTGATGGCTTCGTCATTCTCATGGCCTTCCCGGACAGCGATGACATTGCCGTAAGTGGATGCCGCGATAGACTGAGAATCCTCCACTGCCAGAGCATCTGACACTTTGAATCCCGCCTCGATGGCATAGTTGCCGTTGATAACCGCTATATCCACATCCTCGATGGTTCTGGGAATCTGGGCGGCCTCCACCTCATACAGCTTGATGTTCTTGGGATTTTCCACAATATCATTCTTGGTGGCGGTCAGATCAGCTCCTTCTTTCAGCTTGATCAATCCCTGGGCTTCCAAAAGCAGAAGCGCTCTGGCCTCGTTGGTAGTATCATTGGGAACCGCTATGGTTGCCCCGTCCGCCAGTTCCTCCAGAGAGCCCGTCTTTCCGGCGTAGATGCCAAAAGGCTCATAGTGGATAGATGCCGCCGGTACCAGCTTGGTTCCGTTTTCTTCGTTAAATGACTCCAGATAGGGAAGATGCTGGAAATAGTTGGCATCCAGGTCGCCGGACTCCAGAGCCAGATTTGGCTGAATATAGTCCACATACTCCTTGATATCCAGCTCATAGCCTTTTTCAGCCAGGACAGGAGCAGCCGCTTTCAGGATCTCCGCGTGCGGTGCCGGGCTTGCCCCTACCACAATTTTTATAAGATCCCCATCACCTTTCGGGGCATCTGTCTCTGGTGCGGACTCCCCGCTGTTCCCATCCGCCGTGGTCTCCGTGCCGGCTGCCGCTGTCGTAGTCTCCCCTGTTTTGCTTCCGGAACAGCCCGCCAGGCTTCCCACAAGCAATGCTGCCGCGATTACACATACTGTTTTTCTCATAATTTTATCTCCTCTCAGATTTTTTCCGGCAAAGCCGGAGTGCATAATTTATGCACATTTATTATAAAAACACCGGCGGCCCAGATGCCTGGGGTATCCCCGCGGCCGCCTGGCGCTCTCATAATCTGATTAAACACATCAGCGAATCCGTTTATCTCCTTTTCGGGACATTCTCATTCCCACTTCCTGAATGATCTGAACCATCACCACCAGGAGCACCACGGATACCCACATGAGGCCTGCCTCATATCGATAGTATCCATAGTTGATGGCGATGGCTCCCACACCGCCTCCGCCCACAAAGCCTGCCATAGCTGAGTAGCTGAGAATGGTAGTCACTGCCAGGGCACCGCCTACCAGCAGGGAGGGCCTGCACTCGGGAAGCAGCACTTTCCATATGATCTGCCAGTCGGACGCTCCCATGGACTTGGCCGCCTCGATTACGCCTGCGTCGATCTCCCTCAGAGAAGACTCTACCACCCTGGCCACATAAGGTCCTGCCGCGATTGTCAAAGGAATCACCATGGCTGGGGATCCGATCCTCGTCCCGATGACCATCTTGGACAGAGGCAGGACAATAAAGAGAAGGATCAGAAACGGCACCGACCTGAGAAGGTTGATCACCGTCCCCAGCACCTTCTGGAGCCAGGGAACCGGATGGATGCCGTCAGAATCTGTAGTTACCAAAATAATTCCCAGAGGAAGCCCTATCACATAGGCGAAAAAAGAGGACAAAAACACCATGTAAAAGGTCTCCCAGATTCCTGTTTTCAACATCGCTATAGTAGTCGGATCAAAAGTCATGTTCCTGTACCTCCTCATATGGAATCTTCACCGTATCCAGGTAGTGAAGGGCCCTGGCCGCTTCCGTCTTGTCCTCGGGAAGCTGAATGATCATCTGCCCCATGGCGGTTCCTCCCACATCCCTGGTCTGAGCATACATAATATTCACCGGAACCTTGCAGGCCAGCACCAGGTTGGAAATCACCGGCTCCGTGGACTCCCTGCCGTCAAAAATAATCCTGATCTGTCTGGAACCGCCGAACTTAACCTGTCTTACTGCGTCTCCCAGTATCAGCTGGCGGCCGATTTTAGATTTGGGTTCGGAGAATATCTCGGACACCTTTCCCACCTCTGCTATCCTGCTCTGGTCTATGATAGCCACACGGTCACAGATAGCCTCGATCACCGCCATCTCGTGAGTGATGACGATGACAGTGACCTCCATGGTCCGGTTGATCTCCTTCAGCAGCTGTAGAATCGACTTGGTGGTATTTGGATCCAGGGCGCTGGTGGCCTCGTCGCACAGAATCACCTTCGGGTTGGTAGCGAGAGCCCTTGCGATGGCCACTCTCTGCTTCTGGCCTCCTGACAGCTGGGCCGGGTAGGCTCCTGCACGGTCTTCCAGCCCTACCGTTTTCAACAACTCCATAGCTCTGGCTTTTGCCTGGGCCTTGGGCGTTCCCACCAGTTCCAGAGGAAAGCACACGTTGCGGAGCACATTCCTCTGGGCAAGCAGGTTGAACTGCTGAAAGATCATTCCCATGGACTGTCTGGTCTTTCTCAGCTGAGCCGGACTCATCCCCCCCAGACGACTGCCCTCAAAAACCACATCTCCCTCCGTGGGCACCTCCAGATAATTGATGCACCGCACCAGGGTGCTTTTTCCTGCCCCGCTGAGTCCGATGATGCCGAATATTTCTCCCTGATAAATCTCCAGGTTGATGTCGTTGAGGGCGCAGACCTTCCCCTCCGATGTCTGAAACTCTTTTCCCAGATGATCGATCTGGATAATAGGCTGTTCCATAATCTCCTCCATTCTCTAAAATGTGTGCAGACATACAAAAAGCCGCAGATCCTATAGATCGGCGGCTCAATTTCAATAACAGATAAAACATGCCCCTATGGCACTTCTTCTGTAAGCACTGTCCCTACAAGACCCTCAAACTCCACTAGATTGTACGCACATGAACATAGGGCACATGACCATCATGCCCTTCGCCATATACATATTCATCATCATGGACTTTGAATTGTACATTGCAGTTCCTCCAAGATTTATATCTCATAACTTCTATAATGTCGTATTCTACCCCAAGGCCGCTGTCTTGTCAAGAGTTTTGTGAGCAAGATTTTGACCATAAAGGCGAAGGAGACGACTTTATCCGCACAGTTCTACAATCACCTGGGCAAATATCTTTGCGCTGATCAGAAGCTCTTCCAAAACCGCAAACTCGTCAGCCCCGTGCATATGGTTGTCGGTTCCTGGCATGGCGGCGCCGAAAGCGACTCCGTTCTTCAGCTCATGGACATAGGTGCCTCCTCCTGTATAGAGACATTCCCCTTTCTTTCCCGTGTACGCCTCATACTCTTTTAAAAGCGTCCGGACAAACAGGCTGTCTCCATCCACATGGTGGGGCGGTCTCATGCTGTCATTGTGGAGGGTGAGGCCGATGTCCGACATCCGCTCCTTCACCACCTTCAAAACATTCTCCTCTGTGGCGCAGATAGGACAGCGACTGTCAAAACCCCCGTCCAGACTGTCCTCCGTCACCTTCAGCATACTGAACGCCAGGGTCAGTTTCCCCGATATTTCGTCTTCCATGGCTATGCCCATGGCCTTTCCATACAGATCCCCGTGGGGGATCAGCTCCAAAAGCCCTCTCAGACAGTCCAGCTGAGGGCAATCTCCCAGAGGCAGACGGGTGACATAGGTCAGAAGACCGGTAAGGGCGTTGTTCCCGCCTTCAGGGTGAGCCGCATGAGCATTGTCCCCCTGGGCCGTGATTTTAGTGAAAGCGCCTTCACGGCTGAAATCGAAAGTGATGCCCGTCTCTTTTGTGACATCTCTTGCCTTCTTTTCCAGAACCTCCTGGCTTACCCCCTCCACCACGGCAAATGCCTTTCCCGGCACCACGTTAATCTTGATTCCCGCATCTATGGATACGAGCCTGGCAGCTTCCTGGGATTTGGAAAATGTTCCTGTAAAGTGAGCAGCCAGACCGCCTTTTTCCACGTTGATCACAGGAAATTCCGCATCCGGCGAGAATGTCATGGGAGCCTCCTGCTCGATCTTGTAGTAATGCTCGATATCGGAGCTTCCGCACTCCTCGTCGGTCCCCAGAATCAACCGGACATTTTTCTTTAAGGGTATGCCCAGTTCTTTCACGGCTCTCATAGCGTAGAGGGCTGCCACCGCAGGGCCTTTGTCATCCGCAGTTCCCCTGCCGTACAGGCAGCCGTCTTTTAACACAGGCACATAGGGAGCTGTCACCTGCCATCCTTCCCCAGCGGGAACCACATCCAGATGAGCCAGAATGTCCAACTGTTTCTCTTTGTCGTTGAGATCTGCCGTGCCTACGTAGTTATCGTAATTGCGAATCAAAAAACCATAGCTCTCTGCCATCTTCAGAGCCGCGGTCAGAGCTTCTGCTGCTCCGGGACCGTAAGGTTCTCCCTCCTGCGCCGGCATCTTCTCGCTGTTGATGCGACAGAGGGCAAATATATCTTCCACCATCTCCTGGCTGTGGCTGTCAATAAATTTTTCTATCTCTTTTCTGTACATGGAACTGCCTTCTCCTTTTTCTTGTTGTATCTACTTTGAAAGTCCGCCGCCGATTAGGCGGCGTGCAGGTTTACTTTGACATCTCCGCCAGGGTCTGGTTTACCACCTTGCCGTCAGCTTTTCCTTTCACCCTGGGCATCAGAACTTTCATGATCTTCCCTTTGTCTGCGGGGGTCGGTTTTTCGATTCCAAGTTCGCCAAGCACAGACTGGATCACCTCTCTGATCTGCTCCGCGGACATGTCTTCGGGGGCAAACTCTTTGTACACCTGGATGCGGAGAGATGCCTCCTCCTTGATGTCAGTCCTGTCTGCCGGGGCGGAGTCGTAGGTCTCCTGACACTGTTTGATCTCTTTCTTCACCACCGCGTTCTCTTCGTCCTCGGTCAAAGGTGAACGTTTGTCGATCTCCGCATTTTTTAAAACGCTGAGAAGCATGGACAGGGCGTCCTTGCGCTCCTTGTTCTTTTCCTTCATAGCCTGAACCATGGCGGCCCTCACTACGTCAATTTTGCTCATTGGGTTTTTACCTCCTAAAAATCTAAAATATTTTGTATCACTACTGTCATTCCACAGACAATCAATATGGTGTCGGAACATGAATTGTGAGCAAGCTCCCTGCTTCGCCATGCTGCCATCTGCTGAACCTGACGGTTCATCAGATGATACGGCTCTCGCCGTATAGGAGAAGGTTTCCAGCTTTTCCTCAGTGAGCAAGCTCCCTGCTGAAAA
>CATLBR010000020.1 GCA_949879795.1 uncultured Hungatella sp.
TTCGTTTTCGTAATCGATGTCATGGAAGCTGGGGATGGCGTCCCGCCTGACGGAGGCCTTCGGTCGGCTGCTTCACCAAAAGTATTATCTGTTGATCTGCGCGGCCTATATTCTGATGCAGATTTATTCCGCCACGCTGAACATGGGGATTTACTTTATGACCTATGTGCTGAAAAACGCCAATCTTCTGGGAGTGTTTTCCTGGGCCATCAATATTCCCATGATTATCGGTCTGCTGTTTACGCCGGCGCTGGTCGACAGGTGGAAGGGGATGTATAAGCTGAACCTGTGGGGCTACGCTCTGGGGACTGCGGGGCGCCTGGGAGTTGTCGCTGCCGGCTACATGGGAAGCATTCCGCTGATGCTTTTGTGCACCGCCGCGGCTGCCATGGGGATGAGCCCGCTGCAGGGGGACATGAACGCCCTCATCGCCACCTGTTCCGAGTACACGTTTTTGAAGACAGGAAGGCGGGTGGACGGCACCATGTACTCCTGCACCTCCCTCGGAACAAAGCTCGGCGGCGGCATCGGAACCGCCATTGCAGGCTGGCTTCTGGCATACAGCGGCTACGTAGGGGGCGCCGCGGAGCAGACGGCTTCCTGCATAAACATGCTTCATATCATGTATCTGTGGATGCCCATGGTCCTTAATCTTCTCATCACGCTGATACTGACCAGGCTGAATGTGGAGAAGGCCAACGAAGAGCTGAGAGCAAGCATATAAAGAGAGACTATAAAGAAAAATTATAAAGAAATACAGCCTGGGAGCAGGCCGCTTGGATGAGAGAGTCCGGGCGGCCTGCTTTTTTCCATTACAGGGCGCGGGATTGGTTCTGTCCCATGAAAAAGCGTCCTACGGCATAAAATAAAATTTCTTTAAAAAATATATTGACGAAATAAAATGTTCATGCTATGATAATACCAGGTTAAGAAATGAAATTTCACAAAACAAATAAGAGGTGATAGAAATGATTTACACAGTTACATTCAACCCGGCCCTGGATTATGTGGTGAGGGTGGACCATTTCAAATTGGGAGAGGTGAACCGGACCGCGGAGGAGAACATTTTTTACGGAGGAAAGGGAATCAATGTGTCGGCGGTTCTTGCCAACCTGGGGTATGAGAGCAGGGCTCTGGGGTTCGTGGCGGGATTCACGGGGGAGGAGATCGAGAGAGGGGCGAAGCGCCTGGGATTTGAGTCTGACTTTATCCATGTGGAAAAGGGAATGTCCCGCATCAACGTGAAGCTGAAGTCCGGCCAGGAGAGCGAGATCAACGGCATGGGGCCGGAGATCACCCAGAGGGACGTGGATAAGCTGTTTGAGAAGCTGGAATATTTAAAGGAGGGGGATGTGATTGTTCTCTCGGGAAGCATTCCGTCTTCCATAGACAGAGGAATCTATGAGAGAATTCTGGCAAAGCTCCAGGGGCGGGGCATTCTGGCGGTGGTGGACGCGGAGAAGGAGCTTTTGCTGAACGTGCTGAAATACCATCCTTTTTTGATCAAGCCCAACAACCATGAGCTGGGGGACATGTTCGGGACAGTCCTGGAGAGCCGGGAGGAGATCTCAGAGTACGCCGGAAGGCTTCAGAAGATGGGGGCGGCCAATGTGCTGGTATCCATGGCAGGGGACGGCTCTCTTCTGGTGACAGAAGACGGGCAGGTCTGCCGGATGGGAGCCGCCCGGGGGAAGGTGAAGAATTCCGTGGGGGCGGGAGACTCCATGGTGGCCGGATTCCTGGCAGGCTATCTGGAAAAAGGCGATTACAGCCACGCCCTGAGGCTGGGGACGGCAGCAGGCGGGGCCACGGCGTTTTCAGACGGGCTTGGGACGAGAGAGAGAATTATGGAACTGTATGAGGCACTTGGGGAGGCGTGACCGGGAACAGGTGTCGAAGGATGACGGGACAGACGGCCTGGAGAGGCGCAGGCGGGCAGGAAGGAAGACGCCCTGTCTGAACTGATGATTATATGAGGAGGGAATGAATATGAGGATTACGGAATTGTTGAAAAAAGAGAGCATTCAGCTGTCGGCAGCCCTTGATTCCAAGGAGGAGGCCATCGACAGGCTCACCGGTCTTATGGAAAAGGGCGGACGCCTTTATGACAGGGCCGGTTACAGGGAGGGAATTCTGGCCAGGGAGGCTCAGGGAAGCACGGCAGTGGGAGACGGCATCGCCATACCCCACGCCAAGGTGGAGGCGGTGAAGGAGCCTGGCCTGGCCGCGGTGACGGTGCCGGCGGGGGTGGATTATGACGCCTTTGACGGGTCTCTGGCCAACTTGATTTTTATGATCGCGGCTCCGGCAGGGGGAGCGGATGTCCATCTGGAGGCCCTTGCCAGACTGTCCACTCTTCTCATGGTTCCCGGATTTAAGGATAATCTGCTGAACGCCTCTGACAAAGAGGAATTTCTCCGGGTCATCGACGAGGCAGAGACTGCCAAGTACGGCGCTCCGGGGGAGAGTGGCAGTGAGGCGGCAGAGGGGAGCCGGGAGAAAGACCAGGCTTCCCAGAGCGGCAGGGGGACGTACCGCCTTCTGGCGGTGACTGCCTGTCCCACCGGTATCGCCCACACCTACATGGCGGCGGAGAATCTGGAGAATACGGCAAAATCCATGGGAATCACGCTGAAAGCGGAGACCGACGGCTCCGGAGGCGCCCAGAATGTGCTGACCAGGGAGGAGATCGCCGGAGCGGACGCCATCATCGTGGCTGCCGACAGGGAGATCGAGATGGCGCGCTTTGACGGTAAGCCGGTGCTCCAGGTGCCTGTGGCCGACGGAATCCACAAGGCGAAAGAGCTGATCGAGAAGGCGGCAGCCGGCCATGCTCCCGTCTATCATCACGCAGGAGGCGGAGAGCCGTCGGTGTCGGCCGGCGCCGGGGACAGCCTGGGGAGAAAGATCTACAAGCACCTGATGAACGGCGTCTCCCACATGCTCCCCTTTGTCATCGGCGGAGGAATCCTCATCGCCCTGGCGTTCCTCTTCGACGATTACTCCATCGACCCATCCAATTTCGGCAAGAACACGCCTCTGGCAGCTTACCTGAAGACCATCGGCGACCAGGCATTCGGCCTGATGCTCCCCGTTCTGTCAGGCTACATCGCCATGAGCATCGCCGACCGCCCCGGACTGGCGGTGGGGTTCGTGTCCGGCATGGCAGCCAAGATGGGCATGACCTTTGCCAACCCAGGGGGAGGCGACGTGAACGCCGGATTTTTAGGAGCTCTGTTTGCAGGCTTCGCAGGCGGATATCTTGTGCTGGGGCTTAAAAAGGTTCTGGAAAAGCTTCCGAAATCCCTGGAGGGCATCAAGCCGGTGCTTCTGTATCCGGTTCTGGGAATTCTGGCAGGCTCTGTAGTGACCACATTGATCAACCCTTATATGGGCATGATCAACGACGGTCTCACCAGCTTCTTAAACGGCATGGGAGGAGCAAGCCGGGTGATCCTGGGAATGATCGCAGGCGGTATGATGTCCATCGACATGGGCGGCCCCTTCAACAAGGCAGCCTATGTGTTCGGAACCGCCCAGCTGGCGGAAGGGAATTTTGAAGTCATGGCGTCTGTCATGGCGGGAGGCATGGTTCCGCCCATCGCCATCGCGCTGAGTACGATTTTCTTTAAAAAGAAATTTACCAAAAAAGAATGTCAGTCAGGTATCGTCAACATCATTATGGGCCTGTCGTTCATCACAGAGGGAGCCATCCCCTTCGCCGCGTCAGATCCCTTAAGAATCATTCCCTCCTGCGCGGCGGGAGCGGCTGCGGCAGGCGGACTGTCCATGTTCTTCGGGTGCACCTTGAGGGCTCCCCACGGCGGAATCTTCGTGCTGCCCACCATCGGCAACCCTATGGGATACCTGGCGGCCGTTCTTGCAGGGGCGGTGTTCGGCTGTGTGGCTCTGGGACTTCTCAAGAAGGAGCTGAGTGAGGAAGAGCGGGGGTAGGTCAATAAAAATACTCCCTTTTCGGAATTGTGTACCCATGGAAAACAAGCTTATAAATATAGATTGCAGGCGGCAGATATATATTATAATCAAGCATCATGGCTGCCATAAAAGATTTTGTTGGACAATTCTTCTGTTATATGGTAAAATTTCTTCGGAGTAAGACAGATGGTCGCTGCCGCGATGCCGAGAGGACGCGGGAGAGGAAAGTCCGGGCTTCACAGGGCAGGATGCCAGATAACGTCTGGCGGAGGCGACTCCAGGGACAGTGCAACAGAAATATACCGCCGGCTTTGCCGGTAAGGGTGGAATGGCAGTGTAAGAGACTACCGCCTGGCTGGTAACAGGCAGGGCACATGTAAACCCCATCTGAAGCAAGACCAAACAGAGAGCGTAAGGCGGCCCGTCTGCTCTCGGGTAGGTCGCTTGAGCCTGGCGGCGACGTCAGGCCTAGATAGATGACCATCCAACGACATAACCCGGCTTATCGTCTTGCTCCTTTAAGAATCGGGAGGAAAGATTTATGGAGATACTCAGCTTTATCAGCGTGTTTGGTTTTCCCGCGGCTGTGATCATCCTTGTTATTGTCAAGAGGGGAAAGTACAAAAACAAGTCAAACGCGGGAGCATTTTTCTTTGAGAACAACAGCTTGGTGCTGAATACCGGAATCCCGTATCCTATTCCCTTTGATCAGATAGATCATGTGGAACTGCATTACAGTTCCTGGGAAGTGGAGCATAAACTGTCCTATGGGCTGACTGTAAAGGTGATCAAAAAGAACGGAAAGAAGAAGAGGGTGTTCTATAAAGGTTTCAAGACAGCCAGGCTGGCTCTGCCGTCGGATATGGAGGCGGCTCTGACAGAGAGAGGCATTCGATGCGTCATGGCTGACAGATAAAGAAGACGGCATGTCCTATCTGAGGGCATGCCGCCTTTTCTGCGTCAGGGGCCTTATTTGCCGTATTTTTCCTCACAGTACAGGCACCGGTAAGTCTCGGTGGCTTCATCGGCCAGGTAGAACACATGGGGGAGTTCCTGCTCGACGGAGGTGATGCACCGGGGATTTTTGCAGTGGATTACGTTGGTAATCTTCTTGGGGAGTTTCAGGGCTTTCTTCTCCACGATCTTGTTGTCTTTGATGATATTGACGGTGATGTTGTGGTCGATGTATCCCAGGACCTTCAAGTCCAGCTGGTCCAGGGCGCCGTCGATCTTGATGATATCCTTGCGGCCCATCTTGCTGCTTCGGGCGTTCTTGATGATGGCCACTTCACACTCCAGCTTGTCCAGTCCCAGGTGATAGTAGATGTCAAGGCTTTTTCCAGCCTGGATGTGGTCTAACACGATTCCTTCTTTTAATCCGCTGATATTTAACATGGTTTTTTCACCTCCAGCAATGTCATGATCAGAGCCATGCGCACGTACACTCCATACTGTACCTGACGGAAATAGGCGGCTCTCGGGTCATTGTCCACCTCCACCGAGATCTCGTTGACTCTTGGAAGGGGATGAAGAACAAACATGCGTTCCTTTGCCAGCTTCATCTTGGCCTTGTCCAGGATATAGCAGTCTTTCAGGCGGATATAGTCTTCCTCGTTAAAAAAGCGCTCCCTCTGAACCCGGGTCATATACAGGATATCCAGCTGGGGCATGGCCTCATCCAGGTTCCCCACTTCCACGAACCGGATGTTGTTGGCCTTCAGCACATCTTCCCGGATATACTCAGGAACACGAAGCTCCGGCGGGGAGATGAGGACGAACTTTACATCGGGGTAGCGGACCAGGGCGTTGATCAGGGAGTGGACGGTGCGGCCGAACTTTAAGTCTCCGCAGAGCCCAACGGTCATGTTGTCCAGTCTGCCCAGGAGAGAGCGTATGGTCATCAAGTCCGTCAGGGTCTGGGTGGGGTGCTGATGGCCGCCGTCGCCGGCATTGATCACCGGGATGGAGGAGTGGAGGGAGGCTACTAAGGGGGCACCCTCTTTTGGGTGGCGCATGGCGCAGATGTCCGCGTAGCAGGAGATCATGCGGATGGTGTCGGACACGCTTTCGCCCTTGGCTGCGGAGCTGGAGGCGGCAGAAGAAAAGCCAAGAACACTGCCGCCTAAGTTCAGCATGGCGGCTTCGAAACTCAGGCGGGTTCGGGTGCTTGGCTCATAAAATAAAGTTGCGATCTTTTTACCATCACATACATGGGCATATCCGGGGAGATTATGCTCAATATCCGCAGCCAGATCAAGAAGCTGCTCGATCTCTTCTACAGAAAAGTCCAACGGATTTAAAAGATGTCTCATGGGGGTCTCCTTTTCTTTTTGTTTTGTGCTTATCCCATTATAGCTAATCTGACAGTAGATTTCTACTGTTTTTTTATAAAATTGTGGTATACTGGTGTAAGAAAACCTTAAAGAACATTAAGAATAATTTATGGGACAAACGGTAAGTCAGGTTGTAAGATATAGACATGCCGGAAAGGGAGAGAGGAGAAAAAAGTGCCAGAACTGCAGACGCCGGAGGGTGGGAGCCGTGGCTTGGAGAAACAGCGGGTGCCGATTATACAAGTGAAAAATTTATACAAGATATACAAGGTTGGGGAGACCAAGGTGTACGCTCTGGGCGGCGTGGATTTTACCATGTACAAAGGGGAGTTCTGCGCTATCGTGGGGCCTTCCGGGTCGGGAAAGTCCACGCTTCTAAACATGCTGGCCGGGCTGGAGAAGCCCACCAAAGGGGAGATCGTCATCGACAAGATCCACATAGAGAAGATGAAGGAGAACGAGCTGGTGGCGTTCCGGCGCAAGAGGGTGGGATTTATTTTTCAGTCGTATAACCTTTTGAAGACCCTGAACGCCGTGGAGAATGTTGCCCTGCCCCTGTCTTTCAGGGGAATGCCCAGGAGAAAGCGCAACGAAATCGCCAGAAAGTATTTAAAGCTGGTGGGACTTGAGAAGCAGATGAACCACATGGCCAACGCCATGTCGGGAGGTCAGCAGCAGAGGGTGGGAATTGCCAGGGCCCTGGCGGTGAATCCCAGGATCATCTTTGCGGACGAGCCCACGGGCAACCTGGACTCAAAGACCACCATGGAGATATTGAAGCTGATGCGCAGGATCGTCAGAGAGCAGAATCAGACTCTCGTCATGGTCACCCACGACAACCATCTGGCCTCCTATGCGGACAGACAGTTTCACATTGTTGACGGCAAGATATTCAAGATAGAGGAGTGCCATCATGAAGACGAAGGAGAGATAGAAAGATGAAGATGAACAGGATAATGACAAGAGGTCTGGCCTTTGTGATGGCATTGACAGTTATGCTGGGGGCGGCACCGCCGGTGAGGGCGCAGGCCGAAATCATTGATACCAGTGACAACTCGGTGGTCATCTCAAAGAGTGTTCCCAAGGGCAAGACCGGGAAGAGCATGAATGTGAGCTTCGGCATAAAGAACGACAGCGGCGAAGACTGGGAAGATGTGGAAGTAAACATCTATAACGCCGGCTCCTACATAGCAGGTCCCAGCGCCGAGGCGGGAGAGTACATATTTCCTTTCGAGGTGACCACGGCCACCTTTCAGCCAAAGTATGTAGGCACGGTGAAGTCAGGCTCTACCAAGAATGTGTCCATTCCCGTGAAGGTCAGGTCGGATCTGGCGGAGGGATACTACTCGGTGCAGATTGAGGTGTCCAGCAAAGGAAACAAAGCCAACGCCATGGAATATGTAAACATATGGCTCACCAAGCCTACGGGAAAGGACGACGAGGAAGAAGAAGACAGAGAGGTAGGCTTTGTGCTGGGGGAGGGGCAGAGCACTCCCCGGGGAGTTTATCCCCAGGTCATGGATTTTTCTATCAATATGAGAAACAACGGTCTTTCCGAGGCCAGAGACATCAGTGTGATCATGGTCTTGGATAAAGATACCAACGTATTTCCATTTGACATCAACGAGGGAAATTATGACAGGAATTTTGAGAAGATGGATCCCAACGAGACGGTGGTGCTGCCCTACAGCATGGGGATCCGCTCCGATGCATACACCGGCTATTATCCTATCAAGTTTGAGATACGGTACAGGGAGACCGCCACGGGGCAGATCATGAAGGAGGAAGAAAGTTTCTGGGTCCATGTGACAAACAAGGACAAGGATGACAAGAGCGGCGAGTTCAACGAGAACGACAGGACGAAGGCCAGGATTGTGGTGGACAGCTTCGAGACCATTCCGGAGACGATCATAGCTGGAGAGCCCTTCCGCCTGATTCTGCGGATGAAGAACGCTTCCTCCAGCATCGCGGCCAGCAACATTTTGTTCTCTCTGGAGTCGGAGAAGGTAGATAACAGTTCTGTCTTTACAACGGAATCAGGGTCTTCCTCCATGGTGGTCAATTCTCTGGCCGCGGGGGAGGTGACGGAGCTGGCCATAGATATGCTGTCCAGAGCAGGTATCGATCAGCGCTCCTACTCTCTGACCATCAAGGAGACGTATGACAGCCCGGAGTATAAGAATGCGTCGGAGTCGGTGGCCATCGACATCCCCATCCGTCAGGTAGCCAGGCTGAACACGGGAACCGTGGAGGTCATGCCCGACAGCGTGACCGTGGGATCTGAGAGCAACATCATGTTCCCCATCAACAACACGGGAAAAGTGCTCCTCTACAATGTGATGGTAGCTTTCGAGGCGGATTCCATTCAGCCGACGGACACCTATGTGGGCAATATAAAACCCGGTGAGACAGGCAATGTAGACGTGATGCTCTCCGCCGTAGCCCCCACTATGGATGAGGGGAAGGTCAAGATTTTGATCACCTACGAGGATGAAAACGGGGAGGTTCAGCCGGCGGTGGAAAAAGAACTTTCTCTGTTTGTGACAGAACCTGTGAATGAAGATCTGGGCATGGATATGGAGGTGGGAGACTTTACCGACATACCTTTGGAAGAAGAACCTGTTTTTGAGAAATACAAGGTCTGGATCGAGGCAGGAGCGGCAGCGCTGGCAGTGCTGGCAGCGGTTGTGGTGATCCGCATAAAAAAGAAGAAAAAGGCCCGGCAGGAAGAGGATGATTTAGGCGATGAGATTTCTTGATCTGCTCACAATGAGCGTCAATAATTTAAGACGGCGGAAACTGCGCACGGCTCTGACGGTGCTGGGGGTGATCATCGGCGTGGCTTCGGTGGTGATCATGGTGTCTTTGGGGATAGGGCTCAACGCCCTGATGTTGGAGCAGTATGCTTCCTACGGGGACATGACTACCATCTCCGTCTATTCCGACAGTTATTATGGCCGCCCTTCCGATGACACGGAACCTAATTTTTTGACGGACGAGGTGATGAAGCAGTTTCAGCGCATTGATCATGTGGAAGGGGTATCACCCATGTTGTCCACCTACGTGATCATGAAGCAGGGAGTCTATGAGACCTCCATGTCCATCACGGGCGTCAGCAGGGAATACCTGGAGAAGATTCCTCTGGCCCAGGGGAAGGCTCCTGAGGAGGGGGATGAGATGAAGCTGATCTACGGAAACTGGATCATCCAGAGGTTCTACAACAGCAAGACCGGGGAAGGCTACTGGGAGACGGGAGAACTGCCGGATATCGATTATATGAACAAGCCCATGTTTGTCATATTTGATACCAGCGCTTATTATCAGTCCCAGGGCGGCGGAGAGAACCAGGTGAAACCTCCGAAAAAGTATATGATCGACGCCGCCGGCGTGGTGGAGGGCGGCGTGGACGACTACAACTCCTACGCCTACTCGGTATACACGGACATTGAGGCATTGAAGACACAGCTGAAGCAGATCTACAAGAAGAATCCTATACCCGACCAGCCTACCAACAAGAAGGGGAAGCCCTACCCCTATTTTATCTATGAGCAGGCGGTAGTGTTTGTGGACGACATGTCCAACGTTATGGATGTGCAGCAGACACTTATCGATATGGGATACCAGGCCAACAGCCAGATGCAGTGGATCGAGCAGTCCCAGCAGACTTTTGATGTGATTCAGCTGGTCCTGGGAGGAATCGGGGCCATCTCTCTGTTTGTGGCAGCTATCGGCATCGCCAACACCATGATGATGTCCATCTACGAGAGGACCAAGGAGATCGGGGTCATCAAGGTTCTGGGCTGCGATATGGGAAATATTCGGAACATGTTCCTCATAGAGTCGGGATTCATCGGTTTTATGGGAGGCGTGGCGGGGCTTGCCATCAGCTACACAGTTTCCTACGTGATGAACAATTATCTGGGCATCGGGCAGATCATGATGGGAGTGGAGGGAGATATCTCCCGGATTCCTCTGTGGCTTTCTGCCTCCGCGGTGGTGTTTGCCATCCTGGTGGGCATGGTGGCAGGATTTTTCCCGTCCCTGCGGGCCATGAAGCTCAGTCCTCTGGCGGCTATCCGCAACGAGTAGAGGCGGGGCAAAGGCAAAGCTGGGCAAAAAGCAAAAAAATGCTTGCATTCTCAGAATGAATCGGATATGATTAGAACAGGACGTGCGACTGGCGGAATGTGGAGTCAACCACAGGGGAGCACGTAACAGAGAAGAGCCGACCGCCTGGGCGCCGTAGAGGGACGCCCAGGCGGTTTTTTGTATCATGGGAAAACGTGTTCCGTGATACAAAAACGCTCCGCTTAAGGTGCACGCTTTTTTACGTCCAGGGGACTCGGGGACGCACGGGATGCCCTCAGCTCCTCAGCAGGGAGCCGGTCATGGGGCGGCATAGCCGCGGCGGGTTGGCTACACCATTAAACATTATCATTTAGGAGGAATGCTTATGAACATGCTGAATCTGGCAGAAGAATTGAGAAACAATTCCTATCCGGGAAGAGGAATCGTCATCGGGAAGACTCCGGACGGAAGTAATGCGGCGGCCGCCTATTTTATTATGGGAAGAAGCGCCAACAGCAGGAATCGGGTGTTTGTGGAGGAGGGGGAGGGAATCAGGACCCAGGCCTTCGACCCGTCAAAGATGGAGGATCCGAGCCTGATCATCTATGCGCCGGTTCGGGTGCTGGGCAACAAGACCATCGTGACCAACGGAGACCAGACAGACACCATCTATGAGGGCATGGACAGGCAGCTGACCTTTGAGCAGTCCCTGAGGGCCAGGGAGTTTGAGCCTGACGGGCCCAACTACACTCCCAGAATATCCGGGATCATGCACATCGAGGACGGCTCCTACAATTACGCCATGTCCATTTTGAAGAGCAACAACGGCAGCCCGGAAGGGTGCTGTCGGTTTACCTTCGCCTACAACAGCCCTGCGGCGGGAGAGGGACATTTTATTCACACCTACATGGGCGACGGCAATCCTCTTCCCAGTTTTGAGGGGGAACCCAAGCTGGTGGGAATTCCGAATTCCATAGAAGAATTTACGGAGCTTTTGTGGAATAACCTGAACGAGGACAACAAAGTCTCCCTGTTTGTCCGCTATATCCATGTCAAGACAGGAGCTTATGAGACCAGGATTATCAATAAAAATGTATGATAAAAGACTGCGGTTCACGGTGCAGGAAGCTCTGGGGCGCCGGAAACCGCCACAGAAGGAGGAAATCTATCGATGAAAGAACTGGAACTGAAGTATGGCTGCAACCCCAATCAGAAGCCTTCGAGGATCTTTATGAACGAGGATCGGGAACTGCCCATCACGGTGCTCAGCGGAAAGCCCGGGTACATCAATTTTCTCGATGCTTTTAACGGATGGCAGCTGGTGAGAGAGCTGAAGAAGGCCACAAAACTTCCGGCGGCCGCGTCCTTTAAGCATGTGTCCCCGGCGGGGGCAGCGGTGGGACTTCCGCTGGACGAGACTCTGGCCAAGATCTACTGGGTGGATGATATGGGTGAGCTGTCTCCTATGGCCTGCGCCTACGCCAGAGCCAGAGGGGCGGACCGCATGTCTTCCTTCGGTGACTTTATCTCCCTGTCCGATGTGTGCGACGTGGACACGGCGCGGATCGTAAAGAGGGAAGTGTCCGACGGCATCATAGCTCCGGGATACGAGCCGGAGGCCCTGGAGATTCTGAAAGAGAAGAAGAAAGGCAATTACTGCGTGATCCAGATCGATGAGAATTATGTTCCTGAGCCTCTGGAGCGCAAGCAGGTGTTCGGCATCGTGTTTGAGCAGGGGAGAAATGAGCTGGATATCAACGAGGAACTGTTGGCAGAGGTGGTTACGAAGAACAAGAATATTCCCGACGGTGCCAAGAGAGACCTGATGATCTCCCTGATCACCTTGAAATATACCCAGTCCAATTCCGTGTGCTATGTGAAAGACGGACAGGCTATCGGCATCGGGGCGGGCCAGCAGTCCAGAGTCCACTGTACCAGATTGGCGGGAAACAAGGCGGATAACTGGTTCCTGCGCCAGGCTCCTCAGGTGCTGTCCCTCCAGTTTGTGGACGGTATCAAGAGAGCGGACAGAGACAACGCCATCGATGTGTACATCGGCGAAGAGTATATGGATGTTCTGGCGGACGGAGTGTGGGAGAAGACCTTCAAGGTGAAGCCGCCTGTGTTCACCAGGGAGGAGAAGAGGGCCTGGCTTGATCAGATGAAGGGCGTGTCCCTGGGCTCCGACGCCTTCTTCCCCTTTGGAGACAACATAGAGAGGGCATACAAGAGCGGTGTGGAGTATATCGCGGAGCCGGGGGGATCGGTGAGAGACGACCAGGTTATCGAGACCTGCGATAGGTACGGCATGGCCATGGCGTTTACGGGGATCCGCCTGTTCCATCACTAGGACGACAGATGAACAGACACTGACCGGACCCGTCCCGGAGCAGAAAAAAATAGTATAAGCCGCAGGAGAAGGTGTAAAAGCACTTTGTAAGCCATCTGAGCATAAAATTTAATTAAGTTTTGTGTTCAGGTGGCTTTCTTTGAAAACTTTTGCCAAACCTTTAAATGCCCGCCAGGAGCGGGAGTGCCTAGAACGCCTGAAAGAGGGGGATCAGGAGGCCAGAAGGCTGTTGATAGAACATAATATGCGCCTGGTGGCCCATGTGGTCAAAAAATATCAGAATACAGATTACGACACGGAGGACCTTCTGTCCGTGGGCACCATAGGTCTCATAAAAGCAGTGAACACGTTCAAGGCAGACCGAGGGCCGAAGCTGGCCACGTACGCGGCTAAGTGTGTGGAGAACGAGATCCTTATGCTTCTCAGGGCTCATAAGAAATATTCCAAGGAGGTATCTCTTTACGACCCCATAGGAGTAGACAAGGATGGGGAATCGGTGAGCCTGGTGGATGTCATTGAGACAGACAACAAGGATACTCTGGAAGAGCTGATTCTTGACCAGGATATAAAAGAACTGAAGCAGGCGTTTAAGAAGTGTCTGAAAACTGCGGAGCAGCAGGTGATACAGATGCGGTACGGACTGTTTGGGAGCAGGGAGTTTACCCAGAGGGAGATTGCTCAGAAGCTGGGAATTTCCCGGTCGTATGTGTCGCGGATCGAGAAGAAGGCAGTGGAGAAACTGCGGCGAGGGATGGAGGGTGCAGGCTGACAGCGACGGAGTCTTGGAAGTTATAAACAAAAAATAAAGAAAAAATAAAAAATTATTGACTTTTTTGTGCATATCTGATAAGTTATATATATACAACTGAATAGTAATTGGATTGTAACTGATAAGCAGGCAAAACCAGTTTTGAGTATGACTTCACAGGAAGCCTTTATTCAAAATTGGTTTTTTGTTTTAAAAATATCCGGATAATATTGCGGCAGCGGTTTTGGCAGGAGAGCCAAAGGTGCCGGGAAGCCGCCGACAGAGGTTCAAATATGAAAGTCGAAAAAATTATTAACAACAACGTTGTCAGCGCGTTGGATTCGGACGGAACAGAGATTGTGGTTATGGGGAGAGGAATCGGATATTGCGTAAAGCATGGTATGGAGATTCCCAAAGAGAAGGTGGAGAAGATATTCCGGCTGGACAATCCCGGAATTGTCGGTAAGTTCAGAAATCTTCTGACCCAGATGCCCCTTGAGCATCTGCAGATTTCTGCGGAGATCATCGATTATGCTAAAAATGTGCTCAACCGAAAGCTGAATCAAAATATTTACCTGACTTTGACGGATCATATCAATTTTTCTATTGAGCGGTATCACAAGAAGATGATGTTTGCCAATCCGCTGATCCGGGAAGTGAAAAATTTTTACAAGGAGGAATATCTGGTCGGGGAATATGCCATAGCGCTTATAGAGAAAAAGCTGGGCATCCGGTTCCCAGCGGACGAAGCGGCATCGATAGCCCTGCATATTGTAAACGCGGAGTACAATATCAGGATGCGGGATACCATTGATATCACTAACCTGATACAGGAGGTGATGGAGATTATCAGAGCCTGTTTCCACATGGAACTGGATGAGATGTCTTTAGGCTATGAACGGCTGGTCACCCATCTCAGGTTTCTGGCTGAGAGAATTTACTGTAAGGAACTGCTGGACGGAAAAGTCCCCGAATTTTCAGAGATTATCGCCAGGACCTATCCGGAGGAATACCAGTGCAGTTTAAAGATAAAAGAGCATATCGAGAGGGTGTATGAGCATTATGTAACTGATGAGGAAGTATCATATTTGGCTGTGCATATCAGAAGGGTGCATGTGCAGAGAAAGAGAGGTGATTAAATTGTTGACTTCGCTTAAAAAGTTGTTTGGCGGAGGGACAAAAGAGAGCAGGGGAGAGATTCTTGCCCCGGTTTCAGGAAAAGCCATCCCCATGAGTCAGGTGGCTGATCCCGCTTTCAGTCAGGAGATCCTGGGAAAAGGGGTGGCCATCGTTCCCACATCGGGAACCATCGTGGCACCCGCGTCCGGAGAGGTCGTGGTGATGTTTGAGACAAAGCACGCGGTAAGTATCAGGACAGATTTTGGGGCGGAGCTGATCATCCATATCGGGCTGGATACGGTGAACTTAAAAGGCCAGTATTTCCGTGCCTGCGTCGCCCAGGGGGACAAGGTGAAGGCAGGGGATGTTCTGGTGGAGGTGGATATGGAGAAAGTGAGAGCGGCCGGGTATGATGTGACAACGCCGGTGATTATCTGCAACACGCAGGATTATCCCAACATGGTCTGCCGCAGCGGCATGGAAGTGAAGGCGCTTGATCCGATCATAGAATTATAGGTGGAATTATGCTGAGAAAGACGGTGATCTTAAAAGATATCGAAGGATTACATGCCAGAAATTCGGCAAAGGTCGTCATGGCATGCAGAGATGTCGAGACATTGGTGACGCTGGGATACAGAGGAGAGACGGCAGATGGGGGAAATATTCTGGAAATTATGTCTCTCGGAGCAAACTATGGGGATGAGATCGTGGTGACAGCAGAAGGCGACAGGGAGCAGGAGATCATAGAGGAGATTGAAAGAGCTTTGAACGGCACTGTGATTTAAACCCGGATCGGGTTTAAATAGATGAAGCAAGCGGCCGTTGGCCGGAAGAAAGGAGTTCTTATTATGATGAAGTATTTCCAGAAACTTGGCAAGTCGTTGATGCTCCCTGTGGCATGTCTGCCCATATGCGGCATTCTCATGGGCCTTGGGTACATACTGGCACCGGCTGCCATGGCAGGTGAAGTCCAGGGCTTTACGGCGGGAGGAATTTCCTATTCCGTGGGTCTGTTCCTCATTAAGGCCGGAGGGGCTTTGATCGACAACATGTCGTGGCTGTTTGCCATCGGCGTGGCAGTGGGCATGGCAGATGACAGCGACGGAGCGGCGGCGCTGGCAGGTCTGGTGTCCATGTATATGATCACCACATTGCTCAGCAGCGGGACGGTAGCAGGTATCACAGGGAAGGAGGCAGATCCTGCTTTCGGCAAGATCGTGAACCAATTTGTCGGTATTATCTCCGGTCTCATCGGTGCCACCTGCTATAACAAGTACAAAGGCGTAAGGCTTCCGGATGCTCTGGCATTTTTCAGCGGCAAGAGAGCTGTGGCCATCTTTACGGCACTGTATTCCATCGTGGCTTCCCTGATTCTGTTTATTGTATGGCCAGTCGTATACGGCGCACTGGTTGCCATGGGTGCTTCTTTTATCGGCATGGGCGCTTTGGGCGCAGGAATCTATGCATTCTTTAACCGTCTGCTGATTCCCTTCGGACTGCACCACGCACTGAATTCTGTGTTCTGGTTTGACGTGGCAGGCATTAATGACCTGGGCAATTTCTGGGGCAACACCGGCGTGCTGGGACAGACAGGTATGTATATGACAGGGTTCTTCCCATTCATGATGTTCGGTCTTCCCGCAGCGTGTCTGGCCATGTATCAGACTGCAAAACCCGAGAAGAAAAAGATCGCTTACGGTCTTCTGTTTTCCGCAGCCTTCTGTTCCTTCTTTACAGGTGTCACGGAGCCTATTGAGTTTTCGTTCATGTTCCTGGCCCCCGGGCTGTATGTGGTTCATGCGCTGTTGGCCGGTGTCACGGCGGGCATCACTGTAGCTCTTCCCATCCGTGCAGGCTTCTCCTTCTCCGGCGGAGCCGTGGATATGGTGCTCAGCTCCTTTACGCCTCTGGCTCAGAATTCCTGGCTGCTGATCCCTATAGGCCTGGTGGTAGGCGTGGTCTACTATGTAGTGTTCCGGTTTGTGATCACCAAGTTTGATTTGAAGACTCCGGGACGCGAGGATGATGACGACGAGACCCAGGTGGTTCTCGCCAACAATGACTTTACCGAGGTCGCCAGAATCATCCTGGAAGGCGTAGGAGGAGCAGCCAATGTGACATCCATCGACAACTGCATCACCAGGCTCCGTCTGGAGATCAAGGATTACACCGGTGTGGACGAGAAAAAGATCAAATCTGCAGGTGTGGCGGGAGTTATCCGTCCAGGTAAGAATTCCGTGCAGGTAGTCGTGGGAACTCAGGTACAGTTTGTGGCTGACGAGTTCAAGAAACTGTGCAAATAACTTTGTCATAACATTATTACAGGAAATGTAGACAAAATGACATTGTTTTTAAATGCCTTCCCCTTTATAATAGAGGGGAAGGCATTTTCAGGAAATGCAAGCAGGTTTAGATTACCGGCATGCCGAAGATGGCCGGCTGACGCGCGGCCGGAGTTCTGCCGGAGAGAAATGGAGGAGATAGCTATGGCAATCTTGGTAACAGGTGGCGCCGGATATATCGGGAGCCACACATGTGTGGAGCTGTTGAACGCAGGGTATGATGTGGTGGTACTTGACAATCTCTGCAATTCCTGCAGGGAGTCACTGAACCGGGTGGAGGAGATCACAGGGAAGAAGATGACGTTCTATGAGACGGATCTTCTTGATCAGCCGGGGGTAAAGAAGGTGTTTGACAATGAAAAGATAGAGTCGGTCATCCATTTTGCAGGCCTGAAAGCGGTGGGAGAGTCGGTGTTTAAGCCTTTGGAGTATTATCACAACAACATTACGGGAACATTGATTCTGTGTGACGAGATGAGAAAGCACAATGTGAAGAGCATCGTGTTCAGTTCTTCTGCCACGGTTTACGGCAACCCTGCCTTTGTACCCATCACCGAGGAGTGTCCTAAGGGCGAGATTACCAATCCTTACGGCCGCACGAAAGGCATGCTGGAGCAGATTCTCACAGATCTTCACACGGCTGACCCGGAATGGCAGATTATGCTTCTCCGCTACTTCAATCCCATCGGAGCTCACGAGTCCGGACGGATCGGCGAGAATCCCAAGGGAATTCCCAACAACCTTCTGCCCTACATCACTCAGGTGGCGGTGGGCAAGCTGGTATGTCTGGGCGTGTTTGGCAATGACTACGACACTCCGGACGGAACCTGTGTGAGAGATTATATCCATGTGGTGGATCTGGCAGATGGTCATGTGAAGGCTCTCCAAAAGATGGAGAAGAACGAGGGCGGTGTGTGGATCTACAATCTGGGAACCGGGACAGGCTACAGTGTATTGGATGTGATCAACGCCTTTGAGGAGGCCAACGATCTGAAGATCAATTATGTGTTCAAGGAGCGGAGAGCAGGAGATATACCTGCCTGCTATGCAGATCCTGCCAAAGCCAAAGAAGAGCTGGGCTGGGTAGCCAAAAGAGGCATCAAGGAGATGTGCCAGGACGCATGGCGGTGGCAGAAAGGGAATCCCGACGGGTACGTGGAGTAATTCTTTCAGAACAGACCAGCGGGATAATTCCCGAATACGCGATTATCAGGGCGCAAAGTTTTTTTGTCCGCGACAGCGGCAGAAAGGCTTTGCGCCTTTTTGAACGGGAACAGAACAAATGTTCTAAAAAAGTGTTGCCAGATCTTCTTTAAAGTGTTATAATCATATAAGAACAAATGTTTGTATTAAGGGGATAAAGCAATGCTGATTCAAGAGCAGATGAGTCTTCAGGAGAAGCTGGCAGTCTTGTCGGACGCAGCAAAGTATGATGTGTCCTGCACCTCCAGCGGTGTGGACAGAAAAGGGAAAAAGGGGATGCTGGGGAACGCGGTGTCGGCGGGACTCTGCCACAGCTTCGCGGCAGACGGCAGATGTATATCGCTTCTCAAGATTTTGTTTACCAACCAGTGTGTTTATGACTGCTGCTACTGTGTGAACCGCAGGTCCAACGACGTTGTGCGCACGGCTTTTACTCCTGACGAGGTGTGTACACTGACGATGGAGTTTTATCGGCGCAACTATATAGAAGGTTTGTTTTTGAGTTCCGGTATCCTGATCAGTCCCGACTACACTATGGATCTGATCTATCAGACCCTGAGGAAACTTCGGGAGGAGTGCCGGTTTAACGGATATATCCACGTAAAAGCCATCCCGGGAGCGGACCCTGTGCTCATCGAGCATGTGGGACTTCTGGCGGACAGGATGAGCGTGAATCTGGAGCTGCCTACGGCCGAGGGGCTGAGAAGCCTGGCTCCTGCCAAGTCCAGGCCCAGGATCCTGGCGCCTATGAGACAGATACAAAGGGGAATCAGAACTCAGCGGACGGAGGTGATTCCCTGTGAGAGAGGCAGGCAGTTCGTGCCGGCAGGACAGAGCACCCAGATGATCGTGGGAGCCACCCCGGAGAACGACTACCAGATGATCAAGGTGGCGGAGGCTCTGTATCAGAATTACGATCTCAAGAGGGTGTTTTATTCTGCCTTTGTCAGGGTCAACGACGACAGCAGACTTCCTGTTCTCCCGGGAGGACCGCCGCTTCTCAGAGAGCACAGGCTGTATCAGGCAGACTGGCTTCTGCGGTTCTACGGCTTTGGAGCGGATGAACTTCTGACAGAAAAACAGCCTCATTTTAATGTGTTTCTGGATCCCAAGTGCGACTGGGCCCTGCGCCATCTGGAACTGTTTCCGGTAGAGATCAACAGGGCGGATTACCACACTATTCTCAGGGTACCGGGGATCGGGGTCAGGTCCGCGAAGCGGATTATGGCGGCCAGGAGAGGGGCGGTTCTGGATTTTCCGGATTTAAAGAAACTGGGAGTGGTGCTGAAGCGCGCTGTGTATTTTATCACCTGCGGCGGGCGTATGATGTATTCTCTGAAGATCGATCAGGACTTCATCACCAGTCAGCTGGTGGGGAACGAGCACAAAAGAACCTGGGATATTACCAACAGAGACAGTTATCGTCAGATATCCATGTTTGACGACGGATGGATGTCACCTTCCCCAGGGGCGCAGGACGTTGAGGCAGCGGTGTTGGGACAGCTGTAGCTATGGAGGCAGGACTACAGCGGCAGGACCATGGGGCAGAACCATGGGCGGAGATCCGCAGATTGACGAAGGAGGCAGGACATATATGACAGAAGACGGAAAGAAAGGGCTGGGAGAAGGAACCACCACCATATTTGTATGCAGAGACAGTTTGGAGGGAATTCTGTGCGGGGTTTACGACGCGTGGATGAGCCGTTTGGGACATGCGAATGTGGCTCTGGAGCTGGAGAATCAGGGGAATATCCGGATGTTTTCTCAATACCGCCAGGTGGAGGAGACCAGTGAGAAGACAGAGAAGGTGATCTCCGCCATCTGCAGGAAGGCAGGGCAGGAGGCGTATGAGATGGTGTTTCGTGTTTCTCTGAGCAGGGAGGAGGAGAAGGCGGACCGTATCTACCGTTTTTTGGTCTATGCCCTGAACTGCAAGATGAGTGCCAAAGACATGCTCCAGATACCTGCTGTCTATGAGGTCTTCCGCATAGACAGAAGTGTGGGCAATGAAGCCCACCTTTTAAAAGAATTTGCCCGTTTTTCAAAGACGCGTGAAGGAATTTATGTATGCACGGTGAAGCCGAAGAACGATGTGATCATCTTGATGGCCCCTCACTTCGCGGACAGGCTCAGAGGTGAGAACTGGGTTATCTTTGACCAGGGGAGAAATAAAGCCATTGTCCACAGGGCGGATCAGGGGTGGATCGTGGTTTACACGGATACAGACCGGTGGAAGGAGAGGCTTGTGGAGAGCGGGGACCAGAAGGAGTTTGAACAGCTATGGAAAGTGTTCCACGAGAGGGTTGCCATCAAAGAGAGGACGAACTATGTCTGCCAGAGGGGGCATCTGCCGCTGCGCTTCAGACCGTACATGACGGAGTTTGGCTACCGTCTCGGCCATGATTGAAAAGAAGAACTGCCACAGTCACGGGAGGGTCATCTTTTTGTCCGGTTTCTCCATCCCCGTGAACTGTATGGCTGAATTTATGAAATAGCACTTGCCTTTTTCTCCCAGATACAGTATAGTTAAAGCATCATGAATCTATTTGGTTCGTCAGCGCAGGTTCTGTGCTTCATGGTACACGATTCTGTACCGTATTTCATGTGATGAGATTTTGATTGGAGAGAAAGAGGAGGTTGTTGTGTTCTGCAAAGTGAACAGTGTAGGTTTGCGTGGAATGGAAGGTTATTCCGTGTCCGTGGAAGTAGACGTGGGGGAAGGGCTTCCGGGTATGACCATGGTAGGCGTCCTGTCCTCCGAGGTGAGGGAGGCTCAGGATCGGGTCAGAACGGCTCTCAAGAATTCCGGTTATCACTTTAGACCCCGGAAGGTGACGGTGAATCTGTCGCCGGCGGACATCAGGAAAGGCGGGACGGGGTTTGATTTTCCTATTGCGGTGGGAATGTTGTGCGCCTACGAGATCCTGGATGCGCAAAATCTGAAGGACGCGGTTCTTATAGGGGAGCTGGGGCTGAACGGGGAGTTAAAACCCGTAAAGGGAATTTTATCCATGGTATCCAGAGCTAGGACAGATGGGTACTGCAGATGTTTTCTCCCCAAGGAGAATGCGGGGGAAGGAAGAGCCATAAAGGGGATTCAGATTGTAGGAGTGGAGAACCTGAGGCAGATGGCGGAATTTATGGTGTTTCCTCACAGGCTTTCCACAGCGGGGGAGGAGGAAGACACGGAGGATGGGGAAGAGACAGATGACTATGAGACAGACTATGCCCAGGTACAGGGACAGATTCTGATGAAGAGGGCCACGGAGGTGGCTGTGGCGGGGTATCACAATCTTTTGTATATCGGGCCGGCAGGAGGGGGAAAGACTATGGTTGCCGAGAGAATCCCCACCATCATGCCGTCCTGCACTCCTGAGGAATGTCTGGAGATCTCCAAGGTCTACAGCATATGCGGTCTTCTTCCGGACAGGGGAAAACTGCTGAGGCGCAGGCCCTTCCGCAGTCCCCATCACTCCATCACCGGAAGGGCCCTCACCGGCGGCGGGAGAAATCCCGTGCCGGGGGAGATGTCTCTGGCCTCCGGGGGTGTGCTGTTTCTGGATGAATTTCCGGAGTTTTCAAAACATACAATCGATATGATGCGTCAGCCTTTGGAGAAGAAGAAGGTGGTATTGTCCAGAGTCAGCGGCAGCTTTGAGTTCCCCGCCGACTTTATGCTTGTGGCAGCCATGAATCCCTGCCAGTGCGGTTATTATCCTGACAGGAACAGGTGCCGCTGTTCGGAGCAGCAGGTGCGCAGATATCTGGGGAGAATTTCCAAGCCTATTTTGGACAGAATCGACATCTGTGTGGAGGCTGCACCGGTGAGCTTTGAGGAGCTGCAGAACGTCAGGCCCCAGGAATCCTCCGGTGAGATCCGCGGGAGGGTGGAGGCGGCCAGGAAGATACAGGCAGAGCGGTTTAAAGGCATGGGAATATCCTTCAACAGCGAGATGAAGGAGGAACAGATACGAGAATACTGCGGACTGAAAAAATCGGACGAACAGTTCTTTCGGCAGATATACGAGAATATGAATTTAAGTGCCAGGGCCTATGGCAGGATACTGAAAGTATCCAGAACCATCGCAGATCTGGCGGGAGAAGAACATATTGACCATGGACATCTCTGCGAGGCTATCAGCTACCGGAGTCTGGAGGATAAATATTGGCACAACTGATACAGGAGAAGGAATATCTGTACTGGCTGTCTCAGATCCCTTCCGTGGGAGCGGTGACCATAAAGAGGTTGTGGGACAGGTATGGTTCTTTTGAGAAGATATATAATATAGAAGAAAAAGAACTGAGGAAAGAAAAACTTTTAAAGGGCAGAATCGGAGCAGGATTCGACCAGTGGAAAGGACATGTGGAAGAGATTTTAGAGACATATCGGAGTCTGGAAGAAAAAGGGATTCACTATGTCACATTTCTGGATGAGGGATATCCGGAGAGGCTGCGGCCGCTGTACGGAAGCCCTGCAGGGCTGTATGTGAAAGGGAAACTTCCGGAAGAGCACAGGCCCTCGGCAGCTGTTGTGGGCGCCCGGAGCTGCAGCCATTACGGGAAAGAGACCGCGAAATTTCTTGCCTCCTCTCTGGCCGGGGCGGGGGTGCAGGTGGTAAGCGGCATGGCCTTGGGGATCGACGGGGCTGGGCATCAGGGGGCTTTGGAGGCAGGCGGGGACACCTATGGGGTTCTGGGCTGCGGGGTGGATATCTGTTATCCGCAGAGTCACTTTTCCATGTATATGGAGATCCCCGAGAAAGGCGGCATTATCTCGGAATACAGTCCGGGAGTGTCTCCCGAAGCCAGAAATTTTCCCATGCGAAACAGAATTATCAGCGGGTTGTCCGATGTGGTGATTGTGGTGGAGGCCAGAGAGAAGAGCGGTTCTCTCATCACCGCAGACTGCGGTTTGGAACAGGGGAAAGAGATCTTCGCGGTGCCTGGGAGAATCACAGACTCTCTGAGCAGAGGGTGCAATGAGCTCATCCGCCAAGGTGCTGGGATCGTCACGTCGCCGGAGGATATTCTGGATTTTTTTCAGATACAGATGAATAAAAAGTTAAGAGTTGATGAAAAAAATGAGAATGGACTTGCCAAGAACGAAAAAATGGTGTATAGTTGCTTGGATTTACAACCAAAATTTATTGACAGAGTTGTGGAAGAAAGTGGCTTGTCTCTGGGGGAGTGTCTGACTTTGCTCCTGGAATTGGAACTGAAAGGAAGGATTGTTCAGACAACAAGCTGCTATTACGCAAAAAAGTTGTGAAGAAGGAGTCGACATGGCAAAGTATCTGGTAATTGTGGAGTCACCGGCAAAAGTGAAGACCATCAAGAAGTTTTTGGGCGCCAACTATGAGGTGGATGCGTCCAACGGCCACGTCAGGGATCTGCCCAAAAGTCAGTTGGGGATCGATACGGAGAATGACTATGAGCCCAAGTATATCACTATTCGGGGGAAAGGTGATATTCTCGCAAAACTTCGCAAGGAAGTAAAAAAGGCAGAAGTGATCTACCTGGCCACAGACCCTGACCGGGAGGGAGAGGCTATCTCATGGCATTTGATGAAAGCTTTGAAGCTGGATCAGGAAGATGAGAAAAAGGATAAAAAGATTTATAGGATCAGCTTCAACGAGATTACAAAAAACGCCATAAAGAGTTCCTTGAAGTCGCCGAGAAAGCTGGATATGGATCTGGTGGATGCACAGCAGACAAGAAGAATCCTGGACCGCATGGTGGGTTACAGTATCAGCCCTCTTTTGTGGGCAAAGGTGAAGAGAGGCTTAAGTGCCGGGCGTGTGCAGTCTGTGGCTCTGCGGATGATCTGTGACAGGGAAGAGGAGATCAACGCGTTTATTCCGGAAGAGTACTGGAATCTGGAAGCAGATCTTTTTCAGCAGGGGAGCAAGAAGGCTTTGAAGGCCAAATTCCACGGGGACAGTCGGGGAAAGGTGACGATTCATAAGAAAGAGGAACTGGATCAGATACTGAAGGATCTGGAAAAGGCATCTTATGTGGTGAAGGAGGTGAAGAACGGCGAGAGGAGTAAGAAGGCGCCGCTGCCCTTTACCACAAGCACTCTGCAGCAGGAGGCTTCAAAAACCCTCAACTTTTCCACTCAGAAGACCATGCGTCTGGCGCAGCAGCTATATGAAGGGGTGGAGGTTAAAGGCCATGGAACTATCGGTCTTATCACTTACCTGCGTACGGACTCCACCAGGGTGGCCGATGAGGCCGACAGGGCAGCCAGGGAGTACATTGGCAAAACCTATGGGGAAACCTATGTGGCCAAAGGGGAGAACGGAAAGAAGAACAGCGGCAAGATCCAGGATGCCCACGAGGCCATCCGCCCCACGGATATTACGCTGACCCCCGCCAAAGTGAAAGACTCTCTCCAGAGGGATCTGTTCCGATTATACCAGCTGATTTGGAAACGTTTTACCGCCAGCAGGATGGAGCCGGCTCTGTATCACACAGTTTCAGTGAAGATTCAGGCCGCACAGTATGAGTTTACTCTGTCTGCCTCCAAGATAGCCTTTGAAGGCTTTATGTCTGTCTATGTGGAGGACGACGAGAAGGAAGAGTCCAATGCCCTTCTGGGAAAACTGGAGAAAGGTATGGAGCTGTGTCTCGGAGAGCTGCACAGCAGCCAGCATTTTACCCAGCCCCCGGCTCACTATACGGAAGCCTCTCTGGTCAAGGCTCTGGAGGAGCAGGGTATCGGCCGTCCAAGTACTTATGCGCCTACCATCACAACCATCATTGCCAGGCGGTATGTGGCCAAGGAGAACAAGAATCTGTATGTTACAGAGCTGGGTGAGGTGGTAAACCGGATCATGAAGGAGAATTTTCCCAGCATCGTAGATCTGCAGTTTACGGCCAATATGGAGTACCTTCTGGACCGGGTGGGAGACGGGACCGTAGAGTGGAAGACGGTGGTCCGCAATTTCTATCCTGACCTGGACGAGGCGGTGAAGAAGGCGGAGAAGGAATTGGAGTCCGTGACAATTGCCGACGAGGTGTCTGATGAAGTCTGCGACCAGTGCGGGCGCAATATGGTGATCAAGTACGGACCCCACGGCAAATTCCTGGCCTGTCCCGGATTTCCCGACTGCAAGAATACCAAGCCATATTTTGAGAAAATCGGTGTGCCGTGTCCGAAATGCGGCAGAGAGATAGTCATCAAAAAGACCAAGAAGGGCAGGAAGTACTACGGCTGCGAGAACAATCCGGAGTGTGATTTTATGTCCTGGCAGAAGCCCTCTACCACCCTTTGTCCTGAGTGCGGCAGTTATATGGTGGAGAAGGGGAACAAGCTGCTGTGCAGCAATGAACAGTGCGGATATTCCACAAAGCGGAAGGAAAGCGACAAAGAAGATAAAGATTGACTCCATTTTGAGGCGAATTATTAAAATGTTTGAAAATTTCTAATAAGTGTTGTCATTTTTCAGCATATATGATACAATTCATGTATTACTATTAGTTTGCTGCTCTTTTTTGTGGGTAAAAAGGAGGTTTTCGAAAATGAGTGTGCAGTTGCTGGATAAGACAAGAAAGATTGGTAAATTATTGCACAATAATAATTCCAACAAAGTGGTGTTTAACGATATCTGTCAGGTGTTGAGTGAGATCCTGAATTCGAATATTCTGGTTATCAGCAAAAAAGGAAAGGTTCTCGGAATCAGTGCCTGGCCGGGGGTAGACGAGATTGAGGAATTGATCGATGACCAGCTGGGAGAGTTTATAGATAAGATGCTGAACGAGCGTCTGCTGAGTATTCTCTCCACAAAAGAAAATGTGAATCTGGCAACCCTGGGATTTGCGGAGGAGAATGTGAGAAAGTATCAGGCTATCATCACTCCTATCGATATTGCGGGGGAACGTCTGGGAACTCTGTTTATCTACAAGACAGATACACAGTACGACATAGACGATATCATCCTAAGCGAATATGGAACTACGGTGGTGGGGCTGGAGATGATGCGCTCCGTGAATGAGGAGAACGCCGAGGAGACAAGAAAGATTCAGATCGTAAAGTCAGCGATCAGCACGCTGTCTTTCTCTGAACTGGAAGCTATCACGCACATCTTCGAGGAATTGGATGGAAACGAAGGGATCCTGGTGGCCAGCAAGATTGCAGACCGGGTGGGGATCACCCGCTCCGTCATAGTGAATGCCCTCCGAAAGTTTGAGAGCGCAGGGGTGATCGAGTCCCGCTCATCAGGGATGAAAGGGACTTACATCAAGGTTCTCAACGATGTGGTGTTTGATGAGCTGAGACAGCTTAAGAACCCTAACTAAAATTGAGAAAGACCCGAAACACACAGTTTGTGTCCGGGTCTTTTGTCGGCCTATTTTTCCTCTTCCCCCACGATCTTGGCGATCATCAGGTTTGGAAGGCAGATGATCATCTCCCCGGAGCGGTTGATATATCCCTGATGAATACAGACCTTGTCCGGGCAGGTAGCGTCGGCGATGCAGGCCTGTCCGTCTTGAATGACAAGAGTGTTGGTTCCGCCGTTGTATCCGTTGATGACGAACTCCCCGTCCTTACTCAGATCCAGTTCCTCCACGACGATGCCGTCCACAGTCACCTCTACAATCACGGCAGGTTCCCGATTCATGATGCGGTTGCCGATATACAGTCCGACGGCAACAACCAGAATAGTTACGGCCAGCACAATGTCGCGCAGGGTTTGTTTATCCTTCATAATATCACTCCTTGCAGTTTTCTGTCGCATTCACAGCTTTTCAAAGTCTATCAGTCTGCGCATGTTCTGAAAGAGTATATCATAACTTGCCATAATCTGCAAGATTCCATGTTGACAGCTACACGGAAAAATATCCGTAAAACTAATTGAAGTGTCATCAGAAATATGATAAAATGTACTTTATCGCACAGAGTTTGTTCACAGAGGGCAAGCAGGTTGTCAGCGAAAAAGTGACAGCAATAAAACGTACAGGAGGAGTATAGAAATGACACAGAAACAAAAGGGGTATGCCGGTCTCGGAGTGATGCTGGTTCTGGCGGCAGGTACAGTACTTGGCTCTGAGCCGCTCTACAAGGCCATCGACGCCATGTCAACGGAAAAGGTGGATTACACGCCGGGGACTTATGTGGGAGCTGCTCAGGGTTTCGGGGGAGAAGTGGTGGCCACAGTGACCGTAGGCGCCGCCGGTATTGAAAGCGTGGAACTGGGCGGGGCAGGTGAGACGCCGGCCATCGGCGGAGCGGCTCTGGAACAGCTGCCATCCCTGTTTGTGGAGGCCAATTCTTCCAGAGTGGACGCGGTTGCAGGAGCGACCATCAGCAGCAATGCCGCTATGGAAGCAGTGCAGCAGGCACTTGACCAGGCCTCAGGAAAGATTGACGTGATTGAGAGGACAGAGCCGGAGACAGAGGCAGAGACTGAAAAAGCGGAAACTGCCAAAGCAGCGGCAGATGCAAATTATACACCTGGCACTTATGAGGGAACCGCAAAAGGTTTTGGCGGCGACGTGACGGCTGTGGTGGTTGTTGGAGCTTCAGGGGCCGTGGAGTCGGTGGAACTGACCGGGGACGGAGAGACTCCGGAGCTGGGCGGCGAGGCACTGAAGACACTGGCGCCCGCTTTTGTGGAAGCCAATTCCGCGGATGTGGACGGGGTGGCAGGATGTACCGTCAGCAGCAGCGCGGCTATGGAAGCAGTACAGGCGGCGCTTGATCAGGCATCCGGAGGCAGCGGGGCCGAGAAGGCGTCTGAGGAGACTACGAAGGCAGCCGAAGCGACCACCAAGGCGGCCAAAGCCGATACAAGCTATGTACCGGGAACATATGAAGGGACGGCCAACGGTTTCGGAGGGGACGTGACAGCCAAGGTCACCGTCGATGCTTCCGGAATCAAGTCTGTGGAACTGACAGGGGATGACGAGACTCCCGGCTTGGGCCTGGATGCTTTGAAGACGCTGGCTCCTGCCTTTGAAGAGGCTGGTTCCGCCGAGATCGATGTGGTGGCAGGATGCACCGTGACCAGCAACGCAGCCATGGAGGCCGTGCAGGAGGCCCTTGATCAGGCGTCCGCCGCCGGTCCCGGTCAGACGTCCGCGGAGAAGACAGCAGAGGCAGGAGCTTATAAGCAGGGAACGTACGAGGGGACAGCCAAAGGTTTCGGAGGGGACGTGACGGCCAAGGTTACCATCGACGCTAACGGGATCAAGTCCGTAGAACTGACAGGAGACGACGAGACTCCCGGTTTGGGTCTTGATGCTCTGAAGACGCTGGCTCCTGCGTTCGAGGAGGCTGGTTCTGCCCAGATTGACGGGGTAGCAGGATGTACTGTGACCAGTGATGCGGCTATGGAGGCCGTGCAGGCCGCTTTGGATCAGGCAAAATAACCCGAAATTGTCCCTGGGCGGTTTGGGGAAAACCGTACATTTCAAAGAAGATAAGAAAGGGGGCTGTCCCATGGGTGATCGGATATATCACAGGCGACAGCCCTTTTTCATGTATCTGCGGACATTCTTTTTGTGAAAATATGACAGGAGCATGTATGAATTCAAAAAAGACAGGCGCCTGGGTGGCGACTTATGGAATGCTGATCAGTCTGGCATTTATTTTCAGCTATCTTGAGGCTATCATTCCTATTCCCATCCCCATCCCGGGAGTGAAGCTGGGGCTTGCCAACCTGGTGACTATTGTAGGGCTGTACACTGTGGGAATTAAGGGGACAGTGGCTGTATCCCTGGTGAGGATCGTTCTGGTGGGATTTACCTTCGGCAATGCCTCCAGCATGATTTACAGTCTTGCGGGCGGAGGTTTAAGCCTGCTCCTTATGATATTGATTCAGAGGACCGGCCTGTTCAGCCAGACAGGCGTGAGCATTGTAGGAGGGATCGGACACAATATCGGACAGCTTTCCATCGCGGCGGTGGTGGTGCAGACTTCAGGGGTGTTTTACTATCTTCCTTTTCTCATGGTGGCGGGAATTGTGGCGGGAGCTGTCATCGGGCTTCTGGGCGGACTGGTGACAGAGAGAATCAAAAATTTTGTAAAAAAATTGTAGCTATTGTAGCTAATAAAGATAATATAAGAGATGGGAGGCGCTAAGATGGTTAATCGCGCAATTAAAAAACTGGTGCAGTACGGACTTGACACAGGGCTGATCACGGAGGTGGACCGGATCTACGCCACAAACCAGCTTCTTGATGTTTTGGGGCTGGATGAATATGAGGAGCAGGGGCCTCTGAAGGAGCAGGTGGTGCTGGAGGAAACGCTGAAGGAGCTGCTGGACTATGCCTGTGACAAAGGCCTGCTGCAGGAGGACAGTGTCACCTACCGGGATCTTTTCGACACAAAGCTGATGAACTGTCTGATGCCCAGACCGGTGGAGGTAGTTCACGCTTTCTGGAAGCATTACCAGGAGTCGCCCAGAAAGGCTACAGACTATTTCTACAAACTGAGCCAGGATTCCGACTATATCAGAAGATATCGTGTGCGTAAAGACATCAAATGGGTGGCGAAATCCAAATACGGCGATCTGGACATCACCATCAATCTGTCCAAACCGGAGAAAGACCCCAAGGCCATCGCTGCCGCCAAGCTGGCGAAGCAGAGCGGGTATCCCAAGTGCCTTCTGTGTATGGAGAATGTAGGGTACGCTGGGCGCGCCAACCATCCTGCCAGGAACAATCACCGCATCATACCCATCAATATCAACGACAGCCCGTGGGGATTCCAGTATTCCCCCTATGTATATTACAATGAGCACTGCATCGTATTCAACGGTCAGCATGTGCCTATGAAGATCGAGAGGGCGACTTTTGTCAAGCTGTTCGATTTCGTAGAGCTGTTCCCCCACTATTTCCTGGGCTCCAACGCAGATCTCCCCATAGTAGGCGGTTCCATCTTGAGCCATGACCATTTCCAGGGAGGGCATTACACCTTTGCCATGGCCAAGGCTCCCATGGAGAAAAAGTATAAGGTGAAGGGCTTTGAGGACGTGGAGGCAGGGATCGTCCGCTGGCCCATGTCTGTGGTTCGTCTCAGGTCGAAGGACTCCGACCGGCTGGTAGATTTGGGAGAGGTTATACTGAAGGCGTGGAGAGGATACACAGATGAGGAGGCCTTTGTCTACGCCGAGACTGACGGGGAACCTCACAATACCATCACGCCTATAGCCAGAAAGAACGGGGAGTTCTTCGAGCTGGATCTGGTTTTGCGCAACAATATCGCCACGGAAGAATTTCCTCTGGGAGTGTATCACCCCCACCAGGAACTGCACCACATCAAGAAGGAAAACATCGGTCTCATCGAGGTTATGGGCCTTGCGGTTCTGCCTTCGAGACTGAGAGATGAGCTGGCTCTTCTGGGGGATTATATTGTGGAGGGAAAAGACATAAGCTCTGACGAGACCATCGCCAAACACGCCCGGTGGGCTGAAGAGTTCCTTCCCAAGTACGAGAGTGTGACAAAGGATAATGTGGATGAGATTCTGCGAGCCGAGGTAGGCTTGGTGTTTGAGAAGGTGTTGGAGGACGCGGGGGTATATAAGTGCACAGAGGAAGGACGGAAGTTCTTTGATAGATTCCTGAAGTCTGTAGGATTTTTGCGGATAGATAAACCGTGATTTTTCCAAAGAAAACCTTCATGCGCCCAGCGGGCGGGTGCTCCACCACCCATAAGAGTCTGCGGGCGCATTTGGCATCCCTGAATTGATGCCGCCTATTCGGCGGCAGACTTTCAAAGAAAAAGCCTTGAGTTTAACTCAGGGCTTTTCTTGTGATTCTCCGCCATCCTGCGCCGTAGCTCTCACCGTAGACCACCGGATACAGGGCATAACACATGATGATGGAACCGAGACCGTCCACAACCGAGTGCTGCTTTAAAAATACGGTGGACAGGCAGATGGACAGGGCAAGTATGAAGGACAAACGCACGATCCATGGATGATTCTTGAAACAGCTGCTCCTGGCCACAGCGATGTGTACCACGATGGAGTTGAACACATGTACGCTGGGGAAGATGTTGGTGGAGGTGTCAGCCTCATGGAGGCGGGATACCAGCCAGGCAAACACATTCTTTCCAGGGTCAACCACGGGCCGCATGTCGGTACCGTTCTTGTAGAAGGTACAGATCAACAGACTGATGGTCATACCTGTAAACAGCAAGGTGCACATCCGATAGTAATCTTGTTTGTTTTTAAAAAAGAAATACATGATGACGCCGCCCACATAGGGGAACCATATAAGATAGGGGACGATAAAATACTCGTTAAACGGAATGAGATCATCAAGCCATGTGTGTATGATGTGATAATTCTTTGTGACGGTACGCTCCAAATATAAAAACCAGGGAAGATAGATAAACCCATAACACAAAATCCATGCATGTTTATAACGTGCCAAAAGCTGTTTCATAATATTCACCTTTCTGGTGTATAACCATTACTTTGAAAGTCCGCCGCCGATTAGGCGGCATGAATTCAGGTATGCCTAATGCGCCCGCCAAACTTTCATGGGTGGTGGCGCGCCTGCCCGCCGGGCGCAAGCAGGTTTGCTTTGAAAGTCCGCCGCCGATTAGGCGGCATGAATTCAGGTATGCCTAATGCGCCCGCCAAACTTTCATGGGTGGTGGCGCGCCTGCCCGCCGGGCGCAAGCAGGTTTACTTTGAAAGTCCGCCGCCGATTAGGCGGCATGAATTCGGGTATGCCTAATGCGCCCGCCAAACTTTCATGGGTGGTAGTGCACCCGCTCACGGGGCGCATGGAGGTTTACCTTAAAAAATATATGGAGAACTTTTGTGGATTATAACACAATCTGCCCGCAAGAACAAGGGTGTTTAAGAAATGTTAAGAAACATATGCGTTTTTTTATGTTATACTTAAAAACTGAAAAAGAAGGTTTGGAGGAAAAAGGTTTATGAGAAGAAATGGAATAAGGGCACTGCTTCTGACGGCTGTTATAGCAGCGGCATCAGGAGGAGCACTGGAAGGCTGCAAAAAACAGGAAGCGGGGCCGCAGCAGGAGACGAAGACAGAATCGGAACTTCACAGGTATGATGTTCAGTTTCTGGATCTGTTCGACACGGTTACCAGCATGGTGGGATATGCCCCGGACGAAGAGACCTTTCGAATGTATGCCCAGGAACTTTATGATGAGCTGAAGATGTATCATCAGCTGTATGACATTTACAATGATTACGAGGGACTTTCCAATATAAAGACCATCAACGACCAGGCGGGAAAGGCGCCGGTGAAGGTGGATGAGAAGATTATCTCCATGCTGAAGGAGGCAGTGGAGATGGACGAGAAGACTGACGGTTACATTAACGTGGCTATGGGAAGCGTGCTGTCCATCTGGCATGAGTATCGGACAGAGGGAATCTATGATCCGGAAAATGCCAAGATTCCGCCTGTGGAGGAACTTGAGGCGGCGGCAAAGCATGTGGATATCAGTCAGGTGGTCATCGATGAGGCCGCCTCCACGGTTTATATTCCGGATCCGGACATGAGCCTGGATGTAGGCTCTATAGCAAAAGGGTATGCCACGGAGATGGTGTGCCGAAAATTGGAGGAGGACGGCTTGAACAAGGCTCTCGTAAGTGTGGGAGGCAATGTGAAGGCTATCGGAGATAAAGGGGACGGAACCCTGTGGAAAGTGGGAATTCAGAATCCTGATCTGTCCAGCAAAACCAGATATCTTCACACAGTGGAACTGAAGGATATATCGCTGGTGACCAGCGGTTCCTACCAGAGGTACTACACCGTGGACGGGGTGGAGTACCATCACATCATTCACCCTGAACTTCTGATGCCGTGGGATGAGTATGATTCTGTCTCCATCCTGTGCAGGGATTCCGGAATGGCGGACTGTCTGTCCACGGCGGTGTTCAACATGGAATTTGAAGATGGAAAAGCACTGATTGAGAGCCTGGAAGATGTGGAGGCCATGTGGATCTTTAAAGACGGGAAGGAAGAGTACAGTTCCGGCTTTCGGGCATTTATGACGGAGGAGTGAGAATGGATAAAAAGACTGTAGGCAGCAGTGCGCTGCTGGGGTTGGCGGCGCTGATATGGGGTGTGGCCTTTGTGGCTCAGAGCCTGGGTATGGAGTATGTAGGGGCCTTCACATTTAATGCCTGCCGATTTCTTATAGGAGGCGGGGTGCTGGTTCCCGTCATCTGGTTTATGGGGGGAGAAAAGAGAAAATCGGGTAAAGAAAATGTGTCGGGCACTGGCGGGGAACCGGGCGAGAGCAGGGAAACCGGGCGGCGGCAGAGGCAGAAGAAGCAGAAGACGGCGATTGCGGGGGGAGTCTGCTGTGGAGCTGCCTTGTTTGTGGCAAGCTCCTTTCAGCAGTTCGGGGTGGCTCACACCACCGTGGGGAAGGCGGGATTTATCACGGCCCTCTATATTGTCATTGTGCCTTTGCTTGGGATTTTTTTGAAAAAGAAAGTATTGTGGAGCGTGTGGGTCAGTGTGGCTTTGGCCACGGCGGGCATGTATCTCCTTTGTATGAGTGAAGGGTTGAAAGTGAACAAAGGGGATATATATGTGTTTATCTGTGCCGTATGCTTTTCTTTCCATATCCTGATCATCGATTATTTTTCTCCGAAAGCGGACGGGGTGATAATTTCCTGTGTACAGTTTTTTACGGCGGGGGCTCTATCCTGTGTCATGACGGTTATTTTTGAGACTGTAAAGCTGTCTTCTGTTATAGCTGCGGGGGCTCCTATTCTGTATGCGGGCATCATGTCCTGCGGGGTAGGGTACACCTTGCAGGTGGTGGCCCAGAAAAACACGGATCCGGTGCTGGCCTCCCTGATTCTCAGTCTTGAGTCAGCCTTTTCTCTGCTGGCCGGCTGGGTGATCCTGGGTCAGAAGCTGTCACCAAAGGAGTTGGGGGGGTGCGTGCTGATGTTCAGCGCCATCATCCTGGCTCAGGTTCCGGTCGGGAAGAAAAGATAGGGGATTGTTCTCAGGCGCTCCCCAGCATGGTTTCCATGAGAACCAGCCCTGCCCGGAACAGTCTCATGAGCTGCCATATGGCGATGCCCTTCAGGTGGTATTGCTCCACCAGACGAAACTTTTCTCTCCAGCTCCTTACATCCTCAAACCAGACTTCATGTTCCACGCCGTATTGCCAGTAGCGGTAGTAAGGGGATTGGGCAGTCTGGTCAAAACGGATGGGGACGCCGTAGAATACGGCCGTCTCCACGGCTTCCACGCTGCCTATGGTTCTCGCCGCAGTGGTTCCGCTCACGTAGGGGAGAGGCCAGTCGTAGCCATAGTTGGGAACGCCCAGGCAGATTTTGCCGGCAGGGATTTTGGTGAGAGCATATGACAGGACTCTGCGCACTTGATTGATGGGGGCTATGGACATGGGGGGCCCGTAGGTATACCCCCACTCATAAGTCATCAATATCACCCAGTTGGCGGCGGCTCCCAGGCCGCCGTAATCAATGCCCTCGTACAGCAGCCCCTTCTGATCGTCCGAGTGTTTTGGGGCCAGGGCTACGGAGACTTGATATCCCAGAGTGTTCAGCACGCTCGCGGCGTAAGCCACAAAGGTAGTAAATGCGTCTCTGTCTTCCTTGAGCACGTATTCAAAATCGATATTTACCGCCAGATATCCTTTCTCCAGCATTACGGCGGCCAGGCTGTTTACCAGTCTGCGCTGTACAGACTGACGGTTTACCAGAACACTGACCAGGTTGTTGTTGAAACGCCCGTCGGCGCCCAGAGGCGTCAGGGTCAGAGTGGGTATGACTCCTGTGCGGAGAGAATTCTGGATCATCCAGGTGTCGTCCAGGGTGGGAGGGATCAGATCTCCGGAGGCCGTGAATCCATAGGAAAATATAGCCAGTTCAGAGAGAAAGCCCAGGGTTTCACCGAGCACCGGAGGGGAGATAAAGGGATAGGCATAGCCGCTTCTGAAAACAGACTGTGGAGAGGCAGAGCAGATAGTCTCCGCCCTGCCTGAGCCATTGCCGGGAAAAAGCAGGGCCTGGCCCAGGGCGAGCCTGTAGGGAGGAGCAAGCTGATTGATCTCTATGATAGAATTTACGTCCGCCCCCTGCTGACGGGCAATGGTGTCGACAGTGTCGTTCTGGCCCACTACATATATTTCCATGAGGTAACCTGCTGTTTTTTATCAGCATATTGGGCGGGAAAGGAGGATATGAATTTTTTTGCAATACTTTTCAGCGCGCCGCGGATTTATGGCAAGCCACAAAGTAATATTTTACTCCTCTGCCTTCTTAAACCACACATAGCTCATAATATAGGGAATCGCGGACGCGGCCAGAAGAGGAAACATGAGCATGGCCATCTTCACCTTGTCCCAGGGAAGGAATGCCCCTGCGAATCCCAGGATGCCGGCACAGAACATAAGACGTCCTCCCAGCCTGTGGGTTTTATTCCAGACTACTTCATTGGACAGTGCCCAGGGGGTTCTGAAACCGCAGAAGAAGTTCTGGCGGAATTTGGGCATCATGTTTCCGATCATCATAAACAGGATTCCGCACATGGCCGTGATGACAGTGCTGACATGGACGGTACCCGGGCGGAGACTTTCGATCACGATGATTCCCGTAATGGCCAACAAAAATATCTGCATAAACAGCTGAAAACTTAAATAAACCCCTTGAAACTTGCGGTAATTGTTTCTCTTCGGGTCAATGACAGGAAGAAACTGGAATAACAAGGCAAAAAACGGCGCCATACCTGCGATAGCCCACAGGTTGGCTTTAGCCCCGTAGGTCACCTGTCCGTCAAATCCCCAGTTGGTAGGAATCCTGGAGGGAAGTTTTGAGTACACGGCCGCAGCAAGAATCACAGGCAGGAGAGAGATAAGATACACAGCCGCCTGTTTTCGCCTGGCCCGGCCTGACAGGTTATGGGGACTTTGGGCCCCGGTCTGGCCTGATGTATCCTGACCTGCGGCGCATGTCAGATTCTTTTTGTGGTTATTCATGTCGGTGATCTCCTTTCAATCCGCTGATCCATCCAAGCAGTTCATCTACCACGGACATATTCAGCTCATAGTAAATATATTTTCCTTGCCGGTCGTCCAGGATGAGCCCGGACTCTTTCAGTATGTTCAGATGGTGGGAGATGGTTGCGCCGGAAACTTGAAAATGTTCCACGATCTCTCCAGCTGTCAAAGGACCGTCCTTCAAAAGATTCAGGATCTCCCGCCGGTGGGGGTCTGACAGAGCCTTGAAAGTTCTCTGAAATTTCATGGTTTTCTAATCAGCCTTTCTTTTTAGTAAAAAAGTCTGGAATATTTAGATATATATCTAAATGTAGTATACCACGGAGGAAGACGGGGGTCAACATGAAAAATAAACCTGTGTGGGAGGGGATTGTATTTTCCGGGAAGAATTGGTATACTTTTAGGAAATACAAGCCGCCGGGGCTGCCTAGCTGCTTCCCTGGAGGGGGAGGGCAGGGGGGCGGCGGCAGTTGATGATAAGGAGGAAAAATATGACAACCACGTTGACCAGGCAGGAGGCTTTGGATCTGCTGCGCAAATATAATAAGGAGTCTTTTCACATTCTTCACGGACTTACGGTGGAGGGAGTTATGAGATGGTATGCGAGGGAAGAAGGATTTGGGGAGGAAGAAGAATATTGGGGGCAGGTAGGCCTGCTCCACGACATCGACTTCGAACTGTATCCGGAGGAGCACTGCAAAAAGGCACCTGAGCTTTTGAGGAACGGAGGGGTATCGGAAGATATGATCCACTCTGTCTGCAGCCACGGATATGGCCTCTGCAGTGATGTGGAGCCGGAGCATCAAATGGAAAAGATTCTCTTCGCTGCCGACGAACTGACAGGTTTGATCTGGGCGGCGGCCAAGATGCGTCCGTCCAGGAGCGTCATGGATATGGAAGTGTCCAGCCTGAAGAAAAAGTTTAAGGACAAGCGGTTCGCGGCAGGCTGTTCCCGAGACGTGATCAGAGACGGGGCGGAAAGGCTGGGGTGGACTCTGGAGGACTTGATGGAGAAGACCATCCTGGCCATGCGCTCCTGCGAGGAGGCGATTCAGAAGGAGATGGAGGGAATCTGAATTGGGTTTGCTGATGCTAATAATTAAGCATTGTAAAAATATACTGTCAATATTATTTTACCGCTCGTCAGTCGGTTTGCGGAGTCTGGAGAGATCTGAGGAAGAGACAGTCTTCATAAGTGTGTAACGGAAACGAAAAGCCTCCGGCAGGCGGCCTCGCCGACAACAGATCGGTGGGCATATCTCCGGCCGGAGGTTTTATTTTAGCATTCAATCATTCCGCTCAATGCAGAATCCAGATCACAGGTCAAATCCAAAGTATTTCACGGCGTTGTTGTAGCAGATACCCTCCACAATGTTCTTCAATGCCTTCATATCTGCGGGGTATTCTCCGTTTTCCACCCAGCCGCCGATCAGATCGCACATGATCCTCCTGAAATATTCATGTCTGGTGTAGGACAGGAAACTTCTGGAATCGGTGAGCATACCGATGAAGTTGCCCAGGCATCCCAGGTTGGCCAGAGAAGTCATCTGTTCGGTCATTCCGATCTTGTGGTCGTTGAACCACCACGCGGAACCCTGCTGGATTCTTCCTGCAGTGCCTGCACTCTGGAAACAGCCCAGAATCGTGCCGATGGAGGCGTTGTCGTTGGGGTTTAAGGAGTACAGGATGGTCTTGGGGATCTCGTTGGTGGCGCTCAGCGCGTTGAGGAAATCCGCCATCTGCGCGGAGGGAGCGTAGTTGTTGATGCAGTCGTAACCGGTGTCCGGTCCCAGCTGCCGATACATGTAGGCGTTGTTGTCCCGCTTGCAGCCATAGTGGATCTGCATGGTCCAGCCCATACGGTGGTATTCTTTTGCCACAAACAGCATGAAGGCGGTCTTGTACATTAACTCTTCTTCCCTGGTGATAGCTTGTCCAGACAATCCTTTTGCCATGACGGCATCCAGCTGGGATTCGTCAGCGGGAACATACATTACATACTCCAGGGCATGGTCGGACACACAGCACTTGTGATCCGCGAAATACTGCATGCGGGCCTTCAGGGCTTCTTTCAGAGAGGAAAAATCTTTTACGGGCACGCCGCTGACCTGGGAAAGTTTTGCCATATAGGAGGCAAACTCCTGCTTTTCCACGTTCATGGCCTTGTCTGGTCTCCAGGCAGGGAGAACCTGCACTTCAAAACTGTCGTCTGCAGCGATTTTCTCATGCCATTCCAGAGTATCTACAGGATCGTCGGTGGTGCAGATCAGGGTTACACCCGACTGTCTGATGATGTTGCGCACGCTCATGGAATCCTGATGCAGCTTCTCATTGCAGAGATTCCACACTTCTTCTGCCGTGTCGCCGTTTAAATATCCGGTGTAGCCGAAATACTTCTGCAGCTCCAAATGGCTCCAGTGATACAGCGGATTGCCGATGAGTTTCTCCAAAGTCTCCGCCCACTTCTGGAATTTCTCTCTGTCCGAGGCGTCGCCGGTGATATATTTCTCGTCCACCCCGTTGGAGCGCATCTGACGCCACTTGTAATGGTCCCCACCCAGCCATACCTGAGTGATGTTGTCAAACTTGCGGTCCTCAGCGATCTCCTGGGGGTTGATGTGGCAGTGATAGTCCAGGATAGGCATCTTGGCTGCGTAATCGTGATACAGCTGTTTGGCCATGTCTGTGGAGAGCAGAAAATCGTTGTCCATAAACTGTTTCATTGGAAGGTTCCTCCTTAAATTTAAAAATTAGTTGTTTGTTTTTGTATGAAATCGGCGGCAATGACCGTCTTTGACGGGACACTGCCTCCTGCAAACACACTCATGAGAGTATCCACGGTGGTGGTGCACAGCTGACTGACCTTGGTGTCCACGGAGGAGATCTCCGGGTTGGTGCAGTAGGAGAGAAGAGAATTGTTGTAGCCCACGATAGCCAGTTCTTCAGGCACGGAGATATTTCTCGAGCAGGCAAATTTTACCGCTCCCACTGCCAGGGAGTCGTCGGAGGTCATGACCGCGTCAAAGCAAAGCCCCGAATCCGCCAGTTCTTCCATAAGTTTTCTGGAATCCGTCAGGCTCTTGGCGCACTGGTGAATGTACTCTCGGCGCACAGGAATATCGTGATCGGACAGGGCATTCTTATATCCCTCTACCTTGTTGAGCCCGCTGTAGGAATGGCTGGTGTACAGATAGAGGATATGCTTTTTGCCGGACTCGATGAGGCGGCAGGCCACATGATACATGGCTTCATAATCGTTGCACACGGTGCTGTAGATGCCCGGAGCGTCGAGAAAACCGTTGACCAGCATGATGGGAAGCTCTTTTGCTGCGTCTATGAGATACATGTTATCCTTGTCTATGAGTTCCACAAATTTGGAGCCGGCCAGAATGACAGCATCTACTCTTTTGGAGAGAAGAAGTTCAAAATAGGTTCTCTTGTTCTCCAGGGAAGGACCGGTACAGCAGAGCAGTGAATCATACCCGTTGCTGCGCAGCTGCTGCTCCAAGTAATAGATGGCGTTGGCCAGATAAGGATCTGAGGAATCGGAGCACATGATTCCGATGGTCTTCATGGTGCCCAACCCAAGCCCACGGGCAAATACATTGGGAGTGTAGCCGAGCTCATCCATGACAGAGTGCACCTTTGAGCGGGTTTTCTCGCTGACATTGGGATTGCCGTTGAGAACGCGGGATACGGTAGCGATGGAGACACCGGCGCGTTTGGAAACATCATAAATATTCAAGTAATCACCTCTTGTAGTTCTGTAAGCGCTTACAATCTATGGCTATTATAACAATATTCTGACTAAATTACAAGGGCAAATTTTTTAGGAGACGGGAACAAGGAGAAAAATTTCAGGCAAGATTCTGTCACAAAGTAATTGAAATGTTTGGAAGTATTATGTATAATAATCTGCATGAGATAAAACCAACCGGAGAGGAGAAATAAAAAAGATGAAGAAAGTATATTCCACATCCAACGCCCCTGCCGCCATCGGCCCTTACTCTCAGGCTGTTCAGGCAGGAGATTTTGTATATGTGTCAGGGCAGATCCCCATAGACCCGTCTACGGGAGAGTTTGCGGGTGTCGATATAGTCAGTCAGACCAGGCAGTCTCTCACCAACATCAAATCTATTTTGGAGAGCGAGGGCCTCTCCATGGAGAATGTGGTGAAAACTACGGTTCTTCTCCAGAGCATTGGCGATTTTGGCGCAATGAACGAAGTGTATGCAGCATTTTTTGAGGGGGCATGCCCGGCCAGAGCTGCGTTTGAGGTGGCGGCCCTTCCCAAGGGTGCCCTGGTGGAGATCGAGGCAGTTGCCTACTGCGGGAAATAAGGAGGACAAACCATGAGATACGAGATGCGTCCCCAGGGGGTGTGCTCCAGCAAGATCAGCTTTGATCTAAATGGGAATGTTGTGACCAACATCGCTTTTACAGGAGGCTGCAACGGAAACTTAAAAGCTATCAGCAAGGTGGTGGACGGCATGACGGTAGAGCAGATAGAAGGATATTTTTCAGGCAATCTGTGCGGACATAAGTCCACATCCTGCGCGGACCAGCTGGCGCGGGTGGTACGAAAAGCGTATGACGAGTCCAGATAGGAGACATGAATCGGATAGTGAGAAGGTCCTGTGACGGCAGGGCCTTTTTCGTATCACATGGAAGTGCGCTCTGGGATATAAAAACGCTCTGTTTAGATGTGTACTCCGCGCGAAGGGCAGAAAGCAGCGGGGCGGGAATCATTTGCCCTAACTATATTTAAGATGAAAAGGCGGTAATGGATGGATAAATATGAATTGCTGAATCCCATGCAGAAGGAGGCGGTATTCTGCACGGAGGGCCCCCTGCTGATTCTGGCGGGAGCAGGCTCGGGAAAGACTAGGGTGTTGACACATCGGATCGCGTATCTGATCCAGGAGAAACAGGTGAATCCCTGGAATATCCTGGCTATCACATTTACCAACAAGGCTGCAGGGGAGATGCGGGAGAGGGTGGACCGGCAGGTGGAGTCCGGGGCAGCCAGCGTGTGGGTCAGCACCTTTCACGCTGCCTGTGTGAGAATTTTGAGAAGATTCATTGATTTTCTGGGATATGAGACCAACTTCACCATCTATGACACCGATGATCAGAAGACGGTAATGAAACAGATTTACAAGCAGCTTCAAGTAGACACAAGGCTGTTCAAAGAGCGGGAAGCCATGAACTGCATTTCCGGCGCCAAGGATCAGCTGCTCACGCCTGAGGACTACATGGAGAGCGTCAAAGGGGATGACAGAGGAGAGATCATAGCCAGAATTTATGAGGCTTATCAGGGATGTTTGAAGAAAAACAACGCCCTAGATTTTGATGATCTTATCATGAAGACCGTAGAACTGTTCCGGGCGCAGTCTCAGGTGCTTGACTATTATCAGGAACGTTTTAAGTACATAATGGTTGATGAATATCAGGATACCAACAGGGCACAGTTTGAGCTGATCCGTCTGCTGGCCTCCAAGTATGGGAATCTGTGCGTGGTGGGGGACGACGACCAATCTATCTACAAATTCCGGGGGGCGGATATCAGAAATATTCTGGATTTCGAGGTATCGTTTCCCGGCGCCAGGGTGATCAAGCTGGAACAGAATTATCGATCCAGCCAGAATATTCTGGATGCTGCCAACGCTGTTATCCGAAATAACCAGGGGCGAAAAGACAAGACTCTCTGGACCGCCAACGGCAAGGGGGAGCCGGTTCGGTACCGGCAGTTTGACCAGGCGGGAGATGAGGCGGAATTTATCGCCAGGGATATTTTGTCAAAGAATATTCCGTATGAAGAATGTGCCGTCCTGTATCGAACCAACGCTCAGTCCCGTCTCCTGGAAGAGCAGTTTATCCGCTACAATGTGCCTTACCGCCTGGTGGGCGGAGTGAATTTTTATCAGAGAAAGGAAATCAAGGATATTCTGGCATATTTGAAAACCATCGCCAACGGCAGAGACGATTTAGCTGTAAGCAGGATTGTCAATGTCCCTAAAAGGGGGATCGGTGCCGCCTCCATAGGTAAGGTGACCGTCTTCGCCTCCGCCAACGGCTACAGCCTGTATGATGCCATTGCCAGGGCCAGGGTGATACCGGGATTGGGAAAAGCGGCAGATAAGCTGGGAATATTTACGGATATGATCGAGCAATTTCGCAGGAGACTGCAGGGGGAAGAGTATAACCTCCGTCGGCTTATAGAGGATATTCTGGAGGAGACCGGATATAAGGCGGAACTGGAGGCAGCTGATGACGTGGAATCAGAGAGCCGTCTGGAGAATATTGAGGAGCTGGTGAACAAGGCTGTCAGCTACTGGTCGGACGCGGAAAAGCCCTCGCTGGATGGGTTTCTGGAGGAGGTGGCCCTGGTGGCGGAGGTGGATCAGCTCGACCCTGGGGAGAGCCGTGTCACCCTCATGACTCTTCACAGCGCAAAGGGGCTGGAATTTAAAAATGTTTATTTGAGCGGAATGGAAGACGGCCTTTTCCCCAGTTACATGACTCTTATGTCGGAGGACAGAGGGCAGCTGGAGGAGGAGAGGCGTCTGTGCTATGTGGGAATCACCCGGGCCAAGGAACATCTCACTCTGACTGCCGCCAGGATGCGCATGGTAAACGGGGAGACCAGATACTGCAAGACAAGTCGTTTTCTGGAGGAGATTCCCGAGGAACTTCTGGGAGCCATCCGGCTGGAACCTAAAATGTCTGTCGGAAAGGTGGCAGAAGGGATTCAGCCTGAGGGACGGAAAGAAGGGGGCAGCAGCCAGCCGGGAGGATTCGGCAGAAGAAGAGGGATAAACGGAGGTTTTCAGCCCGGGATCAACCCCTACAGTTCCCAGTCAGCCACTCCCGGGTCAGCACAGCCCGGGTTTGGCAAGGCCTTTTCCGTTCAGAAAGCATCCTCTCTGGATTACGGTCCCGGCGATCGGGTGACCCACGTCAAATTTGGGACAGGGACGGTGGAATCCATAAAAGACGGACCAAAGGACTATGAAGTGACCGTACATTTTGACAAAGCGGGGATCAAAAAAATGTTTGCCTCTTTTGCGCGCCTGGAGAAGATCTAGAGACAGGATTGTTAAAAGGCTGAATAAAAATTGTATTTTGGGGAAAAATAGATAGTAAATTTTCCGAAAAAATGGTATACTGTTCACGAAGGCAACAAGCAGTGCGAAAAAGAAAAGGAAGGATGGGAAAAAGATGAATAGACTGGACAGCATGAGCAAAGATGCCATAACCCGCATGGAGGAGATTATGAACTCTACAAGGCTCAACGAATTTCTCCACAGAAAAGAGGAGGAAGACAAAAAGAAAAACAATATATTGTGGGTATTGGCGATCATCGGTGTGGTGGCAGCTGTAGCCGCTATCGCGTACGGCGTATACCGCTTCTTTACTCCGGATTACTTAGAGGATTTCGAAGACGATTTTGAGGATGATTTTGACGACGATTTCTTTGAGGACGAGACGGAGCAGGAGAAGGAGTAAAGTAGTCTGCCGGCTTGTGACGCCGGCTGGGCATGGTTTGCTATAACAGCCAGATACAGATAAAAGGGATATTGCCGCCGCAATGTCCCTTTTCTGCGGATATCCCCAGGCCCAAATTATCTGGCTGGTAATCTGCCATCCGAAAAGGAGAATCTATGAAAAAAGGTGAGATATATACAGGAACCATAGAGAAGATGGAATTTCCCAACAAAGGAATTCTCCATATAGACGGGGAGAAAGCAGTTGTAAAAAACGCTCTTCCCGGTCAGACTGTCCGGTTTGTGGTGAGCAAAAAGAGAAACGGCCGCTGTGAAGGACGTCTCCTGGAGGTGGAATCCCGTTCGCCGCTGGAGACTGCCGCCGACCCCTGCCCTCATTTCGGGCGTTGCGGCGGCTGTCTGATGCAGACCATACCTTATGAACGGCAGCTGGGTATCAAGGAACAGCAGGTCAGGTCTTTGGTGGAGCAGGTGTATGCTTCTTTGGAGATTTGTGCTTTGGGGCCGGGCTCTGACGACTATGTATTTGAAGGGATAAAGCCAAGCCCTGTATCTGACGGTTACCGCAATAAGATGGAATTTTCCTTTGGAGATGAGGAAAAAGGAGGTCCCCTGTCTCTGGGCATGCACAGGAGGGGGAGTTTTCACGATATAGTCAACACAGACAACTGCCATATCGTTAATGGGGATTTCAACAGACTTCTCACCGCCACACGAGAGTATTTTGCCGCCCGTGGGATACCCTTTTACAAAAAACTTCAGCATCAGGGGTATCTGCGCCATCTCCTGGTGCGCCGGGCCGTGAGGACAGGGGAGATTCTGGCGGCCTTGGTGACCACCAGCCAGACGGAAGGGCTTCCTCCTGAAGAGGAACTTCTGGAACAGTGGGCAGGGGAGCTTTTGAGCCTCCCCCTGGAAGGAACCTTTGCTGGAATTCTCCACATAAAAAACGACAGTCTGGCGGATGTGGTACAGAGCGACAAAACCAGGGTTCTCTGGGGCCAGGAGTATTTTTATGAGGAACTTCTGGGACTGAAGTTTAAGATTTCTCCCTTCTCTTTCTTTCAGACAAATTCTCTGGGAGCAGAGGTGCTGTACGAGACAGTCCGGCAGTACATAGGAGATACGAAGGGCAAGACGGTCTTTGACCTGTACAGCGGTACGGGAACCATAGCGCAGATACTGGCTCCGGTGGCTGAACGGGTCATAGGGGTGGAGATCGTGGCTGAGGCTGTGGAGGCGGCAAGAGAGAACGCGGCCATGAACGGTCTTACAAACTGTGAATTTATCTCGGGAGATGTGGTGAAAGTGGTGGGAGACCTGGATGCGGCGCCGGATCTGATTATCCTGGACCCTCCCCGGGACGGGATACATCCCAGGGCTATGGAGAAGATTATAGACTTTAGGGCGGGCAGGATGGTCTATGTGTCCTGCAAACCCACCAGTCTGGCGAGAGATCTGGAAGTGCTGCTGCAGAGAGGGTACAGGGCGGAGCGGGTGTGCTGCGTGGACATGTTTCCTGCCACGGCCAATATAGAGACCGTGGTGGCTCTGACCCGCATGGAATAGGGATTTTGGCGGCTGTGAAAGACAGGAAACAGGTGGTTTGCCACCGATTTGCCACCATTGAATCGCAAACAGGGATATCTGCGGTACAAAGGGCTGAATCTGTTGAACTCTCGTGGGATTCAGCCCTTTGTAGGCCTTTTATGATGTTTTTTGACCTGCTGCCTGTTCAAAGATGTCAACGGACCGCTCTGCCATCTTTTCGGTATCGTGGACATAAGTCTGAAGCGTGGTCTGTATATTGGAATGCCCTAACCGTATCTGTACGTCTTTGATATCGGCGCCGGACTCAATCAGAATCGTGGCGTGGGTGTGCCTGAGAGAGTGATAATCGAAAGCAAGCAGCAGCTCCTTATGGATTATCCGGGAACAGTATTTAAACGAATCTGTTGAGGTATATTCACCGTTTTCGGCGACGCATATCATATGGATACGCGGAAGTACGGAGTTCAGGCATTTCTGGACTGGAATGATTCGGAACATATCATTACCTTTTTCATCCAGTTCTTTTTTCAGGAGATGGATTGTATAATACTCGCCATATTTCATTTCATTCTTTAGCTGGGCGGTATGCTCCATCTTCAATGCTTGATAAAGAGTATCGCCAAATTTTACAGTACGTGTGGAAGACGCGGTTTTTGGAGTGGTAAAATACCAAGAGGATTTTAATTCTTTTTTTCCTCTTTTCTCTACTGCCTTGCGTACGTCGGCACCAAAATTTCTTTTAACAATCTGTTTGGAAACTGTAAGGGTTCGTTTTTCAAGATCTATATCATCCCATGTGAGAGCGAAGGTTTCTGAAATCCGTAGTCCGGTGTAAAAACCAATCATTAACGGTATATAATACCGGGAGCCGGAAGGAAACCGGTCTATGATCCGCTGCCATTCCGCTAAGGTTAAAATAATCCGCTCACGGGGTTTCTTCTCTACTTTAGGATATTTTATATACCGCATGGGATTAGCCGGAAGGTAATGCAGAGGTTCAACGGCATAGTCCATCGCCGCACCAAATACGGACAGGATACCGGATATAGAGCTCTTTGCCAGCCCGTTCACTTTTAGAGTGTTGGCATACTCTTGAAGGATAGAGGAAGTAATTGCCTTTAAGCGGTATTTTCCGAATCTGGGTTTTAAATGCCCTTCTATAACATGCAAATATCCCACCTGGGTGTTGTATTTCAGGTTAGGTTTACAATATGAATCATACCATTGATCCAAGTAATCAGAGACTGTAATTTCAGATGGTTCGAAGACTGTTCCGGTGTTATTGTATTCATTGATTGCCTTTGCGAGAGCCGTCTCAGCTTCTTTCTTGGTCTTAAACCCGCCCTTCTCTTTCTTCTGACGCTTGCCGTCTATAGTCCCCATGTCAAAATAATAGCTCCAAGTGGATCCTCGTTTTCTGGTCCCGCCTTTCATGATATCATCTCCTTTGCGTGAAAATGTGTTTTTGGGGCATAAAAATAACACCATACCTTTGACAGGAGGCGCGGGAGATGATACAATAGTCTTGGAATTGTTTTTGTATCATTCTGGTCTCCTATACCAGGTGTGAATCTATGTGAAGCCGCTTCTGCGCCAACAGAGGCGGTTTTTACATTTGACATTTGATTAGATTTGGCATATAATATACTTAACAAGAGAGCCGAAAGCTAGAGTACACCTAGTCGCCGGCAAATTTCAGCCTAAAAAGTAGCGCTTTAGTTTACCAGACCAAGGGCGCTACTTTTTGCGTGTAATGTTGATAAAAAGAGTTATAACGGCGCAAAGCATAATCACAAACTGGATCAGATCCGAATATGTAACCATAGCACCAGTCTCTTTTCAATAATGTCCAACGGCTGACGTAATCGCCCCTTCGGCTCCCTGGGTAAGCATATTATATTGTCATGGTGCATTTTACATTTAGTAAGGAAATATGTCATATTTTATTAAGTTAATTAAAGGGTAGAAGTTCATCTTCAGAATCTAAGGTGTCTGGGAGAGACATAAATGTGTTATAATTTTCTTTAAAATCCCAAGGTTTCAATATTCCATTTTGTAGAAAAGTAGTAGGTGCTCCACAATAAATACAATATCTTGCATTTGAAGCAGCTAAACGACCACAGCCTTCTGAATAATTGCCTTCATAATTTGTACATTCGTTTATCAAATAAGTCCCACAGATGTGACAATAGTTTCCATCTGGAGAAACTTCTTCGTTATCGCATTTAGGACAACATACTGCTTTGCTATTTTCATCTAATTTTATTTTTGCTGGATATTTCATTTCACTCTCTCCCCATTGTAAAGTTTTATTACCACAGATTGGACAATATTTGATATTTTTTGATATTATAAAGTAGCCGCAAGTAGTACATTTTTTCTTGTAATAAAAATTATAGAAGATTGTATAAAGCCGTGATGATGTTCCATTTTGTTTGTTTATACGATTATCTTCATAGAAAAAGTTTAATCTAGTTTGTGCTGCCGCTAAGGTTATTCCAAAATGATTTGAAATATTAGAGACACTTTTATTTTTTAATTGTTGGAGCATTGCTGTCGGAACTAACACATTTCTTGCGAAAGCATTTGCTTCATTTTCTAAAACTTTGTTTTCTTGTTTAGTTAATGAACCTCGATAAAGACGGGTTGCTTCAAAGTCTACTAAGTGTCTAAGGTATATATGTCCAATCTCATGCATTAGCGTAAAGCGTATTCTGTCACCAAGCCACTCTTCGTCATTATATGCTATACAATAATTAACATCATCCAATTGAGTGTACCCATCTTCGCTCCCTAAACAACGAATGACTGTATCCCTGTCACAAGAAAATTGATGCATTAATTCTGAATATGTTACAAGGCCCCAGCCACTGTTGTAGATGATTCTTTTTACATCAAAAGGAAATGAACGAATATTATTCTCTTCAAGAAATTCACAAGCCCTTTGGTTACAATAATCATATCTTGCGTAAGTTGGTATTTTCACTCTTTTTTGCCTCTTTACTTTTATGTGATAAAAAGTTAATCATGTCAAGTGCAGTTTTTTGGTCTTCTGGAGACAATTCCATCATATCCCTAGCAGCAACCCGAATGTGTTCAGGAAAAGTGGATAAAGGCTGTATATTTAATATATTTTCAATAGTTAGAGGAAGGTTATCAACTCTTAAATGTTCATATTGTCCTACTAATTCTCCAGAAGATACAGTTTTAATAATTTGCCTATTTTGATTTTTTATTATGATTGTATCATCTTTATATGAATCTGTTTGTAAAATGGTATATCCACTCTTTTCAAGGAAAGAAATGATTTTTTCTAATGTGTCATCAAAATAATCGAGAATTGAATCGCTATTTGTAATCCAGCCCATTAGATAAGCAGGCGAGCAACCTAAAAGTTCACCATATGCGCACATATGTTCATATGGTACACTTTTGATACTTCCACTTTCATATCTTTGTGCAGTAGCTTCTGTAACACCCAATTTATCGGCAATTTGTGCAAGAGTGATGCCTTTTTCTAATCTTTTTTTACGTATACGTTCATTCCATATAGCCATTACATTCACCTCTATCCATCAATATAATATAAAAATAACACATTCTTACGCAAAATGCAATAGAAATTACGCATTAAAATTATAAACTTACGAAAAATGCAAAATTCTATTGACATTGCAATTAATTGATGTTAAGATGAACTTACGAAATTCGTAAGTAAAGGAGGTGATGTTTGTTGCAACATAGATATGAGGTCGATGTAATTGAGTTAAAAAAAATAATGGTGGAAAATAAGCTCGAAAAGATCATTGACCTATCAAATGCATCTAAAGTTGATAGAAATACCTTGTCAAAAGTACTAAATAAAGAAATTAAGCCATCTACAATAGTTATTGAAAGGCTTATGAATGCATTGAAAATTCCACCAGAAAAAGCAGGTCATATTTTTTTTAAAGATAGCTTACGAAATTCGTAAGTATAAAATTCAATTTGATTAATGGAGGTAAAATATGTACAAAAAATTCGAGGAGTTATTAGACAAAACAAACAAAACTCCATATCGAATTGCAAAAGAAACAGGAATAGCGCAGTCTGTATTGTCTGACTGGAAGACTGGCCGCAGCAAGCCTAAGGTAGATAAGCTGGCAGTGTTGGCGAAGTATTTTGGTGTGTCGATTAAGTACTTTCTGGAATGAAAGACTGTAACAATGTTCTTTGACAAGCAAATATAAGAATCAGGAGGTATGTATTTGAGTGAATTAATCAAAGTTAATTATGAAACAGAACAGCCAACAGTATCGGCCAGAGATTTGCATGAGGGATTAGAAATCAGTACACGTTTTAATGACTGGTTTCCCAGAATGGCAGAGTATGGATTTTTAGAGGGGAAAGACTTTTACTCAAAAATGAGTAAAACCTCTGATAAGGGAGGAAGACCATCTGTTGATTATGAAATCACTGTAGACATGGCCAAGCAGATCTGCATGATTCAGCGTACCGACAAGGGAAAACAATACAGGGAATATTTTCTGGAATTAGAAAAAGATGTCCCTTTTTAAGATGGCGGTTGCTGATGCATAACATTGGAAATATATGCCATTCGTACAATGTGGGCTGGTGCAGGAGTGGTATCACTCCTGCATTATGGTATTTTTCTCCTGATATCATTTCAATTTCGGCGTAATCGTTGTTTTAATGCTTTTACAGTATCTAAAAGATACAACTGTTCATCTTCGGATAGTTCTTTAGCAACATCATACAATTCAGCTAGTATTTTAGCGCTTTGTGAAATGTCACTACAATTTTCCATATCACCAATCCCATTGGTAAGCCAGTCTTTGTTTATTTTTAAAGTCTGGCAAATGGCATTGATAACAATGGCTTGTGGTTCAGTCTTATTCTTTTCAAGATTGAATATGACACCACGAGAAACACCAATAGCTTCAGCCAGAGAATCTTGAGTATAGCCACTTTTCTTGCGAGCATAATTTAATCTTTCGCCTAAAGTGTTCATTTCATCACCTCAAGGCAAGTATATAACATTTGGATTTCATTGTCAATGAAAATATGCGTTAATAGTGAAAAAATATATTTGTAAATTCATTGACAATGAAAAAATACTGTGCTATAATTCATTTACAACGCAAAAGGAAGGAGGAATAACCATTGACAGCGCAAATGAGTTCAGTAGAAAGAGTAAAGATATTGGATGAAATCATTGACAATGCGATCGGACTTCCATTGGAGAGTCAGGACTGGTTACTGATGATAGCTAAGTCTATGAGATATACACGAGATTGTATGGTTAGGCAACAGGAAATTAGCCAGCCACGCAATCCCCCAAGACAAGCAATATGATAATCCAAGGAGTATCATCAGCAACCGACATCTTAAAAAGGGACAAAAAGATTGGAATTCTCCAGAACAGGTTTTCGCAAGGGCTTTGCATATGGCTGATAAGGTGGTTGATAGTTTAAAGGAGAGGTGCAAGTTCCTTGGTGGACAGGTTATAGAGCAACAGAAAGTGATTGAAGAACTTCAACCGAAGGCATCCTATTATGACATGATTTTGCAATGCAAGGATCTCATCGCTACGACGACTATCGCAAAGGATTATGGCATGTCGGCGAAAAAGTTTAATGTAATGCTCCATGATATGGGAGTGCAGTTCAAGCAAGGAGATATTTGGGTATTGTATGCAAAGTATCAAGGGCAGGGCTATCTTAAAGCTAAGACTCATAACTATGCAGATACAGCAGGAATACAACACTCAAAGGAGCATTCTTATTGGACGCAGAAAGGAAGACTATTTTTATACGATTTTCTTAAGCAACAAGGGGTCTTTCCTGTAATGGAGCAGTAAATGTTTTATATAAGAGGTTGCGGGAGGCTTGCAAGAGAAACTAGAGATAATTAGAAAATTATTATAAGTATAAGGGGGTAGAAAGGAAGTGAGTCATGAGCTTCGCGGAAAAATTAAAAAAACTTATGGATGACATGGATATGTCCCAGACGAGACTTTCAGAACTGACCAGGATTGGGAGGTCTTCTATCTGTCAGTATCTCTCCGGAAAAAACGAGCCAACTGAGAAGCGAAAGAAACAGATCGCCCTTGCCCTTGGGGTCCAGGAGAACTATTTTATTGAGTTCCCCCCAGTTACGGAGATAACATCAGATCCTCTGGTGAATCTGCCCATACCCTTGGTTGCGAAACTTATGCGTAAATCCAAGGGCTGGGTGGAAGAAGGATTACAGCAGGGCTGTTTCCCTTGGGGATACGCGGTAAAGATGAAAAAATGGAGCTACTGGGTTAACG
>CATLBR010000021.1 GCA_949879795.1 uncultured Hungatella sp.
ATAAAAAAATAAAGCGCGATAGAGTTTTTACGCCCTACCGCGCTTTACATTTTGCCTATTCCTGGTAAAAAAATAAATGCGGCAGAGGCTTTAATACCTCTTGTCGCATTTAATTTTAAAACTTATCACATTTTTCCTTATCTGCATTTTTCCTTATCTGTTCACCTGCCGCAGATTCTAAAGATATCTCTGGTCATAATGGAGGGTTCCACTGCCGTCCACGGTTATGACCATGTAGGAAGGCCTGTGGCCCTTCTGGCGCGGGTAGGACAGGCTGCCCGGATTCAACACCGTAACCCCTCCTATCTTATCCAAAAAAGGCCTGTGGGTGTGTCCGTACATGGCGATATCGCACCCCCTGCTTCTGGCTTCATCCGCCAGCCCTTCGCATCCCATGGACACGCCGTAATAGTGTCCGTGGGTCAGCAGGGCTTTGTGGGGCCCGATCTTTATCTCCAGCTCTCTCTCCAGCCTTGAAAAGAAATCATTATTTCCCATCACCATGGCCATCATACAGCCTTCCCCTGCCCACTCCGGAATCCAGTGCTCGCTGCCCTCGGCATCTCCCAGATGGATCAGCATGTCCAGAGGCTTCTCCTCCTCGAGCACAATCTTCAGATTGTCGTCTTTTCGATGGGTATCGCTGACAACCAGTATCTTCATCGGTCTTCCTCCCCGTACAGGCTTCTCAGTTTCTCTTTCATGGCCTCCAGAGCCTTTCCTCTGTGGCTGATCTCATTTTTCTTTTCAATGGGAATCTCCGCCGAGGTCATGCCGTACTCCTGCAGATAGAAGATAGGGTCGTATCCGAAACCTCCGTCACCCGCCGGCTTGTGAGCGATCATGCCTTCCACGATTCCCTCTGTGTGCAGAACCGTCCCGTCCGGGAGAACTGCCGCGATGGCGCTGACAAACCTGGCTGTCCTCTCTTCCTCCCTGGCGGAGGCCACCCTGTCGATGATCACCTGATTCTTGATCTCGTAGGAAGTGTTCTCTCCAAGATAGCGGGCCGAATAGATCCCCGGCTCCCCGTCCAGATAATCCACTACCAGTCCCGAGTCGTCGGCCAGCACAATGTGGCCTTCGCCCTTCCACACAGACCTGGCTTTCTCCCACACCGCCCGCGCCTTGATCTCCGCGTTTTCCCCGAAAGTCTTTCCGTCTTCCTCCACATCGCAGACTGCTTTCGCCTCCTTCATGGAGAGAATCTCCATCCCCAGATCTGCCAGAATCATTCGGACCTCACGCATTTTTCCCTCATTGCCTGTGGCAAATATAATCCTATGTTTCATACCATATCCTTTCCTTAAAGACAGCAGCAGGAAAACCTGCCCCGCCTCCTTTTGTCTATTGTACATCCTCCGCAGTGGTATATCCCTTCAGACACAGATTGCACTGATACTGCTCTTCCAGACTGGCCCACGTTTTTCCGTCGAAACTTATATATCCCTCCCCATCTCCGATATACGCGTCGGCGGTGGCGTCGTCCGCCTGGTATTCCACAGCCAGCGGATGAATTGCCCCAGGACTGTGAATCTCCAGCACAACGGCAAACCGTTCTCCTTCCTCCAGCTTCACCGGCTTTTTCAGGGGAATCGTGTAGAAGCCGCTGTACTCCACACTTCCTTCCGCCACCAGCTCCCTGTCCTGAAAATTTCCGCTCTCCTGCACATGGCGCACCAGAAATATCCTGTAGGAGGTGTTCTCTTTTGTGGCATAGAAACCTGCCGCTTCCAGTGTCTCGGACTGGACGGTCTGATACACGTTGGCGCCGTAGGCCTTCTGTGTACCGTATCCTACCTGCCCCACCCAGCCGCACATATCGCTCTGATAAATTCTGTCATATCGGTCGGTGCTCTCGAAGCCTGTGTAGACAAGACCGTTTTTTCCGATATTGCTGTCATAGTAGGATACATAAAAATACCCGCCGTCACCAAACTCTTCCCCCCAGCTGCTGACACACAGGAAAGCTCCGTCTCCCGCCGGCTCCTGAGGAAAATTGCTGCCCGGATACTCGTCATCCCACCCTACAATCACCACATCATGGTTGGGGCCGCTGTCCCCTTCGTAGCAGTAAGCGCTTTGTTCCGCATTATAATAGACGGACCGGCTCCGGTGACCGGTTATGGATGTGTACAGAGAACTCTGCACTCCTCCGTACAAAAACACGGCCTTCTTCACAGCCTCAAAATCCCGGAAAGGCAGAATCTGTATCTCCTGCACATGAATCGCAGGGGTAAGTTCCTCCGGAGAAAAGCCGTCTCCATATGGGTCTTCCTCCTCGAGCACAGGCCCCTGCCACCCAAGAAGGTAAGCCATGGACATGGTGTACTCCCCACCCTCTTTCTGATTCAGGGAAAAGCTGTTGCGCAGGGACATGTGGTCGGCGGAAAACTCTTCCCTCCCCCATGGGCGCATCGCCGTCTCCAGCGCTGTCAGAGAGGCAAATGACCAGCAGGTTCCGTAATCACCCTGATTCCGCACCCTGGTGTCTCTCCCCACGGTTCTGTAATCGTAGGCAGAAGGAAGACTTCTCTTTTTGTGTATCCCTGCGTCCGCCAGGGAAATTTTCTGGCTCCCCGGCACCCTGTCCGCCGTATAGCCAAAACCTCGGCAGACAGCTTCCAAAGGAATGTACAGCTTTCCGTCCCGTCTCTCAGGCGCACTGTCCGTCTGTCCGGCTCCCAATGTGTCCCACATCCGCCTGTCCCCGGTCCTAAGCCTCACCGTGGTCTCCCCCTGTTGAAGGAGGATTCGAGAATCCTCATACTCCAGGACGCTGATACCTAGCTGCTGCCGGGCAAACTCTGCCGGGACAAGAATCCCCGGTGTGCCGTTTCCCGCCGGCAAAGCCTGGCAAAAGCCTCCTCCGGCCTGCCTTGCATCCACCATGAGCCTGCCCGGACTCCAAAGATCTACAAGATAGGGCAGTCTCTCCGCCTTCCATGGCGCCTCTCCGCCTGCGGACTCCCTCGCTCCGCCTGCCTTTTTCCCGGCGTCTGGCTCTTCCCTGCCGTCGCTTTTTTCAGCGCCGTCTGTCTCTTCTGAACCGCCCGCCGCTCTGTACGTCGCATCATATACCGGCGGCCGGTTTTCCTCTCCCCGCTCTGCCCAATTGTCACGGTACTGACCGCATCCCAAGAGATATATGGCAGAGCCGGCAGCCAGGACGGCCCTGATTCCCGCCTTTCCCAGGCTGCGGTTATCCCGCATCCCTGCTCCTGTTTCTCGCCGGCGGACGAGGTCCCATAAACTGGTAAAAATAAGTCTTCATCATACCGTTGTATATCTTTCGGTTTTTGTCCGCTTTTCTTCCGATGTATTTTTCCGCGTTTTCATATGCGGTGATAATATAGGCTGACCAGGAGTCCAGAACTCTCATCCTCTCTCCCAGCTCCCTGTACAGCGCAGGCAGATTTTCTTTGTCCTCGATTCTCTCACCGTAAGGCGGATTGGTGATAAGAAACCCATACTTTTTAGGATGGCTCAGAGCGCTCACGGGGCGCTGTTGGAAATGGATCAGATGCCCCACCCCCGCCGCCTCAGCGTTGGCCCTGGCCGCCCTGACAATATCCCCGTCAATGTCATACCCCTGAATATCCGCCTCCACGCTGTCGTCCAGGAGGTCGTTGGCCTCATCCAGAGCTTCATACCAGCATTTTTTTCCAATAAGATTCTGCCAATCCTCTGCAACAAACGATCGGTTCATGCCCGGAGCCATATTGGCAGCCATCATGGCCGCCTCAATGGCAAATGTTCCGCTGCCGCAGAAGGGATCCACCAGAATCCGGTCCTTTTTCCAGGGTGTCAGAAGAATCAGAGCCGCTGCCAGGGTCTCCGTGATGGGAGCCTTGCTGATCAGGGTGCGGTAGCCTCTCTTGTGCAGCGAGTCCCCTGACGTGTCGATCCCTATGGTCACCTGGTCTTTGTACAGAAATACCCGCAGGGGATAACTGCTGCCCGTCTCCGGCAGTACAGACACGCCGCAGGCGGTTTTCAATCTTTCTACCATAGCTTTCTTCATGATTCTCTGGATATCCGACGGGCTGAACAGCTTGCTCTTGATAGAGGACGCCTTGGCCACCCAGAATTTTCCGTCTTTGGGAATCAGTTCTTCCCACGGGAGGGCCTTTGTATTTTCAAACAGCTCATCAAAGGTCTCCGCCCGGAAACTTCCCGCCTTTAAAAGCACTCTCTCCGCCGTCCGCAGAAACACGTTAGCTCTGCAGACGGCCTGGTCATCCCCCGCAAATGTGACTCTGCCGTCTTCCACCTGGACGATATCGTATCCCAGGTCTGTGATCTCCTTTTTCAGCACCGCCTCCAGCCCGAAATGGCATGGGGCGATGAGCTCATATATTTTTTTCACCAATGTCTCCTTGTTATTGGCAGTCCACCTGCTACAGCTCGATCTCCTTAATTTTCCTGCCGTCAAAGTCACGGACAGTAAAAACTGTCCCGTCCAGAATCCCGTAGCTGGCAGGATTGCCGTCCTTGGGAAGGGAAACCGAACCCGGATTCAGAAGATACCCATCCCCCATGGCCTCCGCTACAGGCAGATGTGTGTGTCCGTGGATCAAAACATCTCCTTGCTGCATGGGAGGCAGAACCTCCTCATTGTAGACATGACCGTGAGTGGCATAGATGGTCTTTCCGTTCAGGGACAGCAGGGCATAATCCGCCATGATAGGAAATTCCAGCACCATCTGATCCACCTCGGAATCACAGTTTCCCCTCACCGCATAAATCTGATTTTTATATTCATTCAGCATCGCCAGAACCTGCTTTGGATCGTACTCCCTGGGAAGGTCGTTGCGGGGGCCGTGATACAAAAGATCACCCAGCAGAATCAGACGGACGGCACCTGACTGTCTGTAGACTTCCAGAGTCTTTCGGCAGTAATACGCCGAGCCGTGAATATCTGACGCAAACATGTATTTCATATAAGTCCTCCTGTACACATGATTTGCCAGGCGGGTATTCTCCCCGCTCATGGCACTTTTCATAGTCATTTTAAAACGCCGCCCCCCATCTGTCAACTGATTCTATGGGTGAATCAAGTAGTTTCCTCTGTATGCGGCCAATCCGCCTGCAGTATTGACCACCGGGTATCCCCGAACCGAAAGATGATTGCACACCAGCATACTCTGACCGCCTCTGGCACAGTAAAATACCATGGGAACTCCTGGCTGATAATCGATAGCCTCTCCCTGGCTGATCATGGCTTCCAGCTCTTCAAACGGAATATTGACAGCATTCATTAAATGAGAATATCTGTAAGATCTTCTATCCCTCAAGTCAATCAGTTCCATGGGACGCCCCCAGCATATCCAGCATTCCAGCTCTCTCATGCTGATTGTCAGATAATTCATATTCGTCACCTGTCCTTTTTATTACAGTATATGTAAAAAGCCGTCCCATGACCATGGGGCGGCTTCCTGGCGGCAGCTTATCGCTGATTGCTGTTTCTGCTGCTGTTCTGATTGCTGTTCTGGCTGCTGTTTCTGCTGCTGTTCTGATTGTTGTTCTGATTGCTGTTCTGGCTGTTGTTCTGATTGTTGTTCTGATTGTTGTTCTGGCTGTTGTTCTGATTATTGTTCTTGCAGTTCCTAAAATCGTTTGCCATGGTGTTAATACCTCCTGAAAATGTTTTTTGTTACAGGACTAGTATGGCTTTTTGCCGCAGGTTTATACTTACAATTGCTTTTTTTTCATCTATATATTATAATAAAAAGCGGAGTACAGGTTTCCCTTAGACCTGAATAATCCTTATAGTGATTGATACTCCCCTCAAGTGAAACGGGTTTCGTCCCCTACGAAACCCAAAAGAGCCAGACATCCCCTGTCTGGCTCTTTCTTTTACCTTATCCTAAAATCCGTTCACACCTGTTCTCAGTCAACACCCCGCCGCAAACATGAGGGGTATCAAACACATCCCCATGACTCGCTGCCCGCAGGAATCAGTCTCCCAGCACATTCTTAATCCGCATGGGAGCCCTGTAATTCCACGGCGACAGCTTGATCCCTGTCTTATATGTAGAGGCATGTACCACCTGACCGTCACCGATATACATAGCCACATGATTCACCCGGCCTCCCTTGCCGTAGAAGACCAGATCTCCCGGCCTCATCTGCTCCGGACTTACATCCACACCCTGCTGGGACTGAGCACCCGAGCTGCGCTCGATGGTCACACCTGCCCCGTGAAGCATCACATATTTGGTAAAACCGGAACAGTCCACGCCGGTGTGGGGGTCGTTGCCCGCTGCCCGGTATCTTCCTCCCAGAAACTGAAGGGCAAAATTCACCAAGTCCTGTCTCCTGGCATCGGAATAAGCCGCGCCGGAAATCTTGTCATCCTCCACCACAATATGGCTCAATTCAATCTCATCCTTCTCCGCAATGGACACACCTTCCTCGGTCACGGAGATATAGCCTGTCCCGTCTCCGATCTGAACCTCCATCCAGCCGTCTCCCTCCGCGTCCAGGATCAGGTATGCCTCTCCCTCCGACGCCTCTCTCAAAACATCGTAGGAATCCATGGACACATATATAGGATGTGTCCCCTCATCGATGCTGGCTACATAATCACCGTAGCTGAATGCAGGGCCTTCCGGCGTCTCATAGTCCGCCCTGGCCTCTACGGCACTTCCAACAGACATAAGGGCACACAGCGTCAGTGTACAAATTCCGTATCTCAACTGTATCTTCTTAATATTCATATCGATTCTCCATTCTTTCTTCCATCGTTTGGCTTCACCTTCCGTGAAGGTGTGGCGGCAGCTCCGCCTTTGCTTTTCAGATTATTACAAAACTATTAACTTTTGTAAACATTATATTTCATGATTGTTAATTTGTCAAGCAAAAAAGGCATCGAAACTGTTACAATTCAGTTTCAATGCCTTTTTCAGGTCTGTGTCTCGGTTCAAATCTACTCCCGTCTGTTATTAATAACCGTAGATATGATCCAGATTATCAGCAGTACAGGCAGAAGAGGCGCAAGCAGTCTGAATATCCCTCCGATTATGATGATCAGAAGATAAAATATTCCCACTACTATGAGTGCCAGCAATAGTTTCCAGTACCACTTGTCCAATCGCAGTATATGAATATTTTCCTCTCCGCCGTAGACGGAACGGTCATATCCGCCGCTCTCCCCGTATTCGTAGAGGTTTTCGGTCTGGTACCGGTTTTCCGTGCCGTCCGTGGTATCCTCAATGGTTCTGGCGATCAGGCGGGGGTCTCCGATCTCCTGGATCACTTCCTCCTCGTTCCTGCCTTTTCTCACCTCATCCGCGATATATCCGTCATAGTACCGTATGTTCTCCTCCACCACCCCGGGGGGTACGTCTCCCGTCAGCGCCCTGCGCAGGGTCTGGAGAAATTCTTCTTTTCTCATAGCCTCTCCTCAATCCTTAATTAATGTAATTTTTCAAACCATCTTCTCTTTCAGGATACCTTTCCTGTAGGCACTCACCAGTTCTGTCAGATCTTCGATCTTCTCCGTCAGCTCCCTGCCCAAATCGGTGTCCCCCACCATAACCCTCTTTTTCATCTTCTCCACGATGGTCACCTTCGGCGTATTCTCCGCTCCGGGACAAAACGGTTTGTGCTCTGCCAAAGCCAGATGTGTGGAGTTGTGGATCAGAGTGTACCCTGCGATTCCCGTCTTGCTCTGATATGCCTTGGACAGACCTCCGTCTATGATGTACAGTTTCCCGCCTGCCTTCACCGGAGTCTCCCCGTCCTTGATTTTCACCGGCACATGGCCGTTGATGATCCGGGAGCTGGCGGCGGGCAGGCCAAACTCCTCCAGAATCTTATTGCAGTACTCTTCTTTCACACTCAGCTGGTAATAGGGGTTCATAAATTCCTTGTGTGTATTCTTCTCCGCAATAAAATAATGCTCAAATGTGGTCATCTTATCCTTCCCGTACACGGGAGATTTCTCCCCGCACCACAGATACCACATAAAATCTCTGGCAAAGGCCTTGTCAGGGCTGCCCTCCGGCAGGAAATAGGCGCTCTGCACGATCTTGTCGATCATATCCATCAGCCCCTTTCCTCTGTAGGGGATACCAAAAAATTCCATCTCGTCAAAGCTGCCGTCCTTCTTCATGGGAATGCACCCGTGATACAGCAGATTTTGATTGTAGCACTTGTACATGGCCCCGTGGGAATACAGAAATTTCACATGCTTGTGGAGAAGCTGGCTGTGTTTGAAGGAAAGTCTCAGGGTGTGAAGAAGTTCCTCTTCCTCCGCCGTCAGTTTCAGGGGATCCTTGGGGTCCACTGTGGGAAATGCCATGTCAAGCATCTCATAGGTTTTCCCCTCCACGGTCACGGTTCCCCTCTCAAAATCCACGCTCTCCAAAAGGCGCCTGTGATCCATCTGATATTCCGGGTGGCGGCGGATGATCTGTCCTTCGATCTTAAACTGCATGATGGCCACGGCTTTATGCATCTTCGCAACAAGTCCCGGGTCTACCACATCGTAGATATTCTCGTCCAGAATATGGGGAATAAACCTGGCGCACGGGTCATTTCTGTATGTGTTGGCGGCAAACATGGACAGCGGACGCAGATTGATGCCGTAACCGTCCTCCAGCACATCAAAGCTGTTGTAGCTGATAGCGATCCGCAGGACATTGCAGATGCAGGCCCGATTGCCCGTGGCAGCGCCCATCCAGGAGATGTCATGGTTGCCCCACTGCACGTCCACATCGTGGAACTGCATCAGCTCATTCATGATCAGGTCCGCCCTGGGCCCTCTGTCAAATATATCTCCTATTATATGAAGACTGTCAACGGTCAGATTCTGAATCAGACGGCACAGGGCAACGATGAACTTGTCCGCAATGTCAATATCGATCATGGAGCGGATGATCTCGCTGTAGTACATTTTCTTGTTCTCACCTTTATAATCCACATGGAGAAGTTCGTCGATGATATAGGCAAATTCCGGAGGAAGTTTTTTCCGCACCTTGGACCTGGTATACTTGGAAGACACCATCTTGCATATCTCCACCAGCCGGTAAATATTGATCCGCTTCCACTCGTCGTTGGCTCTTCCTTCCACAGTCAGCTGATGTATCACCTTCTCCGGGTAATAGATCAGGTTGGCCAGCTTCTCCTGGTCCTCCTCCGGGATCACATATCCGAAGGTCTTTTTTATCTTCTCCCTGATGACTCCCGATGAACTCCTCAGGAGATGGATGAACGCCTCGTGTTCGCCGTGGAGGTCGCTGAAAAAGTATTCTGTTCCCTTTGGAAGTCCCTTGATGGCAGTCAGATTGATAATCTCGCTGGATGCCGCTCTCACCGTAGGGTACTCCCTGGCCAAAAGTTTCAGATAGGATAAATCTCTCACCACATATTCCTCCGCTTCTATATAGCCCCGCCGCCTGCCCGGATCCTCGCCCGCCCCGGCAGGGCATACATTAAGGTTGCATCTTTTGTATTAATATAGTAACATAAATCATAACAATTCACCAGTATTAAACTGCATACAAAAGGAGAAGCGACTATGGAACAGCTTTATGTTTTGGGAACCGGCAATGCCACTGTAACCCGGTGCTACAATACCTGTTTTGCTGTCAAAAATTCCGCCGGCCAATTCTTTCTGGTGGACACGGGAGGCGGCAACGGCATCCTGAGGATTCTGGAGGATATGGACATGGATCTGGGCAGGATCCATCACATCTTCATCACTCACGAACACACCGACCATCTTCTGGGAATTGTATGGCTCATCCGCGTCATCGCCACCCGAATGAAAAACGGGCAGTATCAGGGGGATCTGAATATCTACTGCCACGACCAGCTTCCGGAGACCATCACCACCATCTGCCGACTGACTGTCCAGGGCAAATTTTTCAAGATGATCGGCGACAGGATCCACCTGGTCCCTGTCCATGACGGGGAGACTGTGAATATACTGAACTACCCGGTGACATTTTTCGACATCCATTCTACCAAGGCAAGACAGTACGGTTTCACCACTGTCCTGGAAAACGGGCAGCGCTTCACCTGCTGCGGAGACGAGCCTTTCAACCAGGACTGTCTGGACTATGTGAAAGGCAGCGACTGGCTGACTCATGAGGCTTTCTGCCTCTACAGCCAGAGGGAGCTGTTCAAACCCTACGAGAAGCACCACAGCACAGTAAAGGATGCCTGTGAGCTGGGAGAGAAACTGGGTATCCGAAACCTGATCTTATGGCACACCGAGGACAAGAATATTGCCGGCCGGCAGAAGCTCTACCTGGATGAGGGAAAACCTTTCTTTTCCGGCACACTGTACGTGCCAGAGGATCAGACCGTTATCCAGCTGGGGTGATGCCTTCCGTCCGAAAAACCGCCGCCCGCTGCTGCGTCACCTCGGCAGCGGAGCCGCGGGTGGGTCCGTCTAACTTTTCACTGCCTCTCTTCCCTCTGATGTCCCCTCCGGTTCCGCCGTGGTCTCCCCCTGCGCCGATTCCTGCTCTGCCGGACTTTCTTCCGGGATCCTCTGCTCTGTCGGCCCGCCCGGAATAGCAGGATCCACCATCTGATACATCCGATAATACTCTTTGGTCTCCTGCTTCTTCACTGTCTCCGACCGGTTGACCGCCAGGAATTTCACCAGCTCATAGCAGTCGATCCATATCTCATTGTTCCCCTCTCTCTGGGATTCGTCAAAAATCAGCTGAAGCCCGAAATGAAGGTGGGCTTCGTCGATATTGTTGGTATTCTCCGTTCTGCTGTAGCCGGTCCTGCCCAGATAACCGATGACATCCCCAGCCTGCACCACGCTGCCCTCCTGGAGTGACTTGTGATATGGATAATTTTTCCTCAGATGGGCATAGTAATAGTAGCGTTTGCCGTCAAAGCTGCGGATACCCAGCCTCCAGCCTCCGTACTGGTTCCAGCCTATGGCCTCCACATACCCGGATTCTACGCAGATCACAGGCGTTCCCACCTGCCCTAACATGTCATGACCCAGATGCTGCCGCTTAAATCCGTAGCTTCTGGCAGCACCGAAATCATCATAGTCATTGTACGGATAATTTTTGGCAATGGGGGAAAAGGCTTTCAGCCCGTACTTGGTCACCCACACCTTCCTGTCGCCGTCCTCCTGACCGTTTCCTGAATTTTCGCTGGCTTTCAGAATAAATTCCGGTGCCTTTGAGGCAGGGATCTCCACCTTAAACTCACCTACCATCCCCCCTAGAACCGCCGTATAAGCCTCCAAATAATATGGATAATATTTCATGTCAGCCGTGATATCTTCCATCTTCTCCCCGTCCAGAAGCCTCTGGGCGATGTTCTCCATGTCGGAAGACTTATATTTGGAAAAATCTCCGCCGTAACGGGCTCCCAGATAGGCCAGAAGTTCTGTCCAACTAAGATGAATCTCAGACTGACAGGTATCCACATCGTAGCGGAAGGCCTTCTCCATGGCCTCCTTGGTCACCTGAAAATCTACCCATTTGATAAAATCTTTCTTTTCCTCTGCACTGGCCTGGCCGGTCTCGCCACTTGGGCTGGTCCCACCGCTCTCGCCGCTTGGGCCGGTCTCACCGCTCTGACTGTCTGAGCCGCTCTCCCTGTTACCGCCATCCTGCCGGGAATTGCCGCTCTTGTGTTCTTCTCCTCCTTTTGAAGAGGCATCGTTTTTTGCCTCCTCCCCCCTCTCCGTCCCCTGCCCGCTGGCCGGGACACTGCGCGAGATCAGATCTCCCGCCGGAGACAGCAATATGAGGAATGCGGCCAAAAGCACACATTCCAGGGATATGATCAGTTTTATAAACTCGGGCGGACGGCTGTTGTTCATACTCCGATTCCTTTCTCTGCTTCCCCTCTGTCAATCCTTGACACAGACGAAAACTTATAGAAAAAGAATATGCCGCCAGGCTATGAAATAGAATATGAAATCTGCTCACATTCCATGGCACTGAGCCGCCGTGTCCACAAACTGCTTTATGACGGACCCTTCCGGGGCGCCGGCGCATACCCAGGCCAAACCCAGCTCTATGGGGGAAACATTTTTTAAAGGAATCTTTATAAGCCCCGAAAACTTTTTTGCCCTGCCGCATGGAAGCACCGTAAGCCCGATTCCCGCCTCCACGGCCAGCAGCATGCTGTCAAAGGACGAGTACTGATAACTGACCTGTATGTTCAGCTTCTTCAATTCCTTCAGGGAAACCAAATCCGCGTTTTTCTGAAGCTCCGTGTCGGCTAAAATCAGCTTTTCCCCTGACAAGTCCTCAAAAGTCAGATACTTGTACGCCGACAGACGGTGCTCTCTGTTGACCAGCACATAATAGCAGGCCTGGTCTAAAGGCAGAAACCCCAGCCTTGGATTCCGATTCACCTCATAGCGGTATCCAAAAGCCAGCTGTATCTCATCGGCAGCCAGAAGATCCCTTGTACGGCGCTCATTGTAGGTCAGAATATCCACCTTAACCAGAGGATAATTGTCAGAAAAAGCCTTCAGAGTCCTGGTGAGACAGGAATAATCTACCAGACGCCGTACCAGGAGGCGGATGCCCGGCTGTTCTTCCTTCTCCATCTCCCGGGCAACGCCGATGATCTCCTGCATCTTCTCGCTGATGGATTCCAGATTGAAATACAGATACTCTCCTGCCGCCGTCAGCGCCACATTTCGGTTATCTCTCGCAAAAAGCCGGACCTTCAGCTCGGACTCCAGAGATTTTATCTGATAGCTGATCACAGGCTGAGTAGTGTACAGGGCTTTCGCCGCCCGGACAAAACTGAGACTCTTGGCCACCTCCAAAAAACAGGTAATCTGTGTAGAATTCAAAACTCTGCCCTCCCTCATAACTTTGCCGCATAGTGAATTTTTTTATTTTTATTATACATAAAAATATTTTTTCAATCAATCGAATAATCAAATTGTTCTTCTCAAAACTTTCCTGTTATAATAAAATTAACTATTTTACCCGTACAAATGAAGGGAGGAACCTTTATGTCGAAACAAATTTCCCGCCGGAGCTTTTTGAAGGGAAGCGTAGCTGGTATGGCTGGTCTGGCATCTGCCGGAATTCTCAACGCCTGCGCGTCCAGCGCGGACACTGCAGCTCCCACCACAGCTGCAGCTCCCACCACAGCCGCTCCTGAGACCACAGCCGCCCCCGAAACTACGGCTGCCCCTCAGAATCCGCCGGAAAACCAGAAACCTGAGCCGTCCTACGACAAGGAAGTAGATTTTCTTATTGTGGGCTACGGACTGGCCGGAGAAGCGGCCGCCCTGGAAGCCAACGACATCGACCCCGACGCGAAAATATGTATACTTGAAAAAATGTCCGAGGCCAATGCGGGAGGGAACTCTATCGCTTCCGGCCAGACGCTCATCGTCCCCGCCCCCGACGATCTGGACACTTTCAGGCGCTACCTGGTAGCCTGCAGCAGCCCCAATCCTATCAAGGATGAGTATATGGACTTCCTGGTCAATGAATTCGCAGGACAGGCCGGCTGGATCCAGGCCACCGTGGCCGCTGTGGACTATGAGCTGGGCTATGTAGGCGGCGGTCCTTTAAACTGGGGATCACTGGTTACAGAATTCCCCGATCTGGACGGAGCCAGCTTTAAAGGCTGTTCCGGCCACGTGAGAAAAGTCGGTACCACATTCGAGTACGGCGGTGTATGGAGAGGTTTTGACTTGGCTGTCAGGGCCAGAAAAAACGTGGAGCTCTGCTTTAACACCTCCTTTAAATCCCTGATTCAGGATGAAACCGGAGCCGTCATCGGCGCAGTGGCCACAGACGAGAGCGGCAAAGAGTTCACCATCAAGGCCGCGAAGGGCGTACTGCTGGCCTGCGGAGGCTTTGAGAACAATCTGGAGATGCAGCGGGATTTCCACGGCATGGATATGGTCTACACCGGAGGAACCCCGGGCAATACGGGAGACGCCATTCAGGTTCTCATGGCATGCGGAGCCAAGATGTGGCATATGAACAACCAGACACAGTCAGGCGGATTCTGGCTGGGAATCAAGGTTCCCGACTATGAGGCCGTGTTTATGCGCAACTTCTCCATGGCAGGAACTTCCTGGCTGGAGGTAGCCGCTGATGGCCAGCGTTTCTACAACGAATCCGGCGCTTATCACCGCCAGCACATGAAATACAAAGAATATGGCCATTATGTAGATCTTCCCCATGACAGGGCGCTGCCGGTACATATGATCTTTGATGAGAATACCAGAACAGCCGGCGCTATCGTCACCAAATGGCTCAGCTGGCCCATTACCACCGAGGGCTATGTCTGGTCCGACGACAACAGTGCCGAGATCGAAAAAGGCTGGATCGTAAAAGCAGATACTATCGAGGAACTGGCTGAAAAGCTGGGGCGGGACCCTGAAGTGTTAAAGTCTGCCGTAGACCGCTACAATCAGATGGCCGCTTCCCACAACGACACCGACTTCGGGCGGAATCCCGAGACCATGAGTCCCATAGACACGGCTCCCTTCTATGCCGTGGGCATCACTCCTGCTCTGGTAGCCACCACAGGCGGAGCGGAGCGCAACACCAAAGCCCAGGTACTGAAGTGGGACGGCACCCCCATCCCCAACCTGTACGAGGCCGGCGAGCTTGGCTCCTATGTGTCCAACCTGTATCAGAACGGCGTGTTCCTGGCCGAGGCTATCGCCACAGGCCGCGCCGCCGCCGATACCGCCTTTGGAGGCCGCTCTCAGGTTACCGCCGAGCTGCTGATGAAGACAGAGGAATATGATATTGAAGGAAAGCCCGACGGAAGCTACGAGCATCTCATCAAGGGCAACCACGGTGAGTACACTCTGAAAGTAGATGTGGCAGGCGGTCAGATCGCCAATATGGAGATCGTCAGCGGGCGGGACAATATGTTCATGGAAGACGCCCAGCTTGAGACATTCTTCAAAGAAGTTATAGACAGCCAGAGCGTTGAAGTGGATGCCATCTCCGGTGCCACCCTGGATTCCAACAACCTTATCGATGCACTGAAGGCGATATTTAAGAAGTAATTTGTAAAGTAATGATTTCCCCCTCGTATAACGTGGCGGGAGCAGGGGCCTTCCAAAGCCCTTGCTCCCGCCATGTTCTCAGATGTGGGAATGCAGTTCATAATAAAATATGTACTGCTGCATCACCCCCCGGAACCCCCGGTATCTTCTGTTGGGAAATCCCTTTTTATAGTGAACTGCCAGCGCCTGGCTGATGTGGGTGTCCACGGGAAACGCATCCAGATGATGGAGAGCAAACAGGCAGATGCAGTCCGCCACCTTCTCCCCCACTCCAAACAATTTCAGAAGTTCTTCTCTGGCTCTCCCGCAGGACATCTCTCTCACCCTGTCCAGATCCAGTTCTCCCGACGCCACACTCCTGGCCGCCCGCACCACATACTTGCTGCGGTATCCCAGATTACACCCCATGAGGGCGTCCTCCTCAAGGCCTGCCAGGGCCTTGGGCTCCGGAAATCCGAAATATTCCTCTCCCCCCGGAGCCGTCATCCTCTCTCCGTACCCTCTGCAGATATTCTCGATGCACCTGCGTATCCGCGGGATGTTGTTTTGCTGTGATATGAGGAAGGACACAATCATCTCCCACAGATCCTGACGCAGAATTCGGATTCCCCGCCCCAGTTCGGCCGCCGCCAGGAGATAGGAATCTCTGGGATTAATCCTGCTTATATAGGCTTTATAGTCATTTTCCAGATCAAAATATATCTTCCAGAAGTATTCAAAATCTCCATCGCTGCAGTGAAAGACACAATCTTCCCCCTGCTGAGTCACCTGCAGATACCTCCTACCCGCTATGACCTCATATGTCCCTGCGTTGGTCAAAGACGCGTCTTTTCCTTCACCTGCCTTCTCCAGACGGCTCATGCGGAAGCACTGGCCTGACATGTGTATCTGCTCCAAACTGAAATGATCTGCCTTTACACTGACCATGGATTTTCCTCTTTTCTCGCCTGTCTCCTGCACAAAGCCTTTCCGCGGCACACAAAAGGCATAAATTTACAGAAAATAAGCGTTGGAATTGGCATGGAGCCCTCTTCTGTCCCTGGCATCCACTCTCACATACCCCTCTTTTCCCGTCAGTTCAAACACCGCCTCGGTCAGAACCTCCCCCGGACCGGCGATGGCTCTGTGGCAGTACCTGCTCTCAGTCGCCACAAAGATCTTCTCCACCGGGCTGGTTCTCACCACAAGCCTGCCTCTCTCCACAAACAGTTCTTTGATCTCGGGACCCATGGAGGCATAAAAATCCCCTTTCAAAAGGGCTTCTATGACAGCCGGATAAGTCAGCTCTCTGGCCTTGATCATGGTAAAACCGCCGAAAGAATCGCTGAACGGGTCATCTGTGGGAACCGGATTGTGGTTGTCGTCCGCAGCCACGCAGAACAGCCGTTTTCCTGCCCTCAGCATCTCGTCATAACTCTGAGGATTGTAGCCGTACATCCCGTCCAGCTCACAGCCGTGGTTGTATATTTCCATGGCCCACACCTGATCCAGACCTTTGTAGTCTTCTATGGTCTGCATGGACCAGTAGGGATGATTGTAGCAGGCGAAAAATCCCATGCTCCTCATCTTTTTCAGATATTCATTGATATACCCTATATCCGTATAGCGGTGCTCCGGCAGTATGGAGGCCTGTTTCTCTTCCTGAAAAAGGCGGGGATTCTCGTCATACAGATTGATATGATATGTCTTCCGCCTGGAAATATCCCCCGAAGCAGGGGTTTCCCCGTCGATATTCACCTCATAGGCGGCAATAGGGATAAATGTGTCGTCCATCAGGTTTTCATGCCACCTATAACGGCGGTGATCCGTGTAGGCCACCACAGAATACCCATGTCTTTTATACATCCCCTTGATCTCCTCCGGCGTTCTTTTCCCGTCGGACAACACTGTGTGGCAGTGAAGATTTGCCTTGTAAAACCGGCCCTCACAGGGCAGCAGCCAGATACGGTCTTCCATAAAAATCCTCCTGATTATTTTACAGAATCAGATGTCTCAAATCACATTCTCATTTTATACCACAATTCTCCCTCTGTCCATCAGGTATCTCAATTGCAATTCTTAAAATTTTACAGACATTATCCCTGCCTTCGACTATCCGAACAGTTCCTTGTAAAGTCGTCTGGCGTAGCTGTCCGTCATGCCGCTTATATAGTCCGTGACCATGAGGATCCGCAGGTAGAGCCGCTCCCTGCCACTCTTTCCAGCCGCTTCGGCGTGATACATGGACTTGTAAAATCCGGATATGATATCCATGGTTCTGCGCTCGATAAATGTCTGAGGCTCCTGGGTGTCATATTTCACCGCCGCAGGCATAAACTGGCTCAGAAGAGAGTCGATGACCCGCCTTCCAAACAGCTCCGTCTTAATCTTCACGGAGCTGGTGTAGATCCGCTCTTCGCTCAGCCTGGCTATAGCCGTCACAATATGGCCCGATACCGTGCCCTCAAACAAATCCCCTGCAAAGCTGCCGTCCATGATCTGACTGTAGTTGTCCACAAACCTGTCCACTGCGTCCTCTGCCATCACTTTCTGCATGTACTGGTTCCACCTCTGAACCGCGGTCAGCTCCGGTTTCCTGCCTCCGGCTTTCAGCTCCTCGCCGTACAGCTCATCCAGCTTTCCGATACAGCGGCTCACCTGCTCTGCCATCTCAGAACCTCTTGAAGCTCCGCCGGCTATAACCGTTCTCTCCCTCCCCTTCAGTTCCTCCTCGTACCTGTGGAGCGCCTCCGTGATCTTGGACAGACTCAGCACTTTCTTCACCATGGCATCCTCCAGATCCGATGTCCTGTAGGCCATATCGTCCGCCGCCTCCAGCAGGTAGGACAGAGGATGGCGGCATCCCTCCAGACCTGTGACCTCATTGATTCTGGAAAACAGTTCTCTCTCGGCACAGTTGTACCCCATCTTCTTGTAGCGCCTGGGATTGCTGTCGCTTAAATCCTCCGAGGATATGGGGTACTTCATGATGGATGCCAGCACGCTGCAGGACAGGTTGAACCCCTCCATCTTCCCCAGATAGGGAGTCTTGGAGAGAAGCCTCAGGGACTGGGCGTTGCCCTCAAAGTGGTACAGATCCTGAATCTGCCCCCAGGACAGCAGCTCCGCCACCCTCTTCTCACCCAGAGTCAGGCTGTTTAAGTTTGCCTGAAACCACTCTCTCATGGCGTACTCCCCGAAATGGCCGAAAGGCGGGTTTCCGATGTCGTGGACCAGCCCTGCGCACAGAAGCACATCCGAAAACTCTTTCTCCCAGTGACACTCGAACCACGGATCCTTTTTCCCTGCCTTTAACCTCCTGAACACCGCTTCTCCCAGCTTTTTCCCGATGGCCGATACTTCCAGCGAATGGGTCAGACGGGTTCTCACATAGTCGTCCTCCTCAAGCGGAAACACCTGAGCCTTGTCCTGGAGCCTGCGGAACAAGGTGCTGCAGATGATGGTGTCATAGTCGCTGCGGCAGGGATCCTCCCGATCCTGCCGGGAAGCCGCGAACCTCTCCGACGAAAGCAGTTTCTCCCACTCCATATGAATCCTCCCTGTCTTTTTCAATCTGAACCGTTTCATTGTGAGTCTTCATTATAATGTATTTGGGGAAAATATGCTACTGCCATTTTTAAAATTTTATAATCCTGCGTTTTTTTCACAGGCCTGCAGCGACAGCCCGTACCACAGCACCAGGATTCCCAGCACCGCTGCCACGCTCACCAGGTTGACCCCTGTGAGATCCGTGAACATCATCCTGGCCAGGGCTCCTACCGAGAAAAATGAAGATATCCCCATAACCGCAAAGGGAAGGCCATATGCCACGGCCAGCTCGGCCTTCATGGCCTTCTTCAGCGTTCCCCTGTCGAAACCCATTTTCAGCATCACCTGACAGCGGCCTTTTTCTTCAAAGGCGTCGTTGTACAGCTTCATGAACATGATGCTTCCGCTGGCCAGGACAAAGACCAGAAACATAAAAATACAGACCGAATACATCACTTTGACCCAGTCCAGCTCATTGCTCTCAGGGTCTATGGCCACCCTTGCGGTATGGCCGTCTTCCAGACCCGCCACAAACCGGTCCAGCCTGTCGCGGGTCTCCATAAAATTTCCCGGATCTCCGATTCGGTAGCTGCAGGCATACAGTTCCTCCCCAAAAGACCGGAGCCGGCGGTATTCTTCGTCATTTACAACATAAAAATTCATGTTTTCCTGAAGATATCCCATATAAGGAATGCTGATGTCCTCCACCTGGCTGTAGGTCCTTCCTCCTATGGCGACGGTTATACCGGACTTGTCCGTGATCAGAGACATCAGGTAGAGATGGGAGATTTTGACGATCTGATCATCTCCCAGAGGCGCGATAGGAAATTCCATCCCTGTCTCCCTGGCCAGCTCCTTCAGATCAGACCAGGACAGTATGGTATAACGGCTGTCAGGATATTTTGTGTTTACATAGGAAGGATCCACGCACAGGAGAGGAATCCTGCTCCTCACCACAATGTCGTTCCCATCCCCGATCACTGCCGCCGCCTGCTCATCCAGCTCCTGCCAGGGACTGAGCAGCTGAAAGGTGTAGGTATTCTCGAACCGGATGATGCTGTCGTACCTTCCCCTCATGGCAAAGCTGGTGGCAAGGGCGGTGACGGAGCACAGCAGCAGAATCGACACCATGGCGTAAGTGCGGTAGTTTTTTTTCATCCGGAAAATCAAACTGTTTACCCAGAGAATTCTCTGATTTTTGTAGAGAAACCGCTTGTTCCCCGCCGCAGTCTGGAAGATCAGGGGAATCAGCCCTCCGAACAGCAGATACACCCCTGCCGTCACCAGAGCCACCGCCGCCAGCGCATTGCCCATGGCGCCGCCCTGATCTCGTTTTACCGCCAGATAATACCCGCTGCCCAGAACCGCCGTCCCCGCCGCAGACTTTATGAAAAGAATTGCCTTAGACTGTCTCACATACTCATTCTGCTTCGCCGCCGATATCATACCCAGCACGCTGCTCCTGACAAGATTTACATAACCTTTCACCGCGAAAATCAGATACACCGCCCCGTAAATTCCGGCTGTCACAAACACCGGCTTTAACCCCGGACGAAAGTGAATCTCCACCGTCAGATCCGAGATGGCCAGCAGGATCATCTGAAACAGCCCCGAACTTAGGGCCCCGAAAAAAAGTCCCAGAAAAAGGGCCCACAGCCCTGTAAAAACCGTCTCCAGAAAATAAAGTTTCCCGATCTTTTCGTTGGACAGTCCCATAAACACATAGATTCCGATCTCCTTCTTCCTCCTGGTGAGGAACACATCTGTAGAATACCATATGAAAAAGAACATGAAGCACACCAGCACAAAGGTAATCATGTTGATGATCATCTCCACATATTCTCTGTTTCTTGTCCCCAGAATCTCAAACGCGCCGGAACAGATCAGATTCTGAAAATTAAACAGCACCAGCACGGTAAATGCCAGGGAGATTACCAGAGAAAGATACTGTTTAAATCCATATTTAAAATTTATCCAGGCCAGCTTTCTCATTGACACAGGAAATCACCTCCCATAGAAGTCTGAACATCGATGATCCGGTCATAGAATTCCTTCCGATCGCCTCCCCTGCTCAGCCTGCACAGGATCTTTCCGTCGCTGAGAATATACACATCTTTCGCGTAGGACGCACAGAAGGGGTCATGGGTCACCATGAGGATAGTAGCCTGCCCTCTGTCATTGACCATCTTAAAGCACTCCAGCAGTTCCCTGCCGGACTTGGAATCCAGAGCCCCTGTAGGTTCGTCCGCGAAAATGATCTCCGGCTCCGTCACCAGGGCGCGGCAGGTGGCTCCCCTCTGCCTCTGGCCTCCCGACAGCTGGTACGGGTATTTTTTCAGATGTTCTTCAATCCCCAGAAGAGACGCCAGTTTCCTCACCTTTTCCACACATTCCTTCCCCGAAACTCCGCTGAGGGACAGGGGAAGAGCTATGTTGTCCTGAAGCGTCATAGTATCCAGCAGATTGTAGTCCTGAAATACAAAACCGATCTTATCCCTCCGTAATCTGGACAGTTCCCTGTTGGAAACCCTGGTTATATCCTGTCCGTCCAGGATCACCGTACCCTGGGTAGGCTTGTCGATGGTGGAGAGAATATTCAAAAGAGTGGTCTTCCCTGAACCTGACGGCCCCATGACGGCTATAAAATCGTTCCGACAGATATCCAGGTCGATCCCTTTGAGCACCCTGGTCTGAAACCCCTTTCCTCCGTAGGTTTTTATCAGATTTTTCACAACCGCCACATGAACCCTCTGGGCAGGGGCGGTTGTCATATTGTTTTTTTCCTCAACATGATTCATACACTGTCTCCTTGTGATTCTGATCTTATAGATTTTCTGATAGCTTTGAAGTCCGGCTTCTCCATGATTATAAAATAAATATTTCCAAAAATCCTTACATCCACATTACAAAAGCGCCAGCCACCTCTGTGTGTCTGACGCTTCCGTACTTGGGATCTGCAGGCTCTGATTATCCTCCAAATCTCACCGAAAATCTTGTTCCTGCCCCATACCGGCTCTCCACCCCGATCCGGTGTCCCAGCCTGTCCGCGATCCGGGAGGCCAGATAAAGTCCCATGCCTGTGGACTTGTACCTCCCGTTGTGGTAATTGTCTCCCGTGTAGCCTTTCTCAAAGATCCTCCCGATATCCTGTTCCTTGATCCCCTGTCCGTGGTCTTCCACGTACAGAACCGCCGCCTTGTCCTGCTGTTCTGCCCATATCCTGAGAACCGGTCCCTCGTCCCCCTGCCCCGGCTGCCTCCGGCCATATTTGACGGCGTTGCCTATGAGCTGGTCCAGTATGTAGACCAGCCATTGGGGATCCGTGTATACGGCCGCCGGCCCCACCTCCACCTGAAGTTCAAAAGCATTTCTGATGAGAAAAAACTGATTGTTGCGGACGGATGTTTTCACACAGTCCGAAAGCTGCACCTTTTTTATCTGGAGATCCACCAGCGGACTCTGTAGCCTGCAGCCTGACAGCATTAAACTCAGCTGCTGATTCATCTTCTCCAGCTGCTCCCTCATGTCCCTTCTCAAATCCGAATCCTGTATTTTCCCGTTCATCAGAAGCGCGGATGCCAGAGGAAGTTTCATCTCATGGCACCACTTCGCCACATAGTCCTGAAGGTCGCAGTTCTCCTGAAACTGCTGTCTCATCTGCTGTTCCAGCACCTGCACATCATGTTCTGCCACATCTCTGTATTCAAAGTCCCCCAGGGAACGGCATATAAGTTCCTCCTGCGCCAAAAGCTGCTCTATGCTTTTTCTGGCATTCCGGAATCTTCTGCAGTCCGCCGCCAGCCAGGAAAAAAACGGAATCAGAATCAGCAGATCCAGATATAGCAAAAAACCCGCCTTCCCGTCCTGCAAAAAGAAAAAGAAGTACAGGTGAAAGGCAGCAAAAACCGCGGCGCAGGGAAAAATCTGCCGCCCTCTTCTTTTTATATAACTCATAGCAAAAAATACCCATGGCCCTTTCTGGTCCCTATGATCTCCTGACCGCACTGGGCGCGGAGCCTGCTCCTCAGCCTGCTCACCAGGGTGGTCAGGGTTCCGTCGGATACATACTCATCGGTCTCCCACAGAATCATCATCAAATCCTCCCTGGACACCACATCAGGCCTTTCTTCCGCCAGCTTCGTGAATACCAGTCTCTCCGACCTGGTCAGGCTGATCTCCTTCTCTCCCTGATACAGGGTCTGCTGATCCCTGTCAAAATGCAGGTCTCCCCCCAGAAAAACCTGTTCCTTCACTTTATATTCATAGGTTCTCCTCAGCATGGCCTGGATCTTGGCCTTCAGCAGCCCCAGATGAAAAGGTTTCTCCACATAATCGTCGCCTCCCTGGGCCATAGCCATGATCTTGTCACCGTCGCCGCCCCGGCTGCTGATGTACAGCACAGGCGCCTTAGAGACCTGTCTGATCTTGAAACACCAGTAGAACCCGTCATAAAAAGGCAGATTGATGTCCATCAGCACCAGCTGAGGTCTGCATTGAATAAATTCTTCCAAGATGTTGTCAAACTCTTTGACAGCCGCCGTTTCGTAACCCCATCGGGTGAGGGCGGAGGATATCTCCCCTGCCAGGGTATGGTCGTCTTCTATAATAAAGATTTTCATGCTGCTGTTCATCTTTTATCCTGATATTCTGTATTTTGTTCCTATGATACTACGGATTGCCATGAGTTTCAATATTTATCTGAGGCAGTCTATCCCATAGTTGCATTTGCCTCCTTGTTCATCTATAATAACTCTAAGGCCGCACGTCAGCCCCAACCGAAAAAGAAAGAAGGGTAATTATATGACAGACAACTATCTATGGAAAGATAAAAAACATCATCTGTGGTTTCCAATAAGTTTTACCACCTACTATATTGAGGACGATCGTCTGATGATCAAACAGGGATTTTTAAATACGACTTTAGACGAGACTCTCCTGTACCGAATCGTGGATCTGACCTTCCGTCAGACTCTGGCAGGCAAGCTCTTCGGCACCGGGAACATTATCCTGAAGACCAAGGTGGACGCCACTCCCGAGATCACATTGCAGAACATCAAAAAGCCTATGGAGGTGCGCCGTCTCCTTTCCCAGGCCATCGAAGAATGCCGCCAGTCACGCAATGTGGTAGGCAAAGAATTCTATGGCAGTTCCGGTCACGAGCATATAGATGTGGACGACGACGGTCTCTGCGACTTTGACCACCATCCTATGTGACATGCCGGATTCACACTTCCGTCAAAATTTACTATGAAAGAAAGTCCGCCGCCGATTAGGCGGCATATATTCAGGTATGCCAAGTGCGCCCGCCAGACCTTCATGGGTGGTGGTGCACCCGCTTGTGGGCGCATGGAGGTTTGTTTTGCATTTCCAGCTCTATTGTATTATAATAAGCTGGTGCTTTAAAGTGCGCAAGCGCCGTTAAGATAAAAACATTAAGGAGAGCTATCATGGGACTTGAATTTATGAACATGCTGCCGTCCCCGGCCGAGATCCGGGAACAGTTCCCGCTTCCTTCCGGGATGGCGGCCTTGAAAGAAAAAAGGGATCAGGAGATCAAAGACGTGCTCACCGGAAAGAGCGACCGGTTCCTGGTGATCATCGGCCCCTGCTCCGCAGACAACGAGGACGCCATGCTGGACTATGCCAGCCGCCTGGTTCCTGTCCAGGAGAAAGTGAAAGACAAGCTGATCATCATCCCCCGTGTCTACACCAACAAACCCAGGACCACAGGCGAGGGCTATAAGGGACTTCTCCACCAGCCGGACCCGGAGAAGCGGCCCAACATGTACGAAGGTCTTATCGCCATCCGCAAGATGCACATGCATGTGGTTCAGGAGACAGGTCTGACCACTGCCGACGAGATGTTATACCCGGAAAACTTAAGATACTTAGACGACCTGATGTCCTACATCGCCGTGGGCGCCCGCTCTGTCGAAAACCAGCAGCACCGCCTGGTGGCAAGCGGCTGCGACGTGCCTGTGGGCATGAAAAATCCAACCAGCGGAGACCTGTCAGTTATGCTCAACTCGGTTGTGGCCGCCCAGGGATCCCACGAATTTATTTTCCGGGGCTGGGAGGTAAAAACCCCCGGCAATTCCTTGGCACATACGATCCTCAGAGGAGCGGTGAACAAACACGGCCAGAATCTACCCAACTACCACTACGAGGATCTGATCCTGCTCCACCGGCTCTACGGAGAGAGGAACCTGGCAAACCCTGCCTGTATCGTGGACGGCAACCACTCCAACTCCGGCAAGCAGTACATGGAGCAGATCCGCATCGTGAAAGAGGTTCTCCACAGCCGCCGTCACAGCGAAGAGATAAAGGAGATGGTGAAAGGTGTCATGATCGAGAGCTACATCGAGTCCGGCAGCCAGAAGATCGGAGAGCACTGCTACGGCAAGTCCATCACCGACCCCTGCCTGGGCTGGGCGGACTCCGAGAGGCTGATCTATGAAATCGCGGAGGGATTGTAAACGCTGGAACGTCAAACCGCCGAATGCATCTGTCGAGCATTCGGCGGTAATGTTTTTACTGCAGCTTTGCCTTTTCCGGTCATCTCATGTCCGGGAAAAACTTCAGATTATGTGGCGCGCTCTCAAAATTCCCACAAGAACTACCAGAATCAGAGCGATCACACAGATTATGATAAACCGGTCCACGGACTTGACGGAGATATCCGGCAGACGGTCGTAGACGCCCTCCAAGGCGGAGACCGGCTTTCCTGTCTCTGCAGGTCTTCCCTCTATGTCAGATGTCCTCTGTATATCAGATGTCTCTCGCGTACCAGATGTTTCTTCCATTGCCCCTTCTTCCCTTCCGCAGGTGATTCTGCCGCTGTTTCTTGTATCTTTTCAGCACATCACAGACCGAACTCCGACCCCCGCGCCGATTATTTCTTCTGCAGATATTTCCTCAGGTCAAGGGCTACGGCGATGACGATGACGAGACCTTGGGCGATGTAGGTGTAAGCAGGGTCAACACGGAGGAACTGGAGACAGATCTTCAGGATCTCAAAGACCAGAACACCGATGAGGATGCCGCCTACACGGCCCACACCGCCGTTGGCTGAGACGCCGCCGATGGTACAGGCCGCGATAGCTTCCAGCTCATAGCCCTGTCCTGTGGCAGTGGAAGCGCCGCCGGCCTTGGCGCCTACCAGGAAACCTGCAAGAGCATACATGCAGCCTGCCAGAATATAGATGCGGATCAGAGAGCCGCGGACATTGACTCCGGCAACCTGCGCCGCGTTCTCATTGCCGCCGATGGCATACATATATTTTCCGTGGCGGGTCTTGTTGTACAGGAACAGAAAATACGCGCCTATAACCACAGCAAAGATCATCAGGTAGGGAATAGGACCTACGGAGCCGCTGGCCACGGTCAGATAGCTCTTTTTGTAGCCTCCCATCGGCTGATTGTTGGTGATCAGGGAGCAGAGACCATAGATGATAGTCTGCATACCCAGAGTCGCGATAAACGGAGGAACCTTCAAAACGGAGATGACAATACCGTTGACAGCGCCGAAAGCTCCCATGATGATCATGACGATCACCAGCGCCACAGGCCACGGAATATCCGGCAGCCAGGGCAGCATGCGGGCCGCGTAGTCAAGGCTTTGGAGCATCATGGCCGAGAGGCACGCCGCCAGTCCTACCGCACGTCCTGCCGAGAGGTCCGTACCTTTTGTAATCAGACATCCCGACACGCCGCAGGCGATGATAAACCGGGGAGAAACATTGACTACCAGGTTCTTAAAGTTGGTCATGGTAAAGAAATTCTTGGTGGTGCATCCGGTGAGGATGGCCAGTATCACAATCAAAATAATGATTGCGTTATTCGACATAAATTTTTTCACATCAAATGTTTTTTGCATGATAGTGTTCTCCCTCCTCTATTCAAACTGAGTCGCCAGTGCCATGATATTCTCCTGGTTGGCCTCATGGCCGTCGATAAAGCCGGTAACCCGGCCGTCGCACATGACCATGATGCGGTCTGACATGCCGATGAGCTCGCTCATCTCCGAGGAGATCATGATGATACTCTTGCCCTGTTTTGCCATCTCGGCGATGATACAGTAAATCTCGTACTTGGCTCCCACGTCGATGCCCCGGGTGGGCTCGTCCATGATAAAAATATCCGGGTCATTTGCCAGCCAGCGGCTTATGAGCACCTTCTGCTGATTTCCGCCTGAGAGAGACTGAATCTGCGTCTTGGATGACGGCGTCTTGATGGACAGCTTGGCTACATTGTCCTGAACCAGTTTTTCTATCTTGGCATCATCCAACATCACCCCTCCTATGAGATACTGGTTGAGTGATGCGATGGAAACATTATCCGCAATGGACAGAACCCCCAGAATACCGGTGGCGCGGCGGTCCTCGGTCAGCATGGCGATGCCGTTGTTGATGGCATCTTTGGGCTGGGTGATCTTCAATTCCTGCCCTTTATACACAATCCTTCCCGACGTGTGGGCCCTCAAACCGAACAGACCCTCCATCAGCTCTGTCCTCTGGGCGCCCACCAGACCTGCCACTCCTAAAATCTCACCTTTCCGCAGTTGGAAAGAAGCGTGCCGGAAACTCTTGGGGTTGATGGAGGTAAAATCTTCTACCTCAAACACCACCTCACCCGGCTGGTTCTCACGGTTGGGATACAGTTCGGAGAGCTCCCTGCCCACCATCTTGGTGATGATGAAATCCGTGGTCAGTTCCTTGGCGGACCAGGTGCCGATATATTGTCCGTCGCGCATGATGGTCACTTCATCGCTGATACGCAGAATTTCATCCATCTTATGGCTGATATAGACGATGGACACACCCTTGGCCCGCAGCTCGTCGATGATGGTGAACAGAGCCTCAACCTCGGCGGCCGTCAGGGATGAGGTCGGTTCATCCAGAATCAGCACTTTGCAGTCTGCGGACACGGCTTTGGCGATCTCCACCAGCTGCATCTGGGATACAGACAGACTGCCCAGCTTTGCCTTAGGTTCAAAATTGAGGTGAACCTCCGCCAGAACTCTGGCGGCATCCTCGTACATTTTATCGTGGTCGATCACCGTAACCGGCCCCATCTTTTTTGTCGGATACCTGCCTACATAGATATTCTCCCCTATGCTTCTCTCCGGAATCGGCTGCAATTCCTGGTGAACCATGGCGATTCCCCGGTTCAGGGCATCCAGAGGACCTTTGATCTGAACCTTTTCTCCTTCGTAGATCACCTCACCCTCGTCCATGTGGTAGATACCGAACATGCACTTCATCAGGGTGGATTTCCCTGCCCCGTTCTCACCCATAAGAGCATGAACCGTGCCTGGCCTCAGATTCAGCTGTGCGCCGTCCAGCGCCCGGACGCCCGGAAATGTCTTTACGACATTGTGCATTTCCAAACGATACTGTGACAATTTGCTGACCCCCTTTTATCATTTTCATAATCCCGCAAACAGGTACCTGATCCTGACTGCAGGCCGCAACTAATTAAAGAAGGAGTGCGTGCGCCAACGCACACGCACTCCCATGTCTCTGTTTCTCAGGAAACCTGAACTCCACCTTACTGGAAGTCAGCCGCGTTCTCGGGAGTAACCTTTACGTAGTCAACATAGATGGACTGCTCGCCCGACGCATAAGTCTTGCCGCCCAGAAGAGCTTCCATAGCCTCCACGGCGCCTGCTGCCTGGCCCTTGGCGTCGTTGAGAACCGTACCTGTCATGTTGCCGTTGACTACCTCGTTGAGGGCTGCGTCCAGAGCGTCAACACCTACCAGATAGATGTCCTCGTTTACCTTGCGGTTTGCTGCCTGGATAGCCTGCAGCGCGCCGATAGCCATATCGTCATTGTTACAGAAGATAACTTCGATCTCATCGCCGAACTTGGCAAGGTCGTTCTGAGCGATCTCCTGGCCCTTGTTTCTGTCCCAGTCGCCGCGCTGCAGGTCAAGCTCTTCTACTTCCATGCCTGCATCGGTCAGTGCCTTTACGGAGAACTCGGTACGATACTGGGCATCCACGTTCTCCGGGTCGCCCTGGATCATGATATAGGAAACTTTTCCGTCGCCGTTGATGTCACCCTTGTTGGGGGTATCCAGAATCAGTTCGCCCTGCATAGTACCGGACTGACGCGCGTCGCATCCTACATAAACCAGTTTGTCATATGCTGCCATCTGCTCTGCGGTGGGCTCGCGGTTGATGAGAACCGTAGGAATACCTGCCTCTTTTACCGTAGCGATGATCTGGTCTGCCGCGGAAGTCATAACCGGGTTGATGATCAGAGCGTCAACTTCCTGGGCGATAAAGTTGTTGATCTGGTTGTTCTGCTCAGCCTGATCGTTCTTGCCGTCCATGAAGGTTACGGTGTAGCCCTTGCCTTCCAGGATCTCCTGCAGAGCGTTCCGGTAGGTAGTCATAAACGCGTCATCGAACTTGTAGATGCAGACACCGATGTTTCCGCCGCCCGGGGCCGCCGCCTCGGCGCCGGCTGCTGCCTGTGTAGCCGCTTCTGTAGCTGCCTCTGTGGCTCCGCCCTTCTGGTCCGCACCGCCGCCGCAGGCAGCCAGAGATATTACCATCATGGATGCCATAGCCATAGCTGTCAATGTTCTGGTTAATTTCATAGTTGAAAATCCTCCCATTTTCTGCTCAGTCTTCGAGCGATTTTATCAGCTTATGTCATGTAAATGTTTTCCGTTTTGTACATTATGACTACTGACAAAATTATTATAGAAGATTTTCCGTTCATTTTCCATAAGTTTTTCTTTGATTTTTTATTGATTTTCTTTGATATCCTTATAAATCAATATCTCCTGAGGCGTCCAGTAATATGTCCCGTCCGTAAGTGGATACTCCTGAGGAGGTTTCTGACCTAAGGCACAGCCGGCCGCCAGCTCCAGAATCGCGCCTGCATAGTTCTCCTTGTTGGCTGAAACGGTTCCCAGCATTTTGCCGTTTTCCAGGGCCTCCAGTCCCGGGGTGGTACCGTCAATCCCGACCACATTGACTCCGGTGACTCCTGCCCTCTCCAGCGCGTCGATAGCCCCCAGGGCCATATCGTCATTGTTGCTGACCACCAGTTCTATATCGTCTCCGTATGCCGCAAGCCACTGTTCCATCAGCGCCGACGCCTGGCTCCTCTCCCAGTTGGCGATACCGCCGGTGATCTTCTCGATGGGTACGCCCCCGTTTTTTAAAGTCTGGATGGACCATTCCGTGCGGATCAGGGAATCCTGGTGGCTGCTCTCGCCCTCCAGGAGAACGTAGCTGACCACACCGTCCCCGTTGATATCAACCGCCTCCGGCTGTCTCCTGTAGAGATCCACCACCATCTGTCCCTGGAGAACCGCCGTCTCCTTCGCGTCAACCCCGATATAGTACAGCTGATCCCACCGGTTCATGTCCTCCTCCACCGGCTGCCGGTTAAAAAATACCACCGGCACCCCGGCCGTCATGGCCCTGTCGATGATCACCGAGGCATCCATTCGGTCCACAGGATTGACGCACAGCACATCGCAGCCCAGAGAGATAAAACGTTCCACCTGATTGTTCTGAGTATTCTGGCTTCCTTTCGCGTCCTGGATATCCAGCGTCACCTTGATGCCTTTCTCCCTCTCGTACTCTTTTGCCTTCTCCTCCAGAATGCTGCGGATATTGTTGATAAATGTATCGTCCCCCCGGTACAGGCTGATTCCTATGCGGATGGAGGTCTTCTCTTCCTCCTTCTGTCCCCCCTGACAGCCTGTCAGCAGCAGACAGGCGGCACACAACAGCAGTATCGTTCGTCCCCTCATAGTTTTCCTCCCCGCTACTCTATGGGATACAGCATCTTCTCATATGCAGGATCCCGCAGATCTTTTTTTTCTATATAATAAGAACTCGTAGTCAATGTCTTCTGTCCGTCAAATCTTTCCGACGCCCGCGCAGCCATGAGCACGCTGAAATATCCCACACTGAACTCGTCGGCGACACACACACCCGTGATCACTCCCTTATCCAGATAATTGAGGATCGGGAGAGAACTGCCCCGGCCGTAAAGCCCCAGAACCTTATCCCTTAGGGCGGGGCTGTCCTCCAGAATTCCCGCTGTCTCCGTGAGAGTTTCCTGGCTCTCCGCCAGGATCACCACTCCTCCTTCCGGAAGCCTTTCCGGAACGCTCAGAAACTCTGCAAATCCCTGTTCCCCGTCCCTCACCACTGTCTCGTACCTGATTTTGCCCTCATCCAGAGCGGCTCCTGCGCCCTCCAGAAAAAGGCGGCTCATGACACTCTGTCTACCGGGCTCTGAGAACAGCCAAACTACGGCCCCCGAAGGCACACTTTCAAGTATCCGGAGTGCCGCCGCCTCTCCCATACCTTTATAGTCCGTGACAATGGTTCCGGTGACTCCTTCTCCCGTAAATCCTGACCCCAGAAGAATCACTGGAACCGTCACCTGTTTCTGAGCCAGCGTGCCCACCACCTGCTCCTCGTCTGCCGGCACCACGACCAGCGCGTCGGCGCCGTCCTGCTGTTCCCGCAGAATCAGTTCCATCTGCTGGTCTCCGTCCAGCTTTTCATAGAGTGTGATAAAACGCACATCTGCATTCAGCTCCACGGCGGCCTGATCCATACCTTTTTTAAAATTCCCATAGTTGTCGTCGCGGACGTCTTCGATAATCACCGCTATCTGATAGACCTCTTTTTCAGGTTCCCGGATAATCAGATCCGTGGAGCACATGAGAAACAGAACCACCAGAAACAGTATATAAAGCAGCAGCACTATTTTGCCCCGTTTCCCTATCATATCCCGTCCCTCCCCATGGTTTCCGTGTAAGCCCTTGCCGGAAGATGAATCCGTATCGTAGTTCCCTCATCCGGTTCGGATTCTATGACAAGGCCATAACTCTCGCCAAAGTACAGCCTGATCCGCTCATTTACATTCTTGACACCGATGCCGGACCCTCTGCGGGAAGACACATGAGGCCTGTCGCTCAGAAGATTGTCCACCTGCTCCCCGGTCATGCCCAGACCGTTGTCGCTGATCTGAAACCACAGCTCCTTATGGTCCAGATACACCTTTATGTGAATCTCACCGTCGCCGTCCATAAATTCCATGCCGTGATAAATTGCATTTTCCACCAGCGGCTGCAGCATCAGTTTTAAGCTGGCCAGGTTCAGCACCCGGGGCTCCGCGTCGATGGCAAAGGTAAACTTGTTCTTGAACCGCATCTGCTGGATCATCAGATAACTGCGCACATGCTCCAGCTCATCCTGAACCGGTATAATGCTTCTCCCTTTGCTCAGGCTGATTCGGAAAAAACGGGCCAATGCCGTCACCACCTTCACCGCCTCCTGCTTCTGTTCGTTCTCGATCATCCACACGATGATATCCAAGGTATTGTAGAGAAAATGAGGATTGATCTGGGACTGAAGAGTGTCGAACTCGCTTTTTCGCTTGGACTCGTGCTCTGCCACAATATCCTCCATGAGGGTCTTGATCCTGCTTGCCATATCCCCGATAGAGCGGCCCAGATGCCGGATCTCGTAGGAACCGCCGGTGTACACCTGGGTATCCAGTTCACCTTCCTCGATAGCGTTCACTGATTTCTCCAATTCCTGGATCGGGTTGGTGATCCGGGAACTGATAAAGGCATTGATGAGAACCAGTACCAGGAGAAATGCCGCCACCACAAACACCACAAACAGCCGCATCTTCAGATTGTTCAGCGGCAGTCCCTTCTCCGGCGTGACACTGAGAAGTTTCCAGCCCGTATATCCCACAGACTTGACATTTATGTCTCTCCTCTCGCCTCCGTACCTTTCCCGGTAGCTGCCGTCCCGGTACGCAGCTGCCGCGCCCATGTTTTCCTTCACCTGTCCGGTCCCGATCAGCTGCATCCTGGGGTGCCAGATCAGCTCCCCGTCGCTGCTGATCATGTAAAGATATCCCTGGTTGCCCAGGGTAATGTTCTCCAGAATCTGCTGAAGACTGCTGTATCGGATATCGATAAGAAGTATTCCCTGGTCCGTGGAAGTCCCGTGAGTGATCTCCACCGCGCGGGTGAGGGTGATAACCCATCGGTACTGATTCTCGTTGTTGTCAAATATATACTGCACATGAGGCGTGGTGAAATGCAGGTTGTCCGTCCTTTCCAGGGTATTGCCGAACCACTCCTCCTCTGTGACGTCCAGATCTGTCTTCAGCCTGGCGGCCGGCACCGCCTCCAGCAGCTCCCCCTCCTTGGACAGAAGGGCGATGTTGGCTATACTGTCTTTATTGTTATTGTAAAGCAGCGCGATCTGGCTGTTAACCGATTCCTCGGACAGATCCGCGTTTTTTATGACCCCATAATACAGGCTGTCCGACAGCTTCATGATCGTGCGCAGATATGAGTCCACAGAACGGCTCACCTGCCCCAGGACAGCCTGGTTCTCCTCCTGTACCGCAGCCGTGAGCTGGCGCGACATCTGCACATAGAGAGCCACGCCGCCCAAAAGCAGCACCGCCAGGGCGCTGACTGTAAAATATATGAATATGGTGTAACGGATGCTGGTTTTTTTCCAGAAGCCCGCCTGCTGCTCCCTATCCATTGCTCTGGGTCCCCCTGTACTTTGTAGGTGACACTCCGAATCTCTTTTTAAATACATAGCTGAAATAATTCTGCTCCTGATACCCTACTTTCTGGGCGACAATGTATGTCTTATCGTCGGATGTGTTCAGCAGCTCCACCGCCTTCTCCAGGCGCACCTCGGTCAGATAGTTGATATATGTCTGTCCTGTCTCTTTTTTAAACATCGTGGAAAAATACGCAGGACTCATGTGCAGATGGCGGCACAGCATCTCCACTGACAGTTCCGGATTGGAATAATTCTCCCGGATATACTGCTGGGCTTCCAGGATCACCTTTCTGGTGGTATTGTCTCTCTCCCTGTTCATGGCCTCACTCATGCGGCAGGCCACCGGAATAATCCACGCGGCGAAATCCTCTTTCCGGTGAATTCCCGCCAGAATATCCGCGTAAGGCCCCTGGTCCACAAACATCTCGTCCATATTCAGATCATACTGCTGCATAAGCCGGATCAGACAGTTTACGATAGACAGCATGTAAACCTGGTACTGTCTGGCGTGAACCCGCACATCATCCATGCGGGAGACCAGACTCTGGATCACACTGCCGATCAACTCTTTGGGGCCGAACTTCACGGCCGCCGCCAGTTCTGCCTCACCCTTGGCATCCAGCTGCAGCTTCCCTCTGCTCACCGGTTCCACGTCATTGATATAGATGGTCTTGCCCCCTCCCACGATGGCCCGGTAGCCCAGGGCATCCACAGCCGTCTGGTAGGACCGGCTGATCTCCTGAAGCGTATCGCAGCTGTGTCCGACCCCCACGGTGATCGCCACCTCCAGCACACGCCTGCTCTCCTTGCAGATATCATTCAGCACATTGATCAGCCCTGTCTGGGTGTTGTCCTCATCCACGGCCGCGATGACCGTGATGCCGTCTGCAGAGTTAAAGATAGCGAAGCGGCAGTAAGGTTTCAAATGATCCTCCACCAGTCTTTTTACGGAGATGGGGATCAGCTCCTGATGCTGAGAGAGCACCTGGCTCTCCGTCTGTTCCATCTGCTCTACATGGATCACCGCCGCCAGCCATTTGCGGGCGTCCAGAATGTCTATTCCGTATTCCCTCAGCTTTGGGACCACAGTCTCCACGTCCCTGGTCCTGCCCACCAAATCATTTAAGAACAATTCCCGCAGAATGGGCAGGCTGCCCAGATAGTTCTCCCTCAACATGTCGATATCCCGCCGCTGCTCGATCTCCTGGTCCAGGCTCACCCGAATCCTGTTTAAAATCTCTGCCAGCTCCTGGCCGTTCACCGGCTTTAAAATGTACTCGGTGACATTCAGCTTGATGGCCTGCTGGGCGTACTCAAAATCGTCATAGCCCGAGAAGATGAGAACCCTGACAGAAGGATACTTCTCACGGATATACGCCGTCAAGGCCAGGCCGTCCATGTAGGGCATCCTTATATCTGTCATGACCACATCCGGCTCCAGCTGCTCCAGCTTCTCCAGAGCATCCTGTCCGTTCTCGGCATCACCCACCACGGTAAAACCCAGCCCCTCCCAATCCATCTTGCGGATCATGGCCTTGCGGACCTCCTCCTCATCATCTACCAGCATAATGCGATATAAACTCATTGAACTTCCCGCCTTCCTGACTTTACTTCCTTCATTATATATCATGCCCTGTCCTGTTACAAAACCTTTTTAAACTTTCTTGCCTGTGAATTTTATTATTTTCTTTTAATTTACTAACTTCTTACAATATTTTTAATTTTATTCTTTCTTCTCACTTGTATTTTGTTTGTTGATATGTTACAATGAATCTGTAGTATATCGAATGTCACTTATATGTATTTCCGAGTAAGGAGGCTGGGTTATGTTACGGAGAACGATGGATATCCGTCAAAGGTACCATCCCATTCCACTGACCGTACTTATCACGACTGCTAACTCTTGTGATTGCGATATATTTGTGGAATATGAAGCATCCAGAGTAAACGTGAAAGACTACGAGGCGATGATACGAAACTTTGACACACAGGCACAAAACCAATTATTTTTTTTCAACGGAACCGATGAACAACACGCGGAAGAGCGGATTCAGCGGCTCTTCGCTCCTTAAATATATATAACCGGAACTTTGCGGCGGCAGTTTCCGGTATGTATGACAGCAAAAAGGTGAATGATTCAAAACCACATGAATCATTCACCTTTTTGCCTGCCGACCTATCCCCAGAATGCCATAACCGCCTTTATTCCAAAATATAATAACACAATGATCCCAAGAGCGATGCGGTAGTAGCCAAACAGCTTGAAATCATTTCTGCGGATGTAACTCATAAGGAACTTGATGGAGTACACCGACACCAGAAATGCCACCACCATCCCGAAGATCAGAGTAAAAATCTCCGCGCCTGTAAAGTGAAGTCCGAATTTCACCAGCTTCAGCAGGCTGGCACCGAACATCACGGGAATCCCCAGGAAAAACGAGAACTCCGCCGCCGCACTTCTGGAGCAGCCCAGAATCATTGCGCCCAGTATGGTGGCACCTGACCTGGAAGTCCCGGGCACCAGGGAGAGCACCTGAAACAGGCCTATGTAGAACACAAGGCGGACAGACATCTGTCCCGTCCGTTCAACCTTGGGCCTCTGCCCGTAGTTTCTGTTCTCCACAACGATAAACAAGACCCCGTACAGAATCAGCATGGCCGCCACCACAAAACTGCTTCTCAGATGGGCCTCCATCCAGTCGTCCAGCGGGATGCCGATGACAGCCGCAGGAAGGCAGGCGATAACCACCTTCATCCACAGCACCATGGTATGCTTTTTCACCATGATCCCGGTGTTTCCAACCTCCCACACGTTGGCTAAATCCCTCTCTCTCACGGAGCGCGCCGTAAGAAACGGATTCAGTTTCTTAAAATACAGGAGAACCACTGCCAGGATCGCCCCCAGCTGAATGACCACCATGAATACCTCCCGGAACTCGTCGGTCACATTCAGGTGGATCAGATCGTCCAACAGAATCATATGTCCGGTACTGCTGATGGGAAGCCACTCCGTAAAACCTTCCACAATTCCGAACACCAGAACCTTCAATACTTCGACAACGCTCATTCCATTCTCCTCTAAATATTTTCAATCTGCCAGTCGATAGGCGAGATGCCGTGAGACTGTAAAAATTCATTGGCCTGGCTGAAATGACGGCAGCCGAAAAAACCCGTGTCCGCCGAGTAGGGGCTTGGGTGAGGCGCCTTGAGAACCAGATGCTTGGGATTGTTCAGCATGGAACTCTTCTTCTGGGCCGGACGCCCCCACAGAAGGTACACGACAGGGCGGTCCTGCCTGTTCACCGCCTCGATAATGGCATCCGTAAAATGCTCCCAGCCTTTTCCCTGATGAGAGTTGGGCTTGTGGGCCCGCACTGTCAGAACGGTATTCAGCATCAAAACCCCCTGTTTTGCCCATTTCTCCAGATACCCGTTGTTGGGGATCTCACAGCCTAAGTCATCGTGAAGCTCCTGGTAAATATTTCTCAGAGACGGTGGAATCCTCTGACCCGGCAGCACGGAAAAGGACAGACCGTGGGCCTGATGGGCGCCATGGTAAGGATCCTGACCCAGCACCAGCACCTTCACCTCCTTCAGCGGCGTCAGATGCAGCGCGTTGAATATATCGTCCGCCGGCGGATACACCGTGGTGGTGCTGTATTCTTCCTTCACAAATTCATACAGTTCTTTATAGTAAGGTTTCTTAAATTCTTCTCCCACTGCCTCCAGCCAGTCATTCTGCAATGCTCCCATAACCTGCTCTTCCTCTTTTCTAATTGTATTCCTGATTTCAGTTTTCTTTCCTGGTTCCCTATGGTTTCTGTATTCCGTGACTATTCAGGTTTCCCTGCTTTTCAAGTTCCGCGGCTCCCCAAAATCACCTGCCGGTCTTCCTATACCCGCACAGGCACGCCTCTGCCCCGAAGATATTCTTTCAGATCATAAATCTCCAGCTCCTTGTAGTGAAACAGAGATGCCGCCAGAGCCGCGTCCGCCTTTCCCCCAGTCAGTGCCTCATAAAAATGTTCTTTCGTCCCCGCTCCTCCTGAGGCGATGACAGGTACCGACACATTGTCCGCGATCAGCGCTGTGAGCTCACAGTCATAACCTGCTTTTGTCCCGTCACAGTCCATGCTGGTCAGCAGGATCTCCCCCGCCCCCATACGGTCTGCCTTCATGGCCCACTCCACCGCGTCAAGTCCCGTGTCAATCCGTCCGCCGTGCTTGTACACGTTCCAGCCGCTCCCGTCTTCCCGCCTCCTGGCGTCCACGGCCACCACCACGCACTGCCGCCCGAATTTGTCCGCTGCGTCTGCGATCAGGCCGGGATTGTCTATGGCCGAGGAGTTTACGGATATCTTGTCCGCCCCTTCCCTGAGCAGTCGTCTGAAATCTTCCACCGTGCGGATTCCTCCGCCTACGGTGAACGGGATAAACACCGTCTCCGCCACCCTGCGCACCATATCCACCATGGTGGCTCTGGCATCGGAGGAGGCCGTGATGTCCAGAAACACCAGCTCGTCGGCCCCTGCTCTGCCGTAGGCCGCCCCGATCTCCACCGGATCTCCAGCATCTCTCAGGTTCACGAAATTGACGCCCTTCACCACCCGCCCGCCGTGCACGTCGAGACACGGAATGATTCGCTTTGTAAACATAGACACCTCCAGCCGTCACATTTCTACAAAATTTTTCAGAATCCTCAGTCCCACATCCCCGCTTTTCTCAGGATGGAACTGACACGCAAACAAGTTGTCTCTCTCCACCGCCGCGTGAATATGGGTGCTGTACTCCGTGGATGCCGCCACCATGGCCTCGTCCTCCGCCTTCAGATAATAAGAGTGGACAAAATACACGTAAGCTCCTGACGGAATCCCTGCAAACAGCCTGGAGTCCTGCCTGATATCCAGAGAATTCCAGCCCATATGGGGAATCTTAAGCCCCTGGCGGGGGGGAATCTTCATGATCTTTCCCCTCAAAAGCCCCAGGCCCGCCGCGCCCCCGCTCTCCTCGCTGCTGTCAAACATAAGCTGAAGTCCCAGGCAGATTCCCAAAAACGGCGTGCCCCTGTCCGCCACCTGCCGGATTACAGGCGGAAGCCCGTACTGGTTCAGCCTGTCCATGGCGTCCCCGAAAGCTCCCACCCCCGGAAGAATCACCTTGTCCGCCGACAGAATCTCACCGCTGTCCCTGGTGATCACCGCCTCCTCGCCTAAAAAGTTCAGAGCCTTTTCCACGCTTCTCAGATTTCCTGCGTCGTAATCTATGATCGCGATCATATACATCCCTTTCCTGCCGGACGTTCCCGGTCACGGACGGCTCCGCCTGCCGGGGTTTCCCAACTGCGAAACAATTCCACACGCCGGGCTCTTCCCAGCCGCGAAACAATCCCGCCTGCCGGGGTTCCTCTCAACTGTGAAACAATCCCCGCCCGTCGAGTTCTTCCCAACCGTGAAACAGCCCATCCCGTCTGAATTCCCTGTCTGCCGCCTGGCGTTCACAATACAACATTATACAAATTTCCACATAAAATTACAACATATTTTCCAGCCTTTTTATCCATTCCACAGAATTTTCCGCCACAGGCACGGCCCTGTCACCGATCTCCTCGGTCACCTGGCTCAGAGTCTGATGAACCCGGTACATGTGGGACTTTCTGTTAAAATAGACAGTCTTTTCAAAAGGCCACCTGATCACCGTGGGAACCTTAAACCCCTCCCCCAGCTCCAAAACCAGCAGCTCTCTGTTCATGGTCATGGCAAGCCATGCCGTGTACTTCTGCCACTGGGGAAGATACCCTTCCTCAATGTATGTCTCCGCCTCCCTGGTGTTGCCCGTGAGAGGTGCACCGCAGTGGGGACAGATGTCGTCGGGGATCTCCCCCTGCTCCCAGATATCCTTGGTGCATGCCGCGGAGCACTGCCGCCAGGTCTCATTGCCGCAGGGGGCCACGACCCTCTCCGAGTTCAGAGGGCTTTTATAGACGGCAGCGTCGGTGTTGGTGGTGACGATGAAATAGTCTTTGTCTCCCAGAACCTTGGCCAGAGCCCGGTAAGCCCCGGTTATATCCGGGTTCCTGTCCGCCCTCCACTCGCCGCCGATTCCCACCAGCACTTTTTTTGCGCCGGTAAGATATTCCAGTATTTGTTCTTCTTGTCGTTCCATGTTTTTCCTGCTTTCTGCTTTCCGGGATTTGCCAGAACGGCTCCCTTCTTCTCAGCACAGTATAGCATTGATGAGGGGGATGCGCAAGATTTTCTGACAGGACAGAGTATGACAGGTTTTTGACAGGGATTTCCCTGTCTTTTGTTTATTGCATTTTAAACCTTAAAAATCTTTGCTATACTTCATATTTGCCAGAATTAATAAAGGCGGAAAGAACATCGTCTTTCCGCCGGAATCCTCACTCGATCATTTTTTATCTGCCGATGAGTCGGAACCGTCACTCGCCCCATCAGCAAACATGCCTCTTCTATAGTACATACTTCCGCGGGCGCGGAGATAACTCTACGGTGAAACCTCCTGACTCTCCTGAGGCACCGCCACACTCAGCCCGCCGCTGCCGTCGGCGCGGTAAGTCACGTCGCCTATGACGATCTCCGTGTCTGCCGCCATGCGTCCGTTCCCCTGCTCCAGATAGTACTGTACCCCGTCGATTTCCACAAGTCCCTCGGCCATGGAACCGTCGCTGCCCAGATAGTACCAGCCGCCGTCCACCAGCTGCCACCCTGTAGTCATCCTGCCCTGGCTGTCAAAGTAGTACCACGTGCCGTCTATGGGTCTCCACCCTGTGACCATGGAACCGCTTCCTCTCAGAAAATATCTTCCGTCCCCGTCGCTCAGCCATCCTGTAGCCATGATGCCGTCCTGGTCAAGATAATACCAGTCTCCCTCATCCTTGACCCAGCCTCTGACCATGGCTCCGTTTCTTCCCATATAACGCCACTTTCCGTCAGGACTGATCCAACCAGAAGCCATGGCTCCGGAATCTGTCAGGTAGTAGGTCTGTCCGTCGTCCTCAAGCCATCCCGTCTTCATAATTCCGCTGTCTCTGTCCGAAAAATACCTGACGCCTCTGTCGTCGATCCAGCCTTTGACCGCAGCTCCGGAATCTCCCAGATAATACCAGTTCCCGCCGTCCGCTTTCCAGCCATACTGCATCTTTCCCGTAGTCTCGTCCAGATAATATCTCTCCCCGTCCGCCAGCAGCCAGTCTGTGGCGGCCAGGCCTTCCTCATCCATGTAGTACCAACCCTCCCCGTCGTTGATCCAGGTATCCTTCTGCAAGGCGTAATCCGCATAATAGTATGTGCTGCCGCCGATGGTCCGCCATGTGTTGGCAGGTATGACATCTGAAAAGTCCCGAAACTGAAAATTTATATCTACATTTCCGCTCACGCCGTTCACCCTGCCCGTGCTGGTACACTGCCACATCACCGGAGAATTGTAGGTGGGCCTTTTGGAATACTTTGCCACCCACACCGGATAATTCATCAGAGACATATCCAGATAGTTGTAAAGCCAGTATTCGTTGGCATAGATGACAGGGTAATAGCCTGCCTGGGAGATCCTGCCGCAAAACGCGTTGGCGATGGCAGCCAGCTCCTCTTTCGACAAAACCGCCTGCACATCATCCTCCATATCCAAAGCCACCGGGAAGGATACCGGATAGTCCTTGATCAGATTCAGCACAAAATCTGCCTCTTCCTCCGCCATCTCCCGCGTAGTGGCGCGGGAATAGATATAGACGCCCACCTGTATCCCTGCGTCCACAGCTCCCTGGATATTTCTGTGAAAATAGGGATCCACATCATTTCTGGAACGTGTTCCGATCATGACAAAGGACACGTCGTCCGCAGCCGCCTGGCTCCAGTTGATCTCCCCCTGCCATCTGGATACATCGATGCCCCTGCCTACCACATTGGTGATGGCAGAGCCGTCAGGCATCAGATAATTTCCCCCTGAGCGTTTCCACGCGTTGGGGTTGGAAACATCCGCGCCCTCTCCAGATGAAGCACTGCCGCCCTGGTCCGCGCTGCCGTCCTGGCCGGAATTTCCTCCTCCCGAACCTGCGTTCATCCCCGGGCCGAAATTTCCCGTTCCCGCGCCTCCACTACCTCCCGAACCGAAATTCCCGGCACCCGGACCCTGACTATCGACGGCAGGGGCACCTGCACCGCTCTCCCCCGGCCCGACAGCCCACACGGCCCCTGCCGGAACTACCGTGAGCGCCGCCACAACTCCCGCCAACACCACTGCCTGACAGTTCTTTATCAAATGATTGTTTTTCTCCATATGTATCTCCTTAATGTATGCTGTAAACAAGCTCTCCCGAGAATTATATCATAACTCCTCTTCCCTTTTTTTACTTTTTGCTTAACGTTTTCTGATAACCGATGTCAAGATTGTCGCGGGATATGACTCTGGCGTGAAAAAGTGTGCATCTTGACGCACACTCGCGCTGGAGCGCGGTTGCGGCAGCACCATTTTTCTTATACGCGTAGTACGCATCCTACGGAGGGCTTTTATTCTACAGAACGCTCTTTCCTATAGAACAAGAAAAAACCATCTGAAAACATATGATCCTGTTTTCAGACGGTTTCTGTGTCCGCACCCCATTTCAAAGGCGGCGGCTGCAAAAGGTCGGCAAGCCTGCCAAGCCGGCTGCTTATGGGAATCATGTGATTCACACCAGCTCAGGCAGGCTGAATATTACATCAGGGACTTATACAGATCCATGATCTCCTCCACGGAGGTATCTCTCGGGTTGCCCGGACGGCACGCGTCGGCAAACGCGGACTCTGCCAGGAACCGGATGTCCTCTTCCTTCACGATCTCTTTCAGATCTGCGGGAATTCCCACATCCCGGGACAATTTCTTCACGGCTTCCACCGCCGCTTTGCGGTACTCATCCTGACTCATGGCATCTACGCCTTCCACGCCCATGGCTTTGGCGATATATTTGTACTTGTCGCCGGTACAGGGCGCATTGTACTCCATGACTGTGGGCAGCAAAATGGCGTTGGCCACCCCGTGGGGAGTATCATAGACAGCGCCCAGAGAGTGAGCCATGGAGTGAACGATTCCCAGACCTACGTTGGAGAAGCCCATTCCAGCCACATACTGTCCCAGAGCCATATCTTTTCTCCCTTCGGGAGTGTTGGCCACAGCTCCTCTCAGAGATCTGGAAATAATCTCGATGGCTTTCAGATGGAACATGTCGGTCATCTCCCACGCGCCCTTGGTGATGTAGCCCTCAATGGCGTGAGTCAGGGCATCCATACCTGTGGCAGCGGTAAGACCCTTGGGCATGGAGGACATCATCTCCGGGTCCACCACAGCCACCACGGGGATATCATGAGTATCCACGCACACAAACTTTCTCTTCTTCTCCACATCGGTGATCACATAGTTGATGGTGACTTCTGCCGCCGTGCCTGCGGTGGTGGGAACCGCGATGATGGGCACACAAGGCTTCTTGGTAGGAGCCACGCCCTCCAGGCTTCTCACATCCTCAAATTCCGGGTTGGTGATGATGATTCCAACCGCCTTTGCCGTATCCATGGAGGAACCGCCGCCGATAGCGATGATATAGTCTGCCCCGGAATTTTTAAACGCCGCCACACCGGACTGGACATTTTCGATTGTAGGGTTGGGTTTGATGTCTGAATAAAGCTCATAAGCCAATCCCTCTGCATCCAGCACATCTGTCACTTTCTTTGTAACCTGGAACTTGATCAGATCCGGGTCGGAACACACAAACGCTTTCTTAAAACCTCTTGTCTTCACCTCTGACGGGATCTCTTTGATGGCTCCCGCCCCGTGATACGATGTCTCGTTTAACACAATTCTGTCTGCCATGGCAATATCTCTCCTTTCTGTTTCTGATATAATTTTAACGATTCTGGTTCAAAAAAGAAAGTGACAATCCCACCTTTCTGTCACTTTCTTTAAAATTTGTGGAAACCCCACAGTATCATTTATGCATATTGCCAGAACACAAAGTCCGAACTGCTCTTTCTTCATATCATTCTCACATCAGCCCCAATTCCCTGAACACGGCCTCCAGTTTCGGCGGCATGGCCTCCACCAGCTTCCGGGCCACCTCCTCAGGCTTCTCCTTCATTCCTCCCATGATCCATTTCACAGTCATGTACACCGATCCTTGGCAGTACATCTCCAAAAGGAACCTGATATCCTCCGTCATCGGGCCACTGGTCTTCCTGGCAATCAGCTCCTGATAGAAGCCAAGGATCAGCTCAAAATCATGTTCTTTCAGGGAATTGTGATCCTCCGAGCGGAAGGCGCCCATAAAAAATGATTTCTCTTCCTGAATAAATACAAGTTTCTGCGTCAGACTCTCCTCCACCGTGTGGCTGACCCCGATCTCCTCAAAACAGGCCAACACCAGCCTGTCAAAATACCAATTAATAAGATCATATTTATCCAGAAAGTTCCGGTAAAAGGTCTGCCTGGCTACCCCTGCCCCCTCCACGATATCCTTCACCGTGATTCTGTCCACAGGCGTGCTCTTCATACATTCTTTGACAGAAGCCGCCAGTCTATATTTTGTCTTCTCTTGTTTTTCCATCGTCATTCCGTGCTTTTGCTCTCCCCTGGTCCTGTTTCTCTTTTAATGGTAGCATGTTTTCCGCTGTTTGTCACCGAAAAAGCAGATGTGTTTTTGACCCGTCATTTTCTACAACTTTTATCCACTTGTTTTGTGCACAATTCTTCCTTGCCAAACGGCCCGCTGTCCGGTATAATAGAGACACCGTTTCCGGTATTCTGTGTTTCAAGGCTGATTTCCAGCCGGCAGCCCACATGTAAAAAAACTTGTGCGGTATGTTATTCGTGTGCGCAGTCTGCATAAACCAAAAAGGAGGTATACATATGGTATACGAGATGTTTCAAACAAAAGTAGCCGACTCTCTGCGGTCACAGCTGGGAGATGATTATCAGCTGATACTCCAGAAAGTTCCCAAGAACAACGGAACTGTCTTAAACGGCCTCTCCATCACGCGGAAAGGCGAAGGCGTATCCCCCACCATCTATCTCAACAGCTACTATGAGCGGTATCAAGAAGGATTTTCATTTAACTCCATTGTCCAGGAGATTCTTCAAATCTATCAGGAACACACGGCTGTCACTCATCTGGATTTTTCCATTCTCAACGATTTTTCCCTTTTAAGAGACAAAGTAGTGTACAAATTGATTCACACCGCCTCCAACAAAGAACTGCTGGCCCATGTTCCCAGCATCCCCTATCTGGACTTGTCCATCGTCTTCTATCTGTTTCTCGAGAAAAACGAATATGGCCAGATGACGGCTCTCATACACAATGATCATCTGGATACATGGAACACCAGTCTAGATGAGCTCTATCGCCTTGCCTCTGTCAACACGCCGCAGCTTCTCCCCCCGGAGCTGAAATCTATGTCCGACATGATGAAATCCATCGCCCGCGAGCAGCTGGGCAGCGACTACAGGGAAGACTTCATCGACGATCTGATGTGCTCTCCTGACGCCTCACCGCTCTATGTTCTGACCAATTCTTCCGGGATCTGCGGCGCATGCGCCATCCTCTACCCGGATCAACTGAAAAACTTCGCGGACATGATGGGGAAAGATCTGGTGATCCTCCCATCCAGCATCCACGAAGTTCTGCTTGTCCCCTATGAAGAGTCCATCTCATTTGATGATCTTACCCATATGGTATCCCACATCAACCGCTCGGAAGTTCCTGTGGAAGACCGCCTCTCCGACCAGGTCTATCTCTACTCCAGGACTCTGGATCAGATAATCTTTGCCGGTTCTCCTGTGTGTTCCGTCCTGTCTTAGATGCTGACGTGTCCGTCTCTGTCCTAGAAAATCATGCTGCCCACCTGGAACACAATCACCGACATAACCCATGCCACGACCAGTTGGAACACCACCATGCCCGCCGTCCATGAGACAGATTTTGTCTCTCTCTTGATGGCACCGATGGCAGCAACACAGGGCGTATACATGAGGCAGAAAATCATCAGGGCGTAGGCGTTCACCGGCCCGAAACTGTTCTGCGCCAGTATCTGCGAAAGCTCCCCCATCCCTGCCGCAGAGTTGATATTGCTGATGCCGTAGAGCACGGAAAAACTGGACACTACCACTTCCTTGGCCGACAGCCCCGAGATAAGTGCCACGGCGATCTGCCAGCTGCCAAGCCCCGCAGGCCTGAGAATCGGCACAAGGAGCCGGCCGATCATGGCGGCAAAGCTGCCGGACACCTCCTCCACGATTCCTCCCGGCCCCATATTCAGCACAAACCAGAGAACGATGGAGGCAACGAATATAGTCGTCCCTGCCTTTGTCAGATAGTCCTGCACCTTCTCCCACACATAGATGGCCACAGTGCGCCCGTTGGGGGTCTTATACTCGGGAAGCTCGATCAAAAGACCGTCCTCCTCCTCATTTCCTCCTGTCTTATGCACCACATAGGCGATACTGATAGCTGCCACAAGGCCGATAAGGTACAGAGAGTACGCCACAAGCAGAGCCCGTTCCCCGAAAAACATCTGGGCAAACAGCACATAGACGGGAAGCCTGGCAGAACAGGACATAAACGGAGTGATGAGAATGGTCCGCCTCCGGTCCCTCTCCGTGGCCAGAGCCCTTGTAGCCATAACCGCTGGCACCGTACACCCAAACCCCAGAAGCATGGGGAGAAAGGCCTTTCCCGAAAGCCCTACTCTGCTCATGGTCTCATTCATCACATAGGCCACCCTGGCCATATACCCGCTGTCCTCCAGAAAAGCCAGGGCCAGAAACAGGATAAAAATGTTGGGCAGAAACGTGAGAATCCCTCCCACGCCTGCCACGATGCCGTCCACCAGCAGCGAGATAAGCCACTGAGAGGTTCCCATGGCCTGGAGACCTGCCAGAAATCCCTGGGAAAAGTACTCCAGCCCTGTCTCAAAATATCCCTTGAGAAAGTCCCCCACAGTGAAAGTCAGGAAAAACACCAGAGCCATGATCCCCAGAAAAATAGGAATACCCCACACGGGATGGGTCAGCAGTTCATCGATCCGGTCGGTCATGGCCGCTTTCTTCTCCTTGTTGAACAGGCACTCTGCCACAACCTCCTCAATATAGTCGTACTTCTCGTTGATAATGTCCTTTTCATAGGAATAATCCACGATGCCCCTCAGGTTCAGGGGATGGTCCCTGTACACCTCCTCATCGTATTCCAGCATCTTGATGGCGTGCCACCGCAGATTGTCCATATCCCCGTATTTATTTCTGAGAGCAGCCTCTACCTGGCTGATCTTGGTCTCCAGCTGAGGGGCGTACCGGACCACGATCCCCTGAGGGCCCTCCTCATAGTGGTGAACCACCGCGTGCATCAGCACATCCAGACCGCTTCGTTTTCTGGCGGACACAGGAACCACGGGAATATGCCCCAACATCTCCGGCAGGCGGTGCAGATCAATCTCCATCCCCCGCTCCTCCACGATATCCATCATGTTCAGGGCCAGGATCACAGGCTTTTTCAGTTCCAGAAGCTGCATGGTCAGATACAGATTTCTCTCCATGGAGGAAGCATCCACCACATTGATGATCACGTCGATATTCTCTTCCTCAAGGCACTTTCGGGTAACTATCTCTTCGATGGTGTAGGAAGTCAGGCTGTAGACTCCCGGCGTGTCGATGACCCGGATGGGACGGCCTTCGTAACTGGTCTCCCCCTCCACTCGCTCCACCGTGACTCCCGGCCAGTTGGCCACCTTCAGCTTAGCCCCAGTAAATGCGTTGAACAGCGTGGTCTTTCCACAGTTGGGGTTTCCCACAAAGGCCACGGTAATAGGACCGTCTGCTCTGCTCATCTCCTTGCCACCTCCTCTATGGTGATCCCCTCGGCGATCTGCCTTCCCAGGGCAAGGCGGGTACCTCTCACCTTGATGATCAGGCTTCCGCTCCCCTTTTTATTCAACACAATGACAGGGGTCCGTTCGTTGACTCCCAGAGCCTCCAAACGCCTGGCTACCTGCTGTTTCGCCAGAACCCCTGTCACCACGTAATTCCTTCCTATCTCTCCTTCATTCAGCTTCATGGCTGAACCTCCTCCTGATATCGTCTGTTCATCACCATGAGCATACTCTTATTGAGAATGATTGTCAATAACTTTCTTCTTACTCAGTCGCTACTCCATCTCCAGAAGCATCTTCTTCACTTCCAGCATCCGATCTCGCAAGACAGCCGCCTCCTCAAAGTTCAGCTCTGCCGCCGCCTTATGCATCTTCTTCTGCAGCTCCTTCATAACCTTGTTCAGCTCCGCCTCATCCATGGACTCAAGATCTTTCTCATCAGCCCCGGAATCCTTCTCCGCCGCCTTAGAGATAGCGATAAGATCCCGCACCGCTTTCTTGATGGTGGTGGGGGTGATGCCGTGGTCTTCATTGTACTTTTGCTGAATCTTCCGCCTTCTCTCTGTCTCGTCTATGGCCTTGCGCATGGAGTCAGTGACGGTGTCCGCGTACATGATCACATGCCCTTCCGCATTGCGGGCCGCCCGGCCTACCGTCTGGATCAGGGAAGTCTCGGACCGGAGAAATCCTTCTTTATCCGCGTCCAGAATGGCAACCAGAGAAATCTCAGGGATATCCAGCCCCTCCCGCAGAAGATTGATGCCTACCAGCACGTCGAACACGTTGAGCCGCATGTCTCGAATAATCTCTGCCCTCTCCAGAGTGTCGATATCCGAGTGTAGGTATTTCACGCGGATCCCCACCTCTCTCATATAATCCGTGAGATCCTCGGCCATCCGCTTGGTCAGAGTCGTCACCAGGACTTTGTTTCCTTTATCCACCTCTTTGTTGACCTCACCCACCAGGTCGTCGATCTGACCTTCAACAGGACGGACGGAAATCTCCGGGTCCAAAAGCCCTGTAGGGCGGATAATCTGCTCTGTCCGCAGCAGCTCGTGGGAGGCCTCATAGTCTGACGGAGTGGCGGACACAAACAACATCTGGTCGATCTTGCTCTCAAACTCCCCAAAGTTCAGAGGCCTGTTGTCAAGGGCAGAGGGCAGTCGGAAGCCATAGTCCACCAGGGTCGTCTTCCTGGACCGATCCCCTGCGTACATCCCCCGGACCTGAGGAAGAGTGATGTGAGACTCATCGATGATAATGAGAAAATCATCGGGAAAATAGTCGATGAGCGTATAAGGCGGTTCACCCGGCTTACCCCCTGTCAAGTGTCGGGAATAATTCTCGATACCTGAACAAAAACCGGTCTCCCGCATCATCTCCACATCAAAATTCGTCCTCTCGGAGATTCTCTGAGCCTCCAGCAGTTTGTCCTCACTCTTAAAAAAAACAACCTGCTCCTTCATCTCCGCCAGGATCTCTTTGGCTGCCTCCTCCATCCTCTCCTTGGGGACCACATAGTGGGAGGCAGGGAAGATGGCCACATGGCCCAGCTGGGCTTTCGCCTCCCCTGTGAGGGCGTCGATCTCGGTGATCCGCTCCACCTCATCCCCAAAAAACTCTACCCGATAAGCCTCTGTCCCGGAGTAGGCTGGAAAGATCTCCACCACATCCCCTCTGACCCGAAAGGTTCCCCGGTGAAAATCCATATCATTTCTGTCATATTGGATGTCGATGAGCTTGTGGATGACTTCGTCCCGGTCTTTCTCCATCCCGGGCCGCAGGGAGATCACCATCTCCTGGTAGTCGATGGGGCTTCCCAGACCGTAGATACAGGACACGGAGGACACGATGATCACATCCCTCCGCTCCGACAGCGCCGCCGTGGCGGAGTGGCGCAGCTTGTCGATCTCGTCGTTGATGGCGGAATCCTTCTCGATGTAGGTGTCCGTGGAGGGGACGTAGGCCTCGGGTTGATAGTAGTCGTAGTAGGACACAAAGTATTCTACCGCGTTACTCGGAAAATACTCTTTGAACTCACCATAGAGCTGTGCCGCTAATGTCTTATTGTGCGCTATTACCAAAGTGGGCTTGTTAAGCTGTGCGATCACATTCGCCATGGTAAAGGTCTTCCCGGAACCCGTAACCCCCAGTAAAGTCTGGAATTGGTTGCCTTCCTGAAACCCTTTGACCAGGGCTTCTATGGCCTGGGGCTGGTCTCCGGTGGGCTGGTATTCGCTGTGAAGTTCGAACATTTTTTGTGCAGTTTGCACAAATACCACCTCCAAAATTCATAGTAAAAAAAGACGCGTATCGGACAAAAATTCGTCGTGGAACATTTTATTTTCGTCGTGGCTTTTACTCAAATCAGGGAAAAACAGGCCCACGACGAATCCCGTTCACAATTTGCTGTTTTTGCAACTTGGCGCACCTCCGTAATTCTATACGGACGTGGCAGCACTAAAGAGCTTTTTTATCTTACCACAAATCGTTAAATTTGTATAGATGTGAAATCGAACTTTTGTTCTTTTTGTTCTTTCTATCACCCTGCG
>CATLBR010000022.1 GCA_949879795.1 uncultured Hungatella sp.
ATAAAGGGAAGAAAATGAGTCCGGAGCAGTATGAAAAATGCAAGGATACAATGTTTCGCAAAGGAAATGTTCCTGCAAATCACATGGAGGTCGGAGAGTACACACATACCACTGACGGTTATCTCGTTCGGAAAGTGCAGGAGCAGGGAACGCAGCGGGAGCGATTCGAGTTCGTCCACCGGAAAGTATGGGAAGATCATAACGGCCCGATCCCGGAGGGCAAGATGGTAAGTTTCCTGGATGGGGATAAGGATAATTGCGATATTGATAATCTGGTACTGATAGACAACAAGGAGAACCTGGAGCTGAATCGAAGTAATCTGAGGTTCTCCAATGCAGAATTTACAAAGGCGGGCGTTGCGATTGCAAAAGTAAAAGTAGCGGCGCGACAAAGGAGAGGAAAGAAGGTGCGGAATTGAGTATGCCTATAGGGGAAATCATAAGACAGCTGGAAAGTCTGGCAGAGCATTGTGAAAGCATGATAGACAAGGATGATCCGGAAGATATATGGAGGATTGATACGGTGGCTCTCCAGGAGGCAGTGAAAAAACTGAAAGGAGAGCTGAGTGGAGAAAACGCAGCGGCCACCATTCGGCAGATCATGGAGAGGGAGGATGTGAACCAGAAAGAGCTTGCGGAGAAGATGGGATGCGTAAGGCAGAATATCAGCCAAACGCTGAATCGGGGAACTGTGAACATGAGATACGACAGCTTTTACCGGATGGCGAAGGCTCTTGGTTACGAGATTATCCTGAGAAAAATCTGAAAAAATTTGCATTTTGAGAAGTAAAACTATTGACAAACTCGCAGTTGCGAAGTATAATATATACATAATCAAACAACAAATAAAGCACTTGCGGAGGTAGCAGTTATGAAGATTGAAACAGGCAGATTTTTTAAGACTTGGACGGATGGGAACGTAAGAATTATGAAAGATGCAGCAGATAAGGGCTTTTATCCATATGCAGTTCAGAAATTTAACGGTAAGACGTGGGACAAGGTTAGATGCCTGCACACTTTATCTGAAGCAAAGGCTTTTATGAAGGAGGTAGCATAAGACACAGGAACTCAGAGGTCTGGATTGGAGAAGGGTATATTTTTTTACTCCAAAATCTCGCAGATGAGAGCTAAAGGAGTGGAATGGAAACGCATAATCGAAAAGGAGTGTGGCTATATGCTGAGAATGCACCAGAAAATCAAATGGACGAGGACGGAATTACAGAAATTCGCAGAGTACGACGGACTGGAATGCGAGGCGATGCTGATGGCAGAAGATGCTATGTGGTGTGGCGGTGGAGTTGCGGTAGGCAGCAGTATTCATCAGCGGTCAGAGGAAATCGGAAAAGAACTCTGCACCTTACGGGACAGCTTAAAAGCACTCATGGGTACCACCAGGTTCAACATTCTGATGAATGATCGGTTTACGATGAGAGCCTGGAGGGGCGAAGTCTCTGCGAGATACATAGCAAAACATCCGTGGGCGGCTCCGGAAGATTGCCGGCCGGGATGGGAATAGGAGGAAAAGCATGATTAAGAATTTGGCACAGTTGAAAAGAGCGCTTGTAAAGGGGGCAGAGTTTGAAATTGTCGCTCATGCCCGGCAGGGATGCGTAGGACAGCGCAGGAGAGTGAATGTTGCTGACAGCACAGGGTTCTACAGCATCATTCCGGATCAGCCGGACAGCCGTGAAACGCTGGCAAACAATGGCAGGGGTTCATACCTGGGCTGGAGTAAGGCAGCATTCTGGAGGTTTGAAAGCGGTATCTGTACCTTGTATGACAGCGACAAGAGTTTCACGCCGGAGCATATCATTATTTCATTAAAGGTGGTGTAGGTATGGCATATCAGAGAAAGACAAGGGATCGCTGGGATATCGAAACGAATTACGGCTACGGCTGGGAAGTGGAGAACAGCGAATACACAAGGGAAGATGCAAAGCGTTCTCTCCGGGAATACCGGGAGAACCTGCAGGCATATGGAAAATGCGATGTGCGCATGGTAAAGCGCAGAGAAAGATTGGAGGAAACAGCATGAATTATCCGGTAAGCGAAAAGAAATGCGCTAGGTGCTCCGCTTGCCAGCTGGTGACAAAGGACATCAGCGGGGCATCGTTGGAAGAAAAGAAAATGTATTATCAGTGTATCGCAATGGCAGAGTGCTACTGCGGGGAACAGGAGGAAAAGTAATGGAGAGAGTTTACTACAGTATCAACGAGGCAGCGGCCAGGACAGCGCACCAGATGATGTCCTTCAGCGATTACAAGGAGGACAGCAAGACAGCAGAGTACAAGGGATATGTTGACCGGGCCTATGAACTGGCAGATAAGATTGCGGCAGCAAGGCCGGATCAGGCAGACCGGGTATATAGCATGGCGGCCAGGTACTCGAAGAGGATGGCAGAGTACACGAACCGGGATATACATATCGGGTGTATGTGTCCGTCTGTGATGATTTCCGGAGCCGGGAATTTTCCTGTAAGAAAAAAGGAAAAGCAGAACCAGGCGTGGGACAAGAATCATCAGTTTTTCAATGAGACGCAGGGCATCCTCAGCAAGATGGAGAGCATCCTGCACGGAAAGGAACTGATTAAGTCCAGTGACGAGGACGCAATCGAAAAGCTGGAAGAAAAGCTGGAAAATCTGAAAGATATGCAGGAGCGCATGAAAGCGGCGAATAAGGCTGTCCGCTTGAAAGATACGGAGAAAGGCAATGAGCAGCTGAGAATCATGGGGTACTCAGAAAAGCAGATCAAGGAGCTACGCGAGCCGGACTTCTGTGGGAGGGTTGGCTATCCGGATTATGCCCTGCAGAACAATAATGCCAACATTCACCGGATAGAGGGGCGCATAAAGGAGCTGCAGGCCACGAAGGAAAGGGGAACGCTGGAAACAGAAAATCAGTTCTTCAAGATCGTTGAGAATACGGAGGCAATGAGGCTCCAGCTGTTCTTTGACGGAAAGCCGGAGCCGGAAGTGCGGGAGGTATTGAAGAGCAATGGTTTCCGCTGGGCGCCGAGTCAGTCAGCATGGCAGAGGCAGCTTACGGATAATGCCAGGTATTCCTTAAAGCTGGTTATCAAAAAGCTGGAAGAAATGCAGGAGGCAGGACAATGACATTGTCAAAAGCAGCCGCAGTCGTCGTCCAGGCAGGAGGCAGTACCTACAATATAGGGTTCAATGACGGCGATGAAACGCAGTTTGATGCACATGATCTTCCGGAATTGCTGGAATGTTGGATTGGTTTTTGTGCTGAGAATGGTTTCCAGACAAACAGCGTTGATTATGTAGAAAGGGTTTAGGCAATGGCAGAAGTTCTTACCAGGAAAATCGCAATTGAATACAGAGACAGGGCGAGACTTCTGCCTCCAAATGGTCTGCAGGACATCGGAGATAGACGAAAGCTGAGGGTAGAATTACAGTCCAGGTGCAATCTCACGGAGCTGGAGGCGGTAAACATCATCAATGGCTACCATATCGGAGACTATGTGGTATTAGCAGAAAGACGGGAAAGCGAAAAGAGAAAGAGAGAACAGGAGGAATGACAATGCGGGTAGAAAAAGATGGCTTTGTTCTGCACATTGAGGGTACATGGATGGAGATTTCCAACAAGTACGGGGTGCTGGAGCATGGGGATGTGGCAGCTGATCCGGAGGATGTCCCGGAAGGGTATGCAGAAAAGGCGCTGGAAAAGTTCATCCAGCAGCATAGCGTATCTGAGAAAGGCAATCCGACATGCGTTAAGAAAGTGGCGTATGACGGAGAAAGAAAAGAGTACATCCAGTTGCAGGCGGTACTTCCGGTAGGCGATGACTACTGGACCGTCCAGAAGTTTGATAACGAGCTGGTGTATATGGGAGAGGTATGGTCTGGATGCAAGTACCGGGATGAAGTGCAGGACTGGATGCACTCAAACTTCGACATTGAGAGCTGTCTTATGGCTGGAGTGTACCGGGACAGCAAGCTGGGGGATTGTACCAACAACGGAATTTCTGCACACGCAAGCGATTTATATATCCTGGCAGAGCAGAAAGGACCGTTTGAGCCGGAGGACATAAGGCAGTGCGTATATATCGAATGGAGAAATTGTTGCGGCGAGCAGTACATTGACTGTAAGCCTGCGTATTTCCCTAAGCGCTGGTATATGGCGGGTGGAAATTTCCTCTATACCTCGGACAGCAGGTTTAGGGAAATCACGAAATCAAAATATCCGATTTCCATTCATGACCGGTACGAGGGGAGGCAGGGCGCATGAAGATTGTTGGCTACTGCGTTCATGGGAATAAGCAGTATGTGGCGTTTAACGAGGATGAAAAGAGGCCGGAGCGGTTCAAGATCACGGACGGGTTTCACGACAGGCCGGTAAACGAGAGAAATGCAGAGAAGTACCAGGATTACCGGTGGGTGGATAAGCAGGAGGTTGATTTGAAAAAGATCATCAGCCGCCTGCGTGGGGCAAGACCGTGGCATCCGTTATTGGAATTACTCAGAAAGGAGAGCGCAGCATGAGCATAAGGCTGAATATCGGGCATGACGATGCGGAAAAAATCGCTGCCTGCATCAAGGGAATTGCAGGGAGTGTGTCGGCGAGCGATATTGTGGAGATTGTTTTGAAAGCCCCGGAAGTAAAGGAGGCAAAGCCGCAGGAAAAGCCGGGTGCAACTATGACAAGCCGTGAAGTTGCGGATGCGCTGGGCCGGACGCATTCTGCAGTATTCAAGCAGATAGCAAAGTTCCTGTGTTCGGAGGAAACAGACGGAAAAGAGAGAGGGTATTTCCTTACTTCCTTTGTCTGTTCGCATAAGAACAGGAAATCATACCCGATGTATGAAATGACGGAAAGCGCCTGTATGGAATACCGAGGAATGGTTGCAAAGTACGGCAGTGGAATCAAATGCGTTGCAGACGGCATAAGGAGATTCGACCAGGCGATCCAGGAGCATTTTCATCCAGAAAAGAAAGTGGACGTAAGTGCTGGGGCTGGCGGAGGTTTTCTCCTGGAGGGAAAGCCGAGAAGTGAGTACGAGGAATATTGCGATATGTTCAACCGCTTTATCACTGGACCGGCAGTAGAGGGCCGGGAGATAACGGAGCTGACGGAGAAATACCAGAAGTTCTACGAGGTAATGAAGTCCACCCAGCTGAAAGCACAGGAAAGTAATAGGCTGGAAGATGCCCTTTACGGTGTGGCAATCGAGGCAGAAATGCAGGGATTCATCTACGGTTTCAAAATGTTTGATGCTCTGCTGAATAAACAGCTGGCAACGGCATAGGAGGGATTTGCATTGAAGTACATGGGTAGCAAGAGCAAAGTTGCCCGGCATATAGTGCCTATCATCCAGAAATATATAGATGATAACCAGCCGTGGGCGTACATAGAGCCATTCTGTGGCGGATGCAATATCATAGACAAAATCCACGCAAAGAGAAGGTTTGCTCATGATAAGCAGGAACACTTGATAGAACTGTTCAGAAATCTTGATAGGCTCGGAGAACTGCCAGGATTTGTCACGAAAGAGCATTACTCAGAAGTGAGAAAGTGCTTTTATGAGCAGACCGGCATATATGAAAAATGGTATGTAGGAGCTATCGGGTATCTGGCAAGCTATAATGGCCGGTTCTTTGATGGAGGATATGCCGGAATAGTGCATACGGAAGATGGGGTTAGGAATTATTACGAAGAGGCATTGAGAAATCTGATAAAGCAGGCTGAGGACTTAAAAGGTGTCGAGTTTATCTGCAGTGATTATAAGTTACTCAACACGCAGGGAGCGGTTATCTATTGCGATCCTCCGTATGAGGGCACAAAGGAGTATGGAATAAGCAAGGGGTTCGACTACGGAGAGTTTTGGCAGTGGGTGAGAGAAATCAGTGTAGAGAATATCGTGCTGATAAGCAGTAGCGCAGCGCCAGATGATTTTAAGTGCATCTGGAGCAAACCGGTATCAAGGACGATAAAGGCAGACAAGAATCCGGTGCAGGCTACGGAAAAGCTGTTCATCAGCAGGTAAATTTTTTTGACCGACTATCTCGCAAATACGAGATTTTTGGATAAATAGAAACGCAATAGCGAAAGGAGAAAGACGATGGAGGAATTGAGAGTAAGAGTAGGGAATGAGGAGCTGAAGGTAAAGGGCAATCCGGAGATGCTCCAGAGAGAGCGTGAGGCTTTCTACCAGCACATCAAGGAAGTGGAAGAGGCCAACATCAAGGCAAAAGCTGAGCTGGTGCAGAGGATGAAAAACGACATGGCCTGGTACGCAAGGGTACGGCAGGAAAAGGATGCGGCAAATGCCGGAAAGCCGGGAGTCGTGAGAACCTGCGGAGAACTGCAGGGAACCTGGGAAGAGATCGACAGAGCAATTAGGTCCGGCGCAGAGTTCAAGGTCGGAGATTACAAAAAAGGCAGCATGGTGGACGGCCAGGGCTTTACGATGGTGGTTACGGATGTGACGGACGAGTATGTGCGGTTCGAGAGCCGGGATTGCCTGGGCGGAACAGTCCAGTGGAACAAAAAAGACACGACAGACGGCGGCATCGAAGAGTCCAATGTGCAGGAATGGATCATGCTGGAATTGTTCGGCAAGTTGCCGGATGATTTGCGGCAGGTAATCAGCAAAGCCACAAGGAAGTATGTGGACAACGAGGGCGAGATCAAGGAGTATGAAACAATATTATTCCTGCCTTCAGCATCGGAGGTATTTGACGAGGATGATTGCTACGGCGATGAAGGGCTGTATGAGCAGCTGGAATACTACAAGGACCGCAGGAACAGAATGAGGGGATCAGCGGAGGGAGAGGATACGTGCTACTGGTGGCTTGCGTCTGTGGGGTCTGGCAGTTCGACGCATGCGTGCACTGTCAACCGCGACGGCTATGCCGGCCACTGGAACGCGTCCATTGCGACTCGGGTGCCCGTCTGCTTCATCATCAAAAAATCATAATATCACGGAATCGGCGGCCTTGTGCCGCCAGTTCTTGAAAGGAGGCTGACAATGGAACGATGGACCATACAGAGATTGAATGAGCTGGATGATAAGAGGTTTGCAATCTGCATATTACAGGAGAGGCTTAATGGGTTGAGCAATCCCTACAGTCCGCTTGCGACAAAGCTGGCGGGAGCAATAAGGGGATTTACGGAAGTGGATTCTAGGGGTGCAGAAAGCAGAGGAACACAAACGGCGAAAAAGGTAATGGATGCTGTAAAGGAGATAGAAGAATCTGGATATCCGGAGCCGGGAGGCCTGCTCGGTTTCTGCATTGAGAGCGAGATAGACAGTTACGACAAGGCGGGAAACGGCATCATATCTGTATTCAATAGGCATCCAGAACAGGCGGATATTCTGGAGGAAATGCTGATTGCGATTTGCGGGTGGGGTGTTGAGGGATTAAAGGAAAAAATGGAAGAAAATGCTGAGTATTACAGCGGACTATAGGAGGATAAACGAATGGCAGAGAAACAGATTATTTATATTGCGGCTGAGCATATCAGACCGCATCCTGAAAACCCCAGGAAAGACCTGGGGGATTTAACGGAGTTGTCGGAGTCCATCAAGAAGAATGGAATCCTACAGAATTTGACGGTGATTCCGGTGGAGGGAGAGCCGGGAGAATATATGACAATCATCGGCCACAGGAGATATGCGGCAGGTACCCAGGCGGGGATTGCAGAGTTCCCTTGCCAGATTGCTGAGAATCTGACACCGAGGGAACAGATGTCAATTATGCTGGAAGAGAATATGCAGCGTAATGATCTGACGATATGGGAGCAGGCGAACGGTTTCCAGATGATGCTCGACCTGGGAGAGACGGAGGAAAGCATCGCAGAAAAGACCGGTTTCTCCAAAACAACGGTAAAGCACCGGCTGAATATCGCAAAGCTCAACCAAAAGGTGCTGCAGGAGAAAGAGAAAGACGAGGGATTCCAGCTGTCGTTAAAGGATTTGTACGAGCTGGAGAAGATACCAGATGTAAAGACGAGGGATAAAATACTGAAGGAGTCCACCAGCTCTAATAACCTGGCGCAGAAAGCGAGAACTGCATACGAGGAAATCAAGCGCAAAGAGCATGAAAAAGCGTATATCAAACTCTGCAAGGCGGAGGGAATCAAGCCTGCTCCGGAAGGCGCCGAGAATGAGCAGTACGGCGGAAAGTGGGAAAAGGTTAAGGAGTTCGAGCTGGATAAGGAGATCAAGGATAAGCTGGGGTGCAAGACGCAGGCAGCGAAGGAAGAGCTGTTCTATGTGGTCTGGTGGAGGACGTTTACAATCATCAAGAAGAAAGGGAAAGAAAAGCGAGAGCTGTCCGAGTATGAGCTGAAACAGAAGGCACAGGACAAGAGAAAGCGGCAGATCAAGGCCATGCAGAAAGAAATGTCTGCAGAGAGGGCAGATTTCATAAAGCTGGCTATCGAGCAGAAGTTTAAGCCGGAGAACGAAAAGCCGGAGGCGGTGATGGAGCGCCTGTTTGGAGTCATGGTTCGGTGTGGCTCATGGATGAGCGAACAGGTAATGTTGAAATTCATCACTGGAGAGACTTCCTTATACGATAAGTCAGACGAGGAAAAAGCGGCATATGAAAAGCAGCGTGACGCAATCTGCCTTCTCTACAAGATGATGATATATGCCGCCAGCGGAGTCGCGGATAAGGAAATTGCGGAATGGAATGCGACCTACCGCAAGGGAACCGGAGAGTTGGTTATGCAGTTCGATGAAATTTTGTCTTTGTTCGGTTTTTCATACAGCAAGGAGGAATATTACAAGCTGGCCGAAGGCTCCCATGATTTGTTTAAGGAGGAAAGCCATGCTGATAGTAAGTCAAAATAAGGAAAGGATTCTGTGGTTTGGCAGGGCGTTCAATGCTTTGGAATATGTAGAAAGTGTGGATCACAAAGGAAAGAAAGAGACAATCCGGCATACAATCTGTATTTCAGACGGATGCCTTGAAGAAATTGCAGAGTATCCGACAAAGGAAAGGTGCCTGACCGTGCTGAAAGATTTTTGCGAGACATATAAAGACGAGTGTTATACAGTAGATTTCTTTGATATTGCGGCACAGGCCACCAGACCAGGAACATACCGGCAAAACAAGGTTTTTGAATTTCCCTCAGAATAGGAGGCTACAGATGGACAGAGCTTTTATTGTCAAAGAACATTGGGGCAATCTCATACTGGACGGCTCAAAGCCGTGGGAAATTCGTGGCACAGGAACGCAGGTGCGTGGCAGGGTAGGGGTGATATTTTCCGGTACCGGGATGATACAGGGGAGCGTTGAGATAGTGGGGTCCTCACTATTGCTGAGAAAAGATTTCGATATGTTCCGGAAATATCATCATATCCCTGGCGAATTTGACAGCCTGCCATACGAAGAGCCTCATATCTGGTATCTGAAGGATGCCATAAGATTTGCGGAGCCTATCCCATACCAGCATCCGCAGGGAGCTGTGATATGGGTAAGCCTCGAAGGAAGGATGTGAAAATATGGAAAAGACAAGGATTGATTGGTGCGACAGTACATGGAATCCGGTAACTGGATGTTATCATGGGTGCGTATACTGCTATGCCAGGAGCATTGCTAATCGGTTCGGAAGTTTTGAGACGATAGACGGGACCAACATTAAGGTGCTCAATACTGGCTCTACTTTGAACTGTGCAGAGGTAAAGAACAGGGCGGGCAATCCGTATCCGGTGAAGTTTACGCCGACACTCCACAGATACAGATTAAGAGAGTATGAGAAGAAAAAAGGGAGAAATATTTTTGTATGCTCTATGGCGGATTTGTTTGGAGCGTGGGTACCGGATTCATGGATTGAGGAAGTGTTTGCGGCCTGCCAAAAGGCACCACAGCACAATTACATTTTCTTAACGAAGAGCCCAGGAAGATATATTGACTTGGAAAAGGACAGACGACTTCCGTGGGCTGATAATTTCTGGTTTGGCAGCACAGTGACGAAACTGGAGGATAGGTACACCTGGTTCACGGAAAAGAAATTCCACTGGTTTCTGTCAGTAGAGCCGATTATGGAGGACCTGGGACCGATGGATGAAGATGCACCTAAGCCGGAATGGATTATCGTAGGTGCTGAGACCGGAAATAGAAAAGATAAGATTATCCCGGAGAAATCGTGGGTTGAAAGCCTGTTGGAAGAGTGCGGGAAATATGACATACCGATGTTTATGAAATCAAGTCTCGCAGAGATATGGGGAGAGCCGTTGATTCAGGAGTTTCCAGAAGGACTAAGGAGGAATCATGGGAAAGATACATGATCGCATAGCAGAACTGGAGTCTGCTTTGATAAATTGCAAGGCAGAACATGAAGGCGCTGATCTAGCAGATATGGAAGAGGAATTATTTCAGCTGAGGCATATTGAGAATTTATGGGAAAAGTTGGGCTGTGTTGCCATTGATCCGGAAACGGAAAATACGGAGGATGAATTCTACGGTTTTCCTGCAGGAACGCATAGAGAAGAGATATGGCACTGGTTCGAGGCGGCTTTTGATATATCGGTTGCCGAGGACTTGATGGGATTATAGGAGGCGATAGAGTGAGAAAATACGAATTGAACAGGAAAGCTTACAAGGATGTCAAGAAGATGGACCACGGACAAATGAGTTTGTTCTGCGAGGACTTGTATAAGAGAGGGTATGAGGCTGGAAAGCAGGAGGTTTTCACATTGTCTGATGAAGAGATTACGCAGGCCATCCTCCAGGTAAAGGGCATAGGGGAGAAGAAAGCAAACGACATCCTGCAGGCATTAAGTTTGGCAAAGGAAAGGAAGGCGTTGACAAATGGATAGAAACAAGGTATATTTGAAAGTGCCAGAGTTTACCGGCGAAAATGTTCCGGTAGCGGTGGCAGCGAGGGTAATGAAAAAGGATCAGCAGTTTATCCGCCAGGGAATCATACTCGGATTTCTGAAATTCGGAGTGGCTTTCAAGAAAGAAGGCAGCTCACAGTACGATTATTACATATCGCCAATGAAGTTTTGGGAAGAAACCGGCTATGTGTACGATGGCGCAGAGAGCTGATGATTTATGCTAAAAATGCCGTGAGATGCGCTCGCAAGTGAGAAAAATTGCTGAATAGGCAACGCGGAGGTAACAAAAATGGCAATAAGCGCCGAAAAAGCGTGTGTTACCGTCTCGATCGAGGAAGCGGCGAAGGCTGGCAAGTTCTAAGAAATAACATATTGATGGGGACACTGAAGCCTGGTTCTTTTAACAAAGAACCAGGCTTTTTCAGTGCCCTTTTAAAACAAGGACTTAATGTCTGGGAAGTTATTAAAAAGGAGAAGGAAATTGTTGATGAACAGATGGTTAAAAAAGGTTATTGTAACGGCCACAGCTGCCGTTATGGAGACGATTCCGGTGATGTCAGCCAGTGCCAGTGAGATTTGGGATTATGATACGGTGCGCAGCCAATAATGTGGTCTTGTTTGGTCTGATATGCCCTGATTTTTGTTGTGCTTATCTAAAAGCCTGCAGCGACATGTTTTGAAACAGATGCTTGACATTTGAAATGGATGACACTGAAAACAGATTAATACTTTACACCTTTTCATAACTCTATTATAATAATAGCTAAATGTTTGTCTGTAATTTCCAAATTTTTCCATATTAGTTAATATTTTCTATTTGTTCAGAAGAGATATGTGACAGGCTAGAAGAGAAACTTATGAGCTTGTCGTAAAAGGGCAGCAAGAAGCACAGAGTGATCAACAAAAGAAAGCAGGTAAAAATGGTACGAAAGTATTTGGAGCAGAATGTATACGAGGCTTTGCAGGACCGCCTTAAACTGATTTTTGATGAGTTTGACAATATATATGTCTCTTTTTCTGGAGGGAAGGACAGCGGGCTGCTTTTGAATATGGTGCTGGATTATCGGAGAAAGCATTACCCGGATAAAGCCATAGGGGTTTTCCACCAGGATTTTGAGGCTCAGTACACGGTGACCACCGAGTATGTTGAGCGAACTTTCGAGAGAGTCAAGGACGAGGCGGAGTGCTACTGGGTGTGTCTGCCCATGGCTACAAGAACGGCTCTCAGCAGTTATGAGATGTACTGGTATCCCTGGGATGACAAAAAGCAGGAGCTGTGGGTGAGACCGATGCCCAAGAAAAAATATGTGATCAATCTGGAAAATAATCCCATCACTACTTACCGATACCGGATGCACCAGGAAGACCTTGCCAAGCAATTTGGCAGATGGTACCGCATGTCCCACGGAGACAGAAAGACGGTGTGCCTTCTGGGGATGCGGGCCAATGAATCTCTTCAGAGGTACAGCGGTTTTGTCAACAAGAAATACGGGTATCATGGGCAGTGCTGGATAGGAAAGATGTTTAAGGATGTATGGTGCGCCTCCCCCATGTATGACTGGTCCTCCAGAGACGTGTGGCATGCCAACTATATGTTTGGCTATGACTACAACCGGCTGTATGACCTGTACTATATGGCGGGACTCAGTATTTCTCAGATGCGGGTGGCTTCCCCGTTTAATGACTATTCCAAAGACGCTCTGAATCTGTACCGTGTCATCGACCCTGAGATCTGGATCAAGTTGGTAGGACGGGTTCAGGGGGCCAATTTTACCAGCATTTACGGAAGAACCAAGGCCATGGGATATCGGAATATCACACTGCCCAAAGGACATACATGGAAGAGCTATACCATGTTTCTTCTCGATACTCTTCCTGTGAGGCTGAGGAACAATTACATCAAAAAATTCAATACATCCATCGATTTCTGGCACAGGACAGGAGGGGGACTGGATGAGGAGACGATCAAGGAACTGGAAGAACATGGCTACAGAATCCGAAGAAACGGTCTGTCAAACTACACACTGAACAAGAAGTCCAGGGTTATATTCCTGGAAAAGATTCCTGACCACACAGATGACATAAAGTCCAGCAAGGATATCCCCAGCTGGAAGAGAATGTGTTACTGCATTTTGAAAAATGACCACACATGCCGTTTCATGGGATTTGGTATAACCAGACAGCAGCAGAAGTATGTGGATGAGATTCGGAAAAAATACGAAAGCCTTGAGGAGGTAGAGTATGGAGTATAAGAGTCCTGCCTATCATGTGATTCCGGTTCCGGTAGAAAAGATCAAACCAAATACATACAACCCCAATAAGGTTGCCCCGCCGGAGATGAAACTTTTGTATGAGAGCATCAAAGCGGACGGATATACCATGCCGGTGGTGTGTTATTATGACAGAGAAGAAGACAGCTATGTGATTGTGGACGGATTTCACAGATATCGGATTATAAAGGAGTATCCGGATATCTATGAGAGGGAGAAAGGGCTTTTGCCGGTGTCTGTGATCGACAAACCTCTGGATCAGCGCATGGCCAGCACCGTGCGTCACAATCGGGCGAGAGGAAGCCATACGGTGGATCTCATGAGCAATATAGTAAAGGAGCTTCATGATCTGGGACGGTCCGACGCGTGGATTTCCAGACATCTGGGGATGGAGAGAGATGAGATTCTGCGTCTGAAGCAGATCACGGGACTTGCCGCCCTGTTCAAGGATGTGAATTTCGGCAATGCCTGGACGCCGAAGGAAGAAGATGAATGATTATTCCACAGTTTCTATACATGGAGGAAGGCTGTATTCTTCAGCGGGATACAGCCTTCCTCTGCTCACTTCTGAGTTTTTTGCTTTAATCTAAATCTTCCCCGTTGCTTTCGATGACCTTCTTGTACCAGAAGAAAGAGTCTTTTCTGCTTCTGGAGAAATCGCCGGTGCCGTCGTCGTGGCGGTCTACATAGATGAAACCATAGCGTTTTGCGTACTGGCCTGTCCCCGCGGAGACCAGATCGATGGGACCCCATGTTGTGTAGCCGATCAGAGGTACGCCGTCCTCGATGGCATCGCCCATACAGCGGATATGCTCACGGAAATAGTCGATACGGTAGGTATCGTGGATGGCGCCGTCTTCCTCCACCTTGTCAAAAGCGCCGAAACCGTTCTCTACCACCATCAGAGGTGTATGGGGATAGCGGTCATGAAGTACGTTTAAAGTGTAGCGCAGTCCCAGAGGATCGATCTGCCAGCCCCAGTCGGAGGCCTTTAGATACGGATTCTTTGCGCCTACAGACATGTTTCCTGCCGTCTTTTCAGCGCTGCCGTCGGTGGTGACACAGTTGGACATATAGTAGGAGAAGGTGTAGAAGTCTACAACACCGTTCTTGATAGTCTCCTTGTCCTCATCCGTGATAAAGGAAGTGTCGATACCGTGGTCCTTAAAATATTTGTAGGCGAAGGTGGGATATTCGCCGCGGATCTGTACGTCACCGCAGATATTGTTCTTGAAATTATCCTCCACATAGCTGGCAAAGATATCTTTCGGGTTTGGTGTGAGAGGATAGAGGGTCACGTGGGCGATCATGTTTCCGATCATAAAGTCAGGATTAATCTCGTGTCCCCTTTGAACAGCCAGAGCACTTGCGACGAACTCATTGTGAAGAGCTTCGAAGGTTGACTGGGGGTCGGACTTCAGCTGGCTGAGTTTGATGGGCTCCGTGGCTGCGATATCGCTGTCGTCCATAAGTCCCAGACCGTAGAGGTTGCCGATGCCGCCTTCCCCCATGCAGGGGATATTGATCTCGTTGAATGTCAGCCAGTATTTTACCTTGTCTTTGTAGCGCTCAAAACATGTGACGGCGTACTTCACAAACAGGTCGATAGTTTTTCGGTTGGAGAAACCGTGGTACTTAGTCACGATATTCCAGGGAATCTCATAGTGGCAGAGAGTAACCAGAGGTTCGATGCCATGCTTTTTGCACTCGTCAAACACATCATCATAAAACTTTAATCCTGCCTCGTTGGGCATCTCGTCATCCCCGTTGGGGAAAATCCTGCCCCAGTTGATGGAAAGGCGGAAACACTTGAATCCCATCTCTCCGAAAAGCGCGATATCTTCTTTGTAATGATGATAGAAGTCAATGGCTTCGTGGCTCGGATAAAATGCGTTCGGGTCAGACACGGGAAGGAAAGTCCTTGGTGTATTAACATCGCCTCCCAGGAGCATGTCGGGCACAGATAATTCCTTTCCGTCTTCCAGATATGCCCCTTCACACTGATTGGCAGCTACCGCGCCGCCCCACAAAAATCCTTTTGGAAATCCCATAACAGTATACCCCCTTGTAATATTTTTCCATTTAATTCTATCATGGGAAGAATGTGCTGTCAATTTTTTCATGGCAACAGTTCAGACAGTGTCTGTGGGAGAGAGAAGAGGGCAACCTTTTAATGCAATATGATCTATAGGTTTTGCATAACCTATAGAAATAGATAACGCAAAGAAAGGTTGTTTTATAACCTAAATTGTCAAAAAACAAGGTTAAAATAACCTAATTTATAGAAATAATCACCAAATTGAAACCTCTGCAACCTATTATAAATAATGTTTGACCAAACTGCTATTGGCTCGTATAATGACAGATATGTTGTTTGTGAATTTTGGCGAGAAAGAGAACAGGCAGATGAAAATGATATTTAAACGAGTTCTGATGGCGGTATCCTTTGTGTGTCTGATTGCCGTCGTTTTGGGACTGGTATCAGAATTTAGACGGTTTTGGCAGAGAGATGGGAGTGAGCACCATATAGCTATATCCGTAGTGGAGGAAGAGACACAGGAAAAGATCGGACAGGACCAGGGAACGGAGGAGAGTACCGGGGACAGCCGACAGACTGAAGATAGAGAAACCGGTTCTGCTGCAGGGGATGTGGAGAGCGTGTCCCTGGAGGAGCCGTCACAAGAGGGGGAGGAGACTGGCAGAGAGACCAGAAAAACACCTGTATGGCAGTATCAGGTTCCTCCTTACACTCCTCTCCCGCCTGCGCAGGAGGAGTCTCTGCCGTCGGTCTGGCTGGTGTCGGACCTTCACTACATGTCGGCTTCCATGACAGATTATGGGGCGGCTTTTGACCGGTTTGTGGGAAGATGTGACGGCAAGGTGGTGAGATATCTGCCGGATATACTTGACACAGTTCTGTGGGAGGCCTCACAGGAGAAGCCGGATGCCCTGATATTGACAGGGGATATCACTATGGACGGAGAGAGGGTCAATCATGAGGAACTGGCTGAAAAACTGGCCAGGCTTCAGGAAACGGGAATCCAGGTTCTGGTGATCCCGGGCAACCATGACATTAACAACCCAAACGCCCGCCTCTATTTTGGAGAAGAGCCGGAGGGAACGGATGGGGTTTCCCCTGAGGAATACGGGAATATCTATGAGGTATTCGGGCGGGATCAGGCAGTGAGCAGGGATGAGTCCTCCTTCAGCTATATATATCCTTTGAGAGAAAACCTATGGCTTATGCTTCTGGACACTGCCCAGTATGACCCGGTGAACCTTGTGGACGGAGCTATAAGGCAGGAGACTTACAGGTGGATGGAGGAGAATCTAGAGGCGGCTGCGGAGCAGGAAATCCAGATGGTCGTCCTGGGACACCACAATCTGCTCCAGGAAAGCCGCATGTTTACCACCATGTGCGTTATGGAAAACAGCGGGGAGGTGGTAGAGCTTCTGGAGCGATATCAGATTCCTCTGTATATCAGCGGCCATCTTCATCTTCAGAGAGTGAAAAAACATAAGAAGGAACCTGGGGCAGAGGGGTATGGAATCTATGAGATCGTCAGCGATGCCTTCAGTATTCCGCCCTGTCAGTACGGGATTGTGTCCTGGACGGAGGATGGAACCGTAGACTATCGCACCCGCCAGGCGGATGTAAGTACCTGGGCTGAAAGGACAGGGGTTACTGACGAAAATCTTTTGCATTTTTCTGAATATCAGAGGAATTATATTCATCAGCTTATAAAAGAGCAGGTGAAAAAAAGCACGATCGATCTTCCGGAGGACATCGCGGATTCCATGGCTTGGCTGTACGCGGATCTCTATACAGGCTACTGCGCGGGTGTAGAGCTTGACCGGTCAGAGGCAGAGCAGACTCAGGGATTCAAAAACTGGGAGCGGTATCTGCCTGACAGCAAGGAGATGGATGAGATTTACGCCATGTTGAGAGACAGTTTTGAGGACAGCAACCGCTTTGTCTTTTCGGCGGAAGGTTATTGAGAAAGCGGCTGAGAAATCATGAGTGTATAAAGGAGGAAGAGATGGAAATCAGATATTATGACATTGGGCTGAATTTGTTCTGCAGGCAGTTTCCGGATCCGGAGGCCGTCGTTGCAGACGCCGAGAAGGCAGGAGTGTGTTGTATTCTTACAGGCACGGATTCAAAGGAAAACAGGAAGATCCATGAATTTACCGGAAACCATCGGGTTTTCGGGACGGCTGGAATTCATCCTCACAATGCGGATTCCGCCAGACAGGAGGACTTTCGGGAGATCGAGAGGATCGTGACGACAAACCCCCGGATTGTGGCTGTGGGGGAGTGCGGCCTGGACTTTGATCGGATGTTCTCTACAAAAGAGAACCAGATCCGTTGTCTGGAAAAACATATTGTTCTCGCCGAAAAACTGAACAAACCGCTGTTTCTCCATGAGAGAAGCGCCGCCGACGAGTTCACGAGAAGATTCAAGAGACACAGGGAGATATGCAGACGGTCTGTGGTACACTGTTTTACAGGGGACAGGACGGTGCTGGAGAAATATCTTTCCATGGGGTTCAATATCGGGATCACTGGCTGGATTTGCGATGACAGAAGGGCAAAAGAAGTGAGGGAGGCGGTGAAAAGCATCCCTCTTGACCGGATTCTTATAGAGACAGATGCCCCTTATCTGACACCAAGAAATGTGCAGGGACTGGCAAGAACCAACATACCCGGGAATATCGTCTATGTGGCCAGAGAACTGGCCAGGTACATGGAGGTGTCGGAGGAAGACCTGATCAGGCACGCAAAGGAGAACACGGAGCGGATCTTCGCGCTGACGCCGTAAAGCCCGAACGTCTGTTCTCTAAGAAACGTCGGACTTGGCCCCGGCAAAATTCAGAGTCAGCTGTTCGTAGGGTTCGGATTTCTTCTTGGTATTCTTAATTCCGTCTGCCCGATGATAGATCTCCATCTGCGCCTTGTGAAATTCTACCTGAGCCCTGCTTAAGATGGTGTTCCGTCCTTCCTCCAGGGCATTCTGATACCAGTAAAGCAGGAGAGACTCGTCGGGGCTTAACAGTTTGGTGAGAGAACTGCCGGCTTCGTCGGGGCGGATAGCCAGCGAGAGGGGCAGCTGGACGGGGGCGCTGTCAAAAACCGAATGGACATCCGTGCCCAGGGCTTTGGCGATAGCCTGCATCTGTGTGGTTTTTACATGAAGAACCTGACCGTTAATGATTCGATTGAGGGTGGTGGCGGAGATCCCTGACAAAGCTGACAGCTGTGCTCTGCTGATTCCCTTTGTGTTCATGAACGCGATTAATTTTTCGTTCTTCATCGGTGTTTTCCTCCTGAGTCGGCTAAGTAGGAAATGTCTGTTGTTATCTGTTATTTTATCACAAAGTCACAAAAATAGCAAGGATTCAAAAAAACTCCTTGACTTTTCCGAAAATTTAAGATATTCTATTCACAAGTTAATAACTGAAAACCGATGACCGGGACGAGTACCTGTTGGGAACATGGACAGAGAGCTGCAGGCGGTGAGATTGCGGCGATGGGAAATACAGGGAATGGACCCGTGAGGGCGAGCTGAAACTAGGGGAGTAGGTGAGACGTGGCTGCACGTTATAGCAGAAGTGTATGGAAGTACACGATAAAGAGGGCATTCTCAAGACGAGCTTGAGGATGAATTTAGGTGGCACCGCAGAAACAGCTTCTGTCCTATTGATGATTCAAAGGATGGGAGTTTTTTATTTCTCAAAAATATTCAAAGAAAGGAAGAAAACGTCATGAAGAAGGAAATCCCTTACAAAATTTATCTGGAAGAGCAGGAGATGCCAAAGCAGTGGTATAATGTGCGGGCTGACATGAAGAAAAAGCCTGCCCGGATTCTCAATCCCGAAACTTTAAAACCCATCACTCTGGAGGAACTGTCAGGTATCTTCTGCGAGGAGCTGGCCAGGCAGGAGCTGGATGACACGACGGCCTACTTTGACATACCTGACGAAATTCGGAATTTCTACAGGATGTACCGCCCGTCACCTCTCACGAGGGCCTATTGTCTGGAAGAAAAGCTGGGGACTCCGGCGCATATCTACTATAAGTTTGAGGGCAACAACACATCTGGAAGCCACAAGCTGAATTCCGCCATCGCCCAGGCGTACTACGCCAAGAAGCAGGGGCTCAAAGGAGTGACCACAGAGACAGGAGCGGGACAGTGGGGAACGGCCCTCTCCATGGCCTGCGCTTATCTTGACTTGGACTGTCAGGTCTATATGGTGAAATGCTCTTATGAGCAGAAGCCTTTCCGCCGGGAAGTGATGCGCACCTACGGCGCCAGAGTAACCCCGTCCCCGTCTATGGACACGGAGGTAGGGCGGAAAATCAACGCCGAATTCCCGGGGACTTCAGGAAGCTTGGGCTGCGCCATCTCTGAGGCTGTGGAGGCGGCTGTCAGCCAGGAAGGTTACCGCTATGTGCTGGGTTCTGTGCTGACCCAGGTTCTGCTGCATCAGTCGATCATCGGCCTGGAGACTAAGACGGCCCTGGACAAGTATGGCATCAAGGCAGACACTATCATCGGCTGCGCCGGGGGCGGCTCCAATCTTGGCGGGCTCATCTCCCCCTTTGTAGGTCAGATGCTCAAAGGAGAGGCGGATTACGAGATTATCGCCGTGGAGCCGGCGTCCTGCCCCAGCCTTACAAGAGGTGTCTATGCATATGACTTCTGTGATACGGGAAAGGTGTGTCCTCTGGCCAAGATGTACACGCTGGGCAGCAGCTTCATCCCGTCTGCCAGCCATTCGGGAGGCCTGAGGTATCACGGGATGAGCTCCGTGGTTTCCGAACTGTATGACCAGGGGCTTGTCACAGCCAGAAGCGTGGAGCAGACGGAAGTGTTCAAGGCGGCTCAGATGTTTGCCAAGGTGGAGGGAATTCTCCCCGCTCCCGAGAGCAGTCATGCCATAAAGGTGGCCATCGACGAGGCTCTGAAGTGCAAGGAGACAGGCGAGAGCAGGAATATCGTCTTCGGCCTGACAGGGACAGGGTATTTTGACATGGTGGCCTATCAGAAATTTAATGACGGTCAGATGTCAGACTATATACCCACAGATGAGGAACTGGCAAAATCTTTTGCAAAGCTGCCGAAGGTGGAGCTGTAGACCGTAACAAAGCGGTGGTATCATTTGACTAAAAGGAGACTTCCCGTGAAGAAATGCTCTCCGGAAACCAGAAGCGGGAGAGATATGTCCCGGTCAGGGTTCTGGAGAGCATGGCGGACAAGACGGAGATGCCGGCCCTGTGGGAGACCCACTTTTGGGAGCGGCACTGAGGATGAGGGTTAGCCCCGGTATCGGTTGAGGCAGGCGTAGAGTTCCTGGATACGGGGCTTTGTCAGACCACAGGGGACATAGGAGGAGCAGAAGGGTTCCCAGCCTTTTTTCTCCAGTGTGTCATAGAGCCATGTCACTGTCTGACGGACCGTCTTTTTGCCGTCCAGCACCTGTTCGGCTCCCTGGCGCAACAGATGAGCCAGGGCGTTGAGCTGTTCGGAATCTGCAAGCTGCTCCACATATCTGAGATCCACGGTCTCTTTGTCCAGGGCGAAAGAGTCCCGGCCAAAGGTTTTGATCTTCATGTGCTCATGACGGTTGTCAGAACCTCTCCCCGCGCTGCCGCCTCTTCCCCGCCCGTAACCCCGGTCTCCGCCGGAGCTGCCCTGACATCTTGCAGGCGGCAGGCGTCTGTCAAAGTCAGGAATACAAAAGTCGGGCGCCTGGATTCTGGGGGCAGTGTGGTCTTTGCACAGTTTTTTTACACCATCGGTGATGTCAACGGGATGATAGCAGTCCATCTGCAGGATCGTGTCCGCGATATAGAAAAAGGCTCCGGAGCTTCCAGCCACCAGGATCGTGGAGACGCCGGCTTTCTCATACAGGTCTCTGGCACGTTCCAGAAACGGGGTGATGGGTTCCTTTTCCCGGCTGATCACCTGCTGCATAAATTCATCCCGGACCATAAAGTTGGTGGCGGAGGTGTCCTCGTCGATGAGAAAAAGTCTGGCTCCCGCCTCGATACCTTCGATGACTCCTGCCGCCTGGGAGGTGCTTCCGCTGGCATCCTCCGTGGAGAAGCAGCAAGTGTCCTTTTTGTTGGGCAGGTCTTTGATAAACATGGAAATGTCTACCTGGCGGATAGCTCTGCCGTCCTCGGCTCTAAGTTTCAGAGCCGTATCGTCGGTGACCACGTACTCCCGCCCGTCCCCGGCGATATGGTTGTACACGCCCATCTGAAGGGCCTCCAGAAGCGTGGATTTGCCGTGGTACCCGCCGCCTACAATCAGGGTGATGCCCTGAGGGATGGCCATGCCTTTTATGGTTCCGGCGTGGGGGAGAACAATGGCAGTCTCCATGGAAGCGGGGGATGAGAAAGCGACGCTGCCTTTCATAGGCAGGTCGGAGACACCGCTTTTTCTGGGGAGAACGGAGCCGTTGGCTACAAATGCCGCCAGCCTGTGCTCTTTTAAGTATGTGCGGATGAACTCCTGGTCCTCGGAGAGAAACACGGCCTGTTCCACCTTTTTCTGATCCAGTTTTTTATAGAAAAGACTGTTCTCCACACAGCGGGGGAGAAAGTCGAACAGGATCTTTTCCAGCTCGCCTGCGTTGATGGTGCGGCCGAAGGCAGGAAAGCCCACATGGAAACGGGCGACGATCTTCTGGTCCGTGATCTGGCAGGCGCTTCTCTCAAGAACCTCCTGTCCGCACCGGGTGATGGACAGCAGTCCGCTCTTGCCGGAGCCTTTTGCCTTGAAGTTGAAGTCCTCAAACCAGGACGCGAACTTTCTGGTGAGATGGTCCTGGAGGGCGATGCGGGCAGGCGCTTTTTCGAAGTAAGCCGCCGGGAAACCAGCGTCTCTGTGAAGTATCTCCACATGGAGGCTGGAGGGGGAGGCGAAAGGGTCCCCCTGTACATGGTCGATGGAAAGCATAAAGTTTCCAAATTGATAGCTTCCGGCCAGAGATTTGTAGGCGGGATAGCTTTTGTGGTCGACAGAGCGCAGCAGAGTGCGCAGTTCATTAGATGATTTCATAGGTCCTCCTTGGGTAGGCTCTGCATATATTGATGCATGGATTCAGCCACTGTCTTGCTGTGTGCCACAGCTTCCACCACGGTGCGGGCTCCGTTGACCACATCGCCGGAAGCGAAGATGCCGGGCCTGGTGGTGTGGCCTGTCTCGTCGGCCACCAGAAGGCCCCGGTTGTTGGCCTCCAGGCCTTCGGTGGTGTTCACGATCCGGTTCTGGGGTCCCTGGCTGATGGAGATGATCACACTGTCGGCAGGGTAGAGTTTCTGGGAATCCGGGACATCGGCAAAGCTGCCATCCTCATTTTCTATAATATCTTTAAAAATCACACCCTCATCGGTGATCTCCACAGGCGCCTTGTTGTATTCAAACTGTACGCCCTCCAGCTGGGCATAGCTGAATTCGTGATGGCTGGCGGCCACCTTTTTGGTGAGGGAGAAACAGGTAAGCTCTCTGACTCCTTTGCGGACGGCGGTCCTTGCCACATCCATGGCGGCGTTGCCGGCTCCGATGACGACGACCCGCTGTCCTAAATTGTAGCTGTCAGGATTGTTTAGGTAATTGATGCCGAAATGGACATGACCTAAGGTCTCACCCTTGATGTGAAGGGCGTTGGGCTTCCACACGCCGGTGCCCACAAAGATCGCCTTGTAGCCGTCCCGGAACAGATCGTCCACGCCGATGGCGCCTCCGATGTGGGTGTTGGGGCGGAACTTAATGCCTTTTAAATCCAGATGCCGGTATTTCAGGTCGTCCAGAACCGATTTGGGAAGACGGAATTCGGGGATGCCGTAGCGGAGCACGCCGCCGATCTTATCTTTGCCCTCGAAGATGGTCACATCATACCCGTACCTGGCCAGTATGATAGCGATGGTGATTCCGGCAGGACCGGAACCGATGATGGCGACTTTCATGCCGTTGGAGGGCTTGGGGCCTTCGGTCATCTTGTTGGCATAGGTTGAGGAAATGTAGTTTTCAATGGTGGAGAAATGGACGGGAGCCCCTTTCTTTCCAAGGACACAGTGGCCTTCGCATTGATTTTCGTGGTTGCACACAAGACTGCACACGGTGGTCAGAGGATTATTTTCAAAAAGGATTCTTCCCGCATCGTCCAGTCTGTTGTCTTTTAACAGCTTGATAATCTCAGGAATCGGGGTGGCGATGGGGCAGCCTTTCTGACACTGAGGTACTTTGCAGCCAAGGCAGCGGTTCGCCTCATCCATAACATGTAACGCCATATGGTAAACCTTCCTTTCATAATGTAAGCACTTTCTTTTTGTCCTGTACAGTTTAACACAACCCGGGCGGTAATGCTACGGATTTTCTGCACTTTTTCAGAAACAAGCAGTGGGAATACTGTTTAAAAGACACGACTGTTCATAACCTGAATTTATAATATGTATTCCTATTATATAGTTGACAAACAGGAATCTCATTGATAAGATTAGAGATACGTATAATCAGGAAGAAGGCAGGAATATTTATGGACAGGATTGTGTTATCATTGCTGGTGGACAATACCGCCGGCGTTCTGAGCCGCGTGGCTGGTCTTTTCAGCCGCAGAGGTTATAATATCGAGAGTCTGACGGTGGGAGTGACAGCGGATGAAAGATATTCCCGCATGACTGTGGTGTCCACGGGTGATCAGGAAATATTGGAGCAGATCGAGAAACAGCTGCGCAAGCTGGAGGATGTGCGGGACATCAAGGAGTTAAAACCGGGAAGATCGGTGTACCGCGAACTGATTATGGTGAAGGTGCGGGCTAACGCGGCCCAGCGCCAGGCTATCAGTGCTATCTCGGATATCTTCAGGGCCACTATCGTGGATGTGGGAAAAGAGTCTCTGACAGTGATGCTTACCGGTGATCAGTCGAAGCTGGATGCTTTGATCAATCTTTTGGAGGACTATGAGATTTTGGAGCTGGCCAGGACGGGTCTTACAGGATTGTCCAGGGGGGCGGAGGATATTCGTTACCTGCCGTAGGGATCGGTATGCTAGGGCATTGGTCCGGGAGGGAAAACCGGCGGATGCTTTAAACATAGTTGCTGTTGCAAGATTAACAGAAAAGAACAGGAATTGTAGGAGGAAATGTTATTATGGCAAGAATTTATTATCAGGAAGACTGTAATCTGGCGATGCTGGATGGAAAGACCATCGCAGTTATCGGCTACGGAAGCCAGGGACATGCCCACGCCCTCAATGCCAAGGAGTCAGGCTGCAACGTGATCATTGGCCTTTACGAGGGAAGCAAATCCTGGGCAAAGGCTGAGGCCCAGGGCTTTCAGGTGTACACGGCGGCGGAGGCGGCCAAGAAAGCTGATATTATTATGATCCTGATCAACGATGAACTGCAGGCAGACATGTACAAGAAGGATATTGAACCCAACCTGGAGCCGGGGAACATGCTGATGTTCGCCCACGGTTTTAACATTCATTTCGGCTGCATCAAGCCTCCCAAGGATGTAGATGTCACCATGATCGCTCCCAAGGGGCCAGGGCACACCGTGCGTTCCGAGTATCAGGAGGGCAAGGGCGTTCCCTGTCTGGTGGCTGTAGAGCAGGATGCCACAGGCAAGGCTCTGGATATGGCACTGGCTTACGCACTGGCTATCGGCGGTGCGAGAGCAGGTGTCCTTGAGACTACTTTCCGCACCGAGACCGAGACGGATCTGTTCGGTGAGCAGGCAGTTCTCTGCGGCGGCGTCTGTGCGCTGATGCAGGCAGGCTTCGAGACTCTGGTGGAAGCAGGCTACGATCCGAGAAACGCTTATTTTGAGTGTATCCACGAGATGAAACTGATCGTTGATCTGATCTACCAGTCCGGTTTCGCGGGTATGAGGTATTCTATCTCCAACACGGCTGAGTACGGCGACTATGTGACGGGTCCAAAGCTGATCACAGAGGAGACCAAGAAGACCATGAAGAAGATCCTTTCCGACATTCAGGACGGCACCTTTGCCAAAGAATTTCTTCTGGACATGTCTCCGGCGGGACGTCAGGTTCACTTCCAGGCTATGAGGAAGCTGGCTGCGGAGCATCCGTCTGAGAAGATCGGGGAGGAGATCCGCAAGCTGTACAGTTGGAATAATGAGAGTGACAAGTTGATCAACAATTAAATAACGACAGAGGCAGGGGATGAGCACTGATTGTGGCTGTCCCCTGTTTTTTGACGGTTTCTTCCCCGAATTGCAAAGTATCTTCTTCTCAAACGGTCTGAAAGGGTGTATACTGGTTAGAAGAAACACTCCTGATTCAGTATAATGTTTCGTGGGGAGGATATAAACAGTTGAAGAAATATATGAAACTTTTTGCAGGTAATGCCGCCTTTGCTGCAGTTATAGTCTGTCTTTATTCGCCGGGGCTTGCAGGTCTGTCGCCTTTCAGCCCCAACATCTTTGCGGCGGCGGCGTCTATCGCTGTCGGTGTGATAGCGGTTCCCACCTTTGTGTGGATGAACAAAAATTTTCTCACAGACAGAGCGCCGGAGCTGCTGGGGACTGACGAGAGCGGCTCGGGGGAGAAGGCGGCAGAGCTTATGAGCCGCTTCGCATCCAGCCAGGTTCTCGGGGGAATCGCCCAGTCGGCGCTGTCCCAGCTGGAGAGGACACAGAGCGCAGGAAAAAACTTTGAAAAGCTGGTGGTCCGAAGGTTCGGAACAGGGAACTTGAGTTACAGCAAGTTTATGGGGGTAATGGACCACGCGTCGGAGGCTCTGTCGGAGGGGACCGTCAGGATGGTCAATAAGATGATTATTTTTGATGAGGCGGAATATAGAAAGCTGTCCTCCGGGGAGTATATGAAGGACGACATTCCGGACAGCATTCAGGAAGAGAAGAAGAGGCTCTACGAAAAGAGTCTGGAAGATCTGCGCTCTATATTGGAGAAGAACGAGAAGGTTCTCCTGGCGGTGGACCACCTGATGACGGAGTTGTCGGACGCGGATTATTCCGGGCAGGATATAGACACTGCCGGCGACCAGATCAATGAGCTGCTTAAGCAGCTTGAATACTATAGCTGAGATTTTTGTGAGCAGAGGAGGAGAGGAGCATGAAGGAGAGCAGAAATCAGATGTTTGCCATTGCCGGCATAGGGGTGCTGGTGTTTATCATCGCGCTGGCGGGCATCGCTTTTACGAGGAACGCAGGAAAGTCGGCGAAGACTGTCAGCATCGAGTCTGCGGTTTCCACAATAGAAAAGTATGTAAAAAAGATCGGCCCTTCCCAGGCCCCTGTGGTCAAGTCCCCTGTGGAACTGGCGGACACCGGTGTGGACGAGCTTCCGGACATAGACACCAACGAGATCACCGTCAGGCCGTCCACGGCTCTCTACGCAGAGATTTTTTCTACTTCGGAGAAATGCGGGAAAGGGAAAGACGGCTGGATCAACCAGGTGGCTGAGGCGTTCAATCGGGCAGGTTTTGAGGTGGACGGGCAGCCGGTTTCCGTGATGATCCGCAATGTGGCCTCAGGGCTGGGGATGGATTACATACACAGCGGCAAGTATGTCCCCGACGGCTACACTCCCTCCAACGATTTCTGGGGCAAGATGCTTATGGCCGACGGCGTCCGGGTGGAAACTGTCTGTGAAAAGCTGGTGGGAAACACGGCAGGGATCCTTCTCTCAAAGGATACCCAGAAGAAGCTGGTGGAAAAATACGGCTCCATCAATTTAAAAACCATCGTGGATGCCACGGCAGGGGGAGAATTCGCCATGGGCTACACCAATCCCTATGCCTCGGCCACAGGGCTCAATTTTCTCATGTCCACTCTCCAGACATACAACTCAAAAGACCCCTTAAGCGGGGAATCGGTTGAGGGGTTTCAGTCATTTCAGGCCAATGTACCTTTTGTGGCCTACACCACCCTCCAGATGAGGGACGCGGCAGAGACAGGGACTCTGGACGGCTTTGTCATGGAGTATCAGACCTATATCAACGACCCGGAGCTGGCGAGAAAGTACGAATTTACACCCTTTGGATTTCTGCATGGCAATCCCCTCTACAGTCCTGAGGGAACAAGCGGTCAGAAGAAGAAAATTCTCCAGATGTTCGCAGAGTTTTCCCAGTCGGAGGACAATCAAAAACTGGCGGCAGACTACGGCTTTAATGTGAATCTGGGGTACACGGTGGAGCAAGGGGAGGTGGACGGGGATACCCTTTTAAGCGCTCAGGAGCTGTGGAAGAAGGAGAAGGACAGCGGCAAGCCTATATTGGCGGTGTTTGTGGCGGATGTGTCCGGTTCCATGAACGGAGAGCCGCTGAACTCTTTAAAGAAGTCCCTCATCAACGGGATGCGGTATATCAACACCACCAACTACATCGGTCTGGTGTCCTACTCTGACGATGTGGTGATAAATGTTCCTGTGGGGAAATTTGATCTGAATCACCAGTCCTCCTTCAAGGGAGCCGTGGAGAGCTTAAGCGCTTCCGGCGGAACGGCCACCTTTGACGGGATCATCGTTGCGGCGGATATGCTTATAAAAGCCAGGGAAGAGTACCCGGACGCCAAGATGATGATGTTCGTCCTATCTGACGGGGAGACTAACCGGGGATATTCTCTGAAGGATATCCAAGAGCCTATGGATGCCCTGAACATTCCTATCTACACCATCGGGTACAACGCGGACATCCCTGCGCTGGAGAGCATCTCTGCCATCAACGAGGCGGCAAATATCAACGCGGATTCTGACGACGTAATCTACAAATTGAAGAACCTGTTTAACTCGAGCTTATAATTTACAGTTTTTACAGAAAGGGGCGAGACGAGGCTATGGCATTTACATTGGAACTTCCCCGGAAGGAAGAGATCAAAAAGGCAGTGGAGGAGCAGACCGCCGTTGACAGGGAGACGACGCTGGTAATATCTGACGCTTCCAGGGAAAAAGGAGATGAGATCCTCAGTGCGGATATGGACAATTTTCAGGACAGGAGAGAACTGACAAAGGCCATCCAGGATTTCGGGACGGATATTATGAAAAAGTCTTCTGACAAGAATTCGCTTATGAAGACAAGACTGGGAGAACTTTCCCGGGCAGGAGGAGAGAGCGGGGAGGTAGCCAGAGGCCTTGAGGAGCTTTCCAGGCAGATGAAGGATTTGGATCCGTCAGGGATCGACTTTGTGAAGAAAGGCCCCCTGGGCAATCTGTTCAACCCGGTGCGCTCCTACTTTAACAGATATAAATCGGCGGATACGGCTATCGCGGAGATTGTGCAGTCTTTGGAAAAGGGAGCCAGGGTGCTGAAGGATGACAACACGACCCTGGAGCTGGAACAGGCAGCTATGAGGGATCTGACAAAGCAGCTGAACCAGAAACTGATTCTGGGACAGGAACTAGATGATTATCTCACGGAGCAGATTGAAAAGCAGAAGGCGTCAAACGGGGATGAGGAGAAAATCAAGTTTGTGGAGGAAGAGATACTGTTTCCCCTGCGGCAGCGTATGATGGACTTTAATCAGATGCTGGCGGTGAATCAGAACGGCATTATCGCTATGGAGGTGATCAGAAAGAACAATTATGAGCTGATACGGTCGGTAAACCGTGCCCAGACAGTGACCATCGCAGCTCTCAACGTGGCAGTGACGGTGGCGGGAGCTCTGTACAACCAGAAGATTGTTTTGGAGAAAGTCAAGGCTCTGAATCAGACGACCAACAACATGATTGCAGCTACCTCCAGGATGCTCAACACCCAAGGAACTGAGATTCAGAAGCAGGCTATGGATTCGAATATAGAGGCGGAGACCTTAAAGGAGGCTTTCAGGGAGACTCTGGGGGCGCTGGACTCTATCAGCCAGTATAAGCAGAAGGCCCTGCCCCAGCTCAAGGAGACAATCGACCAGTTTAAGGTCATGACCCAGGAGGGAGAGGCGGTTATCCGCCATATGGAAGAGTCGGGATTTATGGAGAACAGAAGTTGAGAAAGTATAATAATGAAAGGGTCCGGTCATCCGGACTCTTTTCAATTTGTCGGAACAGCAGAAATCCTACATAATGTAAAATATACTTGACATAAAATGTAAAGCATGTTATACTTCTAAATGTAAAGCAAACCAGACATATCCGCGGATATCCAGGAAAGTAGGGACAAGGGCGGTAAGATGAAAGGACGAGAAGGATGGTGACATGAAGAATCGAATTCAGGAACTGCGCAGAGAGAAAAAGATACGTCAGGAGGATCTGGCGGAGGCGGTGGGAGTTACCAGACAGACCATCATTTCCCTGGAGAACGGGAAGTACAACGCTTCTCTTGTGCTGGCTCACAAGCTGGCCAGATATTTTGACAGGCAGATCGAAGATATTTTTTTATTTGAGGAGGAATGATTATGTGGCTGAATCAGTTGTTTACAGATGAACCCGTGGATTTTGAGCGGCGGTGCAGAACAAGAATCAAGGTGGGGATGGGAATCGCCTTTTTAGGTCTTTTGTCCCTGGCGGTCATGGTCCTTTTTTGCAGTCAAAAGCTGACGGTTCTGTATCCGGAGTCGGAGGGCAGAGACTTTTTCGCAACATTTTACGGAAGTCTGGGTGCGGGGCTCATGGCGGGAGGCATTGTGTCAGCGATAAAGAATGTGAGATATCTGAAAGACCCTGCTCTGAAGAAAAGGCAGAAGGTGGCGGAGACTGATGAGCGGAACCGCCTTCTGGGGCTGCGATGCTGGGCCTATGCAGGCTACACCATGTTTCTGCTTTTGTACGTGGGTATTCTGGTCAGCGGATTTGTCAGCAGGACGGCAGCAATGGTGCTTCTGACAGTGACAGGCGTGTACGCTCTGGTGCTGATGCTGTTCAGAATATTTTTGAACAGAGTTATGTAGAAGAATGTGCTGGCAGCGCTGCCCCGGGCAAGGGCAGCCTGCCGGGACAGGTGGTTTTGAGATTTCAGGATCTCACAAAGTCAAGAAACATATTGAGGGTGTTGGAGAGACGGTTGGAGTAGTACGCGAATCCAACCGTCCGCTTGTGTATGGGAGTTCCCGGTTTCAACTGTACCAGACGCCCGCTGTCCAAGTCCTCTTTTACAAATTCCCTGATGACGCTGGCCACTCCCAGACCGATACGGGCGAACTCGATGAGCAGATCCATGGTGGTGACCTCCAGGAGGTTGTTGGCCTCTATGTGGTTTTCCGACATATATTCATCGATGTACCGTCTGGTCATATTGGCTCTGTCCAGAAGCATGATATTTCCCACCTGGAACACATCGGCGTCCTCCCCCTCCCGAAGTCTCAAATTTTCCAGATAGGAAGGAGAGGCCACAAAGACGTCCTCGATCTCCATGACAGGGAGGAATACAAGATTCTTCTGAGGTCTGGGTCTGGCCACCAGTCCCAGATCGATTTTCTGCTGTTCCAGCATAGACATGGTGTGGGTGGTGGACTGGGTCTCGATGGTGATCTTCACATGAGGATACTTTTCGATAAAATTTTTCAGGTAGGATACCATGATGTATCGGCAGAGAGTGTTGCTGACTCCGAAACGTATGTGCCCCATGTGAAATTCTCTGGCCCGCTTTAACTCCAGTTCCCCGTTGGAAAGTTCTTCGAAAGCTCTGCAGGTATGTTCAAACAGAATCTGCCCTTCATCGGTGAGCTGTACGCCTCTTGAGTTTCTGGTAAACAGGGTGGTGTCCAGGCCGTCTTCCAGCTTTCCGATGGCCTTGCTGATGGCTGGCTGGCTGATGAACAGATCTTTTGCGGCCTTGGAGATATTGCCGGTTTTGGCGACTTCATAAAATATTTTATACTGGGACAGATTCTGCTCCATAATCCAACCTCCACAGAATATATGATGTGATACTTTATAACTGATTGTTATAATAAATATGAGTATTATATATTGTTATTATAGCAAGCCATATGATATAATACAACTGCAAATTTATTGAAAATCGGAGGATTGTCATGTCTGTCGGCAAAATTTTTAAGTTTCATGATGACCTGGACACGGATCAGATTATCGCGTCTCAGTATCTGCTGCTGCCTTCTATCGACGAGATGAAAGGGCATGCATTTGAGTCTCTGGATCCGGAATTCCCCAAGAAAGTAAAATCTGGCGATTACGTGGTGGGAGGGGAAAATTTCGGCTGCGGCTCCTCCAGAGAGCAGGCTCCCGGCGTGCTGAAGGCCCTGGGAGTTCAGGCCGTGGTGGCAAAGTCATTTGCCCGCATCTTTTACCGCAATGCTATCAATATCGGTCTTCCCGTGATTGTATGCAAGGAACTGCCGGATCAGGTGGAGACGGGAGACGAGATGGAGCTGTCTCTCACCGACGGGACGGCAACAGCAGGGGGAAGCACTTATCCATGCACCAAACTGCCGCCGTATATGCAGAAGATTTTAAGCCAGGGCGGCTTGATCGCTTCGCTGAACAAGGAGGAAGTATAGTATGGGAATGACCATTGCAGAAAAGATCATCGCCAGGGCTGCCGGAGTGGAGGAAGTGAAAGCCGGCGATATTCATACCGTCACTCTGGACCGCATGATGAGCAACGACGGAACCACTCATCTGACTGTCGACATGTATCACAATAAATTAAAGAACCCCAGGATCGCCGACCCGGGGAAGATGGTTTTCATCGTGGACCACAATGTCCCGTCGGACAACCCCAAGACGGCGGCGTCACAGAAAAAGATGAGAGATTTTGCCAGGGAACACGGCATTGATTTCTGGGAGGGAAAGGGAGTCTGCCACCAGATCATGATGGAGCACTATGTGTGTCCGGGGGAGCTGATCTTCGGGGCCGACAGCCATACCTGCACTTACGGAGCTCTGGGAGCCTTCGGCACAGGCGTGGGGTGTACGGATCTTTTGTACGGTATGGTCACCGGCACTTCCTGGGTGCTGGTGCCGGAGACTGTAAAATTTAACCTGACAGGAAGACTTCCTGAGGGTGTCTACCCCAGGGATCTGATGCTGACCATCATCGGGGAGATAGGCGCCAGCGGTGTCAGCTATCAGGTGATGGAGTTTTGTGGGGACGGAGCCGGGACATTGAGCGTCAACGACCGCATGGTTCTGTGTAACCTGGCGGTGGAGGCAGGAGCCAAGACTGCCATCTTCGAGGCAGATCAGACGGCCCTTGACTGGCTTGCCGCCAGGGGAAGAAAACCGGCGGCAGTGTTCAAGAGCGACGAGGATGCGGTCTATGAGAGAGAGTACACCTTTGATTTGTCGAAGATTCAGCCGGTGGCTGCCAGACCGGATTTTGTGGACGACGTGGTTCCGGCAAAAGAAGTGTGCGGGGTACATATCGATGAGGCATTCCTGGGTTCCTGCAATAACGGCCGCATCGAAGAACTTCGGGTGGGCGCAGCCATCTTGAAGGGACGCAAGGTGGCTGACCATGTGAGATTTCTTGTGGTGCCGGCCAGCCAGCAGGTGTATCTTCAGGCTTTGGATGAGGGGCTGATCCGGGTCTTCATGGAGAGCGGCGCTATAGTCATGAATCCGAACTGCAGCGTGTGCTGGGGAAGCTGCCAGGGTGTTATCGGAGAAAATGAGGTTCTGATCAGCACGGGGACGCGCAACTTTAAAGGACGCGCCGGCCATCCGAGTTCCAAGGTATATCTTGGCTCAGCGGCCACGGTGGCGGCGTCGGCGGTTAAGGGAGAGATCTGCACCGCTGATATGCTGTGAGATTCACAGAGAAAATATTTTTTGCTCCGGACGGATTATTATAGAAAAAAGAGGAAGCATATGGAACGATTTACCGGAAAAGTCTGGGTTCTCGGCGATGACATAGACACGGATATCATTATTCCCACCGAGTACCTGGCATTAAAGACAATTGAAGATATGAGACAGTATGCCTTCAGTCCTCTGAGGCCTGACCTGGCTTCCCAGATTCGGAAAGGTGATATGATCGTGGCGGGAAAGAATTTCGGCTGCGGATCTTCCAGGGAGCAGGCGCCGGAGGTGATCAAGGCTCTGGGCATACGCTGTATTATCGCCAAATCATTTGCCCGCATCTTTTTTAGAAATTCGATTAATAACGGGCTTCTTCTTATAGAACAGCCCGATTTGTATGATGATATGAGAGAGGGGGATGAGATCACGGTTGAGGTGAATCATCACATTACATATGGAGGCAGCCGTTATCCCATAGCCTCTCTGCCGGAGAATCTTATGGAGATCCTGGGCGCGGGAGGACTGGTGAAGGCTATGGCGGCTCGAAACGGTCTGAGCATAAGCTGACTTGGAGAAGGAGAAGACGGAAGTATGGGACAGACTATGATTGAAAAGATTATCTCCCGCAACATCGGTTCCGATTCGGTGAAGCAGGGAGATATAGTCACCGTGTCAGTGGACAGGGTGATGCTGGATGATATAATGATTCCTTTTATCGTGGATAAATTTCACGAGATGGGCTTCTCGAAAATCTGGGATCCCAATAAGGTGGTTCTGATCTATGATCATCTGGTTCCCTCCAGCCAGCAGGACGATGTCCGCCACTACCAGGTGGGAGACCGGTTTGCAGAGGAATACGGATTGACTCATGTGCACCGCAGTGACGGTATCTGCCATCAGCTGATGACAGAGGCAGGATATGTGAAACCGGGGGATGTGGTATTCGGGACAGACAGCCACACCACCACCTACGGGTGTGTGGGAGCGTTCTCTACAGGTATCGGCTACACGGAGATGGCGGCCATCCTGGGGACCGGGGAGCTTTGGATCCGGGTTCCCGAAACTATAAAGATTGTCATCCAAGGAGAATTGCCGGAACATGTGATGTCAAAAGACTTGATTCTGAAAATTATCGGAGATTTGGGCGCCGACGGGGCCACCTACAAAGCGTTGGAATTCACCGGCAGCACGGTTGAGAACATGACCATAAGCAGCCGTATGACCATGGCCAACATGGCCATAGAGGCGGGAGCCAAGTGTGCGGTATTTGCACCTGACGAGAAGACGGCTCATTACTGCGGAGTGGAACTGAGTGAGTGGGAGAAGAACCTTAAGGGGGACGAGGACGCCGTATACTGCAAAACTCTTATCTATCAGGCAAAGGAGCTGGTGCCGGTGATGGCCTGCCCGTCTCAGGTGGACAAGATACGTCAGGTGAGCCAGCTGGAAGGCACGGTTATCGATCAGGTATTTATCGGTTCCTGCACCAACGGGCGTCTGGAGGATCTGGTGGCGGCAGCAAAGATGCTGGAGGGAAAGAAGGTGGCTCCTTTTGTGAAGCTCATCGTGACCCCCGCCAGCAGGAAAGTGTACCAGGAGGCTGATGCCTGTGGGGCGCTGAAGGTTCTGGCCCAGGCCGGAGCCGTCATCACCCATCCGGGCTGCGGTCTGTGCTGCGGGAGGACCGGCGGGATACTCTGTGACGGAGAGAGAGTAGTGGCTACCAACAATCGGAACTTCCTGGGACGCATGGGCACCTCTAAGGTGGAGATATACCTGGCATCGCCGGTTGTGGCAGCAGCCTGCGCCGCAGCGGGAAAGATCGTGCTCCCCTCATAATAATATTTTCTATATTATCTGACACAAAAGAGCCGTCCGCAGGAAAACGGGCGGCTTTTTCTGAAATTCCAAGATTGATCATCACACCAATTCATCATTTTGTAATATTTTTGTAAAATATAGAATACTATATTAATAAAATAATGAAATAATAGATTCATAATTTCGTCTAAATTTAATATAAAAGAGAAAAATGTAAAATATACTGTCGTTAAACATGCTGAATCTCGTACAAAACCATTGACTTACCATAACATGTTCCCATATAATATCCAAAATGAGCAGATAAATAAAACAAAAGTGGGAGAAACAATGCATTTTTTGCCTTTATTTTCTAATAAAGTGAGAAAAGAGGGATGATTATGTTTATAAGGCTGCCATTTCTTCGTAAGACAGTCTGCTTTGGGGAAAGCGTGACGAAATATATTACAAAAGAGTTACACCGTCAGAGAGAGGTGATAATCTCGATTGTTTCGGTATGTATGATAGCTGCTTTGGCCCTGGGAGGCGAGAATACTTTGACGGCTTTTGCCAAGACGTCTTCCCGGGAGGTAAGAAATCTGCAGGACCAGGTTGACCAGGGGATAATCCCGCACCTGGAGAGCGCCGGGCTTAAGAAGGATATTGAGGCGATTGCAGCTGCTGAAAAAATGGTTTCTATTCGTCATGGCCAGCTGGTTGTGGGATATCTGCTCACCCAGAATGTGATGAGACAGGAGCAGGCCCAGGAGGCTTTAGCTGAGCGGTATAATGAGATGAAAGGGAGGTTTGCGGAGAGCAGGAAGACAGGAGAAATCTTTCATCCGGAAATACCCTGCAGCAGTGAAGATTACCAGACGCTTCTGCGCATCGTGGAGGCAGAGGCGGGAATCTGTGACAGCAAAGGAAAGATTCTGGTGGCCAATGTGGTGATAAATCGGGTGCGCAGCAGTGAATTCCCTGACACCATCCGGGAAGTAGTATACCAGCCGTCTCAGTTTTCACCTGTGTCAAACGGAACAATCAATACATGCAAGGTCACCCGGCAGACGGTGGAGTGCGTAAGGCGGGCTCTGTCAGGGGAGGACTATTCTCAGGGAGCTTTGTATTTTATGAACCGGGGGGCTTCCAAGAGCGGAGCCGTCAGATGGTTTGACGGGCGCCTCACCTATCTGTTCAGTTATGACGGGCACGAATTTTTTAAATAGGGGATTGTAGAAGATGGAGGATTTGATGTATACTGGAGAAAAATAGAAGAGGAGGCTGGGAATATGATTTTAGATTTTGCGGCAAATCTGGATTTTTACAGGAATCTGGGTATCGAGGGCAGATATGCCAAGGCGGTGGATTTTCTGAAAAGCCATGATTTAAAGAGTCTTGACAACGGAAAGTATGAGATTGACGGAAAGAACGTATATGCCAACGTGATGGAGTACGACACTATCCCTTGGGATGAGGCTTCTTATGAGGCCCACAAGGATTACACAGATATCCAGTATATCATCGAAGGATGCGAGATCATGACCTACGCGCCGGTGGATCAACTGACGGCTTCCACCCCCTACAACGAGGCGAAGGATGTGACCAAGTTTGACAATTCCGTGGCTGGTCTGCGGGTGGCGGTTCATGGCGGAGAATATATGATCTTCAACCCGTGGGACGGTCATAAGCCCAAGGCGGCTGACGGGGAACCGTCTCATGTGAAGAAGATTGTGGTTAAGATCAAAGAGAACTAAACTCCGGGAAGAATGCCGGGGATGTAAATTCAGATGTACGCCAAAAATCCAGCTAAGTTCCAGATATCTAGGAACTAGCCGGATTTTTTGGTATAAACAGAACAAGGGCGTTGCTCTATCGCCTATGTTGCTGATTTTGTAACACCCCGTCCCATATCCCAGTCAGGATTTCTCCATGTCACATCTCCTTTTTCCAGGGGCTCCATCCGTCGTCTCCGGAGAGAACCTTTTCCCTGCTGTACAGTTCCAGATCTTCCGGGCGCAGACGGCGGACCCAGCCGGGCCTGGCTTCCATATCCGCGCCTGGTCCGAAACTTCCGTACTCGCCGTAGAGACAGGTTTCGCGGGCCTGAGGTTTATCCCAGTCATGCCAGCCTTCCGGACGGATATGCCGGTCCATGTAGCAGTTTATCAGCACCGTCCGGGCATATTCTCTCCAGGGCCTTCCCAGATAGACCGTGTGGGGAGGGCACTGTCCGGTGAAGCGGCACCGGTCCATGACATAGCCGTAGTTTTGGCCTTCAGGGGTGGAGGCCGCGGTGACATAGCCGTTGACAGGCCGGCCGATGTCTTTTGAGAAAAATTCGCAGCTTTCAAAGTAGGCGGTGGCGCTGCCGAAGATAAAGTCGATATCCCCTTCTATATAACAATCTCTGTAGTAGTGGCGGCCGTTGACCCGGGGCGAGAACTGCTTGGGTCCCACAAAACCGTTGATTTCGATCTCTTTCGGGGGAAGGGGACCTGTGAACAGGGTGTCCTGATTTCCAAGAAAACGGCAGTTGTCAAACATCAGCCGGTCTCCATCCGCATAGAGTGCCAGGGCCTGCCCCACATGGGGGCCCTTCCCAGCGGTGTTGGCCAGGGTTAGATTTCGGAAAGTCACATCATGAGTGTCCACCAGACAGGAGTAGGTTCGAAAGGTTCCACGCCTGCTGCCGTCCTCCATGGTCATCCGGGCGTACAGATCATAGGTGAGGACGGTATCTTCGGGGGAATCCCCGATGACGGCTATATGAGGACGGGTGATTGTCAGCTGTTCTCTGTAGACGCCTTTGTGGAGATATAGAGTCACTTCTTCCCCGCTGTCAGGCGGGAGAGACGCCAGAGCCTGACCGACAGAGTGGAAATCACCTGTTTTGTTGGCTGCAATATGTATCTTTATCATGGATCAAACACTCCTCTCAGGGTATTTCTTAACTGAAATGTATCATTGAATTGTAAAAACTCTTTTAACAATTTGTTAACAAAAATGTTTTTTGACAATGTTCATTGACTTTTTCTTCACAAAGTGAGATAATAAAACCAAATTTTGTTTTTCAAATTTAAGGAGGATTTATATGTCAACAAAAGCTTATTACCCAGTAAGTGAAATCGGATCAGGAAAGCCGGGATTCTCGACCACAAGGTCTATCATCGAGGCTGCTTTCTACGGGAACAATGTGGTTAAAGTGAATACTTTGAAAGAGGCTTATGAGTTAGCAAAGAATTCTCCGGGAACGATTGTTACGGACATGCCTGTATACAGAGGTGAAGAGTTCGGTCTTGAGAAGGATGCCAAGGTTCTCCTGTTCAACGACGGCGCCATCACCGGACGCTATGCTACCGCGCGCCGCATTGCGGGTGAGCCGGGAGTAAACTGCGCGGCTCTCGACAGAGTGGCTATGGACGCTGTATATGAGTCCCGCTGGAAAACCATGTACCACGCCGAGGTTTTCGTAGGCCTTGACCCGGAATTCATGGTGAAGGCACACCTTCTGATTCCGGAAGGGGAAGAAAACATCATGTACAACTGGATGCTGAATTTCCAGTACATGTCCGATGAGTATGTGAAGATGTACAAGAATTCCAAGCCTGTGGGAGACGGAAGAGAAGCGGATATCTTTATTTTCTCCGATCCTCAGTGGACCGGCTCCGACCGTCCCAACGTATCCCTGGACTGCTTGTCCGACCCCCAGAAGAAGACCTTGTGCTACTTCAACACCGAGACTAACTGCGCGTGCATTCTTGGTATGAGATACTTCGGTGAGCACAAGAAGGGAACCCTGACCATGGCATGGGCTATCGCCAACCGCAACGGTTACGCGTCATGCCACGGCGGTCAGAAAGAGTACCTCCTTCCTGACGGAAGAAAGTATGTGGCGTCCGTTTATGGTCTGTCAGGTTCCGGCAAGTCCACTCTGACCCACGCAAAACACGGCGGGAAGTACGAGATCAAGGTTCTTCACGACGACGCGTTTATCATCAATACAGATACCTGTGCCTCCATCGCCCTGGAGCCTACCTATTTTGACAAGACTGCCGATTATCCCACAGGATGTCCGGACAACAAGTATCTCCTGACAGCCCAGAACTGTTCTGCTACTCTGGACGAGGACGGCAAGATTCAGCTGGTTACAGAAGACATCCGCAACGGGAACGGACGTGCCATCAAGTCCAAATTGTGGTCTCCCAACCGTGTAGACAGAATCGATGCCCCGGTTAACGCCATCTTCTGGATCATGAAGGATCCCACCATTCCGCCGGTGGTAAAATTGAAAGGTGCATCTCTGGCATCTGTCATGGGTGCAACTCTGGCTACCAAGCGTTCTTCCGCAGAACGTCTGGCCCCCGGAGTAGATCCCAACAAGCTGGTGGTGGTTCCCTATGCCAATCCGTTCAGAACCTATCCTCTGGCCAATGACTATGACAAGTTCAAGAAGCTGGTGGAGGAGAAGGATGTGGACTGCTATATCGTCAACACCGGAGATTTTATGGGCAAGAAGGTGAAACCCGCCGATACTCTCGGCATTCTGGAAGCTATTGTGGAGGGCACCGCGGATTTCCACAAGTGGGGACCGTTCTCAGACATCGAGATCATGGATTGGGAAGGCTTTGTGCCGGATATGAACGATGAGGAGTATGTAAGCCAGCTGAAAGCACGTATGAACGACCGTGTCAACGAGATCAAAGAGTTCGCTTCCGCGAAAGAGGGATATGACAAACTTCCCGATGACGCTCTGGCAGCTCTTGAGAAGGTTGTTGCGGAACTGAATTAATAACTTCATAAAATTAAGGGGGACGCAGCGTCACAGCTGCGTCCTTTTGACAAATATGGGGAGAGAGATGAAAAGAAAATACATATTGTTCGACCTGGACGGAACACTGACAGACCCTATGGTTGGAATTACCAAATCTGTGCAGCATGCCCTCAAGGCTTATGGGATTGAGGTGCAGGATCTCCGGACGCTGTGTCCGTTTATCGGACCGCCGTTAAAAGACAGTTTCATGAGGTACTATGGCTTTTCGGAAGCCCGGGCGGAGGAGGCCATCGGCAAATACCGGGAATATTTCGCAGTGACCGGAATTTTTGAGAATCAGGTATATGACGGCATCGAACCTATGCTGCAGCGTCTGAAAGCTGACGGCAGAATATTGATAGTCGCTACCTCCAAGCCGGAGGAATTTGCGGTTCGGATTCTTGAACATTTTCATCTGGACCGGTATTTCGATTATGTGTGCGGGGCCAGCATGGATGAGAAGAGAGTGAAGAAAGGAGAGGTGATTGCCTACGCCCTGAGAACGGCCGGCCTCGAGAGCGGGGCGGAGGCCGTGATGGTGGGAGACAGAGAACATGATGTCATAGGGGCCAGGGAAAATCACATGGACTGTGTAGGCGTTCTCTTCGGATATGGCAGCCGGGAGGAGCTTGCGGCGGCAGGGGCTGCGGCTGTGGCGGCTACGGTGGGAGAACTGGCAGACCTTCTTCTTGGACGAGATGACTGAGATAAATGGAAAAAGTGCACAAAATATAGAGAGCGAAACCTTGCAAAAATCCACAAAGTTAAACGATATTTCTAAAAGTAACTGACATTTTTCTGAATAAGGTGCTAAAATATAGTTATAATGAGAATATGAGAATTGATATCCTGTTAACGACTGCATTGACTGACTAGAAGAAAGGATGGGAAGATTTGTTCGACAAGGGAGAGTATATTGTTTATGGCACCACCGGCGTCTGCAGGGTGAGAGATATCACGGCTATGTCCACGGACGGAAGCGGGAAAGAGAAACTGTATTATGTGTTGGAACCTGTGGGAGTCAGCGGGAGCAGGATTATGACTCCCGTGGAAGGCAACAAAAGTATTTTGCGGCCTATTTTGTCCAGGGATGAGGCCTACAGGCTTATTGACGGGATTCAGGAGGTAGATCAGCTGTGGATCACAGATGACAGGCAGAGGGAATCCAGGTACAAGGAGGCCCTGAAGACCTGTGACTGCAGGGAGTGGGTGGGCATCATCAAGACGCTGCATTTTCGAAAAAAAGACCGCCTGGCCAGAGGAAAACGGCTGACGGAGGTGGACGAGCGGTATCTGAAGAAGGCGAAGGAGAATCTGTATCGGGAACTGTCCATCCCCCTGGAGATTCCGCCGGAGGAGGTGGAGACATTCATCACAGAGCGGATAGAACACGTTTAGAAGGCGTGGGGATTTTTGCGGGGGACAGAGTTGGCGGCGGAGTGTCGGGATAGGCATTCCGCTGTTTTTCTGTCGGGAACAGCGCCTTGACACCTGAGGGCTTTTTAGGTATGCTGATAGGAGAAACATAGAAGGGCTGATGGTGATAACGATGGAAAAAATTGTCTGGCAGGGACTATTGTATGATTTTTATGGTGAACTGTTGACGGAGCATCAGCGCCAGATTTATGAGGATGTGGTGCTCAACGACCTGTCTTTCACCGAGATTGCGCAGGAACAGGGAATCTCCCGCCAGGGTGTACATGATCTGATCAGACGCTGTGACAGGATCCTGGAAAAGTATGAAGGGAAACTGGGGCTGGTGGAGAAGTTTCAGAAGACAAAGAAAATGGCGGACAGGATCGAACAGCTTCTGGACGAATATGAGAAGAGGCGGGACGATATTTTTTTGGAAGAGGCGAGGAAGATGGCCAGACAGATAGGAACGCTGTAAATTGTCAAGAAAAATTACTTGATATGATTTTCGCAGAAATGCAGTAAATAAGCCGCTTTCAGCGGTTGAAAATACGGATTTGTGACAATATTGTGACAAATTCAGAAGAAAATAGGATTTTGAAACAGAAGAAAGCACTCAATACCTTAATTGGTATCGGGTGCTTTTCACGTTCTGCTAAAATAAAATCGGATGCTTGAATTTGGGGTTAGTCTGTTTCCAATTGGATTCTGAATTAGTAATATCAATATCCGGCAACGCCTTATATCTTTTGTCTAACAGTCTGGAAAAGGCAACTGTAAGGCGATAACGGTTTGCCAAAGCATTTGCATCATGCAATTTGTGTTCAGCTCTATAATCATTGTAACGTTTTTCAAATTTTTCTCTTTCTTCTAAGGTTTCAGCATTTTTGTAATCGGATTCAACTTTTTCCTCTACCTTATCCAGCTCTATTCCTTTTTCATAATGATAATCCACCATATAAAGCAGATTTATTATTGCCAGGAAATAATCATCTTTCAGTAAATCATTAAGGATTGACAGTTTGAGGAAAGAATCTTTCATGTTGAGTATAATATCAATTACATCTGGCGATAGTCCAGTAGCTTCTTTTACATCTGCTACAATATGCCGCTTTTCATCATATTCACAGAGCAGATAACCCATATCGCAATCTAATTTCTTTGCGATTTCAAGCAAGACTGATAATGATACCATTGACTTTTCCCGTACACATTTATGAAATGCCTGTTTTGAGTAGGGGATATCATCAAAGAAATCATCTTGTGTTCCCCATTCTTTGATAGCGTCCTTGATTCTTGAGTTGATTTTTTCAGCGTCAATGTCCTGTATACTATTGTAAACCATATTTTACTAAAATCTCCTTTTAAGTTAAATAATAATATAAAACAGTGAATAGATTTTTACTTTTAACTATTATATCATGGATATAGACGGAGCGCAACGTTAAAAATACAAAGAAAGGTAAATTATTATGAACGAGTTGAAAAACAGGAATTTTAACGGGGAACTGCTTACATACCGACAGACGGCAGAAAAAAGCAATATGGGAATTAACACAGTTATGAAATTAGCGAAAGAATCTGGCGCACTGGTAAAAATCGGAAAGATAGCAAGGGTAGACTGGAATACATTTTATGAATACATTATTTCAGCTTATCAGGTGAGTAAATGAGCGAGGTTTTCAGGGAGATAAAAGAAAGCCTGACAATGCGGCAAGTAGCAGAGCATTTGGGGTTCCCCGTCAACCGTTCCGGCTTTATCCTTTCCCCATTCGGAAAAGAGAAAACGGCATCCTGCAAGCTATACCGCAATTCATATTATGACTTCTCTACAGCTACCGGGGGCGATTTGATAAAGTTCGCTGCTGCCATTCTCAATATCAATAATTGGGAAGCCTGTCAGTACCTTATACAAGCCTTTTCCCTGCCTATATCTTTATCAGGTGGAGCGGACCGCCGGGAAGAGATAGAGTGGCGGCAGAGGGAGCGGCAACGGCAGGAGGAACGGAAACAGGAGTTTAAGGCGGCTTTATTAGGCGAAATAGACAGCTTGAAGCGTTGGGCTGATATTTATAGGACAGCCATAGAAAAACGGCTGTATGAGCCATTCAGCGATATGTGGGGCTATTGTATTAATCAACTGCAAAAGGCAGAGCGCAAACTCGATATTCTATGTACCGCAGATCAGGGAGCGTACCGCCGGATGAAGCCGGACGCAGCAGCAGGGCTATCCTCTGACTGTCCGCAATGGCTTTTAGACACATTGGCAATACTGGCAGAGGACGGGGTATTTCAGGCAACACAAAGCGAATTGACGGAGATTCAGGCGCAGAGGGATTTTGAACTGAACAGGCAGCTTGGAAAAGACAGGATATGCAAGATTGAATGGGTGCAGGGTGTTTCGAGAAATAAATATGGACCGCAGGAGAAAAGAGGTGAGTTCAAACGGAAACAGAAAAAACAGACCAGAAGCGAGAGGTGGACGGAACTGTCGGAGATTTTGAGCTTTCAGTAAATGAAAAGGGAAAAGTGATACAGTCAATCGGTAATTGCGTAAAAGCAATTCACTATGATGAACGGCTGAAAGAAATGTTCCGTTATAACGAAATGACGGACAAGGTGGAAGTCTCCGGGGCTTGGTGGCGGCAATCCTCTGTAAATCTATCTGACAACGACGTGAATAATATCCGGCTGTATTTGGAAACTACCTATGGATTGACGCACGAAAAGAATATCCCACGGGCGATTGACATTATCGCGCATCAGCGGTCATACCACCCGATAAAGGAATATCTCTCAAGTCTGAGATGGAGCGGGGAAAAGCGCATTGAGAACCTGCTGCCGAAGTACCTTGGAGCGGAGAAATCAGATTACACGACAGAAGCAACAAAAATTACTATGCTTGGGGCTATTGAGAGGATATATAATCCTGGAGCGAAGTTTGAGAGTATGTTGTGCTTGGTAGAAGATAAGCAGGGAGGCGGCAAGTCCACAATGGCAAGGTTTATAGCGACAAAAGATGAGTGGTTTACAGATGATGTAAAGAATCTGGACGACGAGAATATCTATCGCAAGCTGCAAGGGCATTGGATTATTGAGTTTTCGGAAATGCTTGCTACTGCCAATACAAAGACGGTTGAAGCGATTAAGGCGTTTCTGAGTCGGCAGAAAGATACATACAAAGTCCCCTATGACAAATACCCCCACGATTATCCACGGCAATGTATATTCATTGGAACGACAAACAATCTTGACTTTCTACCAAATGACAAGACTGGGAATCGGCGGTTTATTCCGGTGCGTGTCAATAGCGAATTGGCAGAGGTTCACCCACTGGAAGATGAAAAGGAAACGAGGACTTACATAGATCAGGCATGGGCGGAAGCTATGGAGATTTACCGCAGTGGAGATTATAAGCTGACATTTCCTAAAAAGTTGCAAGGGCTGTTGTCAGAAGTGCAGCAGGAATTTACGCCAGAAGACCCGAAAGTTGGGATTATTCAGGAATGGCTTGATAACTGTAAATATAGTTCCGTGTGTTCAAGGATGCTTTACAAAGAAGCGTTAGGGAAAGATTTTCAGGATCCGAAAGAGTGGGAATTGCGGGAAATCAACAATATTATGAACAAGTCGATTACTGGCTGGCAGAAGCACCCGACAAGCGATAGCAAAGTGAGATTTGAAGTGTATGGGAAACAGAGGGCATGGGACAGGGTTGATGAGCGTGGTTTCCGGCAGCGTGTCCCCGAAAAGGAAGTCCCCGAAGGTTTTACGCAGTTGGACATGGAGGATATAGCAGATGAACTTCCCTTTGATTAGTGCCCGGGGACAGTATCAGGGGACATATTTGGGGACAGCGGAAAACTGCGTAAAATCAGTATATTCTCTTCTTTGTCCCCTGTCCCCTTAAATAATATAGGAAATAAGGGAAGAGTAGAAAATACAGAGGTAGAGGGGGTATAGGTAATAGTAGTAATAAGGTATAGAAAAATTTAGGGGACAGCAGGGACAAGGGGACAGACCCTTGAAATGAAATTAACAGCCTTCTTTATCAGGTGGGCAGATTTAAAAGGAGACCATATGACAGTAAAAAGTAAAGAGATTTGGGTAAGATTTGAGAACATGGAATCATACCGGGAGAATGAAAAAAAGTTATGTACTTTATTGAGTGAAACACCAGGAGACTGTACAGCTTTTGTGTTTATAAATGATGTTAAAAATGTCCGAGAATTGTATACGTATTATTTCGATGAAGAGAAGATTTCTCTATTGGAAGACGCTTTTGGAAAGGAAAATGTGCGGTTCCGGGAAAAAGGAATCCACGTTCGAGATGATTGGGAATATCGGGACATTTTTGAGGACTTGCTGGAACGTATAGCGGATTCTTTGGAAAATATTTCTATTACCTTAAGGAGAATTTATGATGACAGGGCATAGTCGGCAATACGAACAGTACATGAGAAGTAAGGAGTGGGAGGAAAAGCGGAACGAGAGGTTAAGACTTGACGGAAACAAATGTGTAATGTGTGATCGGCCTAATGGTTTGCGAAAAGACGGGGTGACACCAATATTGCAAGTCCATCATATTCATTACAGGAATCTGGGGCATGAGCCTATGGGAGATTTAGTCTCCCTGTGCCCCACCTGCCACAAGCGGATACATAAATATTATGGCCGGGCGAGAGATTGGAACAGCAAAACAGAGTGAGGTAAAACTATATGATGAGAAAAGAATTGAGAATTGTGAAAATTATGAAGGAACTGAATGTTGACAGAGATGTGGCGGAGCGGCTTTTCCTGGACGAGCTTGAGGAAATGTTTCCTGATCTGCCAGAGGGCGATTTTGACACAAGGGAAACTCTTTATGAGTTAGATTAAAAGAAAAATCCTGCTGCTGGTTGAAGGAAAAAGGAGCCGGCAGCAGGAAATTCAGAGCGCTATCTAAATTATACCACGTCGGGAGGATAGCGCAAGATGGGAAAAAAAGAATCTAATAGTCAGACGGAAATTCCAAGACGGAACTATGATTTTTATGGGTTGAGTAAACAACTTGTGAAAGAATTACGGATTCGCTGTAAGGAAGGATTATATAGCCCTGAAACGCTCCAAGAGGCTTGTGCTGGCTTTGAATGGCTTGCGCCGTGGATTTTATTATCTGTCCAAAAAGGCCTGTCTTATGACCGAATGCAGACGCAATGGGAGCTAGGGAGGCTTGAGCGGCCAGCAGTAAGCCGGACTGATTTTTATTCTTGTCGGAGAAGGTTTTTCTATAATTTGAGTAATATATCGCTCTATGAAAAGTCAAGGGATGATGTGAAAGGGGAGTGAGAAAGATGGCGAACGTTGGCAGACCTCCGAAGTATAAGAGCGTGGAGGAAATAGAGGATAAAATTGAACAGTATTTTGAATCCTGCGAGGGTGAGCCACTTCTTGACGATGAAGGGAATCAGGTAATCAATAAATATGGGTATCCCTGCTGGATAAGGCCGCCGAAGCCTCCTACTGTGACAGGATTGGCGCTGGCTCTGGGATTTACAACAAGGCTTTCCCTGTTAAATTATCAAGCAAAAGCGGAATTCATGAACACGATTACGCGCGCGAAGACGAAAATCGAGGAATACGCCGAGAGCCGCCTGTTTGATCGGGACGGCTCCAACGGCGCACAGTTCAGCCTGCGGAACAATTTCAAAGGCTGGAATATTGACAATGAGCGGAAACTTGAGATAGAACTTCTGAAACTGGAAAGCCAAATAAAGGACAGCCAGCCAGAGGAAGAAGCGGAGGACAACTTCTTGGATGCATTGAACGGGACGGCTGGGGAAGTTTGGGGAGAAGGTGAGAAAGATGGCGGCGAGACTGACAGATAAGCAGAAAAAAGAAATATTGGCTGATTATATGGAATCTGGCAGCTATAATGCCACAGCAAAAAAATTTGGCGTATCTGATATGACTGTAAAGAGAATATGCCAAAGAGATTCCGAGTTGTTGAAAAAAGTGGAACAAAAAAAGGAACAAAATACCCTTGATATGCTTGCGTATATGGACAGCCGAAAAGAACAGGCCCAGGGCGTGATAGATGATTACCTGGCGGCAGTGGCAAACCCGGAGAAGATTGCATCGGCGAAGCTGTCGGAGATTGCAACGGCACTGGGGATTGTGGTGGATAAGTTTACAAAGAATATGCCAGCCAATAATGATGGAATGAGCAAAATCCTTGAGAACTCTCAGACTCTAGCTGAAATTCTGCTCCGTCCGGTTGTGAATAGAGATATTGGGGATTTTGAGTAAGCGCTTTAGTAGAGAAAGAATTTTATAACATGACAATCAGAGAAGGGAACGGCGGTATGCACAATTTGGTGGAAATCAGAAAAGGTGATATTTTTACCAACAGTAAAGTGATCGCGGAAGGAACAGATAATCAACACAAGAATGTAAAAGAATTGATAGAGAAGTATCAGGATGATATTGAGGACTTTGGGACTTTATCCGTTTCAAACGTAGAAAGTACGGGTGGAAGGCCAGAGCGAATTTATTATCTTAACGAGGAGCAGGCAGTATTCATAATTACTCTTTTGAGAAACTCCAAGGTAGTTGTGAGATTCAAAAAGGAACTGGTAAGACAGTTTTACGCTATGCGGAGGTTCCTGATTGAAAAGCAGTCAAAGCTATGGAATGATACCAGGATCGCCAGCAAGGAGAACCGACTGAAAGAAACAGATGTTATAAAACTTCTGACAGAATACGCAAAGCAGCAGGGAAGTACCCATTCAGACAAGCTCTATCTGACCTATACCAAACTGGCAAATAGTATTGTTGGCGGCAAGCGTGACGATATGACAGTCTCAGAACTGAATACCCTGACACTGGTGGAAAGCATTATAAAACAGACTATAGAAGTGGACATGTCTATGGGGGTACATTACAAAACGATATACCAGCATTGCAAGGAAAGAATAGGGCAGTTCGCAGAAATCACTTATTTGATTGCGTGATTGTTAAAAGACAGAGCCGGAAATGACATGTCCTCCCCTGCTGCTGGGGCCGCTTGTGATCTGGACACTGAAGGACATTTTTCCGCCAGCTCCCGCTGCTGGCTCCGGGGCCTGTGCTTATACCAGAAGTCACTGACGACATTTTGGTGGTCAGTGGAGCAGGGGGCAGCAGGATCTGTCTGTTCTTCCCCTTCTGGACGGCACGGACTTGCACCAGTGCAAGAAGCTGTAATCGAGCGTTCCGCTGATTGGTCGGTTTTGGAAAAGCGAACGTTCGCTATTTTTATCCGAACGTTCGGATTATGGTCTCTTCTTGAAAGCCATCGTCCGTTTTTCGTATGAAGTTTTCAGACAGTCTTTTCTGTGGAGCTGAGGCCCAAATGGGCCTGAGGTCTACGAAAAACGGACACCTCAGACTATATAATCCTCTGGCTCCGTTGTAGCTGGGCGACAAATGGCGTTGAGTCAGCCGTCCGAAATTCCGACACTTGATCGTACGTTGAAATTCGTCGGGCAATAGGAATCAGGCATTTCATGAAGACAGCCAATGGGCAAGGGGTGCAAAACTTAGCAAAACTTAGTAAAACTTCAGTCCAGCAGGCAATTGCGGAACAGATGGCGGAGCGCAGACAAGGCCGATTTGGGCCCCGTTCCTCTCCGGGAGCTGCTGCCCGGCATGATCCAGCGGCCGCCTGACTACGGTTTACGCGGACAAGTTGGCGCGGGGACCTGGAAATTTCCGGAAGGGGTGCTTCTGATCAGGAGCGTGGGCATACGAAGCTCAAAGCAGTATGAAAGCCGGGAGCCCGGAGTAAGATTCCCCTGGGCAGTGTCCTGGTGTAACGAAGGGCAAATGTCCGCGGTTAATTACTCCCCCCCCCTTCAAAACGGTGGGGCCTAAAAAATACAACGAAAGGAAAAATCAGTATGAGATTAAACAGAAAGAAGTTTCAGGAAATCGCAGACAGGGAGAAATGGACAGAGGATATGATCTGTTACCAGACGGGATTAACCAGGAGATCAGTGAAGTGGATCATGAACAATGGCGAGGTATCAGAGGACGCGCTGGAGAGGATCGCAGATATGGCTGGGGTTGATGTCAAAGAAATCTCCCTCCCTGATCCAAGAGTAGTCAATGAGAATATGATCGAGTTCCTGAAAGGCGATGAGAGAGCCACGGTTACTTTTTCCCAAGAACGGTATAAGACCAGAATCCGGAACCTAGCAAAGCAGCGGCCCGAAGAATGTCAGATGGTGTCCGAGAATAAGGACGGCAGCCTGTGCGCCCATATCCCGGTTGCATGGATAAAGATAAACCCTACACAGCAGCTTACAGAAGAACAGAGGGAGCAGAGAGCGGAAACCATGCGCCGGAACTTTCAGAAATGACGGTTATAATCGGCGTGAGAGGGGGCAAAACGGGCTTGAAATG
>CATLBR010000023.1 GCA_949879795.1 uncultured Hungatella sp.
ACCTCTCTGTTCAATAAGATTTTTACTAACCGGCTAAGTCAGTAATCTTATTTTACTCTGAGGTATCTTTTTATCAACCACCCTTCTTGGAATTCCTTATATATGAATTATACAGGAAGCTCCTTATGGCCTTTTTCTGAATTTTAATACACTGCCCTGAAATCCGCAATACCATTTCCTGTCAAATCCCCAAGAATCGGGTGACAAATTTTTATTCCTGAGTTATAGTATACATGACTAAAACGCCTTTTGGCTCCAACACAACTACATACAGGAGGTTTTACCAATGAGCAGACATATCACCCCCGAAACTCTTAAACAGTACAGCAGCGACTTCAACAAAGACCGGGCCAGCCGGGTCGCCCGGAACGGAGTCATGTCCGGCGGACTTCTCAAAACCTGCCAGAATCCCATGGTTTCCCGGAGAGACAACTACGAATTCTCCCTGACTTTAAAGCAGGGGGCCATCACCCATCAGAAGCAGAGCGGACGTTGCTGGCTCTTCGCCGCCACCAACGTCATGCGTTTTCGGATCATCAAAAGTTATAACCTGGACAATTTCGAGCTGTCCCAGAACTACCTTTTATTCTGGGATAAGCTGGAGAAGTCTAACTGGTTTCTGGAGAATATCCTGGACACCCTCAAAGAGCCTACAGACAGCAGGATAATCTGCCACCTGCTGTCAGATCCTCTGGGCGACGGCGGCCAGTGGGATATGATGGCCAACCTGGTATCCAAGTACGGCGTGGTTCCGAAGTACAGCATGCCCGAGTCCGCCGTGTCCGGCAGCACCAGGGAGATGAACCGGGTCATGACCGAACTTTTGAGAAATGACGCCTGCGCGCTCCGTCTGGCTGCCGGGGATGGCTGGGACCGTCCTGCTTTGGAGGCCAAAAAAGAATCCATGCTGAAAGACATCTACCGCATGCTCTGTATCTGCCTGGGGGAACCGCCAAAGACCGTGGACATGGAGGCCCGGGACAAGGACGGAGGCTTCATCCGCGAGACAGGCCTGACTCCCATGGAATTCTTTAAAAAGTATGTAAACATGGATTTAAATGACTACATAAGCCTCATCAACGCTCCCACCGCCGACAAGCCGTTCTACCACAGATACACTGTCAGTATGCTGGGCAATGTGAAAGAGGGCAATCCCGTATGTTATCTGAACCTTCCCATTGATGAGCTGAAAAAAGCCGCCATCGCCCAGTTAAAAGACGGGGAGCCGGTGTGGTTCGGCTGCGATATGGGCCCTTATGTAAACCGGGATTCCGGCATCATGGACCCTGACATCTATGATTTCTCCGACTTTTTCCAGGTACGGTTCCCCATGGACAAAGCCCAGCGCCTGGACTACGGTCAGAGCCTTATGACCCACGCCATGGTGTTCCAGGGCGTGAACCTGACCGACGACGGAGAGCCCACCCGTTGGAGAGTGGAAAACAGCTGGGGCGAAGATCCGGGGAAAAAGGGATATTTTGTCATGAGCGACCAGTGGTTCACCGAGTACATGTACCAGGTGGTGGTCAATAAGAAATACCTGACCAAAGAACAGCTGGATATTCTGGGCACAGAGACCATCGTGTTAAAGCCTTGGGATCCTATGGGGTCGCTGGCATAGGGATTTGATGGCTCAGACTCACCTGAATCTCTTTTTTGTCTCATGAAAATAAGAGTCAGCTTGTCCGCCGTCTGATCCTTTATGGGGCTGCGCTGGTATCCCAGGTGCCTGCAGGAGGCGCGCTGACAGAAGCCTGCTTTACCGGGGCAGAAAATACGGGAGATACTAAGAGCCGCCATACCAATTCCCCCCGGTATGGCGGCTCTTATCATAATTTCGGAAACTGTCTTTGAAATCTTACAGTCCCTGCTCTGTCAGCTCTCTTGCAATATCGTCTTTGATGGTAACGCCCTCTTTCTCCAGCTCGGCGATCTTCTCGGCAAACTGGGGAAGATATTTCTTGTGGGCGATCAGCAGCTCGTCAAGCACTCTCTTGGCAGTTGTGCCGGAGGGAACCTGAGGATTCAGGATAAATGCCTGAAGGGCCATCCCGTAGTCACCGGTAACGGCAGCCTCGCACACGCACAGCTCCATGTTCTTCATCACCTGCAGCCAGCCTTTCTGAGCCGGATGGAGAGGTCCGAAAGCAATGGGCAGAGCGCCGCATGCTCCGATGTGGGCAGACACTTCCACAACACACTCGGGAGGAAGATCCGGTACCGCTCCGTTGTTCCTGGTGGAAACCACGATGTGGGTGTTCTTGTTGGCGTAGATGGAAGCGATGGTCTCGCAGGCAGCGTCGGAGTAGTGAGCCCCGCCTCTCTTGGCCAGCTGCTCCGGCTTGTGATCCAGGTTGGGATCCTTGTACAGCTCGAACAGTTCTGCCTCGGTCTGCTTCACCTGCTGGGCACGGGTACCCTTCTCGGGATCATTGTACTCCTCGATCATGTGGTTGAGCATCTCTTCCTGGCGATAGTAATATCTGTGATATCCGCAGGGGATCATGCCCATCTGGTCAAGCTGCTCTTTGAAGAACTTCACGTCAAAAATGTTGGCCGGAATTCCCGCGTCGGTCTCCGGATCATACAGCTTGTCGATGATCTGCTGTGTCACATCATGTCCATTTAAATCAAACACTTTGTGCCAGTGGAAATGGTTCAGACCCACGAACTTGTAGATCAGCTCGTCCAGAGTCTTGCCGATCATCTTGGGCTCCTTCATCATAGCGCCAACAGGCACGTTGCAGAGACCGATGACCTTGTCCCACTTGCCATAGCGGATAACCGCCTCTGTCACCATACCGCTGGGGTTGGTAAAGTTTACAAGCCAGGCGTCGGGACACAGCTCCTTCATATCCTCAATGATACTTAAGATCACCGGGATAGTACGGAAAGCCTTGAACATGCCGCCCGCGCCGTTGGTCTCCTGGCCAAGGATGCCGTAGGATAAGGGGATTCTCTCGTCCTTGATCCTGGCGTTCAAAAGGCCTACACGGAACTGGGTGGTAACAAAATCCGCTCCCGGAAGGGCCTCTCTTCTGTCCAGAGTCAGATGAACCTTAACATCATATGGAGAAGCATCCCACATGCGCTGCGCCATCTTGCCCACGATCTCCAGCTTCTCTTTTCCGTCCTCAATGTCCACCAGCCAGATCTCTTTGATGGGAAGCTCATCGTAACGTTTGATGAAGCCTTCCATAAGCTCAGGTGTGTAGCTGCTGCCGCCGCCGATGGTTACGATCTTTACAGGTTTCTTTTCCATGATTGTCCTCCTCTTGATTGGTTACTGTGCTTTTGATATCTCTATTTTCACGGATTTTACCCTGTTTGTCAATGGTTCTCTGTGCAACAGGTACAGTGTTCTCATTATTAACTGATTTAAGAGTGGCAAAAGAGAACAATGTTCCTTACTATAGTCCGCCGCCGAATAGGCAGCATAAATTCAGGGATGCCAAATGCGCCCGTCAGACTTTTCCGGTGGTGGTGCCTTCGCCTTCCGGGCGCATGCAGGTTTACTTTCTCAAAACCGGACTGTCTTTCAGTATGGGGTTGTCCGAATGTCTTCCGTCCCGCTTCCCCACATCCTCGGACTCCCCGGAATACCGGATCTTATCTGCCAGATGTCTGTCATAATCCCGGTTAAAATACCCTGCATAGACCACGTCCAGAAGAAACATGACTGACACATTGATCCCGAAAGACCCCAGATTGCTGATCAGCTTCTCCCTGGTCGACACATACAGGCTGCAGGTACACAGGGATGACAGGGTGTTGCTCCCATAAGACGTGACTGCCACAGACTTAAGCCCTCGCTCCTTCACCTTTCTGGCCACCTTCAGCACCCTTCTGGTCTCCCCGGAATAGGAGATCAGGAAAAACAGACTGCCCTTCTCGCAATAAGAAGCGTGATAAAATCCCTCGTCCGCCTGGGCGCAGATATGGATCAGCCTGCCTATCTTCATCATCTTGTCCCGAAACACCTCCGCCACCCCCAGCTGGGCCGCGGAAGCGCAGATATATATACTGGGAGCCTCCCAGGCCATGGCGATGACCCTCCCCAGCACTTCCGGATCCAGAAGAGACTGACAGTCCCTGAGGATCTCCTCATACAGAGCCCCCATCTTGTTGGCTATGGTCATGTCCTTGTCCTGCCTGTCAAAGGGAAAATTCGGGTCCAGCGACTGAAAATGAGAGGACAGATACTGAAGCTCCTTCAAATATTCTTCTCTCAGCTCATTAAACCCCTCATATCCCAGCTTCTGGCAGAAACGGATCACCGACGACGGCGCCACATAAAGTTTCTTAGCGATCTGTCTGACGCTGTCCTCTTTTAAACTCTCCTGCCGCTCTATCACATAATCCGCGATTCTGCTGTCTATATCAGAAAAATGTTCCCTCTCCTGCAGTTTTTCCTTTACAAGCATATCCTGTCTCCTTTTTCTCTCCGGCCGTTGCCGATCTGCGTTCCTGAATTTTTATTTTTCCCGATCTTATCATAACGGATACAGGTCCAGGGTGTCAATCCGGAGCGTGCTCTTCGCAGCAAGGCCGATCCCCCTCTTATTTGTCATAGGGATTTTGTCTGATATCTGTCTTGCCATTATCGCAAATTTCGAATATAATAATGGTAGCTTTATGACTGATGACAAAAGGAAGTGCCACGTGTGGAAAAAAAAGAAAAATTCGATTATCATGAGATGACCCCCGAGTCCGTCTCCGAAAATATAAATACTGTCATCTTTGTCGTAAACCCTGAAGACGGAACCGTAGAATATGTATTTGAAAACGTATTTCGGATTCTGGGAATACCGCCCAAAGATTTTTACGAAAACAGCGGCGACAAAGCCAACGAGATCTATGAAAAGCTGATGGAGACTTTTCGCAGGGAGCGCCCTGTCTTCCGCAAAGTGCTGGAAGTCCAGGGGTTCAACAAGGCTTTCGGACAGAGCATGTGGCTGTCGCTGGTGTGCAGTCCAGTCACTTTCAGCACAAGGGAGCGGTATCTCTTCTCCCTGTCGGATCTGACGGAGGAACGTCTCATACGGAGAGCTCTTTCGGAGGCGGCCAACGCCGCTTCCCAGGCCAGCGCGGCAAAAAGCCGTTTCCTCTCCAACATGTCCCACGACATCAGAACTCCCATGAACGCCATCGTTGGCTTTGCAGCTCTGGCAGAAAAAAATATCGGGGATGATGAGAAGGTTCTGGACTATCTGAAAAAAATATACGCCTCAAGCAATATCCTTCTGGGTCTCATCAACGAGGTTCTGGACATGAGCCGTATCGAGAGCGGGAAGATGGTCATCGACGAATCTCCCAACAGCCTGCCTGAAATCTTCGCCGACATGGAGATGTTGGTGACAGAACAGATGGAGGAAAAACATCTCCACTTTCATGTAGATATCAACGACATCAAAGATCCTCAAGTATACTGCGACAGCATTCATTTAAAGCAGATTCTCATGAATCTTCTCAGCAACGCCATGAAATTTACCCCGGAGGGCGGCTTCATATCTCTCACGCTTTCTCAGAAGGACTGCGACACAGACGGCTTCGGACATTACGAGATCCGGGTAAAGGACACGGGAATCGGCATGAGCAGGGAATTCTCCTACCGGGTATTTGAGGCCTTTGAGCGAGAAGTCAACTCCACTGTGAACAAGATTCAGGGTACCGGCCTGGGGATGACTATCACCAAAGCCATCGTGGAGCTTATGGGAGGCATGATCGACGTACAGACTCAGCAGGGAAAGGGAACCGAATTTATCGTCACTCTTTTTCTCCGCTTGTGTAAAAGAGATATTGACCCGGGGGACGACGCCATGCAGAACTCCCCTCAACAGAAGAGGGATTTTTCCGGCAAGCGGATCCTTCTGACAGACGACAACGAACTGAATCGGGAGATAGCCGCAGAGATCCTCATGGATTACGGGTTTCAGGTGGAGATGGCCGAGAACGGACAGATCGCCCTGGATATGCTGCGCCAGTCACAGCCGGGATACTACGACCTGGTTCTGATGGATGTCCAGATGCCTGTGATGAACGGCCATGAGGCCACCAGGGCCATACGAAAGCTGGACGACCCGCGCCTGGCCCGCACCATCGTCATCGCCATGACCGCCAACGCTTTCGCGGAAGACCAGCAGGCCGCCATGAACTGTGGTATGGACGGATTTGTAACCAAGCCCATCGACGTGGAGAAGCTGGAAGAAACCCTGGAACAGATACTGAACCGGGACCATAAGTCTTGAAGTTTCTAAAGAGGCCAGAGCGGCGCGGCTGCCGCTCTGACCTCTTATTTTTTCCTACTTTCCTACCACGCCACAACTTCGATCATTCCCATGGACTCATCCCATCCTAAAACTTCAAAATAGTAGCTTGTAATCTTATGTCCTGTCCCGTCTCCAAACGCGAAAGCCTCCAGCTCGCTGTAGGCGTTGCGCTCAATGTTCCAAGGCTCCAGAAATCCTGTCCCCCAGTTTCCGCCGTTATATTCGTCGTCATAATTATACCATTCGAATATGTCGTGCTGTCCGATCGTCTCGCTCCAGTTCCCTTTCAGACTGGGATCCCATGTTATCCCGTTTGATTCGATAATGTTGCGGTATATGGCCACCAGTTCCTCAACCGTGTAGGCCTCTCCTGCAGGAGGCGGCAATTCGGGATACACATACTTGGACGGCAGCGCCTCCCTGCCCTCCGCTTTCCCGCAGCTCACATAATGCTGATACAGCTTGGCTGTATCTCTTCCGTATGCCATCATCAGATCAGGGTAAGTTTCCGCATAATAGTCGCTGTCAAACAGAGTGCCGTCCGCCATCCTGGCAGGGACGGCATACACGGTCAGCCCATCCCCCAACACCATACACACTGTGAGCAGCGCCGTCACAGTTCGTTTCTTCATCTGCTTTCTCCTTGTGTCCATCTTATAAAAATTACTGGAAATACTCTACTCCGCTTTCAAACAGCCTCATGTCCTGCTCTCCCCAGATGTTCATGGCCACGGCCTCCCCCCGCCTCTCGGAGTGAGCCATCTTGCCCAGAATTCTTCCGTCGGGGCTGGTGATTCCCTCGACAGCCATGTAAGAACCGTTGGGATTCCAGAACTCGTCCATGGTGGGATTGCCTTTATCATCTACATACTGGGTACATACCTGGCCGTTGTCAAACAGCTTCTTGAGCCACTCAGAACCTGCCACAAACCGCCCCTCGCCGTGGGAGGCAGGGTTGCAGTACACACCGCCAAGCTCCGCCCCCATAAGCCACGGGGACTTGTTGGTCATAACCTTTGTGTAGACCATCTTGGACACATGCCGGCCGATCGTGTTCATGGCCAGGGTGGGAGAATCCGAATGCTGGGGAGCGATGACCCCTTCAGGAAGGAGCCCCAGCTTGATCAGCGCCTGAAAACCGTTGCAGATACCCAGCATCAGTCCGTCTCTCTCGTGGAGCAGCTTCTCGATCTCTTCCTTTATGACGGCATTGCGGAATACCGCAGCGAAAAACTTGGCGGAGCCTTCAGGCTCGTCTCCTGCGGAAAAACCGCCCGGGAACATAACAATCTGGGCTTTGGCGATCTCTTTCCTGAATGCCTCCACAGATTCTCTGATATCCGACGGGGTCAAATTTTTAAATACTTTATCCGTGACTGTCGCCCCCGCGCGCCGGAAGGCTTTCGCGCTGTCATACTCACAGTTAGTTCCCGGGAAAACGGGGATGAACACGTGAGGTCTGGCAGTCTTGTGCCTGCACACATATACTTTCCCGCCTTTTTTGTCTACATCATAGGGTTCGTCAGGCACCCTGGTCTGTTCCACCCCTGACCGGGTAGGGAACACACTCTCCAATGTCTCGGTCCAGGCCCTCAGCGCCTCATCCATTGGGATGGAGACATTGCCGTATTCCAGAGCAGCCCTGTCTGTCACCTCGCCGATGAGGGTGTAGGTTACAGACAGTTCTCCCACCTTTCCGTCAGGGACTTCACAGACGATGCTGCCCCAGTCCGGCGCAAAGAAGTCTCTGGGATCCACATTGTGCTCGATCTTCACGCCCAGCTTGTTGCCGAAAGCCATCTTGCTGACCGCCTCCGCCATACCATGCCTCTCCACCGCGTAGGCAGAAATAATCCTTCCCGCCCTTATATCCTGCAGGAGTTTCCCGTACCCCTCTGTCAGCTGCCCATATACCGGAAGATCGTAGGAGTCTCTCTCCGCCCTGAACACCACGATCTTGCTGCCCGGCCTCTTGAACTCCGGCGTGATGATGTCTTTGCTGCTGGCCACATCCACGGCGAAAGAGACCAGTGTAGGCGGAACATCGATGTCGTTGAAGGTGCCGGACATGCTGTCCTTCCCTCCGATGGAGGGCAGTCCGAACCCCAGCTGCGCGCTGTAGGCGCCCAAAAGAGCCGCAAAAGGCTGGCTCCACCGGGTGGGATCTTCTGTCATCCTCCGAAAATACTCCTGAAACGTGAAACGGATTTTTTTGTAGTCACCGCCTGAAGCCACGATTCTGGCCACCGAGGAGACCACCGCGTAGATAGCTCCGTGGTAGGGACTCCAGCTGGACAGATACGGGTCAAAGCCGTAACTCATCATGGTGACCGTGTCTGTCTTTCCTCTAAGCACCGGCAGCTTGGCTACCATAGTCTGAGTCTCGGTCAGCTGATATCTCCCTCCATAAGGCATGAACACGGAGCCTGCTCCGATGGAGCCGTCAAACATCTCCACCAAACCCTTCTGAGAACACACGTTGAGGCTGGAAAGCGTCTTCAGCCATCTGCCCTTCACATCGGGAATATCCGAGCGGTCCGCAAAAAGGTTCCCCGCCCTTTTGGGAATTTCCAAGATGACCGACGCCTCCTGGTGGGCCCCGTTGGTATCCAGGAACGCCCGGCTGATATCCACGATGGTCTTTCCTCTCCAGTGCATCACCAGACGGGGCTTCTCAGTCACCACAGCCACTGCCACCGCCTCTAGGTTCTCCTCCGCCGCATAGCCCAGAAACAGCTCCACATCCTTCTCGTCCACCACCACGGCCATGCGCTCCTGGGATTCGGAGATGGCGATCTCTGTCCCGTCCAGGCCCGCATATTTTTTCGGAACCTTGTCCAGATCGATCTCAAGTCCCTCCGCCAGCTCTCCGATAGCCACAGACACGCCTCCTGCACCGAAATCGTTGCACTTGCGGATGATGCTGCTGACTTCCGGACGGCGGAACAGCCTCTGGATCTTCCTCTCCGTGGGAGCGTTCCCTTTTTGTACCTCGGCACCGCATGTCTCGATGGAGCTCTCTGTGTGAACCTTGGAGGAACCGGTGGCGCCGCCGCACCCGTCCCTGCCTGTCCGCCCGCCCAGGAGAATGATGATATTGCCCGGGTCGGATGTCTCCCTGATGACGCCATTTCTGGGAGCTGCACCCATGACCGCTCCGATCTCCATGCGCTTGGCCACGTAGTTGGGATGGTATATCTCCTTCACATAGCCCGTAGCCAGGCCGATCTGATTGCCGTAAGAGCTGTAGCCTTCAGCCGCTCCGGTGACCAGTTTTCTCTGGGGCAGCTTGCCGTGAAGGGTCTCCGCCAGAGACTTTCTGGGATCTGCGGCTCCGGTGACACGCATAGCCTGGTACACATAGGTTCTCCCCGACAGAGGATCCCTGATGGCACCGCCCAGGCAGGTGGCTGCGCCTCCGAAAGGTTCGATCTCCGTGGGATGGTTGTGAGTCTCATTTTTAAAGTTCACCAGCCATTCTTCTTCCACACCGTCGATCTTTACAGGTACCACGATACTGCAGGCATTGATCTCGTCGGATTCTTCCAGATCCTCAAGTTTTCCCTCCCTGCGCAGTTTCTTCATAGCCAGAAGAGCCAGATCCATCAGACAGACAAACTTATCGTCCCTGCCTTTGTAAAGCTCCTCCCTGTCAGAGAGATACTGCTCATAAGTGGACTGAATGGGTTCCCTGTAGTCCCCCTCAGTGAAGGTCACATCCTTCAGCTCCGTCTGGAAAGTCGTGTGGCGGCAGTGGTCAGACCAGTAGGTGTCCAGCACCCGGATCTCCGTCATGGTGGGATCTCTGTGCTCCTCCCCCGCAAAATAATTCTGTATATGCTGAAAATCTTTAAATGTCATGGCCAGATTCAGGGAATCATACAGTTCCTTCAGCGAACTCTCATGGAAATCGCAAAAACCGTCGAACACCTTCACATCCCTGGGAACCTCAAACTCGGTCACCAGGGTGTCCGGTTTGGCGCTGTCGGTCTCCCTGGAATCCACAGGGTTGATACAGAAAGCCTTGACTGCCTCCTCCTGAGCCTGAGTCAGGGGCCCTGAAACTACGTAAGTGGTGGCTGTCCGGATCACCGGCTGTTCATCCTCCCTCAGAAGTTTCACACACTGCTCCGCGGAATCGGCCCTCTGATCAAACTGGCCCGGAAGATATTCTACGGAAAACACCAAGTCAGAATCATCATGTGGGAAATCTTCTTCGTAGAGCATATCTACAGGCGGCTCCGAGAAAATCGTTCCCAGAGCCTCCTGGTAAGTCTCTTTCGACAGATTCTCAATATCATAGCGGACCAACACACGGACGGCGGATACAGAGTCTATTCCTAAGTAGCTGCTGATCTCACCAGATAACTCACGGGCTTTTACAGCAAAGTCCGGCTTTTTCTCAACATAAATTCTCTTTACACTCATGTGGTGTTTCCTCCTTATTTGTGATCAAAGTCGACGTTCTGTTCCAAATGAGACCTGTCGTTGAGCTGTGTCAGGGTAAACTTCCCGGCAGACGGATCCCAGTCGATGGTGGATATGCTGGCGTTCCCCACAATGATGTCCTCATCTTCCCTGGGGTTGTCCCTGAGAAGATACTCCAGAAGAAACACCACCGTGGCGCCGTGGGACACCACGGCCACATCGCCTTCCGCCTGTGCCAGTATGGCCTCCAGGGCCCTGCCGCACCGCCCATACACCTGCATCTGGCTCTCGCCCTGGGGAGGCGCCACGTCTACCGGACTATTGTACCACAGCTCCAGCTCTTTGGGATATTTTTCCTGGATCTCGTCCATGGTCATGCCCTCCCACACGCCGTACCCCACCTCCTCCAGCCCTTTCATCTGCTCCACAGGAACATTCTGACTCTTTCCGATGGCCAGACCTGTCTCATAAGCTCTGGAAAGAGTGCTGGTGAACACTTTTTTTACCGGCCGCCTCTCCATACCTTTTGCCAGACGCTCCGCCTGCCTTCTTCCCGTCTCATTTAAAGGGATGTCCGTGCTCCCCTGAATCCTTCCCGCCACATTCCAGTCCGTCTGTCCGTGGCGTATCAAATATAATTTCATCTGTCCTCTTCCTCCAGACCGCCTGCCGCCTCTTCCCGGCAGTTCCGGCTTTTCTACCTCCTGGCCACGCTCATGGCATCCAGAGTTATCTTCATAATATCCTTTATCTCTTCCCCGGTCAACTCCATGCGCCTGGCCAGCTCCTCCACCGTGGCCTCCCGCCCCAGCTCCCCGGCCAGTTCCGCGGAGACCTTCTCCAGACGATTGACACGGTCCGCTATCTTCTCCGCTGTCCTGCTGTGCATGGACTGCTCCTCCACCGCTTCCTCCAGGGCTTCTCTCACCCGCTCTCTCATAAAGCAGGTAAAACTCCCGTCTTCGTATTCACCCACAGCCAGGACAAGAGCCATATTGGCCTCCTGAACCAGATCTCCCGCAGGCACCCCTCTGTTTAAATACTCCTGAACCATCTCCAGAACTGCCTTTAAGTTTCCCTCGATCAGTCTGTCCTTCACGGCCTGGTTCCCTGCCGCAAGCTCCTTAAGAAGTCTTTTGTTCTCCTCCTCACCGCAGCTCTCAAGCCCGCCCACTTCGCCCAGATACATCTGGAACACATCTTCTGCCATCCTTCTCTCCTCACTCATGAAGCCGTTTGATAATCTTAAACACAATAGACCCTTCCATCACCAGGGGTTGGTTGTGAGCAAAGAAAATGATTCCTCCCGCCGGCGACAAAATCCGGCTGACCACCTGGCCTTCAAGAGGATGTATGACCTCTGCCAGCACCTCCCCTCTGTGAACCTCCTGTCCCGGATCCACCATCCGGCGGCAGATTCCAGCGGCGTCCGATTTCACGTTTCTCAAATCCTCCTCGTGAAGCACCGTAGCGATGTAGCCGCTGTGGCTGGTGTACCTGAGGATCCCCATTCTCACCAGAAACCTCAGCACCGACGCCACCGCCTGCCTGGCCGACTTCTCGTCGATCCTGTCCGTGGCGTTGGTGTACAGGGAAAAAGCGCTGGTATCCCATATCTGCCAGTTGTAGTTTAAAGTAGTGGTGTCCACCGGCTTGGGCTTGCGGATCACCACATAGGGAAGACCGAAAAGGTTTGCCAGACCGGGGTTCTGAAACCCAGTCTCCATCATCCGCACATGGGGAATAAAATCCCCCTGCATATAGAAGCTGGGGAACTGAATCCCGTAGTTGTAGTGCTGTACTACGCCGAACACCCCTGCCGCTATCCTCTGGGTGGTCTCCCCCTGGTCATAGCCGGGAAACATCCGGTTGATGTCCGTGTTGTCCACGGCCCAGAAACGCTTGCCGATGTTCATGGAAGAGTGATTCACCGATGGGATCACCAGCACCTCGTTCCCCGACACAAAGGCTCCCCTCTCCTCCAGCTCCTTTAAGGTTTTCACCAGCTGGGAACACACGTACATCTGCTGCACCTCATTGCCCCGTATGGCGCCCACGACACAGGCAGATTTCTCGCCTCTTCCGAAATAGTAGCCGTAGACCGTCAGGTCGTCCCGGTATGTATTGCCAAGCTGATAAATAATCTCTTTTCTCAATGATAGTCACCTCCCAGCACACGGGCGATCAGGGAACCGCCGTTGACGATAGGATACTCTCTCAGAGTAAATACCATACCGTCGCAGGGGGCGTGCAGCACTTCCTCCACTCTTCCCTCCAGCGGGTTCAGAATCTCCCCGATGACCTCTCCCCGATGAATGCTGTCCCAGTGGTCCACATGGGGGATGAAAATTCCCGAGTGGTTGGCATTGACAAAGCCTACCTGCCCGTCTGTAGAGATAATGGGCTTCTTCGGCTCGATCACATCTCCGTCCCAGATCCCCATCTCCTTCATGAGGCAGAATATCCCGTCAACCAACTGATTGCCGTACTCCAGGGTGATTCTCATGCCCACCCCCATCTCCACCACCAGGGTGGGAACGCCGATCATGTTCAGACTGTGGGCCAGGGTGGCCTCCAGCACCGTGGCCGCACCGTGGACCCACACGTAGTCAATATTCAGTTTTTTCGCGAAGGGAAGCAGCCTCTCTGCCGTAATCTCACTCATCCGCACCTGGGGGATCTCCCTCAGGAAAATATTGCTGGCATGAATGTCCACGCACATGTCCGCCCCTCTGATATCCTCCATCACCCTGGAGGCCACATACTCCGGCACCGGCCCTTCCTCGCTTCCGGGAAAAATCCTGTTCATGTCCAGGTCAAACATGGGAATTCCCCTGGTAATGGAATCCACCCCCAGAGGATTCAGCGCAGGATAGATATCCACGGTTCCTCTCAGATGCTCCATATGCTCCCCCAGCCGGCGGCCCAGCTCATAACACACATACTGGCCCTCCAGCTCATCTCCGTGGGTTCCCGTTACAATACAGATTCTCTTTCCTTTCCCGCCGCTCCCTTCCGGTTCAATGGTCCGCTTGCGTATGCGCAGCTTCTCGTCCACCGGAAGACCGACGGAAACGACAGTCTTCACCATATTATTCCTCTACCTTTACATATATATTCTGTCTCTGGGAGGCAAACCCCTTAAAACAGCCTTTATCAACAGTACAATCGCCAAAATCTCTGCCATGGGACAACTTGATGTATCCGTCGTCTGCCAGCCGGTTGTTGGTAGGGTCAAAACCTGTCCACACTCCGTCCGTGTAGACCTCCACCCACGCATGAGTGGCCCCTTCCCCCTCCATCATGCCGGCCACATACCGGGCAGGATATCCTTTGAGCCGGCAAAAAGCCAGAAAGATATGGGCATAGTCCTGACACACTCCCTGCCCCCCGGCCAGAGCCTGAGCCGCCGTGGTGGTCACGTCGGTAGTCCCCGGAGCGTAGGAAAAATCCTCATAGAGGCGGTTCATCAAATACATGAGATAATCTCCGCCGACTTCCCGGTTCCATCCCCGGTCCGCCTCCTCCAGATACCTGCAAAGCCCTTCATCGGGAACCGTGTAAGCCGATGCAAACCGAAACAGCGGATGGGCATCTTCCGCCTCCGCTGTCTCTCTGCTTCTATCTACAAAAACCGTTCCCGACGCCTCCACCTGCAGGCTATCATGGAATTCCATGGCCTCCCCCACACAGGTCCGGTTCCCAAAGCCGTCTGTCAGCACAAAAAGCCGGCCCGACGGACGGATTTGGCAGGTAAGGCCGTAACAGTTCTGCTGCCTGTCCTCCATGGGAAGACAGCGGAACACAAAATGATGCTCCTTTACCGGACGGTCGAAGGTCAGCTCCATCTGGTAGTGAAACTTAAGTCTCCTCAAATCATATCACCTCAAACAGATTCCAAAGGGCCTCCAAAGCCTCTTTGTCATGTTCCTTCCAATCCTCCCCCAGCCCCACGATGCCGGTAAGTTTTTCCTCGCAGTCTTTCTTGTAGGAAAGCCCCGAGCGGTGAAGCCGGTTTAAAAATTTGCTGTACTCCTTCTCTATGGACCTGGCAGGGTACCCAAGCCTCATATACAGGTCAAGCCTCTCTAAGTACTTCCCGCACTTGATGATGTTGCGGCACACCTCATCCTCCACCTGGTCATCCATGCAGCCCCAGAACGCGTTGAGGTAGTCGATCACCTGCTGCAGGTCATAGACAGGAGCGTCGGCTTTTCCGTTCTCCCCTTTAAGCACGTCCAGAGCCAGCTGGACGTACGCCAGAGTGTAGGTCCCCAGCTCCCCCCTCATCACCACAGCGTTGTCAAAGGCCCTCTCCATGTTGCTGATGATAGAGTTGGGATCGTCCTGGTCAAACAGATATCTCTGCTGAAAATTTTCTTTGCTCCCGTAGACGTCGGGAATGGCAATCTTCTCACAGAAGATTCTGTAGGCCTCCTCGTCCCCGTCGATCATCTCGTCATAAAAATCAAAATAAGTCATCAGCGTTGTGAGGACTCTCTCCCCATACCGTCCCAGCCAGAACAGCCGGTCCGCCTTTTCTATCGAGATAGCACCCATGTGTCCTTAAAACCTCCTCCCTGTGATGAATTGACCACAAATGAATCCGGATTTCGGGAGAATCTGGTGAGCCCGCTGGGCCACACTCTGGTCTCCTTCCCTGCCAGCACAAATGCCCGCAGATCCGCTTTTCTGGGAACCTCATGATCCCCCTCCACAATACCTAAATCGATGAAATCAATGACCTCCTGGGCTCCGCCTTGATTACCTCCGCCAGATCTTCCAGCTTCTCTCTGGTCAGGTCACTTCCGAATATAACTCCGTAGCCCCCCGCCTCGGACACGTCCTTCACCACCAGCCGGTTCAGATGTTCCAGGATAAACTTTCTGTCCTCCTCATAAAACGCCAGGTAAGTAGGAGCGTTGTGGAGAATGGCCTCCTCTCCCAGATAATATTTTATCATATGGGGCACAAAGTAGTAAATACCTTTATCGTCCGCCACCCCGTTGCCCGGCGCGTTGACCAGAGCCACATTGCCGTTTCTGTACACATCCATGATTCCGGGAACACCGATGAGCGACTCCGGCAGGAAGCACAGAGGATCCAGATACTCGTCGGAGAGCCGGCGGTACACCGCTCCTACCTGCAGCCTGCTCCCACCGTACTGGCGGTAATACAGCTTATTGTCCTCCACAAACAGGTCCTGAGGCATGGACAGTATGGCCCCCGATCGCTCTGCCAGGTACGAATGCTCGAAAAACGCGGCGTTATAGCGCCCCGGCGTCAGAACCACATTGATTCCCCCTGTGTTCACGTAATCCATGGTCTCCTTCAGCATGGCCGCATAGTTCCGGTTGTCGATGATGCGGGTTCTGGAAAATGTGGACGGAGCGGCCTGGCGGGTCAGCTCCCTGGCAATCATAGGATAGGAAGCCCCGGACGGAATGCGCAGATTGTCCTCCAGGATATACCAGTTTTCGTCCTTTCCCTGCACCAGGTCAATCCCCGAGATGTGACTGTATATCTTCCCCGGAGGCACAATCCCCTGGCACTGAGGCAGATAGCCCTTGGAAGAGTATACAAAATCCGCCGGGATCACACCCTCCTTTATGATCTTCTTTTCCGAATAAATGTCCGCCAGAAACAGGTTCAAAGCCTGAACCCTCTGGGATAACCCTCTGTTCAGGAATTCAAATTCTTCTGCCTCTATGACCCTTGGCAGAGGGTCAAACGGAAACAGCTGTTCATGAAACTGGCTGTTTTTATAAATTCCGAATTTTACTCCGTACCTGGCAAGCAGACGGTTGATGTTCTCCGTGTGGTCGATCAATTCATACATATCCCCTCATTCCTTTCTCCCTTTGTGTTTCAAATACACCTGCATAGTTCTTTCTACCCCGTGTACGTTTTACAAAAGGCGCCCAAAATACACTTGAGCGCCTTTACCTGCTACAAATATAGCCTATCTTTTTAATTTTGTCAATGGGTCTCGTGCCAGAATTCCCTCACAGCCTGTCCCACGTTTCCCCTGTTTACCACCAGATAAGGCCACCACTCTCTGGGGAACAGTGCCTGGTACTCTTCCCGGAGAAACCGGTCGTCCAAAAGCAGGATGACACCTCTGTCATTCATGGTGCGGATGACCCTCCCCGCTGCCTGCATCACTTTGTTCATGCCGGGATACTGGTAAGCGTAGTCGAATCCCCGGCCGTTTTTCTCATCAAAATACCCTTTGAGAATCTCCTGTTCCGTACAGACCATAGGCATCCCCGTTCCCACCACCAGGACACCTATGAGCCGGTCCTCTTTTAAGTCGATCCCCTCGGAAAACACGCCGCCCATGACACAGAAAGCCACCAGCGTCTCCTGTCCGCCGTCCTGAAAAACACCGAGAAATGCTTCTTTCTCCGCCTCGTCCATCCCGCTGTTCTGGATGACCAGACGAAATCCCCAGCTCTCCAGCTCCTCCCTCTGTTCTTCCCAGAACTTAGCCACCTGATTCATATAGTGGTACGACGGAAAAAATACCATGTAGTTTCCCCGTCTCTGCCGGGTCACTTCCAGGATGTAAAAGAAAATCTTTTCAAATTCTTTCCTGGTTCTCCTGGTGTACCGGCTGCTCACATCGCCTGCCACCGCCAGAAGACGGTTCTTTTCGGGAAAGGGGGACGGCACATATACTGCATAGTCGTCTATGCTGCCGCTGAGCAGCTCTTTATAGTACCGCACAGGGAGAAGGGTTGCCGAGAAGAACACTGTGGTCCTGCCTCTTTTCGTGCATTCTCTCAGCTGAGCCGCAGGATTCATGCAGAACAGCCTCACGACAAAACGCCCGTCCTGCTGCAGTTCCGAGTAAATGCGGTAGGCCTCGTCCATGCTGTCAAATGTGTTCAGAAAATCCCTTAACTGAAAGTAAAAATCCAGAATCAAATCTCTGTCCTCAAACTCCCTGTACTCCTCCATATATGTCTCCAGCTCTCCAAACAGTGACATAGCCGTGGACACCAGGTGATTGATGCTCTCGTAAATCACATAGCCGTCGCTCTCCCTCTTCATCTCCAGAAGCTGCCTGTTGCATCGGTCCAGAAGGCCGACAACCTTAGGGGCCTTCCCCTTAAGCACTTTCCGTGCCGTCAGCACATCTTCTTTCACCAGGGCGGCGCTGTACATCTCTCTGCCTCTGGAAACCAGATTGTGGGCCTCATCCACCAGAAACAGGTACTCACCTGACATATTGTCTGAGAAATACCTTCTCAGTCTGACTCTGGGGTCAAACACATAGTTGTAATCACATATAACCCCGTCCACCCAGTTGCTGATATCCAGGCAAAATTCAAAGGGACACACCTGATATTCGCGGGCATACCGGACCACCTTCTCCCTGGTTATTCCAAACTCCCTGTGAATAATCTCATACACCGCGTCCCCCACCCGGTCAAAATGACCTTTGGCATAGGGACAGGCATCCGGATTGCATTGGGGAGTATCCAGAAAACAGACTTTGTCCCTGGCAGTTATGGTCACCGTTCTGAAATACATCCCTCTCTCTTCCAGGATGGAGAACGTCTCCTCCGCCACACTGCGGGTGATAGTCTTGGCCGTGAGATAAAAAATCTTCTCAATATGACCTTCCCCCATGGCCTTCAGCCCAGGATATATGGTGGACAGTGTCTTGCCTACCCCCGTAGGCGCCTGGATAAACAGATCCCTGCCCCTGGCTATAGCGCGGTAGACTGACACTGCCAGATCCCTCTGCCCCTCCCGGTACGGGTAGGGAAATTCCAGTTCCCTCAGGGACCGGTCCCTGCGCAGCCCGTGCTGATACAGATACCTGGCCCATTTCACGTACTCGTGGATGAGTCCGTCAAACCACCGCTCCAGCTGGTCGAAGGAGTAATCGTTTCTGAATCTGCGGACTGCCTCTGTCTCCAGACTGCAGTAGGTGACCTGAATGGCGACACAGGACAGATTGTGGTCCAGGGAATACATGTAGCCATAGCACCTGGCCTGGGCCAGATGAACCTCCACCGGCTCCTCCAGCCGGTCTATATCCATGTAGACTCCCTTGATCTCATCGATAACCGCTCCGCCCGGTTCCGCAATAATCCCGTCTGCCCTTCCTTCCACGGCGATCCTGAATTCCCCTTCGTCCACAATATGTTTTAAAGGGACCTCCGCCCGGTAGGACGGCCCCATGGATCTCTGGATTTTTCTGTGGATCCTGCTCCCTGCCTCCATGGCATTCTTCTGGGCCGCCCCTGTCTGACGGTTGTCCAGATCGCCTCCCCGCATGACGAACTCCACCAGTTCCCTGACGGAAATGTGTATATCCCTCCCCGCCTCTCTCTTTGCTTCCTCCACCCTCAAAAGCCCCTTTCTCTTTCTGGGTTCATTATACCGGTCTCCTGCCCGGAACGCAAGAGGATGTAAAAAGGAGTCCTCCAAGCATTTTCCTATGATACAAAAAAACAGGCGAACCCTGCCTGTGCTCAAGCACAAGACAGTTTCCGCCTGCTTTTCACATATCACCTCTCGGGTCTTTTATGCAACAGCGCGCCTGCTGGGAGATTTCTTCTCTAAGAATGCCTCAAACTCCTCATTCTCTCCGTTAAACTCTACAGTCAGAACCCGTTTCAGGTCCAGGCTCAACACTCCTAAAATGGATTTTGCGTCAATAATAATGCGGTTATAGAAAATATCAATGTCAAAATCACATTTCGTGGCGGTTGCTACAAATTCTTTTGCATCTTCGATAGTAGGTAAATAGATTCTTCTCTGCTTCATGATTTCCAACTCCTTATTGTTATGACGCACAGCAAACTATTTTGCTGATGCCAGTGTTATAGCATGGTTCTGAGAAGTTGTCAAATCTCGTATCCGTTAAAACTACATATGTTTTCCTTGTGCAGATTACCGTATCTATATTTCTGAAATCCCTGCATTTTTATACAAATAATTCCTTAACCTTTTTCAAATTATGCAAAACCGCCTGTTTCCTGTTCCCGTTTTTCCAAATTTTGAGGGGTGAAAATTTAGAAATTTTGGTAAAATTTTCACATTTCATGGCTCCCTTAAGACCATATGTTCTTCTCCGTGATCACAAGATCCATGACACAGTCATATATGTCTGTCGGAATCATGTCACATATAAGCTGTTCCCTGCACAGAGCCGCCCGAAAAGCCCCGGTGGAGGACAGATACCTGTCATAGTATCCGCCCCCATAGCCCAGCCGTCTTCCCTGGCGGCTGCAGGTCACACAGGGCACTACCGCCAGATCAATATCTTCCTGCTCCACCTCCTGACAGAAATCCTTCGGCTCCAGGATGTGGTACGCTCCCTCCTCCAGGTCCTCCATCCTGCAGATCCTGTAGGCCTTCATGAGCCCTGCCCCCTGGCAGCCCGGGACGGCTACGATTTTCCCTTCAGCCAGGGCATGGTTTATAAACTGCCTTGTATCCGTCTCGTCCTCCCTGCTCACATAGGTAAAAACCACCTTGGCTTTCCTGTAGGCAGGTACGGACAAAAGCCTTTTCAGGATATCTTTGTCTGCCTGTACACAGTATTCCCGAGAGAGACCGGACCTTTTTTTCAAAATCTGCCTTCTCAGCTCTTCTTTCAAAGCCCGCATCATTTCGCCTGATCCAGACATTGCTTTACTGCCTCCCGGATCCTCTGGCTGGTGAGGGTGGCCCCCGTGACGCCGTCCACATCAGGGCTGTTGGCCTCCACAATGGCGACAGGAACCTTTTCAAGGGCAGGCCCCGCGATGTTCTCAGTCTCCTGATTGCTGACCACATTCACCTGGCTGATCTTGCCGTCTGCCACCACAACCTGAACTGTCATATCCCCGTTCTGGCCGTCCACAGTCGCCTCATAAGTACCGTCCTTCACGCCGGTCATGTCATAGCTCTCCGTCTTTTCGGCCTCTCTCTCAAACAGGGACTCCTCCAGGACAAAGGATGCCGCCTTCACCGGCTGCCCCTCCTGCAGATCCATATTTACCACGTTGCGCCCTGTGATCCGTCCGAAAGCCACCGGACCCATGACTCCCGTTCCTCCGGACACGAATCTTCCCCAGATACCGCCCACCACTTCTCCTGCCGCATACAGTCCCGGTATGGCATTTCCGCCTTCATCTACCACCTGCATATCACTGTTTACGGTAACTCCTCCCAGGGTCATAACTACCAGAGCCTTGATGGGGACCGCATAGTATTTATCAGCCTCTATCTTGTTCACCGCCACACTGTAGGCCGTAGGCGTTCCGCTGAAGTCCCTTCCGAACTCGTCGGTTTCCCCTGCCTCCACCGCCGCGTTATAGTCCTCCACTGTCTGGACCAGGGCATCGGCGGGAACCTGGATAAGCCCTGCCAGTTCCTCGAGAGTGTCGGCGGACTGAATCAGCTTGTGGCCCATTCCGTCTTCCGGCTCATAATATCTGTCCCACATTCCTGACGCCCCGGCCGCCTTCAGATCTTCCACGATCTTGTCTGTGAAAATGTTGTACTGAACCGCTCCCGTCTGCTCCTCCAGGGCAGTCTCCCGGGGAACCACCTCGCTGAGGGTCTCGTTGATAAACCGCTTGCCCTCTTGATTCACATAGATTCCGCCTGCTTTCCACATGTACACATCGCCGATGGCTCCCTTACCCTCGCTGTACTCCAGGCCCATAGGGAAAGTGGGAATGTAAGTCAGCTTCTCCTCATCTACGGCTGCTCCCACATTCTGCATGATTCGGATTCCCTTGCCGTCCGCGCTGTCGGCTCCGCCTACAAGATAGTTGTCTCCGTACTCTGCGTACTCGCCCATCATCTTCGGGTTTCCCGAATATCCTCCTGTGGCCATGACAATACCTTTGCCTGCCCTGTACGCTACAGTCTTGCCCGTGTCGCTGTTGTAGCCCACGGCCGTCAGCACCTGTCCCTTGTCGTTGCCCGCCAGTTCTATGATCTCCGTATAATAATCCACGGATATATTGTCATAGCCCTCCAGCTCCTTGTCCAGAATCTCGTGAACCGCCGACTTGTAGCTGGACGGGTCCATGGCTCTGGGCTTGTAGGTCCTCTGGATGGAGTACAGCTGGTGCTCCGGGGCAAATACACTCTTCTTTCCACCCTGCTCCAAAAATGTATACTGGTCAAGACCGTGATCCCACAGCCACTGAATGGCGTCCACGTCCTCATCTACAAAAATCTCGATCAGCTCCCTGTCGCCTTTCTGGGCTCCGTTGGACATAATATCCTCAATATAGGATTCTTTTGTATCCTCGATCCCGTCCAGTTCCTGGATGATCGTCTCGGCTCCGGACATGGAACCGCTGGTAAAATTCAGAGAGCCTCCGGTCTTTCCCAGCTTCTCCACGATAATCACGCTCTCCGCTCCTTCGTCCGCCGCCGCTATGGCCGCCGCCAGCCCTGCGCCGCCGGCTCCCACGATGATGACATCCGCCTCTTTCTCCTCGTCCGCCTTCACCTCCGGCTCTTTGTTCTGACTCTCCGAAGCCTCTGTAGTCTCGACGGCCTCAGTGGTTCCTTCTGTCTCACTCTGAGCCGTACTTTCAGATACACTGGAACTTTCTGAAGCAGGCGAGGAAGCCACGGAAGCCTCTCCGGAAGTTTTCTGGCCTGACGAGCATCCGCCCAGAACCACAGCTGCCGCCAAAATCAATGCCATACCACGTTTTTTCATAAAATGATCCTCCTGTTGTAATTAAATCTTGCTTTTATTATAACTTTACTGTAATATAAAGTCATACACTTTTTCATACCGTTTCTATCAAAATCATGCATTATCTGTCATATGCTTTTGCCGGACCGGCGAAGCTGTTGACGGCAGAAAGGAATCATCCTATGACAAACAGCCCCTACTTCAGATCTCTTCCGCCTCTCACGGAGGATTATCTGTCCAGAGAACTGGACACATACCAGCTGTCTTTACTGTCCCTGGGCCATTTCAAAACCGGCCAGGTCCGCTCTGTCAGCAACAGCTCCCTTCCCTGCCACAGGGTCATCTATGTCACCGTGGGCCCTATCCGCTACACCATCCACGGCTCCACCTTCATATTAGAAAAGGGGGACGTGCTCTACACCCCGCCCAACACCATCTTCAGTGCCGGCAACGCCCATGACCACGTCCACCCCGAATTCCTCTATCTCTATTTTCATGTTCTGCCCCACTATCAGGAACAGCCCTTTATCCGCATGATGGAGACGGCAGGGAAAATCCGTATATTCCATGCGCTCCGCTCCCCCATAGAGTTCTACTTTCACACGATTATGGAAGAATATGAAAAGCAGCGCCCCGGATACTACCACAAGATTCACAGTTACCTCATGCTGCTGATTATGGAACTGCTGCGCCAAAAAGGAACTCCTGCCGCCGCGGCGCCTATGGTCCGAGCAGACTCCGGAACGGCTCTCATCCTGAACAAAGCCGCCAGCTACATCGCCGCCAACATAAGCGAACCCCTCCGCATCTCCCAGGTAAGCCATATCTGCGGCGTCAGCGAAAGCTACCTGTACAAAATTTTCTCCTCCTGCCTGGGGCTGTCGCCCAAAGATTACATTCTGAACTGCAAGATGGAGTACGCCGTCAAACTTTTAAAGGAGACCAATCTGACTGTCACTCAGATCTCAAGGGAACTGGGATTTTCCAATCCCAACCATTTTTCCAACACGTTTTACAAATGCAAGGGTGTCCGGCCGTCGAAATACACGGCTGATTAGCGGCTGAATCTCTTTATCTTAGACCTGGGAACCAGCGCCTTATATCCCCTGCACTCTCCTGTCTCCGGGTTTCTCGCGCAGCACCTATGCCATAGCCTCTCCACCGCCGTGCCCCCAAGCCCTGTGGCTCTGAATATCTCCCCGGGGCTGCTGCCCTTCCGGTACAGCTCCACCGCTTTTCTCCTGGTTCTGTACACACACCTCTCGGCCACGGTCAGCTCTGCCTCATCTACTTCTTCCCACTGATCTTCTCTGTCCATATACTGTCATTACTTCCTTTCCTCACTGTCCCGGGACTCCTTACCCATGGCTTTTGTACTCTCGGAAATTTCTTCTCCCCCTTTCCTCGTTCTGCCGCTTTCTGCCGGCTCAGACCCTTCTTCTTTGGACTCCTCCTCTCTCTGCTCATTCTCTCCCTTTTCATCGGAAACCGGATTCTTCGCCTTCTCCTTTTTCTTCCTCTCTCCTGACCGTCTCCTGATTCCCAGCCACACAGCCGCCAGCGCCAGAGCGATTCCCGCCGCCACGAACCACACCTGCAGTTCCTTCTCCTGCTCTAAGATCACCACTTCACCGGAATCCTCCATCTCAAATACAAGATAAGCCCCGTCCTTACGGCTGTCTGTGACCTGTATACGGCCGTCTTTCACGATACCCACCGCCGCCCGCGGGGAGCAGTCCTGGGCCAGCATGTGAATCTTGATATGTTCAGGTTTCTCTGCCCCTTCCTGCTGGACAATATAGTACCGATACCCCTTTACGGCTCTGTACCCTTCCGGCGCCAATTCGGCGAGACGATCTTCCGTTTCCTCCTCCAGCACAAGGGAGGTTCCCGGATAAAAGTCGGCCTCCGCCAGCATCACCGGCATCTTGTCTTCCGAAGAGGCGATGGTGGTGTTCCATGCCCTGTACACCGCGCAGACTTTCTCGTTTCCCTTGATACAGGACAGGTCTTTCTGCTCCCATACATAATAGTACCCGTCTTTTTTGGGAACCTGGGGAATATCCTTGTCCGAAATGCTGCCTCCGTACTCGCAGACAATGGTCCTCAGAACCTGGTCCTCCACAAGGAACTCCACAGTGAGCCGTCCGAATTCCTCCGGCATCTGCTCCAGACTGTGAAAGATTTCATAGGAGAGGCCCTCGGCCTGACTCTCATAGGTAATGCCGTCCACAGCCCCAAGCCCTTCCTCCACATAGAGATTTCCTTCCACCACGCCTTCCGGATCCACGTCCCCTGCCACGCTTCCCCTCCACTCTCCATCCATATTCTCAAAAGAAACCATGGAGTAGTTGTCCAGGATGTCCGTCCCCCACCCTGCGATTCCTCCCGTATAGTCGTTGCCTGTTACGGTACACATGTTGTAATTGCCTCTCAGCACATAGGCGCTGCTTCCCGTCACGCCGCCGGCGTAGCTGCCGTCCTCAGCGATGATATCCCCGTAGTTCTGATTGCGGATCAAGGCTCCCAGGTTGGCCTTTCCCACAATACCTCCCACATAATCATTTTTCACCTGGACCTGCTGTCTGTTGACACAGTCCGACACCATTGCCATGGCGTTGCGGGTCACATTCAGCGTCCTCTCCTGGTCTGCGTCCAGATCCTGTTCCGGATCCAGGCCGGTCTCCACCCCTATGATCCCCGCGATGCCTCCGGCCTGAAAATCCGCCTGAATCACCCCTTCGTTGACACATCCTGTAACCATTCCTTCTGCCGGCTCCCTTGTCTCCAAGTCCGATATGTCCTCAAACAGATCCCTCTCCTCCCTGGCTCTCCCCACTCCCTGGGAGATGGTATCTCTCATCTCGTCAATCTGATTCTGAATCTGGTTTTTCTGCCCTCTTATCTGATTTTTGCTGTCTCTCAAATCATCGGTCAGAGCATCCATATTCCCGGAAAGCATATCCACCTGTGCAGTCAGCTCTTCATCCATGGAATCCAGATCCGTTTTCAGCTTATCCGCGTTGGTTCGCACCACGTCGATGAGAACATTGACTTCCACCTGCAGATCATCTAAACTGTCCGCAAATCCGCCGGCGCCCTCGGCTGCGTCTTCCGGGCCGTGAAGCGCCACAAATGCCAGGTCTTCTCTCAGTCTCTCCCCGCATCGGGACAATTCCTCCATCTGCCCCTGACGCTGCTCCATCCACTGCTTCAGAGCCTCCACGTCCGTCAGGTCGCCTTCGTATCCGTTTTTCATCTGATCTCTCAGGCTCTGCATCTGTGCCAGGTTTTCTCTCGCCGACTGAATGCGGGACTGAGTCTCTCTGCTTGTCAGATCCAGATCCATGTGGTCCAGGATTCTCTGAATCTCATCCAGATTCTGATCTGCCTGGCTGTCAAATTCGTCCCCTCCCTCTTTGTATATATTTTTGTAAAACCTTCCGATATCTTTTATTTTCCCCAGCTGTTCATCGATTCTGTCCAGATTGTCCCAGGTCGTATCCCCCGCCTCCTCGATAAGCCTAGACATGGAGTCTCCCATCTGGGACAATTCATCTATCTGAGTCTCCAGACTGCCGAACATATCTTCTTCATAGCTCACGGTCAGGTAAGGTTCAAACTGTCCCACGATACCGCCTACATCCTTCCGCCCATGTATCTGCCCATAGTTTTCGCATCCTTCCACCAGTCCGCTCTGCCGCCCGACGATCCCCCCCATGTTGTAGCCCGTGTGGGGATATCCTACGGCCTTGTAGTTGACACAGTTCTTGATGGTTCCCTGGGACAGGCCTGCCACGCCCCCCGCGTCATTGACCCGCTCTACCCGAATGGTTTCCCCCAGATCCACACCTCCAAAGGACAGCTGTGTCTCGGACGCGGCAGAGTTTTCTGCCACCCCCTGTTCTGTGGCGTTGACCTCTCCCTGATTCTCACAGTTCTCGATCAGGCCGTGATTCAGCCCCGCGATACCGCCTGTCTTCAGGTTTCCTGTGAGAGCCGCCTGGTTTTCACAGAACCTTATGATACCTGTGTCCTCATTCCAACCTGCTATGCCGCCCAGAGCCTCCTGGGCCGTGATCCGTCCCTTGAATGTGCAGTACTCTATGATCCCCCGGTTGACTCCCGCGATACCGCCAATATTTTTCCTGCTTCCCTCCGGCTCCAGAGTTCCCTGAACCTGAAGGTTTCTGACCTGGGCCCCTTCCTGCACATACCGGAACAGTCCCATGCCGGATCCCGCACCGGTGACGGACATGCCGATAACCCCGTGTCCGTTTCCCTCAAATGTCCCTGCAAACACCGGGATTGGTTGAAAATCTGTCCCCTGCAGATTGATATCCGCATCAAGAATAAAGGTTTTCCCTTTAGAATAGCTTTCTGACACACAGTTTCTTCCAAATTCCAGAAAATCCTCAACGCTGGCAATCCTTACGCCTTCCTCAGTCTCTGCTTCCATCTCCCCGCCGTCCGGTGCTGCCATGGCGGCCAGAGGCCGCATGCTCCCCCAACCCCCGGATATAATCAGGCTCAACGCCAGCAAAAGGGCTGTTCTGGTCTTCATAATATTTCTCCTCATGACTCCGCCTCCTTTTCCTGTCCCAGTTTCACGGCCTTTGTCAGCTCTGTCTTGTCGATCAGTTTGTCTCCCAGCAGCAGAAGCTGGGGAAGAACTGTCATGACCAGTATGATGGAGATCAGCGTCCCTCTTCCCAGAACCTTTCCCAGGGAGGCGATCACCGCGTTGTTAGTCAGGTACCCGATGACAAAACCTGCGCTGGTCAGAATAGTGCCCGATGTGATAATGGTGGGGAAGGATTGGTTCAGTGCCTCTGTAACCGCTGTCTTCCTGTTCGCCATGGTCTTCCGCAAATCCAGATACCTGCTGGTGATGACAATGGCGTAATCGATGGTAGCCCCCATCTGAATGGAACTCACTACCAGATAGCTGAGGAAATACATGGTGCTCTGAGTCAGATAGGGCACCGAAAAATTGATCCAGATACTTCCCTGGATGGTCAGCACCAGCAAAAACGGCAGTCCTGCCGACTGGAACGTAAACAGAAGGATAATTCCCACAAACAGCGCCGTCAGAACACTGATGATCACATTGTCTCTCTCAAAAGAACTGCTCAGGTCATAGTTGCTGGTGGCGTCCCCCACCACGTACACCTCGTCATAGTACTCCAGAGCGATATCCCTGATCCGGTTCACAGTCTGGAAGGTCTTTTCCCCCTCCACCGGACCTCTCAGGTTAAACACCAGACGGTCATACTCCTCACCCTCCAGCTGTTCCCTGGCGTCGCACACCGCGTCGTGGAGGTCATCGATCTCCTCCGACAGTTCGTCGTCAAACTCCAGGCCGCCTTTCTCCTTCTGTTCATAGATAAAGTCGATCATGTCGATGATGGACACCTTGTAGTCATCCAGATTTTTCATAAATGCGCTGTACTGCTCTTTATCAAACGCATAGAACTGGTAGAGCACCCTCACAAGATCCAGGTCCACCTCGGCCACCTGGGAGAAATCCCTGGGCCCCAGCTTATCCACCAGAATGTATTTGCCGTCATCGCTGACCTCCACGTTGGCCAGACCCAGAGCCGTATCAACCTCCTCCATGCTTTCCAGTCTCTTGAGGATCCTTCCCTCTTTTTCATAGTCCCCTCTGGGCACCACGATGGCCATGGTGTTGGTCACCTCAAAGGTCTCCTCAATCCTCTCCTTGGAAGCCATAAACTCATTTTTCTTGCTGGACTCGATGGAGTTGATATCATATATGTAGGGGCATTTCCCAGCGTAAACACAGGCGGCCGCCACCACGGCCAGGAACAGTGGAACACCCAAAAATCTCATTTTTACCACAAGTTTTCCCCAGAAATTGATGGTGGGCACAAAATTTTTGTGGACGGTTCTATCAATGGCATTGGAGAACATGACAATCAGGGCGGGCATCAGAAGAAACACTGTGAGCAGGCTGATGATGATAGCCTTGGTGAGCACACTGCCCAGATCCATCCCGATTCCAAACTGCATGAACATCAGAGCCACCATACCGGACACAGTGGTGAGGCTGCTGGAGGAGATCTCCGGAATGGCCTTGCTGAGGGCCACTGTGACAGCCTGGATCGTATCTTTGTCCTCGTGTTCCTCCATAAAGCGGTGGAACAGGATGATGGCATAATCGATGGCCAGGGCCAGCTGCAGGACTGCTCCCACCGCGTTGGTCACAAAAGATATCTCCCCGAACCAGTAGTTGGTTCCCATATTCAGAAGCGCCGCCACCCCGAAGACAGCCAGGAAGATTACGATCTCCATATAAGTTTTTGAGGTAAACAGAAGCACCACAAGGATGATCAGCACCACGATGACCACGATCACTCTCATGTCCGCCTTCAGTGAAGCCGCGTCATCTTTGTCCACAGTAGTATATATATAGGAAGAATACCCCTCCAGAGCCTCTCTGACCTGAGCCATAGCACACTGAGACAGCTCCGTGTCCTCCTCTTCATCAAAAGTCAGAGTATACAGTGCGGCGGCATCCTGATAGAAATCCCCCCTGTCTTCACTGTCATAGGTGTCGTCGTCCTCGTCGTAGAAGGACACCGCCGAGATCCCCTTGATCTCCTCCAGCCTCCGGGACAGTTCCAGAGCCTTCTCGTATGTGATGTTGCTGACCAGTATTTTTGCCGAACCGAAGGTGGTGAATTCCCGGTCCATAATATCCAGTCCCTGTCTGGTCTCCGTGCTCTCCGGAAGATATTCCGTCAGGTCATTGACTACCCCCACCTTTGGGATTGAGACCACGCTGTAGACGCACGCCAGGGCAAAGAGGGCGATAAACGCTTTTCTCTTATTCACGATAAATGCCGCCAGCTTCATCATGAAATTGTCAGAAGTCTTTCTCTCTTCCATTTTCTCCCTTAATCCTTTCTTTGTGATTCCTGTTGCTTGCCATATTATGTATCATTATGGTAAAATACTCAAGAATCAGTTTTTGGCTGTTGTATCAAATGAGACATCAATTAAAAAACTGTCTACTTTTATACAAAAAAGGAGATCTGTCGTGAACCCGCCAACGGAGAAAAAAGAAAAAATATCCACAAGACGCACCTACATACTTCTGAGCCGGTCTCTATTCCAGATTCTGGAAGAAGTACCTTTCGAGAAAATTTCCTTGATCCAGCTGTGTGACCACTCTATGGTGCCCCGCTCCACCTTTTACCGGTATTTCGAGGACAAATACGACCTTCTCTGCTACTGCCTGCAGACCTTTTTTGAGACTGCCGATCTAAACAAGGATGTGGTCTACCTGAAAGACGGAAAGGGCAGGAAGTTTGTAACCAAATTTATCAGCACTGTGGACAGAAACAAAGAGTCCTTTCGCAGGATCTATCAGACCAACAAAAGCGGAATTTTTATGGATATCCTCAGGGATTACCTGGTTCAGATACTGAATCAGAAAGTGCAAGACATGAAGACGGAGGGCTGCAGACTGCAGATCAGCCAGCCGGTATTCACTTACCTGCTGGCTGACCTGTATATCAGTATGGCAAAATGCTACCTGGAGCTGGAAGAGAACTTTCAGCTGAATGAATTTGTAGATTATATGTGTCTGTTTGCTGAGAGGGAATTTTTTCAATGATGTCAATCTGAAAATTTCTTCCTGAACTTCATCAAAATCCCACAGATAATGATGCTCAGCTCATACAGACCCACCATGGGAATAGCCACCATGATCTGGGAGACGATATCCGGAGGTGTGATGAGGGCAGCCACCAAAAAGATGACGATGATAATCACTTTCCTGCCCTTTTTCATCCACTCTACCTTCAAAAGCCCCATCTGGGTCAGCAGAACCGATATGACCGGAAGTTCAAAAACGATCCCGAATATCATGAAAATAGTAAGAATGAATGTAATATAATTCTGCACGCTGATAGCTGCGGTGATCTCACTTCCCGCACTGACGCCTATAAGGAAATGAAGCATAAAGGGAAGCATAATCTTGTAGGCAAAGATAATTCCCGCAGCAAAACACAACAGCCCAAAAAATATCGCCGACAGGAAAAGAGCATTCTCGTTCTTCTGAAGGCCGGGCTGCACAAATGCCCAAACATGATACAGAATCACAGGGAACGTGATACAGACCCCTGCAAGAAGAGCAATTGAAAAATACTGCATGAGCAGTTCCTGAGGCGCAATGAAGACATAGCTGTATCCGTACGCTTTTCCGATATCTGTCAGCGCCTCCACCAGCTGGGGCGCAAAATTCAGGCCAGCCAGAGATGAGACTACGAGACAGACGATGCAGACCACCAGCCTGTTCCGCAGTTCTCTCAGATGCCCTGTCAGGGTCATGCTCTCTTCTTTTTGCTTTTTAGCCTTGGTTTTCTCTTTTTTCATCACTGCTCGGCTGCGTCTTTTTCTTCCTCTCCGTCAGACATACCTGAGCGGAAATTCTTGATGCTCTTGCCTACTATCTTGCTCAGCTTAGGGATCTGGGTCGGGCCAAAAATCAATATGGCAATAACCAAGACAATAAGTAACTCCTGAGTTCCAATCTTCATAATAAATCCTCCTGATCTGATAATTTTACATATATGACAGGCAATCAATGCCAGCTAACCCATCTGCTGTTCTACAGGAATACTATCGCGGACATCCGGCGTATTTTCAGGCACGGAATCGGTCTCTGCTTTCTGAAAATCCTCCTCCGGTTCCTGACTGTCTGCCGTCTCCTGAGAAACATCTGTAACGCCTGTATCCAGAGTGTCGCTGCCAACCGTCGGAACGTGGGATTCTCCTGTCTCCCTCTCCGCAGCCTCCCCGGCAGCTGTCTCGCTCTCCGGCTCAGATTCCGGAACATCCGGGGCCTCTGAATCTGCCACGGCGGCAGACGGCTCCCTCTCTTCCTTCACCTGCTTCCCGATATCCGAGAATGACTTCTGGATCCCCTCCATGTCGCTCCTGACCTCTTTTTCCAGCTCGGTGATAGGTTCCAAAGCCTCCCTGAGAGGACGCTGTGCCTCCTCCAAAGGCTCCACGATGCTTTCCCGGATATCCTTTGTCGCCTCTGATGAAAACTTGCGGAACTCTCTGAGCGCCTCTCCGAATTTCCTCGCGTACAGAGGGAGCTTGTCTGGTCCCAGAACGATCAGCGCGACAATAAAGACAATCAGCAGTTCCTGCATTCCGATCTTCATCCACTTAAACCTCCTCAACCGCCTTATATCTGTCCTGTCTTATAAGAATAGCATATTTTCATACCTCTTACAAGCAATTTTTTGTTAAGAATTGTTAAGAATCCAAATTCCCTATGCGTTCCTGGTGTACCTGCACAGAGGATAGTTGCCGCATCCGTAAAAAGGGCCGTATCTCCCGTTCCTCTTCACCAGCTCTCCTCCGCATCTCGGACATTTCCCCACTGACTGCTTCTGAGGAGCCGCCGCCATCCGCTTCCCCATCTCCTCAAAACATTTCTGATTCATCATGCAGTCGCTGAGCGCGCGGTGGGCGCCTTCCGTGCTGATGTGAAAGCAGGCGGCCACATCCACCAGGCGGTGATGGTCCAATTCCTTTAAGCAGCTCCTTGCCATAAACAAGGTATCAATATAATCATTATCCAGTTCCTTCTTATAAAATTCCCGAACCGCCTGATCTAAAAACTTCATGTCAAAGCTGTGAATATTGTGGCCTACCAGAATCTCCCCCCTGATAAAAGGCAGAAACCGCTCCAGCGCCTCCTTGAGACAGGGTGCATCGGCCACCATCCTGTCGGTGATGCCGTTGACCCTGGAGGCAGCCGCAGGAATCTTCCTGCCCGGATTGACCAGAGTAGAAAAACTGTCCGTCACCTTTCCTCCTCTCACCTTCACGGCTGAGATCTCAATGATCGCATCTGTCACAGGGCTCAATCCTGTGGTTTCCAGATCGAACACCACATAGTCCTGCCTGTACCCGGACAGGCGCCTTCCTCTCCTTTGTTCTTCCATATCTTCCTCTTTTCCGGCCGAAGCCTTCCCTTTTTCCATTTCAAAAATCTCTGCTGTTATTAATTATTAAAGACAGATAGACATTTCGCACCATATCATATATGATTAACTCAAGTAAACCTACAAGCCGCCTGTCCGGCGGCGGACTTTTAGTAACCGATCAGAAAGGAAGGTACCTGTATGAGGTTGAAAACTATCTGTAAAATGCTGGTTCTTTTGTCACTGGCAGTCTGGACCCAGGGCTGTCATCGTCCGGAGGGGCCCGCGGAAACAGCAGTAGAAACCATGCCGGAACCCACTGTCTCGAAGACCCGCACAGAAAGAATTTTAGAGACGGCCCCTCTGTCATCCCCCCAGGCTCCCATCCCCAGCCCCTCTGTCACCGGCCCCCTCCATGTGGAAGGGACAAAGCTGTGCGGCAGCGACGGAACTCCCGTCCAGCTAAAGGGGATCAGCACCCACGGCCTGGCATGGTTTCCGGACTACGTCAACGAGGAGTGCTTCTCCCAGTTCAAAACTCAGTGGGACATGAATGTCATACGTCTCGCCCTGTACACTGCGGAGTACAACGGATACTGCAGCGGCGGCGACCAGGATCAGCTGAAGGCTCTGGTCCACAACGGGGTCAGATACGCCACCAGCCAGGATATGTATGTCATCATCGACTGGCACATTCTCTCCGATTCAAATCCCAACCAGCACATCGCCCAGGCCGGCGCGTTCTTCGACGAGATGTCACGTACATATGCCAGCTATAACAATGTCCTGTACGAGATCTGCAACGAGCCTAACGGAGACACAAGCTGGGACGACATCAAGACATACGCCAACACGGTCATCGATATCATTCGGAAAAATGACAGGGACGGGGTGATCATCCTGGGAACTCCCAACTGGTCCCAGTATGTGGACGAGGCGGCCAGAGATCCCATTACAGGGTTTGACAATATCATGTACTCTCTCCATTTCTACGCAAAAACACATAGGGAGGATCTGCGAAACAGAATGGTGTCCGCGATTCAGGCAGGACTTCCCGTCTTTGTGACCGAATACGGCATCTGTGATGCCAGCGGCGGCGGAGAAATCGACACGGCCCAGGCTCAGCAGTGGATAGACCTGATGAACGAAAATCAAATCAGCTATGTGGCGTGGAATCTCTCTAACAAAGACGAGACGTCCGCTGTTTTAAACAGTTCCTGCACCAAGACCAGCGGTTTTGCGGAAAGCGACTTGAGCGAATCCGGCAGATGGCTCCACCATATGCTGACAGAAAAAAAACTCCCTGCATCCTCCCAAAACCAGGAATCCGAAAACCCCAAACCCCAGGAGATATCTGCTTCTGACGGCGCTGCCCCGGATATTTCTGTCATCTGCGATACCCTTGAGATTACAGGAAAAATCGTGAATCAATGGTCCGAGCAGGAACAGAGAGTATGCCAGTACAGCCTGACCATCCGCAATATTTCAGACAGCGCCTGCTCTGACTGGTCAGCAGAAATCCCCCTTCCCGGTGAATTTACACTGGTAAACGGATGGAACGGTCAGTACCGCTCCCAGTCCGACAGCCTTTATATCACTTCCATGGATTACAACTGCCGCATCCCCGCAGGCGGTTCGGTCAGCGACATAGGGTTCATCATCAAATTTCGATAGATTCCTGTTTCCCGCCGTATCCGCCAATGATATCAGTTCCAGGAGAGCAGCTGCTTTTTGCGCAGTATGTAATACAGGATCCCGGTCAAATCTGCCAGAAACCAGCCTATGGGCACGGACCACCAGATGCCGGTCACTCCGAAAAGCGGTATCCCGGAAAGTATGTAAGCCAGCGCCACCCTGGTCCCCAGAGAGATCACCGTGAGCACCACGCTCATTCCCGGTTTTCCAAGAGCCCGATACAGGCCATACAGCAAAAACAGACAGCCGATTCCGCAGTAAAAAGCTCCCTCCACCCGCAGATAGCGGACGCCTTCCCATATGGTCTCTGCCTCCTTTGCCTCCACAAACAATCCCATCAGCGGACGGGCAAAGATCCAGACCAGGGCAGAGACCACTGCACAGAAGCTCATGGACGCGGCTATGGCTCCCTTCAGTCCGGAGCGGATCCGGTCCCCTTTCTCTGCGCCGTAGTTCTGGGCGATAAAGGTGGAGAAGGCATTGCCGAAGTCCTGCACCGGCATATAGGCAAAGGCGTCGATCTTGACTGCCGCCGCAAAAGCCGCCATGACTGTGGGGCCGAAACTGTTCACCAGACCCTGGACCATGAGGATGCCCAGATTCATAACCGACTGCTGGACGCAGGTCAAAATAGAAAAACCTGCAATCTCTTTTATACAGCTCCACCGGACCCGGAGTCCCTTCCGGAAAATCCTGAGCTCCGGGCACTTCGCCACGGAATAAACCGTGATGCCTGCTCCGGACACATACTGGGCGATCACCGTCGCTTCCGCCGCTCCCGCCACGCCTCTTTTCAGCCCCAGGACAAACCACAGGTCAAGGATGATATTCAGCACTGCCGAGACGGCCAGGAAGATAAGGGGCACCACCGAATTGCCTACCGCCCGAAGAAACGACGCGAAATAATTATACAGGAACGTGGCGGCGATACCACAGAAAATAACAGCCAGATATTCCCGCATGGAACCCCACACCTGTTCCGGCACCTGAAGAAACACCCGGATATAATCCAGACATGCAAAGGCAAGGATATTGAGCACGATGGCCGCAGTCCCAATCATCACAAAGGAGGCGTATATACTTTCCTTGAGGGCCGCCTCGTTTTGCTGGCCAAAGCGGATGGAGAACAATGCACCGCTGCCCATACAGAGTCCCAGCAGAATAGAAGTCAGAAATGTCATCAAGGTGAAGGAGGAACCCACTGCCGCCAGGGCATTTTTCCCCAGAAACTGCCCCACTATCAGGGTATCCGCCACATTGTAACACTGCTGCAGCAGATTTCCCAGAATCATGGGGACCGCAAAAAGCAGCATGGATCTCATAACCGGTCCTTCAGTCAGGTCTTTGTTCATCTCTCTGTCTCCTTTTCATCAGTTTCCTGTCCTTATCACTCAATCTTATCATATAACATGGCTGCTTACAAGACTTGGAAATAAGCAGACATCGGATCATCCAAATATCGTTCATAAGTTCAGCCTTATCAGCCCATAAATAAAACTGTATTTGTCCACCTTCCTAAAATATGATAATATTTTGTCAAACAAAAAAGGGAGGTTCAATCTTATGAGAAAGCGTTTTTTTATGCAGGCCGGTGCTGTTGCCTTATGTATGTCCATGACAATTGCCGGGTGTAAGTCTTCAGCGCCTCAGACTTCTGGTCAGACCGATGCTACCCAAACTACTGGAACTGAAACTACAACTGCTGCTGAAACCACAACCGCTGCTGAATCTGCAGCGCAGGAGAGTTCTGAGGGTAAATATGTTCCCGGAACCTATACCGCACAGGCTGACGGTTTCGGAGGGCAGGTAAAAGTGGAGGTTACCGTGGACGCAAATTCCATCACTGCCATCACTGTCACGGAACATCAGGAGACGGAAGGCGTGGGAACAAAGGCCATTGAGGCTCTTCCCAGCGCCATCGTAGATTCCAACTCCGTGGAGGTAGACGACATCGCGGGAGCTACCGTGTCCTCCACGGCCATCAAAGCAGCTGTAGCGGAGGCTCTGAAACAGGCTTCCGGTGATGACAGCGGGGAGTCTTCTGACCTCAAGGACGGCACCTACCAGGCCCAGGCCCGGGGTAATAACGGTCCAATCCAGATTTCCCTCACTGTAGCCGGCGGGAAGATCACCGATATCCAGGTGGTTAGCCACGAGGAGACGGAAGGAATATACAACGTACCTTTTGAGACGATTCCCCGGCAGGTTGTCAAGTACCAGTCTCTGGCTGTAGATACCGTCAGCGGCGCCACGGTGAGCAGCAGCGCTTTAAAAGCGGCTATCACTGACTGTGTAGAGCAGGCCGGAGGAAGCGGAGCGGCCCTCAGCCAGGTGGAAATTCCCAAGGAAGCGAAAACGGAAGAAGAGTTCACCTATGATGTAGTCGTAGTAGGCGGCGGCCTCTCCGGCCTGACAGCTGCCTGTTCCGCTGCAGGTCAGGGCGCCAGTGTCGCCCTCATTGAAAAACAGGCATTTCTGGGCGGAACCACAATGCTGGCTACAGGAACCATCCGATATGCCGACGAAGGCGACGGGGCAGGCATGGTACAGGCCATCCTGGACGAAGGCGCACCGTTCCGCGAGGAGGGCAGCCAGTTCCCCATCATAGATTATCTTGATGCCATTGGAGAGGTGTCTTTCCAAACTACTGCCATCTACAACGCTGCCGGACTGAATATGCTCCCTGAATCGGGTGATGGCGCAAGACCTTATGTTCAGAAACCGGACACCAGCGGCAAGGCAGGCGGCCTTTACATCAAACAGCTTGAGCCATACCTGGAAAGCCTGGGAGGCACCATCTACAAATCCTCTCCCGCGACAGAGCTAATCCTGGATGACAACGGCGCTGTAGTTGGAGTCATCTCGGATACGGAAATGTCCAAGAAAACTTTCCACGCAGATGCCGTGGTTCTGGCCTGTGGCGATTTTGCAAGAAACCAGGATCTGATCAAAGAGTATGATCCCAAGTCGACAGGCAACTTCACGGGAACCGCCGCAGGAAATACCGGCGACGGCCTGGTTATGGCCGTGGAGGCAGGAGCCGCCGTCTGGGATGACATGTTCTCTATGGGCGGAGCATTTGTCTTCAATCCATATGACTCTCACCGCGCAGGCATGAAGGCTTCCGAGACTCTTGACAACAGTCTTTTCGTCAGCCTCACCGGGGAGCGCCGCATCAAGGAAAACGCGTCCAGCAAATTTGTCCAGGCCGTGTTTATCAATGAGAACGAGGGCGACGGATGCTGGGATATCATGGATGCCGAGATAGCCAAAGGCACGGAAGTTCCCATAGACGAGATGATTGCGGCCAACGGCGGTGCCAGGATCGCTTATCAGGCTGATACTATCGAGGAGCTGGCACAGCTTACAGGAATCGACCCAGCCGTGTTGACTGCTACCGTAGACCGGTACAATGAACTGTGCGAAGCCGGAGAAGACAAAGACTTCGGCAAGGACGCTGAACTGATGGTGCCCATCAAAACCGCTCCATTCTACGCCGTCCGCTCCTACTGTGTCACCAGAGGTATAGCCGGCGGTATCAAGACCACCACTTCCGCCGAAGTAGTGCGGGAGGATGGAAGTATTATTCCCGGCCTCTACGCCTCCGGCGCCATCGCCAGCCGTCCCTTCTATGGCGGAGCTTATCAGGGCGCAGCTGCCCTTTCCGTGGCGGGAAATATGGGATATATAGCAGGAGAGAACGCGGCAAAGACCGCGCTGGAAAAATAATATTCGAAACACAGCGCTCAAAAAGGCGGATTTCCTTATAGGGAGTCCGCCTTTTAATTATAAATATCTCTTCTCCAACATGGCAATGGCCTGGTACAAAACAGTGGACACGATGCACAGGATCACGATCGACATCACCAGCATATCCATCTTAAACACCTGGGACGCATAGATGATCAGATATCCCAGCCCCGCCTTCGCCGACAGAAACTCCCCGATGATCACCCCCACCAGACACAGCCCCACGTTCACCTTCATGTTGCTGATGAGAAGCGGGACAGAGGATGGGATCAGCACCTTGGTGAGAACATCCTTTTTCGTCCCCCCCAGAGACTGTATCAGCCGGATCTTATCCTGGTCCGTCTGCATAAACCCTGTATGCAAAGTCAAAATGGATCCGAACACCGCCACGGACACCGCCGCCACGATGATGGTCCTCATGTTGTTGCCCAGCCACACGATGAGCAGAGGGGCCAGGGCGGACTTGGGCAGGCTGTTGAGCATCACCAGATATGGTTCCAGGATCTCCGACAGGCTCCTGCTCGCCCACAGGGCCACCGCGGCGGCCATCCCCACAAAGACCACCAGAAAAAAGCTGACCAGCGTCTCCAGAAGGGTGATGCCTGTGTGCAGAAAAATACTTCCGTCTCCCGCCATGGACACAAAGCAGGTCCATATTTTTACAGGTGAGCTGAATATAAAAGAATCGATCATGCCCAGCTGTGCGCACAGCTCCCACAGCGCCAGCAAAAGCACAAGGAGCATCACCCTGCAGATCTGTACCTGGCTTCTGTGCCTTTTCTCTTTTGCCAGAAATTCCTGCTGAGACAGGGAAGGTTCACTCATGGCTTTTCAGCTCCTTCCATAGTTCATTAAAATAGAAAGAAAATTCCGGTGCATTTCTCCTCAGCAGCGGCCTGTCATACTCCGGTGAAAATGACACCTGCATCACATCCTTCACCCTGCCCGGCCTGCTGCTCAAAACCAGTATCCTGTCCGCCACGGAGATAGCTTCCGACAGATCATGAGTAATCAGGACAGCCGTCTTCTTCTGCGTCCGTATGATCGTGCTGATGTCATCGCACACCTCCAGCCTTGTCTGATAGTCAAGCGCGGAGAAAGGCTCATCTAAGAGCAGAATATCCGGCTTGAGAGCCAGCGTGCGGATGAGTGCCGCTCTCTGGCGCATACCGCCGGACAGCTGTCCCGGCTTCGCGTCCCGAAACTGAGACAGGCCGTAAGTATCCAGCATTCCTGCAAGCTCCTCCCGCGCCTTCTCGTCAAGCCGGTTCTGAATCTCCAGGCCCAGGGATACGTTGGCAAAAATCGTTCTCCATTCAAACAGGTGATCTCTCTGCAGCATATACCCCATAGCCGCGCGGCTGTCCTCCCTGGCCATACCATCGATGGAGATGGTTCCCTGTTCCGGCTCTATAAGACCGCACAGAAGAGAGAGCAGGGTGGATTTTCCGCAGCCGGACGGTCCCACAATCACGAAGAATTCCCCGTCTCCCACATCAAAGGATATATCTAAAAGGGCCTGTGTCTCCCCCGCCAGCGTGTGGTAAGAGTAGCACAGACCCTTCACTTCCAGTTTTGTTTTCATATAATGCCTCCTCTCACATACTCTATAGTATGCTGAGACAGGGAAAGTGACAAAGTTTGTTTGATTCTGCTTGCCATCTGGTTTTAAAAACTATATAATAGCCATGAGGTGAAAGTTTGAAACAAGTAAGTAGTGGTTAGAGATATCAAAAAGAGCATAGCAAACAAGCCATCCTTAGGTGGCCAAAAAAATTTAATATAGACACAACACCTGATCAGGTAACAGGGACAACCTCAT
>CATLBR010000024.1 GCA_949879795.1 uncultured Hungatella sp.
AGGCGATGTCTTTATCTGTGAAGAAGACTTATACACGGGCGTTTCTTGACGCAAAGACGGATGCCGGACGGGAAAAGCGGATTGCGTGGATGGTGGATAGACTTAATAAAAATCTAAAACCTATGTAATCGGTGCATGTGCTTATTGATAGAATATGTTTTGAAAAATTCTTTTTTAGGGAGATTATGATTGTTTTAGGGAAGGCATCAGTCTGGAAGAGCTGATGCTTTTTGCGTGGAAGGGGGTGTTTTCATGTATCCGGTGAGCGAGGCGTGAAGGTTTTGAATGAAGAGAGCGTGCCTATACCGGCGGTCTATAAGCAGGGGAAGGGCTGTACACGGGACTGGTTCCCGGAGGGGAAGAAGGGCGGCTGGAATACGTCCATGGTGGCAAAGATTATCCGGGATGAGCGGTATGCGGGGCATATGGTGTCCGGGAAGAAGGCGTATGAGAGTTTTGATTCCAGGCGGCAGGTGGGCGTGGACAGGTCGGAGTGGATCGTGGTCAGGGATACCCATGAGGGGATTGTGACCCAGGAGGAATTTGACCGGGCCAACGGGAATATGCGAAGCGTGGCGCAGGGGAGGAAGCGGGAGCTGGATATCAGGAGGCAGGAAGTGTCTGCGGCGGTTTCGGAGGCGGAGGCGCGGGAGGCCGTGGAGGAATCCGGGAAGAGGGAGTACCGGGAGGCCCTGCGGATTCGGGAGTATCTGCATCTGGAGGGGTATGACAAGCGGATGATGGCTTCTCTGATTGAGAGCGCGAAGGTGATGGGGGAGGACAGGCTGGAAGTGGTCTGGAAATTTGGGGACGTTTATGAAAAGATTTTAGGTGAAATGCGGTGAGGATATGGTATAATTAGGGTGCCTGCCGGGAGGCGGGCATCCGGAAAGGATGGTTGTATGATTTACATAACGGGGGATACCCATGGGGAGTTTGGGCGGATTGAGGCTTTCTGCAGGCGGTTCGGGACCTGCAGGGAGGATGTGATGGTTATTCTGGGGGACGCCGGGATTAATTTCAGCGGGGGAATCCGGGATATGAGGAAGAAGGAGTTTTTGGAGGCTCTGCCGATTACGGTTTTTGCGATCCATGGGAACCATGAGCGGAGGCCGCAGGCTATTGAAGGATATCAGGAGAAGGTGTGGCGCGGGGGTGTGGTGTACCAGGAAGAAGAGTATCCGAGCCTGCTGTTTGCGAAGGACGGGGAAGTGTTTGACCTGGACGGGAAGCAGGCTATTGTCATGGGCGGGGCTTATAGTATTGATAAGATAGTCCGGCTTATGTATGGGTATGGGTGGTGGCCGGATGAGCAGCCTTCGGAGGAGGTTAAGAGGTATGTGGAGCGCCGGCTGGATAAGCTGGGGTGGAAGGTGGATGTGGTGTTGAGCCATACGGTGCCGCTGAAATATGAGCCGGTGGAGGTGTTTATGGCCGGGGTGGACCAGAGTAGGGTGGATAAGTCTACGGAGGAATGGCTGGACGGGATTGAGGACAGGTTGGATTATGGGAAGTGGTATTGTGGGCATTATCATACGGAAAAGAAGGTGGGGAGGGTGGAGATAATGTTTGAGAATGTAGGTATGCTTTGTGGAGGTGGATTATGGCGATAGAAATAGCTAGAGAAGACTTGTTTAAGGAAAAATTACTTTCAGGTATTAATTTGTTTACAGGGGCGGGTTTTTCATGTCTGCCAGATGAAGATGGCAAAAGCTTGCCAACAGTAAATGAACTTTGTCCAGAAATATGCGAAAAGTTTGGATTGCCATATGATACATTTGGAAATGACCTGGAAGCAATATGTGCATTGGCGGATGGGGATGAATTAGATGACTTTTTGAGACAGAAATTTCAGGTTAATAAATTTAATATAAAATATTTGATTTTAAATAGAATAAATTTATTATCGTATATTACTACTAACATTGATAATATAATTCATTTAGTTGTTGAGTCAGATACTAAATATTATTTAAAAAGTTTAACGTATTATGGTGCTATTAGAAAAGACCAATCAGAGCTTTGCTATATACCTTTACATGGAGAAGTAATGAATAAAGAAGGTAAACTGTATTTTGGTAAATTTGATTTGGCAGTAGTAGATCAGGCAAACAGTGACTTGTTTCAAGAAGTAGCAATAAAATTAAGAAATACACCGATTATCTTTTGGGGTTATGGATTTCATGATAGTGGTGTGTTGAAGACAGTACAAAAATTACTATCATATGGACCTCAGGATATATGGATACAATGTATGCCCGATAGTAAAAAACAAATAAAATTATTTGAAAGTTTAGGGTGTAATATTATTCTTGGTAATACAGAAGAACTATTAGATTGGATAAATAAAAATGTGATAGTGGTTGACGGTAAGACGAAATCAAAGGAAATAAAAAGCAACAAGCAACTTAAAAAATATTTTATTCCTACAATTAATCAAGTTCCTGCAGTACCAGCAAAAGATTTTTATATAAAAGGAATAACACAATGGTATTCGGTTTTATCTAAGCAAGCTGTAGAATTGGATATTGTGAATGATGTGTATAATATACATCTTTCTAATAAAAATGTTATTCTTATCGGAACTGACTTTTCTGGTAAGACTACCGCTTTGATGCAATTGTCCTTAAAGATTAATAGTTTGAATAAATTATATGTCGAAAATTTAACAATAGAAAAAAGTAAGTTCTTACTTAATAATTTAGAAGGTACAGAAGCAGTTATATTTATTGATAATTGTGAAGAAGATTTGTTGGCATATAAAATATTGGCAGAAGCAGAAAATATATCAACAATTGCAACATCAACAGATTATACGTTTGAGGCATCGAAACATTTGCTTGGAAATTTAATAGTACGACAAATTTATATAGATGATCTTACTCAGGAACAAGCTAGAAGATTTTATAATTCTATTGACGGTTCTATAAGGAGATCTGTATTTAAATATAAAGATAATGAAAGCGAAAAGTTTTCGGTGTTAGAAATGATGCTAAAAAATATATCAAATTCAATAGGTATGCGTAGAGTAAGGCAATTGCTAGAAAAAGTTTTAATGCGAAATAGACAAGCATTTGAAACGGTTGCACTTTCAAGCTATTTGTCAGGAAATAATTCTGCTTTATCAACAGATATTTTGTTTTCATACTTCGATTGTCATACATATGAAGATACCAAAAGATATGTTAATGAAGCTAATGGTTTATTGAGGGAATTAGATATAACAGTTGATACTTGCAAAAATGACCAAGACTATTATGATATTAGATCAAAGTTATTTTTATATCATAGTAGAAAGATTTTTAGCGAAGTAAAAGATTTACGAAATGCATATGCAAGTGTTATTGAGAAATTTTTGAAAAAGGTATCTATATTTAAAATATATCAATATCATTTATTTAGGCGGAGTGCATATGATGCTAAATTATATTATACGTTATTTGGAGAGGATGCTAATAAAATTTATTCAGAATTATATGAATATGATCAAAATCCATATACATTACAGCAATGGGCTCTTTGTAGAGCTTATTTAAAACAGTTTAAGGAGGCATTTGCAGATATTGATAAGGCATTACGTCAAAAGCCCAATAATCTTAGTATCAAGAATACAAGTGCAATAATTTTATTTGAAGCAAATAGAACGGAAAAGAATTTAACAGGGCAACAGAAAAGAAATGAAGCAATGCAGATATTAGAGCAATGTTATTATAATGATCAGCGTAAAAGTTATCATGCAAATAGATTTGCAGAATTTGCAATTGATATTTTTGATATGGATGGAGATTTTCAATATATCAAAAAGGCTAGACAATGGTTAGATGAGATAATAAAAACGGGAGATGCTATGTCAAGGTACACTAAACAATATGATAAACGATTAACACAAATAATAAGCCAATATGAAGGTGACGGGAAGTTATTGATTTAAGTTTTTGGGGATTGGGAATTTATTGGCATAAGAAATAAAAAAAATTTTGTCCCATACTTGACATAAGCTGAAGGAAACGGAAGGAGTACACGCATATGGCTTGATCTGATTTTAAAGAAAGAGTTAAAGTCGGTTGTAGACTGGAACAAGGTAGATAAAGCAGATTATTTACTTGCCATGGAGAGAAGTCCCATCAAAGATGTGGAAATCAAGGTTTTGCTTAAAAATGCGCTGACAGATCGAATTGACGACAGAGATATATATGAAAGGCATTGACGCAAGCTACTATTATGAAGGATATAATACGTATAAGTCGGAAAAGTTATAGTTTTGTTCTCGTGAAAGCGGCGAGCCAAGGTTAAGCAGGGATGGCTCAGGCAGCCGCCCACGGAGCGGGCTGTGAGAAAACAGGGGTCGTCTGCCCTGTTTTCACAGTCCTCAGAAGGGTTCTTCACTCATGTTCCAGCCAGAGCACGAACATCAGAGCCGCGAGAAAACATAGGACTCCCACAGTGACGGCGCGGGGGGTGAAGCAGGAAGAGGGAATTCCTGCAAGGATTCCTATGGGGGAGGACAGAACCAGCCCCAGGACCGAGCAGTATGTAATGCGGGCAAATTTGGAGAACAAGGTTTCCATCAGCAGGGCAAAGAGATAGAAGCCCAGCACCAGACCCAGTGCATAGGGGGCAAGGATGAACCCCTGGGAGAGAAAGGTAGGAAAGTCCGCCATGATCAGTGCCAAAAGGGTTCTGTTGACGGCCGAGAGCAGGGGCTGATAAAAGCCGATCATCATCAGGATCATAGAGCCGCTGATGCCGGGGACTACCATGGTTCCTGCGGACATGACTCCCAGGAGGAAGAGCAGAAGCCCAGGGATGATGCCGCCGGTCAGAACCACATCAGGCCGTCCCTGTCCTGCCTTCATGAGGGAGAGGGCCGTGGCAACCACCAGAGTGAGGAGACACGCGGCGGACAGAGAGGAAAAGCTGCGGGGAGAACGGTCGCACTGGCGGGGATGGGCAATCTGCCTGACGACTCCCGGCAGTCCTCCGAAGATCAGGCCCATAAAGGCCAGATTAGTCTGGAGAGGCCAGGTGTCGAACATGTATTCCATGGAAAAAGAGAGCCCTACGATTCCCCCGATGATGCCCATGATGTAGGGAAGGAGTGTGGACAGACTCTTTTTTGTCTCCTTGTGCAGATGGGTCAGAGCGTGAAGGATCTGTTCATATACACCCATGGAGATTGCCAGAGTTCCTCCGCTGATGCCTGGGAGGATGTTGGCGGTTCCGATAAGGACACCCTTGATAATCTGGGCCAGATAATCCATAAGAACTCCTTAAAAGGAAACTATTTTATAGATTATATGACAAGGGAATGGGAGAGATACCTGACAGTCGGGGGAACTTGAATTTTGAGAGGGTGAGGAGGGGAACAAGCTGCAGATATCGTGTTTTAGAGGGCCAAAGAAGCGACAGGGAAAGAGAGGGGAGATGCGGGATGTCAAAAACAGGAACAAGAATTTCCCAGTGCATGATAGTAAAGAATGAGGAAAAGAACATAGAGAGAGCGCTGTCCTGGGGGAAGTCGGTGATGTGGGAGCAGATCGTGGTGGACACCGGATCCACAGACCGGACGGTGGAGATCGCCCGGCGGCTGGGGGCCAGGGTGGAGACATTTCCCTGGATCGACGATTTCTCCGCCGCGAAAAATTATGCCATCGAACAGTGTAACGGGGACTGGATCGCTCTTCTGGACGCAGATGAGTACATGATGCCAGAGGACGCGGAGAGACTTCCGGAATTTATAGAGGAGCTGAACCGGAGAGGCCTGGACGGACTGTCCACCGGATGGCAGCAGCTGGATGAGGAGGGGAGGATATTTTCTTCAGGTACCCAGGTTCGAATTTTCCGCAATCTTCCGGATATACGCTACCGAAGACGGATTCATGAGCAGCTGGAGTCTCAAAAGGGGCGCCGGCTCCGGCTGGGTGATGCGGTGGAGCAGCTGTCTATTTTCCACACAGGATACCAGAGCCAGGTTTTGGCAGAGAAGAAGAGCAGCGGGAGAAACCGGAAACTGATTCTGGAAGAATTGAAAAATAATCCGGAAGATTATGAGATGATGGGATATATGGGGGATGAGTGCTTCAACGACGGGGACAGGGACGAGGCGGTGCGGTGGTACAAGGGTGCCGTGGAGCATATGCCGCAGGAGCTGAAAGAGGAGGATCAGAGAAGCGCGGCTACATTTACCAACCTGCTTATGCTTCTCACCGGGGAAGAATCCCTCTGGGGCAGGGCAGAGAAAGTATACAAAAAGGCAACGGCTCTGTTGCCCTGGGAGGCGGATTTTGACTACGTGATGGGGCGCTTTTACGCGTCCAGAGAACAGGCGGAGAAGGCGGTTTTCCATCTGGAGGCCGCCGTCGAAAAACTGAATACGTACGGATGCAGCAACAAAGCCCTGCACACGGCGGCAAATCTGCTGGAGGTCTATGACCTCCTGGCCAGATGCTGTTTTGAGGCGGGGCAGAGGGAAAAATGTATGACGTACGCGGTTACGTTTCTCAAGTACGACAGGTATAACATGGCTGTGCTGTCTCGGCTTCTCCGGGTTCTCCTTCCCAGTGGGGGGCAGAACTCCTCTCAGGAGAACCAGGCGGTGTTGGATTTCTTTTCCAGGCTGTATGATTTTTCGGCTCTGAAAGACAGGCTGTTCCTGGTGAAGGCGGCAGGGATGTCGGACTGCGGCGTGTTTGCAGAGTCGGCGGCAGCAAGGCTTTTTACCCAGGAGGAGAGAACCCGGCTGGGGCTGTAGGCGACTGCCATCAGGGCCGTTCCGGCAAGACACCGGGACGGCCCTGTAAACATATATTCAGGTTTTTTACTGCTCCTGTGTCAGGGAATTTCCCAGAGCCCTCAGGACAAAGAGAACAGCGATCATCATAAGTATTCCCACAGGCAGCGCGATCCAGGCGCTCTGGACGAAGCCTGCCACGATGTAGGTGACAAAGGACACTGCAGCGGCGGCGACGGCGTAAGGAAGCTGTGTCATGACATGGTTTACGTGCTCGCACTGGGCTCCTGCAGAGGCCATGATGGTGGTGTCGGAGATCGGGGAGCAGTGGTCACCGCAGACGGCGCCGGCCATGCAGGCGGAGATGGAGATGATCATCAGCTGCGGGTTGCTGTTCTGGAATACGGCCACCACGATGGGGATCAGGATTCCAAAGGTTCCCCAGGAGGTTCCCGTGGCGAAAGCCAGGAGGCAGCCCACCACAAAGATGATGGCAGGGAGGAAGTTTATCAGACTCTTGGCGCTGGTATTTACCAGATCAGCCACATACACATCCGCTCCCAGGCTGTCGGTCATGGCCTTCAGGGTCCAGGCGAAGGTGAGAATCAGGATAGCAGGAACCATAGCTTTAAAGCCCTCGGGAATACAGGACATACAGTCGGAAAAACTTAAAACACGGCGGAGCTGGTACAGGCCGATGGTGATGATCAGGCCGAAGAAACTTCCGAAAGTCAATCCAAGGGAGGCGTCTGATTCCGAGAAGGCAGTGACAAAATCGGTTCCCGAGAAAAATCCGCCTGTGTACAGCATCCCGATAACGCAGCAGATGATCAGGGACACGATGGGAATCAGCAGATCCATGACTTTGCCTTTTGTCTCAGCAGGCATTTCTTTGGCGTTGCCGTAGGGACGTCCGGGGGTGGTGAACAAGTCGCCCTTTACGGCATTCTGTTCGTGGGTCTTCATAGATCCGAACTCTACGTTCATGAGAACCATCCCCACCATCATCACGATCGTGAGAATCGCGTAAAAGTTGTAGGGGATCGCACGGATAAAAATAGAAAATCCGTCCTCACCCTCCACAAAGCCGGTGACGGCGGCGGCCCAGGAGGAGATGGGGGCAATGATGCACACCGGGGCGGCTGTGGCGTCGATGAGGTAGGCCAGTTTGGCTCTGGATACTTTGAACTTGTCGGTCACAGGCCGCATAACGCTTCCGACGGTGAGACAGTTGAAATAGTCATCGATAAAAATCATAACACCCAGAAGGATGGTGGCCAGCTGGGCGCCCACCCGGCTGTGGATCTTCTCGGAGGCAAACTGTCCGAAAGCGGCAGACCCGCCAGCCCGGTTCATAAGACTCACCATGGTTCCCAGGATTACAAGGAACACGAGAATTCCCACATTGTAGCTGTCGGACAGAACGCTGATGATGCCGTCCTCGAAGATATGGGTGATGGTGGTCTCAAACTGGAAACCGGAGTACAGAAGACCTCCGATGAGGATTCCCACAAACAGGGAACTGTAGACTTCTTTTGTGATCAATGCCAGGCCGATAGCCACGATGGGTGGGACCAGAGCCCAGAAAGTGGAGTACATGGCAGGGACATATTCTGCTTCTCCTTCCGAGGCCAGTACGGTGACGGAACAAACCGTCATCAGGACTAGGGCCGCCCCCAGTGTCAGCATGGTTTTCTTTTTTGCTGGATACATAGTTTTTCTCCTTTGTTTTGCTTTTTCATTACCATAAGACAATAACCCCGCTGCAATCAAAAACACCGCAGACGGCTGGAAGGCGCGTATGCGGTGTCTCTTGTGGACAAACCATATAAAATCCTGCAAGACAGATAGCGCTCCACATCCGTGACAGTACGCCGCGTATTCCGCGTCGTCCCAGAGCCGTCCGCCGGACCGGCAGGAAGACCCTTCGGCAGAATCCCCTTTCTCAGGAAACGGCGGTCCAGCCTGTGAGATTCCTGATACTCTTGAATTCTGCGCCTCTATCATGTTACAATCTGCGGTTGTATGCCGCTGCGGGTATGAAGCTGCCGATGGAGGCAGCAGATATACCTGCGCCAGCGGGTTTTTGTTATTGTATCACGCTTTAAGAAAAAAAGAAAGCACTAAATCAAGGAATTTTGCCGGCAGTTGTCATTTTTGGAAAAGCATGATAGAATCGTTATATTGTCCTGAAATCAAACCAGGAAGAAAGGAGTTGTTTTATTTGGAAGAAAACGAGAAAATACTGCTGTTTGAGAAACTGCCCATTCCCCGGGCCATAGCCAAACTGGCTATCCCCACTATCTTGAGCTCTCTGGTTATGGTCATCTACAATCTGGCAGATACGTATTTTGTGGGAATGCTCAACGACCCTGTTCAGAATGCGGCGGTGACGCTGGCTTACCCGGTGCTCCTGGCATTTAATGCCGTGAACAATCTGTTCGGCGTGGGAACCTCCAGCATGATGAGCCGGGCCATGGGCCGCAAGGATTACGAGACCGTAAGGCGCAGCTCGGCCTTCGGGTTTTACTGTTCCCTGCTGTGCGGGCTGCTTTTTTCTCTGATGTGTACGGTGTTTAAGGCTCCTCTGCTGGCGGCCTTGGGAGCGGACGAGACTACCAGGGCGGCGACGGACAGCTATATGCTGTGGACGGTGACCTGCGGCGCGGCCCCCTCGATTCTGAATGTGGTGATGGCATACCTGGTGCGCTCTGAGGGGTCGTCGCTCCACGCCAGTATAGGAACCATGAGCGGCTGTTTCCTCAACATGATACTGGACCCCATCTTTATTCTGCCCTGGGGCCTTGACATGGGCGCGGCGGGGGCAGGACTTGCCACCTGTCTTTCCAACTGCTTCGCCTGTCTGTATTTCTTTGTGTTTTTGTATGTGAAGAGAAAGTCCACATATGTCTGTGTCAATCCGCGGAAGATAGGATTTCAGCGGGCTATTGTCCTGGGAATATGCGCGGTGGGAGTTCCAGCGTCCATCCAGAATCTTCTCAATGTGACGGGAACCACCATTCTCAACAATTTTACCTCCGTCTACGGGGCGGATGCGGTGGCGTCCATGGGGATTGCCCAGAAGATCAACATGGTGCCCTTTCAGATCGCTCTCGGCTTCTCCCAGGGCATCATGCCTCTGGTCAGCTACAACTACGCCAGCGGAAATCACCGGCGGATGAAGGATACCGTTCTTTTCGCCATCAAGCTGATGCTTCCCGCCATGACAGCGGTTTCGGCGGTATATTTTTTGGGGGCGGGAGGGCTCATCCGGCTGTTTATGGACAATGATGTCATTGTAGACTATGGATCAAGGTTCCTTCGGGCTTTCTGTCTCGGCCAGCCGCTGATCTACATGGATTTTCTGGCCGTGGGTGTCTTTCAGGCGCTGGGGATGGGAAAAAACGCTTTTATGTTTGCCGTTATGAGAAAGATTATCCTGGAGATACCTGCATTGTTCATCTTGAACTATCTGTTCCCGCTGTACGGACTGGCTTATGCCCAGCCTCTGGCAGAGCTGGTTTTGGCTGCCGCGTCGGTGGTGATGCTGAAAAAGATCTTTGAGAGAAATCAGCTTGAGACGGAGACATAATCTGTTGTCAGGAAAATCAGGTCTCTTATTGAGAAAAGTTCTCATTAAGAGACCTTGACTTTTTTTGGAAGTTAGCGTAAGATAACTAAGAAAATGATAATTGATTTCAAAACTGTGGAGATGCCGTAAGCAGAGACACAGAAAAAATGAGGGAAGGAAGGGACGAGTATGCCGTTGGCCATGGTCATGGAAGGTGAGACGAGAACCATTAGAGAGTTCAGGGGGGAAGGCGATATGAAGCGTCATCTTCAGGATATTGGTTTTATCAAAGGAGAGAGAGTCCGGGTGGTGGGAGAGAACGCAGGAGGCATGATTTGCGTGGTAAAGGATGTGAAAGTGGCTCTGAGCAGAGGCCTGGCCCACCGAATCATGGTGGAGGATTGACGGAGGAACGGTTATTCAGAAAGGAGGGCAGGGAGATGACATTGAGAGACTTGAAGCAGGGGCAGCAGGGGAAGGTGAGCGCCATCGGCACGACAGGCGCTATGAAAAGGAGGATCATGGATATGGGAGTGACCCCGGGAGTGGTGATCAGGGTGGTCAAGGTGGCTCCACTGGGAGATCCCATTGAGGTCAATGTGAGAGGGTATGAGCTGAGCCTCAGGAAAGATGAAGCAGCCCAGGTGCAGGTAGAGCTGTGATGACAGCAGCGGACTGCTTCTTGTTTTTACACAGGAAGTTAGCAAAAACTAACTATGAGGAGAGTGAAAGAGATGAGTGTGATAATTGCCCTGGCGGGCAACCCAAACTGTGGAAAGACCACATTGTTCAATGAGATCACAGGTTCCGTGCAGCATGTGGGAAACTGGCCCGGCGTGACCGTGGAGAAGAGGGACGGAGTGTACAGGAAAGACAAGGAAGTGGTGATCATGGATCTTCCCGGCACGTATTCTCTCTCCCCCTACTCTGCGGAAGAGATTGTGGCGAGAGATTACATAGTGAAAGAGAAACCGGACGCAGTCGTCAATATCGTGGACGGTACCAGCATTGAGAGAAATCTGTATCTCACCATGCAGATTGCGGAGACACAGATTCCCATGGTGGTGGCCATAAACATGATGGACGAGGTGGAGAGAAAAGGCGACAAGATTGACTGCGGAAAACTTTCCGGGCTTCTGGGAATTCCGGTGGTTCCCATTGTGGCGAGAACGGGAAGAGGCTTGAAGGAACTGATGGATGCAGCCATAGACGTGGCGAAAAAAGGCCAGAAGCCGAATCGGCTGTCGGTTTTTGACAGTGAGTTAGCCGATGCTATCTCTTCTATCGCAGATGCACTGGGGGATGGAGAGTCGGAAGAAAATAACTGGAAGGCCATCAAACTGGCAGAGAACGACGAGATCATCGCAGGAACCGTGCCTTCTGACAAGAGGAGAGAGGTGGAGTCGCTGGTGAGGGCGGCCGACAAGGCGGCGGGAGGCGACGCGGGGGCCCGGATCGCGGACAGTCGTTACCGGTATATCGCGAAACTGGTGGGGGACTGTGTGAAAAAAAGCGGAAAAGGCTATGAGGAGACAAAATCCGACAAGCTGGATAAGATTCTCACCAACCGGATTTTGGCGCTGCCTATCTTTGCCGGGATCATGTATCTGCTGTTCGCCTGCACCTTCAGCGAGAATTTCCTTTTTATTCCGGAACTTCCCAGTCCCGGCGTGTGGCTGGCGGGGATCGTGGAGGAAGGGTGGGCGTTTGCGGCTGACAAGGTCATCGGAGCGGCGGAAACTCTGGGGGCGTCTGAGTGGGCCGTGGGACTGGTCACCAGCTGTCTCGACGGCGTGGGAGCCGTGTTTGGCTTCCTGCCTCTGGTGCTGGTGCTGTTCCTTCTCATGTCTTTTATGGAGGACAGCGGCTATATGGCCAGAGTGGCTTTTGTCATGGACAGGATTTTCAGACATTTCGGCCTCAGCGGCCGTTCCTTCATTCCCATGCTGATGGGATTCGGGTGTTCGGTGCCTGCGCTCATGGCTTCCAGGACTCTGGAGAGCGATAAGGACAGGAAGATCACCATGATGATCACCCCCTTTATGTCCTGCGGCGCCAAGCTGCCTATCTATGCCATGTTTGCAGCGACTCTGTTTGTGGACAGCAGTCAGACTCTGATCGTGTTTTCTGTCTATATGTTGGGGATTGTGGCGGCGATCTTAGGGGCGCTGCTCCTCAACAGATTCGTGTTTAAGAGCGAGAACTCCAGCTTTATCATGGAATTGCCTCAGTACAGGATCCCCACGGCAAAGAGCGTGCTGATCCATGCGTGGGAGAAGGTAAAAGGATTCGCGGTGAAGGCAGGCACTGTGATCTTTGCCTCCACGGTTCTCATCTGGTTTTTGTCCGGCTTTAATTTCGGCGGAATGTGTGGTATGGAGGAGAGCTTTCTCGCCTCTATCGGCAACGGAATCAAGTGGATCTTCGCGCCTCTGGGCTTTGGGGACTGGCGGGCATCTGTGGGTGTGGTTACGGGATGGATCGCCAAGGAAAATATCGTGGCAACCTTCGGCCAGCTGTTCGGCAATGTGAGCGAGGAGACGGTGGAGGCGGTGATGGCAGGGGAGGAGGCGCTGCCCGCCATCACGGAGGTATTTAACAGGGTGTCGGCATATGCTTATATGGCGTTTAACCTGCTGTGCATGCCCTGTTTTGCAGCGGTGGGAGCCATGAAACGGGAATATGGTTCCTGGAAATGGACTCTCCGGGCAATAGGGTTCCAGATGGCCACGGCATATTTTGTGGCGCTGCTGATCAATGTGGTGGGGAATATGATTTTTTAGAATGAAAGGGGGAGGTTATTTGTCGCTTCAGGATAAGAAAAAGTATATTCTGCAGGAACTCAAGAAGGCAGGGTGCAGGATCACCAGCCAGAGAAGGATTCTCCTGGATGTGATACTGCGGGATCAGTGCTGCAGCTGTAAGGAGATCTATTATCAGGCCATCAAGGAAGATCCGACCATCGGAATGGCCACAGTGTATCGGATGGTGAAGACCCTGGAAGAGACAGGGCTGATACACAGAAAGAATATGTACCACATCGATCTGGACGGTGCCACTGCCTGAAAGGGAGATGATGGGGAAGTAAAGGAGTAGCTGCCTGGGCGGTTGCTCCTTTTTGAGATGAAACCAGGGGACGAAGGGCTGGACGGGAATGGGTTTCTGTGTTAACATAAGAAGAATCAGATATGAAGGGGGAACAGCCGTGTACGAATCAGGTGAAAACTATCTGGAGACTATCTTGATCTTGAAAGAAAAAAGAGGCATCGTCCGTTCCATCGATATTGCCAGAGCCCTGAATTTCAGCAAGCCCAGTGTCAGCAGGGCGGTGGGAATTCTGAGAGAGGATGGTTACATCACCGTTGAGACAGGGGGGGAGATCCAGCTGACCCCAAAAGGTCAGAAGAAGGCCGACGGAATCTATGAGAGGCATCGGCTTCTGACCGAATTCCTGCAGAAGGTCAGCGGGGTGAACCCTCAGACTGCGGAGGAAGATGCCTGTAAGATGGAACACATTATCAGCGATGAGACATTCCAGGGAATCAAGAGATTTATGAATCGCCTTGACTTTGACAAGAGTTTGTGACAAAATAAACAGTTAGAAAGAAGGTAGATAATTATGACAAAGATTGACATTATTTCCGGTTTCTTAGGAGCAGGAAAGACCACATTTATCAAAAAACTTCTGGAGGAGGCCATATCGGGAGAACAGGTAGTCCTGATTGAGAATGAGTTCGGGCAGATCGGCATCGACGGCGGCTTCTTAAAGGATGCGGGAATCGAGATCCGGGAGATGAATTCCGGCTGTATCTGCTGTTCTCTGGTGGGAGACTTTGGAAAATCTCTGGAGGAAGTTCTGACAAAGTACAAACCTGACAGAGTCATCATCGAGCCGTCAGGCGTGGGCAAGCTGTCTGATGTGATGAAGGCGGTGCGGGATGTGGCGAGTACGGTGGACGTGGTGCTCAACAGCGCTGTGACCATCGTGGATGCCTCCAAGTGTAAGATGTACATGAAGAATTTCGGAGAATTTTTTAACAATCAGATCGAGCACGCGGGGACCATTGTCTTAAGCAGAACAGACGTGACCGATGAGGCTAAAGTTCAGAAGGATGTGGAGATGATCAGAGAGCACAACCAGACTGCCGCCATCATCACCACTCCCTGTGCCAGGCTGACGGGGGATCAGCTTTTGGAGATCATCGAGAAGCAGGATACCATGGCGGAGGATCTGATGAAGGAGGTGCGGGAACGCCACAGCCACCACGGTCACGAGGAGGGCTGCGGGTGCGGAAGCCATGACCACGGGCATCACCACGGCCATGAGGAGGGCTGCGGGTGCGGAAGCCATGACCATGAGCACCACGGCCATGAGGAGAGCTGCGGATGTGAAGGCCATGACCACGAGGATCATCACCACGGCCACGAGGAGGGCTGCGGGTGCGAAGGCCACGGCCACGAGGATCATCACCACGGCCACGAGGAAGGCTGTGGCTGCGAAGGCCATGACCATGAGCACCACCATCATCATGACCACGGAGAGGAGTGTGGCTGCGGCTGTCACGACCATGACCATCACCATGCGGACGAGGTGTTCTCAAGCTGGGGTCTGGAGAATGTGAAGGGCCTGGACAGAAAGACTCTGGAGGAGATTCTGGACGAACTGGCCAACGGCAACGCCTATGGGGATGTGCTCAGGGCTAAGGGAATGGTGCCCAGCGAGAATCCGGAAGAGTGGTACTACTTTGACCTGGTGCCGGATGAGTTTGATATCCGGATGGGCAAGCCGGATTACACCGGCAAGGTGTGTGTCATAGGTGCCCGTCTGAGGGAAGAGGAACTGAACAGGGCCTTCGGCAGATAAGCGGGACTTTTAAACTAAAAAGTTGGGAGTTGACAGATAGATATGGGACCAGCAATAGAAGATGATGTAATGCCGTTGTTTCTGATCAACGGCTTTCTGGAGGCGGGAAAAACCCAGTTTCTCCAGTTTACCATGGAGCAGGAGTATTTTCAGACAGACGGAAAGACACTGCTGATTGTCTGTGAAGAAGGAGACACGGAGTATGATCAGGAGCTTTTGCGGGATACCAGAACCTCCGTGGTCTATGTGGACAGTTTAGAAGAGCTGACTCCGGAGAGGATGGAAGAGCTGGAGCTTCTCTACAATCCGGAGAGGGTGCTGCTGGAGTGGAACGGCATGTGGAATCAGGATGAGCTGCGTCTTCCGAAAGACTGGACCGTGTATCAGCAGGTAACCATCATCGACGGCTCTACCTTTGATCTGTACTTGAAGAATATGAAGCCTCTTCTGGGTGCCATGGTGCGGAACTCGGAGCTGATCATATGCAATCGCTGCGACGGCATCGAGGATCTGGAGAGCTACAGGAGGACCCTTCTGGCGATGAACAACCGTGCGGAGATCGTGTTTGAGGACGAGGAAGGGGAGATATCGGAGGTATCGGAGGCGGATCTGCCCTACGATATGAGCGCGGATGTCATCGAGATTGCCCCGGAGGCCTACGGTATCTGGTACATCGACTGTATGGACAAACCGGACCGCTACCGTGGGAAAGTGGTGGAATTTACGGCTATGGTTCTGAAATCTCCGGAGTTTCCCAAGAACTATTTTGTGCCCGGCCGTATGGCCATGACCTGCTGCGAGGCGGATATGACATTTCTGGGCTATATTTGCAAGTCCAGGGAGGCCAGGAATCTGGAGACAAGGCAGTGGGTACGGGTGCGTGCCAGGATCGAGTACGAGGAGTGGCAGGACTACGGCGGAGTGGGACCGGTTCTCTATGCCGACTCAGTGAAGCCGTCTGCGGGAATACGGGATATCGTACAATTTTAGCCGAAAAAGACAGCCTTCTGTGTCAATACAGAGGGCTGTCTCTTTTTAGATATATCTATTCCCAAAGCACCGGTGTGGGCCTGTTGGATGAAAATACGTCTTCTGCGCGGAACAAATCGTCCAGCTTTCGGCTGGAGGTGTCGCTTCCGGCTTCGATATCTTTCCACATGCGGAAACCGTCTAGATTGCGTCGTCCCTGTCTCAGGAAATCGCTTCCCACCTGAACCCAGTACTGGCTGGAGTCCACATTGCAGAAGTAGGAGAATCCCAGGCTCTTCAGGTAGCGGTACCGCTCATTGTCATTCTGGTAAGGATGCCAGTCGGCTACATCCGCCCCGAAGGGGAAGAGAATGATATCCGTAGGACCGATGAGGGATTTCACTTCATTTTCCCATTTGTCACAGTCTGCCTTGAAGTGGTCCCAGCTGATCTTTCCCAGATCTCGGTGTCCCCAGCTGTGGGAGGCCAGCTCCCATCCGTTGTCCCGGAGGCACTGGGCCACTGCGGCGGCGGCTTCTCTGTCCTGCTGGTAGGTGGGGGAGTCGCTGTAGGACAGCGCGGTGCGGTATCCGAGAATCCCCTGGTATCCTGTAAAGGCGATCACTGCCCGGGCTCCTTTGTAGGAGAAATCCGGATGTTCCTGAATGTATTCTTCCAGTATGGGGACCAGGTCAAAGGCACCTGTCTGTGTGCTTCCGTCGTCCATCAGCATCTGACAGGTGGGCTTTCCGTCTTCACCGACCACCATCCGGGTGGCGAAGCCGTCGCCGGTCATGTAATCATAATAGCACACGTCGTCCTGGGACATGACGAAGGCTTTCTTGCCCTCGGGCAGAAGAATGGTCTTTCTGGTCATCTTCATGGTTCCGTCTTCACCGGCAGCCAGCTCGGCCATGTCGTGGAGGCGAACCAGCACGTACCCCCGCTGGTACATGGAGTCAAGAATCTTCAGAAACTCGTCCTTGGTAGTCATAACCTGATTGTAGCCTTTTTCGTCTTCGTCCCCGTCAAATGCCTTGGACTCGTCCATGACCAGAGTGTGGAAGAACACATGAGTGATCTGGGAAATATCGCAGGGTTTTAGGGTGGTCTTGATCTGCTCATACCTGTCGACGGCATCCTGGATACGCTGATCGCTTCCATAATACTCGGAAGTCTGAAGAAGCTCTATGGCACGGTCGTAGTCGTAGCCTGCGGCAATCAGGTCCGCGTCTGCCAGCAGTACATCTACAGAAGCGTCAGGGGTGGTCTCCTCTTCCGTGGATATCAGGATCTCCGTGGGAGGCTCCCCTGTGTCCACACTGGTTGCGGGCGAGCTGTCATGGTGAAGGGGAGGCGGAGAGTCTTTCCCTAAAAAATGCCGCCCCAGCATCCAGCAGAAGACGGAAAGTAAAACCAGAAGCAACAGGATCATCAAAATCAACGGAAGTCTATGGAGAAAACGCTGTCTCCTGCGTTTAGACGCGCGCTTGCGGTAATTGCTGCGACGTATAGTCTGATTCATAAAAAAGCACCTCGTAATCTATTGGGAAATAAAAGGAGAACCGGCCTTCCTTTTATAGATATGTAAGTAAACCCTCATGCGCCCACAAACGGCTGCACCACCATAGATAAAAGTCTGGCGGGCGCACTTGGCATACCTGAATTTATGCCGCCTTTTCGGCGGCGGACTTTCATAGTAAATATCAGCCGAACTGTTTTACAGTATACCACAATAAGTCGAATTATGTAAATGGGAAAGTGGCGGAAATCTAAAATATAATAGAATCATAATACAATTATAAAAGAAGCAAAAAAATTGTAACAAATACAGAATGTTCTGCCTTGAAAAGCCATACACTGGTAAGAGACAACAGGTTGGAGGACAAAATGAAGGAGACAAAACGGTGGATTGGCGGGTGGGTCATGGCGGCAGTTCTGACAGGAACAACTGTGGCGCAGACGATTTTTACACATCCTGCGGCAGCGATGGCCTCGGAGCCGGTTATGGTTGCAGGGAGCAGCGCGGCGGCAGCGGTCAGGGAAAACGGGGGAAATCAGGCAGCAGCCGCGGGAGGGACGGCGGAAACCACGGCAGAGGCGTCCCCGGGACCTGAGATCGCGGCACCGTCGGCGGTTCTGATGGAGGCGTCCACAGGGCAGGTGATCTATGAGAAGAATGCCGACCAGCAGAGAAGCCCTGCCAGCATCACCAAGATCATGACCCTCATACTGATTTTTGACGCTCTGGAAAGCGGAAAAATCACCATGACCGACCAGGTAGTCACCAGCGCCTACGCCAAATCCATGGGCGGTTCCCAGGTGTTTCTGGAAGAGGGCGAGATACAGACAGTGGAGACTATGATCAAGTGCATCGTCATCGCCTCGGGAAATGATGCCAGTGTGGCCATGGCAGAGTACATAGCAGGAGACGAGAAGACATTTGTGGATATGATGAACCAGAGGGCTCAGGGACTGGGCATGTCCAACACCCATTTTGAGGACTGCTGCGGTCTGACAGAGTCGAAAACCCATGTGACCACAGCCAGGGACATCGCTCTCATGTCCAGGGAACTGATCAACCGCTACCCTCAGATCCACAATTATTCTACTATATGGATGGACACGATCACCCATGTGACAAAGCAGGGTTCTAAAGAGTTTGGCCTGTCCAACACCAACAAGCTGCTGAAGATGGCCACGAATTTTCAGGTGACAGGGCTTAAGACAGGTTCAACCTCCCTGGCAAAATATTGTCTGTCTGCCACGGCGGAGAAAGACGGAGTGCGGATGATCGCCTCCATCATGGCGGCGCCGGACTACAAGGCGCGGTTTTCCGACGCGGCGGTTCTCCTAAACTACGGCTACGCCAACTGCAGGCTCTATGAGGACAGAGATCCCCTGCCCCTTCCGCAGATGGCTGTCGACAACGGGGTGGAAGACTTTGTAAACTTGAAATATGAGGGAACATTTTCCTGTCTGGGACTCCACGGGGAGAATTTTGATCAGGTGGAGAAGACTCTTGTCCTGGAGCAGTCCGTAAAGGCGCCGGTGGAGGAGGGGCAGCGCGCGGGGGTGCTGGAGTACAGGCTGGGAGGGGAAAAACTGGGAGAACTCCCTGTTGTCACGGGAGGGAGCGTGGAGGAAGCGAGATTTAAGGATTACATGAAAAAAGTGCTGGGTACCTGGCTTATAAAGGACTCAGGTCTCGGGACGGGGCGGGAAAGGGCAGCTTCGGAGGCGCTGCAGGAGGAATCTCAGGATTCTCCGGACATCACTGGGGACATCTCACAAGAAGGGTCAAAAGCACCATCATAAAAGACGTGACAAGGTCCCGGGGGATGTGTATAATTAAGGAAACTGTAGATTTACCAAACGGAGGAATGTATGGAACGGGTATCAATCATTGTTCCCTGTTACAATGAACAAGAGACTCTGACTGATTACTTTAAGGAGATCAGCAGAGTCAGAGAACAGCTTTCTTGCATGGACTGCAGCCTGGAGGTACTTTTTGTGGATGACGGTTCTACAGACGGCACTCTGGATATGATGAGAAAGATGGCGGAGGAGAACGTGTGGATCGAGTATCTGTCATTTACCAGAAATTTCGGAAAGGAGGCCGCCATCTACGCAGGGCTGACCCACGTGTCGGGAGAGTGGGTAGGGCTTATGGATGTGGATCTTCAGGATCCCCCCAGCCTGATACCGGAGATGGCTGCCATATTGAGGGAGAAAGAATATGACTGTGTGGCCACCAGGCGGGTTAACCGCAAAGGGGAGCCGGTGATCCGCTCCTTTTTTGCCAGGGCATTTTACAAGATCATGCGGCGGGTATCGGAAGTGGAGATCGTGGACGGGGCCAGGGATTTCAGGCTTATGAGCAGGCGGTATGTGGACAGTCTGCTGACTCTCAAGGAGTACAACCGGTTTTCCAAGGGACTGTTCGGCTGGGTGGGATACAAGACCAGATGGCTGGAGTACGAGAATGTGGAGAGGGCTAAGGGAGAGACCAAGTGGTCATTTTTTAAGCTCCTCATGTACAGCATTGACGGTATCGTGGCGTTTTCCACGGCGCCGGTGCGCTTTGCAGCCTGGCTGGGCCTTGGATTCTGCCTGCTGGCGTTTTTTTTCATACTGGTGATCATTGTCAGGACTCTGGTGTTCGGGGATCCGGTGGCCGGGTGGCCGTCTCTGGTGTGCATCATCCTGCTGCTGGCAGGTATCCAGCTGTTCTGTCTGGGCCTTTTGGGAGAGTACCTGTCAAAGACCTATCTGGAGGTAAAAAAACGACCCATCTATCTGTGCAGGGAGACCAGTTTAGAGAAAGATGGTTAGATCTCATTGTGAAATGAGTCTAACCATTTTTTAGTGGATGTATTAAATGTTAACAATTAATATACATATTTCCGTTGCTATTTTATCGTAGACATGCTATAATGGGGCCGTTGAAACAACAATGCATAACAAAATGTACAAAAAGGAGGAGTTTCAATATGTGGAAAAAGTGTATTGCCGCTGCCATGGCAGTGATCATGGCAGCCAGCATGGCAGCATGCGGTTCTAATTCCGGGGAGACGGAGGCCGCTAAGACAGACGCAGCAAAGACAGAGGCTGGAGCTCAGGGGGGCGGAGATAAGGCAGACGCGCCGGCGGAGGCGGCGGGGGACTATAAGATCGGTCTGATGATCAGTCCGTTGGCCACCCGGGAAGAGCATTTCCGCACGGCGGAGATGCTGATGGAGGAATTCGGAGCGGACAAGTTTGTGATGGATGTGTATCCGGAAGGCGCCGCTACGGAGCAGGAGGTTACCATTTCCAAGGCTATGAACCTGGCTATGGACCCGGATGTGAAGGTGATTATTTTCGATTCCGCTGATGTGGGAACCATCGCGGCGGTTGAGAAGATCAAAGAAGAGCGCCCTGAATTGAAAGTTTTCTTCGGCTCTATGAACGAGGATGTGTACGAGATGGCGAAGGTGGGAGATCTGTGTCTTTCTATCGACCCCGAGCTTTACGGTGAGTCCGTGGCTCAGATGGCCGTGGATGCCGGCGCGGAGCATTTTATTTTCTACAGCTTTGCCCGCCATATGAGCAATTCCATCAAGATTCGCTACCGCGACGCCATGAAAGCCGTGTGCGAGGCGAACAATGTGCCGTTTGAAGAAGTCTCCATGCCGGACCCCATGGGTGACGCCGGTGTTCCGGGAGCTCAGCAGTTCCTGATTGAGAACATTCCGTCCCTGATGGAGCAGTACGGTACAAAGAATATAGCGTATTTTGTGACCGTTTCCACGGTTGAACAGGCATTTATCAAGAGCATCGTTGAAAATGGGGGTATTTTCCCGTGCCATACGGATCCCTCCCCCTTCAGCGATTTTGCTCCTGCTCTCGGACTTGAGATTGACGAGGCTCACAAGTTTGACGCAGAGTATGTGACAGACCTGATCAGCAAGGAGCTGGAAAAGTACAACATGAACGGAAGAGTAGGCGGCTGGGAGAAGTCTCTGGTTCGTCTTGAGATGGAGTTCCTGTTCCGCTACGCCATCGAGTACTGTGAGGGCCGCACCAATGAGGTTGACGGCAAGCCTGACAAAGCGGTTGTATCCGACCTTCTGATGCAGGTTTACGGCGACGGCGGCAAGTTTAACAACGCGGTCAACGATACTACCGGCGCGACCTACGATAACTGGTATACGGTTGCAAGAGATTTGTACTTATATTAATGTAAAGATGCTGGGGTCAAAAGGTCTTTTGACCCCTGATGCCTACGGATTGCTCCGCATTTCATGCTCCCGCAATCCTAAAAACATTCAAAATCCGCCCTATCGGGCTACTTTTTCATGTTTTTACGGGTCCCAAAGTCATGTATTGACATGCCGGCATGTTATGCATGACCTTTTGACTCCGGCATCATGTAAAGGAATAAAAGTGTTGTGGCCTGAAGCGGAGCGGCTTTATGCCGCAACACTTTTTTCATACGTCTCTTTAATTAAAGACAGGAGCGAAACACATGCAGAATGTATTGTTGGAAATGAAACAGATCGAGAAAGAATTCGGTCAGACGAAGGTGCTGAAGGGAGTTGACCTGCGCCTTGATGCAGGGGAAGTTCTGTCTCTGGTAGGTGAGAACGGCGCTGGAAAATCCACGTTGATGAATATTCTGTTCGGCATGCAGAGCATTGTCAGCACAGGCGGTTACGGCGGCGAAATCTTGTGGGAGGGTCAGACAGTGAAGATAAGCTCCCCCGCCCAGGCCATGGAACTGGGTATCGGGATGGTACACCAGGAATTTATGCTGCTGCCTGCCTATACAGTCACCGAGAATGTGAAGCTGAACCGGGAGATCACAAAATCCAATCTGATCAGCCGGGTACTGGGTCCTTCTATGGGAACTCTGGACCATAAGACCATGCAGCAGGAGACGAAAGAAGCGCTGGACAAGATTCATCTGAATGTCAAGCCGGACATTCAGGTGGGCAGCATGTCCGTGGGTTTTAAACAGTTTGTGGAGATTGCCCGGGAGATAGACAAAAAGAATATCAGGCTGATCGTGTTTGACGAGCCCACGGCAGTGCTGACAGATGTGGAATCAAGATGGCTGATGGACACGATAAAAGAGATTACCGCAGCTGGGGTGGCCGTCATCTTTATCAGCCATAAACTGAACGAAGTCATTGAACTGTCTGACAGGATCGTGGTCTTAAGAGACGGCGAACTGGTGCAGACGCTGGAGAGAGGTGAGACGGACGCCACCGGTCTCGCCCGCCTGATGGTGGGAAGAAACGTGGATTTCTCCAATATCGAAGGGCGTCCTGTGGAAGAGATTGAGAAACGGGAGGTGGTGATGGAAATCCGGGATTTGAAGGTCTCCATGCCCGGGGAAAAGGCGAAGAGCGTTACCATCGACATACATGAGGGGGAGATTCTAGGTTTCTGCGGCCTGGCGGGACAGGGAAAGCTGGCTATCTCCAACGGGATCGCAGGCCTGTATCCTTCCAGCGGTGAGGTGCGCTATAAAGGGGAGACGCTTCCCTTCGGAAACCCTCTGGCCGTGTTGAAAAAGAAAATTGGTTTTGTGTCGGAGGACCGGCGGGGAATAGGCCTTCTGCTGGACGAGAGTATCCGCATGAATATCTGTCTCCTTGCCATGCAGATCAGGAACCGGTTTTTCCGTTCTTTCGGATTTTTCAAGCAGGTGGATACAAAGAGCATGAAGGAGACGGCGGATGCCATGATTCAGGAGCTGGGGATCAAGTGTACCGGGGACGCACAGCACCCGTCGGCTCTGTCAGGCGGAAACCAGCAGAAGGTATGTATCGCCAGGGCCGTGGTATTTTCCCCGGATGTGCTGTTTGTCTCCGAGCCCACCAGAGGGATCGATATAGGCGCCAAGAAAGTGATTCTGGATTATCTTGTGCGTCTCAACCGTGAGAAAGGAACTACCATTGTGATGACATCCAGCGAGCTGACAGAACTTCGCACCATGTGTGACCGAATCGCTGTTATCTATGACGGCAAAGTCAAGGCAATTTTGAAACCCACAGATTCCGATGAGAAATTTGGTCTTCTCATGTCGGGAATTGACGCGTAGGAGGTGAGACGGAGATGAAAATGAAATGCAGGCAGTTTTTTGAAGAATTCGGTGTCACCCGTATGATTGCCGTGGGCTTTTTCCTGGCAATCGCCATCGCTGTTCCGGTGCTGCATCTGAACACTTTGACGCTGTACTCCCAGGCTCTGACGCGCATGGCTATGAACGGAGTTTTGGTGCTCACCATGGTGCCCATCATGGTCTGCGGTGCTGGTATGAACTTTGCACTGCCGATCGGCATTATCTGCGGCCTGATAGGAGGCCTGATCAGCATGAATATGAATCTGCAGGGCTTTACCGGATTTTTTGCGTCAATCCTTTTTTCTCTTCCATTCTCCCTTGTCATGGGATACCTCTACGGCCTTCTCATGAACAGGGTGAAAGGTTCGGAGATGATGATCGCTACATATGTGGGCTTTGCGGTGATATCCGCCATGTGTATCGTATGGCTGTTTGTTCCCATCGACAATCTGGTTTTGCGCATGCAGATGGGGCGGGGCTTAAGGAAAGATGTGGTGCTCACTGATTTCTGGGCGGGCATTCTGGACGATCTGTGTCCGGTCACCATCGGAGGGCTGACCATTCCTCTGGGGACGTTCCTGTTTTTATTTCTCATGTGCTTCCTGGTATACCTCTATATGCACTCCAAGACCGGTATCATGATGCGCGCCGCTGGACAGAATCCGGGACTTGCCGCGGCAAACGGCATCAATGTGGATCGGATGAGGATATGGGGTATCACCCTTTCTACCGTACTGGGAGCCATCGGGATCCTGGTCTACGCCCAGAGTTACGGCTTTATGCAGTTTTATGAATCCCCGAAAATGATGTCCTTCTCTGCGGTGGCCGCGGTTTTGCTTGGAGGAGCGTCCAACAAGCGGGCTTCTATTTTCAACGTGATTTTCGGTGTCATGGTTTTTCAGGGGATTTTGACGCTTTCCATGCCGGTGGCCAATGTCCTTTTGCCTGAGAGTAATATTTCGGACATCGTAAGAATGATCATCAGCAATGGAATTATTCTCTATGCACTAGGAAAGGGCTCAGGTAAAAAATGAAGACGATAAAACAATTTTTTTCAGAAAATCTGGTTGTAATCTTTTTCGCACTGCTGTGTCTGGGCGCCTATCTGATTGCCGGTCAGGCACCTTATGTGGTAGTGAGCGATCTGATTAACCGTGTTATGAGAAACAGCATCCTGGTGCTGGCGCTGATCATTCCGATCATGGCTGGCATGGGGCTGAATTTTGGTATTGTTGTGGGAGCGATGAGCGCCCAGGCGGCGATCATCCTGATCACCCACTGGCGCATGACCGGCATGGCAGGCATCGTGGTGGCGCTCTTGGTCTGCACCGTGATCTCCGTGATCTGCGGGTATCTTCTTGGAATGCTGTTCAACAAGACCCGGGGCCAGGAAATGATTACAGGCATGATCGCAGGGTATTTCGGCAATGGTATCTATCTTTTGATTTTCCTTGTGCTCTTTGGCACGGTGATCCCTTTCTGGGATGAGGAGTTGAGCATCCGCAGCGGCATCGGTATAAAGGATACGCTGAAGATGATCGACGGCATGAAAGGCGCCATGGATAACGTCTGGAAACTTCAGCTGTCCCAGGTTCTGATCGCTGTCTTTGTACTGTACACTCTCTACATGGCGTACTGTATCGTGAAGCGGGGCAGGGAGAACCGAAGCGCCGTAAAAATTTCCGTGATAAAATGGCTGATATGGGGGGCAGCTCTGGCAGCTGTGCTGCTTATCCCGTCCGTGTCCGCCGTGGTGACCAGGTGCAAGATTCCTATGATAACCCTGTTCTTTGTGATTTTGGTCAGTGTTCTGTGTCAGTTTATCACCAGCACAAAGCTGGGGCAGGATTTCCGAAGCGTGGGTATGGACATCGGCATTGCGGAAGCCTCCGGAATCAATGTAAATCGGATCAGAATTCTAGCCACCATATTCTCGACAGTCATCGCTTCCTGGGGACAGCTGGCTTTTCTGCAGAATATGGGCACTTTCTCCACCTACACGGCACAGCAGAATGTAGGTACTTTTTCCATCGCGGCGCTACTTGTGGGCGGCGCCTCCATCGACAAAGCCACTGTCAGACAGGCATTTATCGGTGTGGTTTTGTTCCAGCTGCTGTTTCTGCTGGCCCCGTCTGCAGGGACGAAGATATTTAACGATACACAGGTTGGAGAGTATTTCCGTACGGTCATATCCAACGGCGTGATCGCGGTGGCTTTGGTGCTGCATGCTCTCAACAAAAACAGGAAGAAGGCGGCACAGGCCGACAGCATCTGACACCTGAATATACGGCAGTTCAGAATTTCCATCAAATAAAAGGAGGATATTCCAAATGAAATTACCAGAAAACAGACGAAATGTTCCGTCGCTGTTCACCTGCCTCGACGGTTCGGAGGTGACGACGGCAAAGGAGTGGCAGGAGAAGCGCCGCCCGGAGATCCTGGAGATGCTTCGCAGGGAGGAGTACGGGCGCCTGCCGGATATGAGCGACGTGAAGGTGGAGATGCGTGTGGTCGCGGAGCGTCAGGGCGGCCCTATGCTGGATCCCCGGGAACTTCGCAAGACAGTGGAAGTGGAAGCCGTGAGAAACGGAAGGCATTTCATTTTCTGCTTCGAGTTATTCATTCCGAGAAACGCGAAAAAGCCGGTTCCCGCATTTATCGAAATCTGCAACCGGGGTTCTATGGTCTGTGACCCGGCCAGGGAGCAGAAGAATCAGTTTTATCCCGTGGAGGCCATCATTGAGCGGGGATATGCGTGCGCCGCTTTCCGAACCCACGAGGTTGCCCCGGACTATGAAGAGGGGTTCCACACAGGATTCCATCGTCTTTTCCCGGAGTACACAGAGAACCGTCCGGACGACGCGTGGGGGACCATCTGTGCCTGGGCGTGGGCGGCGAGCAGGGTGATGGATTACTTTGAGACGGACCCGATGATCGACGACAAGCATGTGGCGGTAGTGGGACATTCCCGGGGCGGCAAGACGGCTCTGTGGTGCGGCGCCCAGGATGAGCGGATCGCCCTGGCTATCAGCAGCTGTTCCGGCAACAGCGGCGACGCTGTTTCCAGAGGCAAGTCAGGCGAATCTATCCGCCAGATCCTGACTCGTTTCCCCTTCTGGTTCGCCAAGAACTATCAGAAACACGCGGACCACGAGGACGAGATGCCTTTTGACCAGCACATGCTGGTGGCCATGATGGCGCCTCGGCTGGTGTACAGTTCCACGAGAAGCCTGGATTCCTGGGCGGATCCGGAATCTGAATTCGAGTCGCTGGTACAGGCGTCGCCGGTGTACGAGCTGTTCGGAAAGAAAGGGCTGGAAAGCTGGGATATGCCATATGCGGAAGTGCCGCTTCACGGAGGATGCATCGGTTATCATCAGCACAGCGGCGAACACAATATGGAGGATTATGACTGGCAGTGCTACATGGATTTTGCAGACAGGCACTGGAGAAGTTAGACAGAATCAATGGTAGCCGCCCCTCCCGCAAAAAGCGGAAGAGGCGGCTGTCTCTTTTATTTGGCTTTTGCTGCCTGGGAGAATTCTGTGGTCACCAGATCCTCGTAGGGAACCCGGGCAGGGAGTTCTCCAGCCTCTTCCAGGATGTTCTGAAGAAGGTCGAAGCTGTCTTTCTGGAACACGGTGTCCTCCTTCCAGGTGTCCTGCTCCTTGTATCTCTCCACGATCTTCGTGATGTTTTCCAGAGGAGTTTCTTTAAACTGGGGCTGGATAGTCTTTGCGATCTCTTCTGCAGAGTGGGAGTTTACATAGTCCATTCCTTTCTGGATGGCGTTGGTAAAACTCTGTATGGTTTCGGGATGGGCCTCCATATAGCTCTTTTTTGCGCTGTAGGCCGTGTAAGGCACATAGCCGGAGTCGGTGCCCAGGGAGGCCACCACATATCCGCTGCCCTCCAGCTCAAGGCTTGTGGCAAAGGGCTCAAATTCCACGGTGTAGTCCGCGTCGCTGCTGGTGAAGGCGGCGGCGGTGAGACCGAAATTGATGCTCTGGTCGATGGTCAGATCTGCTTTGGGGTCAATGCCGTTTTTCTTTAAGATATACTCGAACACCATCTGGGGCATGCCGCCTGCTCTTCCCCCCAGAACTTTCTTCCCTTTTAAAGACTCCCAGCGGAAATTTTCATCAGGCATTCTTCCCACCAGGAAATTTCCCGCCCGCTGAGTCAGCTGGGCAAAGTTGACGGCGTAGTCTTCGGCGCCGCCGGCGTAAGTATAGATGCTGGCCTCGGAGCCCATAAACCCGATGTCGGCGTCACCGGACACCAGGGCAGTCATGACTTTGTCGGCGCCGGCGCCGTTGACAAGAGTCAGATCCAGGCCTTCCTCTTCAAAGTATCCCAGTTCTATGGCTGCATACTGGGGAGCATAGAAAATCGAGTGGGCCACTTCATTCAGGGTGACGGGGGTGAGGCTGCCTTTGGGGGGAGCAGACTGGCAGCCGGACAGAACCGACAGGCACAGAACGGCTGCCAGGATTGCGGTACGTTTTCGTTTCATAGACAACTCCTGTATGTTTTTTATATGGTTATGATATTGGAGGAGAGCAAAAAAGGTGCCTGTTGAATAAGTCAAAAACCTGTGATAAACTAAACAGGGGTTCTGCCTGACAAGGTCAGGGGGAAGGCTTCAAAATTACGGAGGGGGTACGGAAGATGGATTACAAGATTATCGTGCTGGATCTGGACGGCACGCTGACAAACAGGGACAAGGTCATAACGCCAAGGACAAGAGAAGCTCTCATGAAGGCTCAGGAGAGAGGGAAGACTGTGGTGCTGGCGTCCGGCCGTCCCACACCGGGGGTTATGCCTCTGGCGGAGGAGCTGGAACTGAAGAATTACGGAGGATATATCTTGTCTTTCAACGGGGGGATGATCGTCAACTGCCGGACAGGGGAGACCGTATTTTCCAGCCAGCTGCCTGAGGAGATCAACAGCAAGGTCATCGATCTGGCAGGAGAGCAGAGAGTGGATATCATGACCTATGAGGGGGACCACATCATCGCCAGCCACGCCGATTATCAATATATTGCCCTGGAATCCAGGGTCTGTCATATGAAAGTGAAGGAGATCAGTGATCCGGAGGAGATGAAACGGTACGTCTCGTTTTCCGTTCCGAAGTTTATTCTCACCGACGACGGGGATTACCTGGCTATGGTGGAACCAAGGGTGAAAGCTGCTATGGGGAAGAATTTCAGCGTGTACCGCTCGGACCCCTACTATCTGGAGGTGCTTCCGAAAGGGATCGACAAGGCCAAATCTCTGGAGCGGTTTCTGGAGGCCACAGGATTTAAGAGAGAAGAACTCATCGCCTGCGGGGACGGTTACAATGATCTGACCATGATCCGGTTCGCCGGGCTGGGGGTGGCTATGGAGAACGGAGTCCTCCCGGTGCGCCAGGCTGCCGACTATATCACACTCTCCAACAACGACGATGGGGTGGCCCATGTAGTGGAGAAGTTTATGTTAAATTTATAAAGCCTTAAGACGGAAAGTCTGGACTTTAAAATTTTACTGTGCTAAAATATACATACAAGGAGAAAGTCTGAAAAGGGGATCAGGAGATGAATAAAAAGATTAAGACGGAGGCCGTGGACCATCTGTTTGAGGCGATTCTGACTCTGGAAAATCCGGAAGAATGCTACGCCTTTTTTGAGGATGTCTGCACAGTCAATGAACTGCTGTCACTCTCTCAGCGCTACGAGGTGGCCAGGATGCTTCGGAATAAGAAGACTTATCTGGACATAGCGGAGAAGACAGGGGCCTCCACGGCTACCATCAGCAGGGTAAACCGCTCTCTCAATTACGGCAATGACGGGTACGACATGGTATTTGCCCGTCTGGAGGACAGGGCGTCCGCGGAGGAGGATGAGCAGAAACCATAGCTGGTAAAACCGGAGAGCCCGCTGACAGCTTTCGGTATTCAGGGCAAAATAAAGAAATAGCTTTGAGGGCTATTTCTTTTTTTTGCCGTTTGGCGGGTATTCTTTTTGAATCTCATCGATGAGAAGTTCCATGATATGCTTTTTCAGGTACACGTCAAACCCCAGGGCGCAGATGAAGGAGAACAGCTGCAGATAGTCCTGGTCAGAATTTGGGGACTTGGCTTGGCCGTCTGCGTCTTTGGCTCCGATGGCGGAGTCCGGGGAGAAGGTTTTCATGGAAGAGCGGAACTTTTTCAGAATGTCCTCTTTGAGGCGCTTCATCTGCTCTTTTTCCATAGAAAAAATCTCCCGGTAGACGTCTTCCAGGGACCAGCTGTCACAGGTCTCGGGGGAGCCGAAATCTCCCTGCCCAGCCTCTTGAGTCTGGGAAGATTTTCCATGGCTGGGGACAAAGTGCTCCTCCGTGATAGGGGCAAACAGTATCTCAATGTCATGAAAGGACAGCATGTTTTTAAAATAGTAGATAAAGAGCAGGAGCAGCGTGTGCTCCTTTGTATATTTTTTTTTCACCGGCGGCGGAAGCAGGTTGTTCTTCGCGTAGTTGTTGATCATGGTCTTGGTGAGAACCTTGTCTTCCGGGTAGCGCCTGGTCTTTTCCAGACGCTCGTCCATGAAGGTGGTCAGCTGGTCCATGTAAAGGGGGATATCGGGTATCTGCTCCGGTTTGACGTAGTCCAGAGTGTCCAGCCAGGAGAGTATCTCCCGAAGCAGTTCTTCGTTTAGTCTCATGTTTATAATCCACCTTTCTGCGAAAGGCACCGATGGGGTTATGAAACCCACTTCGGGCTTTTGCTATCTTAAATTTCCTGATATAGTTTTCTTGGTAAGACTGACACACTACAGAACACGTGG
>CATLBR010000025.1 GCA_949879795.1 uncultured Hungatella sp.
TACAGCCTGTATCCAATGGCAATTCACAACTGAAAATGCCAGGACTAAGTTGGTGTCACTCTATCCTAAATTTGGTCCCATAGAGGCAAGTTAATTTAGCTATATATAATGCAGACAAGACACTAGTCTTTTTCTATCTACCATGTGAGAAGTAGTTGATCATCTACATTTTTGTTTTTCATTTCTTTTCCATTATTTTGCAATCTGTCTATCATAGATGTTCCACAATTTACTAGCAGTTTCCTTTCGAATAGTCCCTCCGGCGGAGTAATAGATATATCTGTTTTTTTTGAATCTTTCATGCCGTTAATAGAAAGGATTACTTTTGCACCCCTATTCTTGCATTCTGCAATTTTTATCCACAAAGTTTCAATCTCAAAACCTTGCGCTCCGTATATAATGCTCTGAGAATGTGTGTAGGGAGGGTCACAATAGACAACATCTCCTTGTTGTGGATAATTCATTGCTTCAACAAAATTTTGACATGAGAAAGTAGCTTTTTGTAGCAGGTCATGCCATTGTTCTATGCGTTTTTCAAATGTTTCTGGTTGTATAGGCTTATGAGGTCCTCGTGGAGTACTCATATAACCATCAGCTTTTCGAAATCGTATTACTCCAGAATAACAAGTTCTTGATAACAAACAAAAGTCATACGCATTATGCTTTTGATTAAATCGTGCTTGAATTTCAGTGTACTTATTTTCTGGATTTTGATAGTATTCGGTTATTTCTTTTTGATAGTATCTTACCAGAGTATCTGGCTTTTCTTTTGTAATTTCGAAAATATCAATTAAAAAAGGGAGAATATCACTTCCATACGCGTGTTGAAAATGAGGAAATAGCCGTGTTGCATCCATATGCAAAAGTTCTGCTAAAACCGCGCCACTTCCTAGAAAAGGTTCATAATAATTATTAAAAGTTTCTGGCATATATGAAATAATTGTTTCGGCAAAACGCTGTTTATTGCCAATCCATTTAAGCAATGCAGGTACCATTATTATTTACTCCATTCTGTAACTTATAGTCTGTAGACTCATAGTCATCAAAGCTATTATAATCTAAATTGGTAGGAGGTGTCAAGTTGTGCAGGAAAATATATTAATGAGTTTTGGTCAGACGATTCGAAAAATCCGATTGTCAAAGGAAATTTCTCAAGAGAAATTCGCGGATATGTGCGATTTACATCGAACATATATCAGTGATATTGAATTGGGGAAAAGGAATGTTTCTTTGGAAAATATAGAAAAGATGTCAATAGCCTTGAATCTAAAGATTTCCCAATTATTTGAGGAGGTGGAGAAAAATGAAACCATTTAAAGAATTTAGTAATAAGGATGCTTCTTTTTGGGCATTTATAAAATTTGTATCAGAGACAATGGGATATACAGATAGACGGGGGGGTATCGTTAAAAGTTATTCAGAGAAAGAGATCAGGAGTCTATGCCAAAACTATAATATTAATATTTCTGAGGATATTTTATCAGATGCACTGACTTATACTTGGATGAGAGCAAATTTGCTGAATGATTTTGCCGAACCCATGTTAATGGACGCTCATAGTGCTAATGAAGAATACAAAAAATGGGAACAACTGCATCGTATCGGAAATTATTATTGCAAGCTACCGTTAAATAAACAAAAAGGTGAAAAGAAGCAAATTGCGTTTTTTACAGCTATTATAAATATCCTTGCAGAGAAGACTATTCGGGAATTTACTGGTTTGACGGACAGCCCAGGATTTGATGATGATCCACGTGGATTAACATACATATGGGATGAGGAAAGACATTTAATTGGGGCATCTTCTCGTAGGTTTGATGGTGCATTTCCTAGCATAGAAAGTCCCAAAATTGTTTGGGAAATTAAAGAATATTATTACGCAACAACATTCGGAAGCAGAGTGGCAGACGGTGTATATGAAACGCAGTTAGACGGTTTTGAATTCAAAGAATTATTTGAACGAACTGGTTATAAAGTATATCATGTTTTGTTCCTAGACGCTTATAGGACATGGTGGAAACAAGGAAAATCTTATTTATGCCGATTAGTAGATGCTATGAATAGCGGTGTTGTAGATGAAGTTATTGTAGGAAGAGAAGTTTTGATTCGTTGGCCAGAACTTTTAAGATCGATTATGAAGGGTATTGAGCCATAAATGAGTTGAAATGTGGACTGATAGGTAAAGTTATACTATCTAACTTGACAAACCCGCTTTTCATTTTGAGTAAATTATGTTATAATTAATTATCATTTTATATGAATCCAATTTATTTAGAAGAGTGAATCCCTCATCTGTGTTACCCAGCGGTTCTGTTCCAATTTGACAACTGTAAAGTAGATTAGCAAAGGCTGTGCTCAATTTCCCTGTCAACTCCGTCAAACAAGTCTATTGGATATTATTTTCACTGAGCTCAGATCGCATCTGCCATCAGGATGCTTCCTCTTACTCATTCTGATTTTGGAATCTTTTTCCAATCCCTTTACTACTGTCGTCATGGGGAGAACACAGAAATGTGTACTCTAAAGTGAATGCTCATGCTATTGTTATATTGGTTAGTGAATAACCTCCAACCAAAATTGGACAGGGATTTTCAGTTGTTTTAAAGAAAAGGCCATCAACAATTAAACGTTTTTCGAGGCCAGAGCAAATCTAAAATATGTACAAAATCTCAGATGAGATCCATACATAAGAGCCTGACACACTTTCCTACTGGAGGATTCTCCTAATTGTAATAGACGGCACAGATAATTGCCTTGGAGAACAACATGGAACAAAAAGAATTCCTGTTGGCTCTTATTTGACTGCTCTTGCCATATTATTACCGCTTGTCATGATACTATTCGCTCTCCTGTACACAAAAAATCTTACTCTAAACACTTTTTTGTTGGTAAAAGTCTATCCCTTCTTAAGTTGATAACAGCGTTCCTTTTACCCTTGCTTTTTGTACTCGTTTTGATTTTTAATTCATATTTTTAAATGAACTAATCCAAAAGCCACAATATATAATGCAACGACAAAGTAATGATTTACTTATTTCATATTATTCAGATACGAGGAAATTTGCTATGAAAGAAAATACGGAGTTAATTATTTCAGTAGTAACGGCCATAATTGCATTGATTGGTTGTCTTTTTAATGGAATTGGAACAGAGCTTCTTAAAAATTGGCTGTTCAAAAAGCAGTATACATCAAAAACAGCGGATTTTATGAAAAGCAAACCTAAATCTGGTCACCCTGTTCAACGCATTCTCCATATATTTTTTCCAACTCTTTTTCTCATCTCAGTTATATCCGTCGGATATTTGTTCATACAAAGCAGACTCAACAAGCCGCCTGTGGATGAATCAGAAGCATTTGCTTGGTATTTGGAACAGGTGCAGAATCCGGATGAAGCGTCTCCCAAAAATCTAAATGCACTGGGTGAATGCTATCTTTGGGGCCGAGGCACTGATATAAATTATAATGAGGCCTTTTCGTGCTTTAAAAAAGCCGCAGAAAGCGGCAACAGTAATGCGCAATATAATCTGGCAGTTTGCTACACCTATGGCTATGGTACTGACATTGACGATGTGCAGGCGCTTGAATACTTCCAGTTGGCTGAAAACAATATCGCAGATGCAAAAGCTTTTGTGGGATATTACTATTACTGTGGGTGGGGTGGCCTGAAGATTGATAAGGCTAAGGCCTTTGAACTGTTTAGAATTTCTGAAAATAAAGGCAGTATTATGTCGCTGTATTTCCAAGCCTTATACTATCTTCTTGAGACGGAGGTAGAAGATCACTACACACGGGCTATTGAACTGTGCCAGCGAGCTATTAATGCCGGGTGTACATCAGCTTTTGGGCCTTTGGGGCTTTGCTATTTTGAAGAGGATTCTCCAATGTCGAATCCCGTTCTGGCTTACGACTATTTTCGTAAGGGTGCGGAAGCCGAAAACGATATCGCTCTGTATGAATTGGCGTATTGCTCCCAAATGGGATATATTGCCAGCAGAGATTTGGACAAAGCAATGGAATATTATCAGCAAGCCGCCATGCGGGGAAATCCGGTTGCAAATTATCATTTGGCTTATTGCTACTATAATGGCATAAGCGTAGAACAGAGCTTTGATGAAGCCCTAAAATACGCTAGAATCGCAGCTGACCGGGGAAACAGCAACGCAATGAACCTGGTTGGAAATTGCTATGAATATGGTTATGGTTGCCCTATTGATAAACGGTCGGCCTTTATTTGGTATGAAAAAGCCGCCGCTTTGGAGTTAGCTTCTGCACAAGCCAATCTCGCGTTTTTTTATTACAAAGGGATAGGCACGACCCAGAACTATGATATGGCATTTTCTCTATTTACTCAAGCGGCTGAAGAGGGGATTGACAGAGCGCAGTACTTTGTAGGCATTTGTTTTCAAAACGGCTATGGGATTGAGAAAAACATTGAGCAAGCACAATATTGGTATACTAAAGCAGCAGAGCAAGGTTATATTTACTCGCAGAATAATTTAGGATGGTTGCTATATAATCAAAGTGATTATGATGGAGCTTTTAAATGGTTTCTGGAGGCATCTCAAAAAGGGTATGCTAATTCCCAATATGGATTAGGCCAATGCTTTTATCATGGATACGGCGCAGAACAAAGCTATGAGCAGGCCAAAATTTGGTATGAAAAAGCCGCTGCGCAGAGTCATATTAAATCCATTATACAATTGGGGCATATCAGCTATTATGGTTACTGCGGCGAGATCGACTATTCTATGGCGTTTAAAAGATACCAACAGGCGGCAGAATTGGGCTCTTCGGAGGGGCAGTATAGGCTTGCTATGTGCTATAACTATGGTCATGGTGCTGAGCAGGACTATGACTTAGCTTTCTATTGGTATGAAAAAGCGGCAAAGCAAAACCACCCAAGTGCACAAAGCAAATTAGGCGATATGTACTATTATGGCCAAGGCGTTGAAAAGAATTTGGCACTCTCCGTGAGTTGGTTTGGAAAAGCTGCGGAAAATAATGATGCATATGGGCAATATTCTCTCGCATTTTGCTACGATTATGGACGGGGCGTTCAGAAGGATCAAACGGAGGCCATAGCGCTTTATATCAAAGCCGCAAAAAATGGGAATATTTCATCACAGCTGCGCTTGGGGCAATGCTATCTGGCTGGGATTGGGATAGAGATTGACTATGAGCAGGCCGTTTACTGGTTGAACTGCGCAGCAGAGCAGAATAATGCCACAGCTCAAAATTTACTGGGTCAATGCTATAAATACGGCTACGGTGTTGAAATTGACTTGAATAAAGCTGAGGAATATTATGCACTGGCTGTTAGGAATGGCTATACTGAGTAGTATTAAGCGTTTTTAGTATTTAGAGAATTAGGATACATAGTCAACACCACTGGCTTAGCCAGTGATTTGCACACCCCATAGAAGGGGGGTCTTACCTGCTTGCGTTGGAAAGCGCACCCCGATGGGTCTGCTAACTGCATCACATCCACAGCTGCCCCCAAAAGAGGTTCTAACTCTGTTTCTATGATCTCAATCTCTTTTATTTGGATTTATAGTTTTGCAGACCCACCTCTATAATTAGCACAGGAGTTACTTAAATAGATCTTTTCTCTGCCCAGCATAATAGATCTGATACCTTTACTTCATTGCAGTTTCACTCTGCCTAATTTTTCCTCCTTATCACACATACCTTCTTATTCCCCGGTCACTCCATAGACAGCCACATACTCGCCTTCGGAATAATCCGTGATTCCGTGGAGAGGTTCCAGATTCTTCGACACCACTTCCCCCACGGCTCCGCCGGCGATTCTCTCCTGCTGGAGCTGCTCTTCGTCAGAGCCAGCGATCGCCACGCCGCTGTTGCCCTCTATGTTATCAGAAGGCTCAAATACCGCCAAGGTTCCAAGTTCCACCGTGTCGTTGAGGACGCTGATAGCCACCCCTGTCTCCTTCTGCCCCTCTTGCGCTTTCTGGGTTTCCCCCACGGATTCCCAAGCCCCGTCTGCCTTTGAATCACTTTCCGCCGAGGTGGATGCGGTCGTGGCGGACGCTGCCGCCTCGGTGCCGCTTAAGACGCTGCCCCCAGTGCTGTTTCCCGGCCCGCAGGCAGTCACGGTCAGCATCAGCCCGGCAGCGATCAGTGTACTGCCTTTTGTTTTTCGTATATCCATCATGATTCCTCCTCTTTTTACTTTCCTTAATCCTGGGTCAAAAGTCTGGCGATGTCTTCAAGTTTTCCCTCATCTTTCCCGATCTCTCTTCTCTCTATGGGGGGCACCATGGGATCGCCCATAAGTTCGGAGGGAAATTCCCCCTTCCCGTCACAGGTCAAAACCTGAACCGGACGGCGGGAGCGGACTGTCCGGATCCTGGTGATAAACTGTGTGGCGGGCCGGGGCCGTTCCATCTCCTCCGGCAGCAAAAACTCGCACATGAGATCGCTGGGCAGCACATAGAGTTTTTCCCGGTTGGCCAGAAGCGGCACCTTGTCCGGAGATTTCAGGCCATAGATCAATAGCGCCCTGTGGGCCAGCTGATCCACCGTATTTCCTCCAGATGAAAAATCACAGCACCTGGCAGGCCTGACCCCGTAGAAGTCCAGTTCTTCCGCCACCTCGCTTTTTATGGCGAATACCCGGCTGTCCTCTGTGACAAAAACGGTTTCCGGCATCCTTCTCTCCGGCGATGTGACCTGAAACCCCACTTTGACACAGTCTGTCTCCTGGGTCCGGATCTCCACGGTGTCCGGCGACCAGACATCATAATAGCGAACCGGCTTTAAAGCCTTCACCACCCCATAGTACAGCCAGGCCTCGTAGGCGGACCGCAGCAGATCCTTGCAAAAAGGGACCACCCTTCTCTCTGCCAGCTCCTCCATCTCCTCAGAAGACATGTTTTTTTGCAGGCCATCCAGAATAATCCCAAAAGCCGGTTTGGCCATGGCTGCCACGGGATCCTCCATAAAGCTTTCAAGAGTGCTGGCCAGGCGAAACTCTTTTAAGTTGGTTCCTTCAATCAGCTGATTCCGCCGCCTGACACACTGTCCCGCCAAGTGCCTGCCCTGACCTTCCAGATCTTTCAGAACCTGACAGGCCATGGCTTTCTGGCTCCTCTCAACAAGACCATAAAACTCTTCCCGTCTTCCTTCCGGCACAGCCAGACTCTGTTCCGTGACCACGAGATCTTCCCGTTTCTTTATGTATTCTTTTAATTCCCAGAACTCTGCCTTCCAGTCCTTCATCTTTCTCCCTCAAGCCTTAAAAGAGTCCTTTTCACCATGGTTCTGGCGATCTCCACTTTGTAGGCTGTCCCTGACAAAGGCGTACAGTCCGCCACAGCGTCGTCCCCCGCCTTCTTTGCCGTGGACTCCGTGATGCCCCCTGCCACTGCCGCCTCCGCCGCCTTTATCCTCAATGGCGCAGGGAACACGCCTCCCATGGCCACTCTCACCGTCCCGTCGGCCCCGTAAGCCGCCGCGCAGTTTACGATGGGGAAATCAATGGACTTGCGGAGAGCGAATTTCTCAAACACGCTCTTCTTGCTTTTGGGAACCCTTATGTGGGTCACGATCTCCCCGTCCTCCAGAACACAGGACCGAAAACCGTTGGCGGCGAAAAATTCCTCTGCCAAAACCGCTCTGGAGGAAGTGACGATCACTGCTCCCAAGGCTATGAGAGCAGGAGCCGTATCATGGGAGCTGGCCGCCACGCAGCCGTTTTGCTGGCCGAAAATGGAGTGATACCGGTTGTCCCCATTGTAGGCAGGGCAGGTGTTGCCCCCTTTGCGGCCGCAGTGGAACCGGTCGTCAGGGGTTCTGAAGTACCAGCACCTGTGCATCTGGCAGATATTCCCTCCCAAAGTGGCCATGTTGCGGATAGTGGGAGAAGCCACCTTCCCGCAGGCCTCCGCCAGGGCCTGACAGTTGGTTCGCGCTACCTGGCTGTCCGCCACATCCGCCAGCTTTGCCAGAGCACCTATGATAATCTGATCCTTCTCCTCCTCGATCTTGTCCAGATCCTTGATGGTCTTCAAATCAATGATCACCGACGGGTAAACAGGCAGTATCTCATCTTTCAAGGTCCCCAACAGATCCGTGCCTCCCGCGATCACCATGGCGTTTCCCTTCCTGGCGTTTTTTGACGCCTCCTCAATGGTAGTCGCCTCCATATGTGTAAATTCTCTCATTTTCCCAACCTCCTGCTTATGAAATGGTTCCCATCGCCCCGAGAATCTTGTCCGGCGTATAGGGTGCCATGGGAATAAACTTTCCGATGGCGTTTTGAATGGCCAGCCCTACCAGACCAGCGTCACAGTGGGCGTGGGCCACGCCTGTGGAACCGTAGGCCCCACCACCACAGCGGGTCTCCACCGGCACGGTCTCAATGGTCGGCTGGTCCAAAGAAGTGGGCACTTTATAGTCATACATGTTGCCGTTTAACAGAACGCCTGTATTGGGATCCCAGATAATCTCCTCCCTCAAAGCCCTGCCGGAAGCCATGGTCAGAGCCATCTCCAGCTGTCCCAGCCCTGAGGAGGGGCGGATCAATTTGCCGAAATCATGGGCAGAACAGTAGTCCAAAATCTCCACCATGCCGGTCTCCGGGTCCACGGCCACTTCACAGAAATCCACGTTCATGGTGCGGATCACATCATTTTGGAAGGGAACCTTTGGTTTGCCGCAGTATCCCACAGCCAGCTGCCCGATTCCCACCAGGGACATCTGCTTCGACGGGTCCGCTTTCAGAGTGATCATGGAATCTACCAGATCCACTTCATCTGCCGTGACCCCGAACAGGGAGGCCCCTGTCTCCAGTATCTGCTTTTTCAGCTGAACGGCCGCCTCCTTGGCCGCCCAGGTGCAGGTAGAACCTCGGTCAGCCGCATCGCCCTTCTGCCAGTTCGGATAATTGGCCGCGTAGTAGACGATCACGTCCTCCAGCTTCATGCCCATCTCCTCGGCGATGACAAGCTGGACCGCATCCGGCCAGTAAGTCCCGATCAGAGCCTCCGAGTAAGGCATGTAGATCTTGCCGTCCGTGTTCATTCTCAGGTTGATATTGTAGGAGATCATGCCCCATGTCATGGACCAGCAGCTTCTGCAGGCCACACCGTGGAACCGGCCATCCTCCAGTCTCTTTGTCCCGGGAAGATGCCACTTGCTGTCCCAGTGAAAAGCCTTCTTTCCTGCCTCCATGCAGCTTTCCAGGGAGGGTTTGGTGATCTTCACATTCTTCATGATGACCTCTGAAATATCCATCTTCAGAGTGTCCGCGATCTTGGCGAAAGCCAGGTTTACAGGCTCCCAGGCATCCTTGCCCGGGTCGGCGGTGGTGCAGGCCCCGTTGGTCACATAGTACTCCATCTCCGAATAGATGTTGGGGCAGGAGGTGGATTTGAATCCCTGGGCATTGGCCGGAAGCACCAGATGTCCGTGGGTCTTGTCCCCGTAGCCTCCCCTTGCCCCGGTCTGATGGACATTCTTGGACTGAACCGCCACCAGGGTCCCGTCTTTCTTAAATCCAATCCGGACCGTGAAGAAGGTCTGGGGCACATTGGCGTCAAATGCCTGGCGGCGGGTGGAGACACAGCGCACCGGCACGCCGCCTAATCTTCTGGACAGCACCGGAGCCAGCTGAGCCCCTCTTTTTTCCACAAAATCGCAGTACCTGGCCGCCATATAGGGAGTCAGGGCCCTCACCTTGTCCTCATGGACGCCCATGCCCATGGAAGCGGATATAATAGGGCCATTGCTGGGAAAATGGGCGTGGTTGGTCACATAGCACATCTTCTCCCCGTCCGGATTCCCCCAGGGGTCATTGTCCCAGTAGGAAAAATAGGCAGGCGGCATGGGCCGGAACTGATTCCACATGGGACGCCCATACTCAATGACCTCGATGTAGTCCGCCTCCTTAAACCCTTTTTCCACATTGCCGATCTCCCATTTTACAGGTGCCCCGAAGGTATTTCCCGTCATATTGCTGTCCGGGTTCATCTCCGGCCGCAGAATGGGGGCCCCTGGTTTTCCCGCCTCCCGACAGTCCAGCACAAACGGCAGAACCTCCCACTTTACCTTGATCAGGTCCAGCGCCTTTCGGCATACCTCCTCGCTGACTCCCACCACCACGGCTCCGCACTCGTCTCCCTCAAACTCCCCTTCGTCTCCCAGAAGAGGACTTCTTCCCAGCTCATAGTAGGAGGGCACATTGATTGGCATGGAGGCCAGCTCCTCATCCTCGTAGGTGAGGATCAGTTTTACTCCAGGAAGTTTCTCCGCCTCAGAGATGTCCAGGCTCTTGACCTTGGCGTGGCCATAGGGACACCGCAGGGCCATGGCCACCAGGGTCCCCTCCTTGTACAAGTCCGTAGGATATTTGGCCGCGCCGCTGACCATGTCCCAGGACTGACGTCCCGGGTGATTCCAGGTTCCCACCACTTTAAAATCCTGACGATCATCATTGGTTCCTTCTAAAACCCAGGTGCTGGTTCCTCCCATCAGCTTTTTCCTCCTTTCATGGCCGCTGCCGCTTCCTGTATAGCCTGTACATGCCGGGAATACGTTCCGCAGCGACAGATATTACCGGACAATTCCGTCCGGATCTGATCTTCCGTGGGGTCCGGATATTTGTTCAATATATATTTGGCCACCGTAAACTGGCCTGGCGTGCAGTAGCCGCACTGGCTGGCATCGTATTTTACATAGGCCTCCACAAGGGGGCGGTATGCCGGGTCGGCCGCGATTCCCTCCGACGTCTCGATCTCCCTTCCCCTGCACTCCACCGCCAGGGTCGTGCAGGCCAGAGCCGGTTTCCCGTCGATGAGTACCGTGCAGGAGCCACACCCTCCCCGGTCACACATCTCCTTCGCGTTGCCCGTAAGCCCTACGGCCCGCAGAAGAGTCTCCCGCAAGGTCCAGTGGTCCTCCACATACACCCCCACATCCGCCCCGTTGATTCTCAGAACCATGTTCTTAGGGCTTTCCAGTTCCGGGTGTTTCTCTTTAAAATGCTTTCGCAGCCCGTCAAAATCCTCCGCCTTTTCTCCACACACCGGGCATACATACATCAGTTCCTGCCCTGGCGCCGCCTGAGCGTCCCCGGCAGTGGTCTCACTTCCCAGGATCGTGCCGATGCCCAGGGTAGACAGAGCCACCCCTGCCAATCCCGCCCCTCCGGCTTTGAGAAAATCACGCCGTGATACCTTCCCATTCATTTTCCTTTCCCTTCCTTTCTCTTCGTCTATAATAACTAGAATTCTAGGTATTATTGTAAAATTTTTGCTCGCCCCAATCAACAGCCGGTTTTTCCAAACAACACGCTAAATATTGGCCAGCATCTTGTCGATCAAATGATTCAGCGTCGCCAGTTCCTCGTGAGTAAACCCAACAAATTTGCCAGCTATGTATTCCTCAATAATCTCGTTCAGCTCCGATTCGATGTCCCTGGCCTTTTCTGTCAGCACAAGCCTCCGGTATCTGCCATCCTCTTCCACAGGCTCCCTGCGAATATAGCCAAGTTTTTCCAGATAGTTCACCAGGCTGGTGGCAGAGGAACTTTTTATATCCAAAAACTGTTCCAGATCCTTGGTAAACACATCCCTCTTTCCCGTCTGCGCCATTATATAATGCAGAGTCACCCCCTGTACACTGGACAGAGGGGAACCTTTTTGAAACCGTTTCGCCAGCTGACGCTTCATCTTATGATTAAGTTTTTCCAGTTTGTCCATGATATCCTTCTCGACAGTCAATCAGCGCTCTCCTTCCACTTAGCTAGAATTCTAGTTACAATCATACTACATAAACAGGAAAAGTCAAGAGAAAATACAAAAAATTCCCATCAGCTTATTGCGATTCACGAGAATCTGAATCGCTGTATTATTGAGTGAGGGAAGGCGGCGGTTGTTGCAGAGCAGTCAGAGGAGGGATATCCCATCCGGGTTCCCACGCCAAACATTCCGCCTTAGGCTTATGGGAACGCTCAGCGTGTCTGAGCCTGGACAGGAGCCCGTTTCTCTCGGGCCCACAATAACATCGCCTCCCTCGACAAAACACAGGTTTTAATCAGTCCCTATGACCGTTCTCACAGTCTGTTCCAGTACCGCCATATCCACCGGCTTAGCCACATGGGCATTCATGCCGGCTTCCAGAGCATCCCTGATATCCTCGGCAAAAGCGTTGGCTGTCATGGCGATGATGGGAATCCTTTGGGCCTGGGAATGGGAAAGCTCCCGGATAGCCCTGGTGGCCTCATATCCGTTCATCACAGGCATCTGCACATCCATCAAGATCAATCCATACTCCCCGGGCCTGGATTTTTCAAAGGCCTCCACCACAAGTCCGCCGTTTTCACAGATCTCACAGGAAGCCCCCGCCATATCCAAAAGCTCACGGAGGATCTCCCCGTTGATCTCATTGTCCTCTGCCACAAGGATACGCATCCCCTTTAGAACTCCCTCCTCTTTCCTGGCCTCCGGCACCTGATCAGACCCTTTGCTCAGTGCCTGATCCACTTTCTGGCGGAAGCTGGTGAGGAAGAAAGGCTTGGGAAGAAAGGCGTTAACTCCCGCGGCTTTCGCCGCCTCCTCAATCTCCTGCCAATCGTAGCTGGTCAGCATCAGGATAGGGACCTCCCTCAATACCTCCTCCCGGATCTGTCTCGCGGTCTCCACGCCATCCAGTCCCGGCATTTTCCAGTCCAGAAGGACAATATTGTACAACCGCCCTTCCCGCTCAGAGTTCTTCACCATACTCACAGCCGCCTGTCCGTCCAACGCGTAATCCACCACAACGCCAGTACCCTCCATGGCGATCCGGATATTCTGGCAGATCACCTCCTCATCGTCCACCGTAAGAATCCTGGTGATCCCATGTTTGCTCCAGAAATCATGATCCATGGCCTGCTCACTGATACCCAGGTCCAGGTCTACGGTGAAAGTGGAACCCTTCCCCTTTTGGCTCTCCACCAAAATTTTGCCGCCCATCAGATCAACGAGATTTTTGGTGATAGCCATTCCCAGCCCGGTTCCCTGAATCTTATTGGTGACACTGTCCTCTTCACGGGTAAAAGCGTTGAAGATCTTCCCCACATACTCCGGGCTCATGCCATAGCCGTTATCGGACACAATGAAACAATAGCGGGCCAGATGACTGACATACTGAGGCTGTTCCTGAACCGTCAGGGTAATATAACCGCCATCCTGTGTATATTTGACCGCATTGGACAAAAGATTCAGAAGAATCTGATTCAGGCGCAGCTTATCCATCACCACATGTTCATGTTTGATTCCCCTGCTGTAAACCTCAAAAGTATGGTTTTTCGCTTTCATCTGGGGCCGGATAATGGAGTCAATATTTTCAATCAGATCCACAATGTTCTCGTCCGACAAGTTGAGAACCGTCTTGCCGGCCTCTATCTTGCTGATATCCAGAATATCATTGATCAGTCCCAGCAGATGCTGGCTGGAGGCGGTGATCTTCTTGGTATATTCCCGCACCTTCTCCGGATTTTCCGCGTCCCTGGACAAGAGGGCGGAGAATCCCACAACCGCGTTCATGGGGGTTCGGATATCGTGGCTCATGTTGGAGAGAAATGAGCTTTTCGCCTGGTTGGCGCTCTCCGCGATCTGAAACGCCTGTTCCGCCGCCTCTTTCGACTGAGCCAGCATGATATTAGATTCCTCCAGGCGCCGGTTCAGCTCCTCCTGGCGGCACCGGTTCTCCTGCTCCCGGCGGAACAGGCGGGCGCTGTCCTTCTGCCGGATAATAACCACAACCGCCAAAATCAGAACCGCCACCAGGCCAACCGCCAGAATCAGCAGGGTCTGGATCGTTGTCCTCACCATATTCACCGTGCCGGAGGCCACAAACTCCGCAGGAATCAGGAACAGAAGCAGGGTGCCATACTCTTCCAGTGAGGTGACACAGTAATAATACTCCCTGCCATCCCGCTTAAAATTGGCGCTGACGGCATCCTTTTCCCTGAGAGCCTGCCGAATATCCGGAACACTCTGTCCCTCCATCTCCTCCAGCACTTTGATCACATTGTACGCCTGGATAGTAGTCCCCTGCAAAGCGCTGTCATGCATCCGGGTACCGTCGCTTTTCAGGATATAGGTCTCATTCTGGCCGCCGTAGGCAGCGCTGTCATAATATTCTTTAAGAGAAAATACATCCTTGAGAAGTGCCACATGGGTAAAGATCGTATTCCCGTCCATGGTTTTTATGGGAGAAGAAAACTTCCTGACAAAAGCCCACTGGCCTCCCTGATAGAGATTGCCGTCCGTGATAAACGTATTCTGATCCTCCCCGGCAGAGATCATATCCATATCCGACCATGCACCGTGGTTTCCTCCAGCGTCATAACAGTTCCCCTTATTGTCCAACAGCATAAACCTGGAACTGTAGGTACTCGCCTCCAGAAGCCGCTCCAAGGTGCCCATGAACGTGACCGCGTCCTTTGCCGTGTCAAACTCCTGGTAACGCAAAATATTGGCCGCGGAGTTTACGTAGCTCCAGTGAGAGTCCAAAGTATTGTCCAGATTGACCCCTACCTGGTATGTGATCTCTACAAGCTGTGTGGTTCGCTCCTTGAAAATCTGACTCTGGAGATATTTTGTATAGAAAGCTCCTCCCACCAGAAGAAACAGCAGCAGGAAAATCACCAGCGCTGTCGGGAGTATGATATTTTTCTTTTGGTGTTTGAAATCCATACCCCTGTCCTCCCTCATAATATTTCAACACCCATGTTCTCCCTAATTCCAGGGATTAGCGCCCGGGGAGACCGTCTTCTGCTCCTCCAGCCATTCCCGCAGGAACCTGCGTATGGACCCCTTTTCCACCTGAGCGTCGCAGGTCCTGCCCACGTCCTCGGTGTAGGTTTGAGTGAGGAAAGATATCCGGTAGGTCTCGCTGTTTTTCAGCTCCCCGCCGCCCCGTATCTCCAGGACATAGGGAAAGGGCTGGCCGTCTCCGGCGTCAAAGCCATTTTGAGCCAGAGCCTTTGCCTCAGCTCCGGTCATGGTCAAAATCGCGTACTCCCCGTCCAAACCAGGACAGATGGAATTGGAAACCTCCAAGTCAATCTTTCCCTTATAGAGCTTGCCCGTAATACCGCTTCTGAGACTGACCCCACTTTCATGATAAGCGCCTATGGGGATCATAGCCCCGTCCGCGCCCACCTTGCTCCCCAACGCCTTGGCCACAAGGGCTCCCGTTTCTTCCAATGTAAAATCAGCAGTACACTCGCAAAAGTAGATCTGGTCAGACTGATTCAGAAACCCCCGCAGCAGCTCATCCATCCTGGCAATGGACTTAGGGCCATCCATGCCGTTCTCTCCCCGAAACCAGTCCTTGTACACCTGGCCGATATCAGAGAGAATGCCAAACCAACTTCCATAGGTCATGGGAAAGGCCCTCCCTTCCCACAGGGCCTGCTGGGCATCATGGATCAGAGAATCCTCCGGAACCGGGCCGGCGCTCTGAATCCCCATGACGCAAGGGGTCTCTTGTGAGATAAAAGTTTTCTGTCCTTCCTGAGAATAGAGCAAGGACAGCAGCCGGACAGCGTTCTCCAGCTTTTTCTCGTTTCCCGGTTCCGCAAGCCGCCTGCTGACACCAATATAGCAGCTTGGACTGTACATATAGACATTCTTGCTGCCATCTTCGCTGATATAAGGCATCATTCCCAGCTCATCACCGTCCGGCAGTTTTGTATACCCCGGTGCCCATACCCCTGTAAAAAACACGGCCTTCCGTCCGCCCAGATAATCCCGAATCAGCTCCTCGCTGTGCCGGTCCTCTGGGTCTGTGTGGAACATGCCTATGTCGATGTACTGCTGAACATAACACATGGTATCTTCCCATGTCCCTGCCGCCGCCGTGTCACCGACCAGAAAATTTCTCTCCCAGTTCACCCCTTCCGGTGTTGTCAGCCAGCCGGTCTTAGCCAAATTGAACACAGCGGAAAACGCGGTTCCAGGCAGCTGCGTACCCAGAATACCAGGCAGCATACCCTCAGCCTCTATCTCATGGCACAAGGCTTCCAGATCACTAAAATTGTCCGGCACCTTCCAGCCCTTCTCCTCCATCAGCGTCTTGTTGTACAATATGCCATACATGGTGTAGTTGACAGGCAGAAGATAAATTCCCCCATCAACTGAAAATTGATCCAAAATATTGGTGGAAAAACCATTGATAAAATCGTAGCCTGACAGATCCAACAACCGTTCACTGGCCAGCTTCTCATCAAAAATCTGAGACGTGAGGAAAATATCAGAAATATCGTCCGCCCTCATTCGGGCCCAACTGTATCCGGTGCGGTTAGCCCCGGTATAGGAGGTAAAGTCCAGTTTAATATCCGGGCAGCTCTCGCCCAGCAAATTAAAAAATTCTTCAAAACCTTTCCAGGTGGTCCAGGTCAAAGCACTGCTTTCAGCGCCGGATTTCGGGGTTGAGACCACTGAAGAGCAGGCAGACAAAGACAGCCCGACGGCAATAAACAGCCCCCTTAGGGATCGTACAGATTTTATAGACATAGCGTATGATTCCTTTCGCTCTTGATTAGCCATTTTATGAATATATCTCTAATTTAAATTATACTCTTGCCGGAAAAAATGTCAAGAAAGCCAGGAATCAGCGGTGCGGCAGGACCAGTGCCTGGTTACTGTTCACAGCGCCCATACAGAACCTGATCCTCAAATTTTCGCGTCAAACGAAAAAATATACAAAAAAGCAGAAAAATAGTGTATAATATCTTTATACTTTTAGAAGAAAGAGAGGAAAACATATGCGCAGATTAGGTATATCCGTATATCCGGAGCACTCCACCCCAGAGAGAGATTACGAGTACATGAAGCTGGCGGCCAAGTACGGTTTCAGCCGTATCTTTACCTGCCTCTTGTCCGTAGATAAGCCCAAAGATGACATCATCGCCGAATTTACAGACTTTATCGGAAAGGCTCACCAGCTTGGGTACGTGGTGGCGGCTGACACCAATCCCAATGTGTTCAAGCACCTGGGAGCCACACCCTACGACCTCTCCGTGTTCGCCGCCATGGGGCTGGATATTATCCGGCTGGACGGCAACTTCGGGGAGTTGGAAGACCGGCTTATCACCCGCAATCCCCAGGGGATCAAGATCGAGTTCAACGCCAGCTCCGATGTCAGTGTGGACCATCTCATCCGCCACGGCGGGGACCCCAACAACATCACCATGTGTCACAATTTCTACCCTGAGAAATATACAGGACTGAGCAGGGCGGTTTTCGACAGATTCAATCAGAAGTGGAAAGGTCTTGGCCTCCACACCGCGGCGTTTGTGTCCAGCAACAACGACAACACCTACGGACCCTGGCCGGTATACAGCGGACTGTGTACCCTGGAGGCTGACCGGGGGCTTCCCATTGACCTGCAGGTTCGCCACCTTCTTGCCACGGAGATGATCGATGATATCCTCATCGGCAACGCCTACGCGTCAGAGGAAGAGTTAAAGGCCATGTCCCAGGTGGATATGACCAAGATCACCATCGCGGTCCAGCCAGTGGAAGGACTGAATGAGACAGAGCTTCGTGTTTTGAAAGAATATCACCACGCTGGGAGGACCGATGCCTCGGAGTTCTTTATCCGCTCCAGCATGCCCAGGCTGAGCTGCAAGAACTCCTCCATCCCTCACAGGGACTGCGGACAGGATATGTTCCATCGGGGGGACGTGGTTATCGTCAACGACAATCTGGCCCACTACCGAGGTGAAGTGGAGGTAATCTTAAAAGAGATTCCCAACGACGGGGAGAGAAACCTGGCAGGGCGGATTCCTCCGGAAGAATTCCTGATTCTGGACCGCATGGAAGAAAAACCAGACCATTTCTGGGACTTTCTGATTCGCTGATTTTAGGTAAATACTTTCTCTCGGAAGTCTGACCAGGCCAGCGGGCTGAGAATTGCCGGCTGGCCTAGCCGGATTTGCTTTTATGATACCACGGGAGTCTGCTTCTTTCCTTTCTTTTTGGGCTTGGGCTGAGGGAGTTCTTCACAGGTGACTGTCACCAGTTTGGTCAGCCGTTCTCTGTCCTCCGTATCCTCCACAAGAAGATAATTTTTCGCTCCTTCATAAGGAGGCGCCTCCTCTAAACCTGGGCAAATCTTCCTGCCAGCCTCAGTGATCTTGATATAAAGCTGATTATCACAGATTACGGCAAAGATCTTTCCGTCACAGTAAAGGCCATATTCGCCGAACATCTTTTTATAAGTGATGGTTCCTGCTCCCTTTAACTGGTCCGCGATAAATTCCACAAATTCAATTTTTGATGCCATTAGCCCACTCCTCTCTATATGTATCCTAGTTTCCCGTGTTTTTCCTCTGTCTGTGATATGTTCTCGCTAGATTCCATAATCGCGGGATAAAGTTTGGTATTCCTCTTCCGTATTCACATTAATCCCCACGGGACTGTCCCTTTTAAGAGAAAGAACTCTGGCTCTGGACCGGACAATGAAATCGCTCATTCGATAATTTCCTTCCCGAATCATCTCTTCCATCAGAGGAAGCGCGGCTTTAGGATAGATCCCGAAGAGAGGATGAACCTGCTCTCCGGTCCGGACCACCATAACCTGATCTCTGTCCCCGTCCTCCCAAAAACAATCGGCGACAAAGTCCACTGTCTTTCCATCAATCAGCGGCATATCACAGGCAACCACAAACAGTGCCTGTTCCCCGGAGGATAAAAGTCCGGAATAGATTCCTCCCATAGGCCCCAGTCCCGAGAACCTGTCCGTCACCATAGGAAGCCCTAGGGATTCATACCGGTCCCTCCTATCGGCGGCCACGGACAGATAGATCCTGGAAAAAGAACCCAGAGCTTTTCTGATGTGGTCAAAAAAGGATGTACCCTGACAGTTCAGTAAAAGTTTATCCTGCCCATTCATCCGCCGACTTCTGCCGCCTGTCAAAATATAACCCGCAATCGGTTCCTGCAGGAAACCGACTTCTGCCCCTGCCACTCTCATGACCTCTCATACAAAAATCGGACATGCTCATAAACCTCCCGAAAGTCAATGGCAAAGCCGTCATCCCAGATGCCCACAGGAATCTGGGCGTCAAAGCTGTGGATAATCGGATACTCTTCTTTTTCAAAATGGTAGACCAGAACTTTCTGCCGGTCAGGGTCGATAAGCCAGTATTCCCGGACTCCCGCGGACAGATACTTGTTCAGCTTGATCACGGAATCTCTCTTGGCGGAAGACCTGGAGAGAACCTCAATAACAAAATCCGGAGCTCCATAGATACAGTGCTCAATAATCTTGTCTCTGTCACAGACAACCACCACATCAGGCTGTACCATAGTCCGGTTATCCCGGTCCAACTGCACGTCGATAGGCGCGATCATGGGGAGGCACTGGCCTTTTCCGTCCAGAACATGGGTAAGGAGTTTAGTGTAGATAAGCCCCGCCACCAGTTGATGGAAGGAGGAGGGGGAAGACATGTCATAGATCACCCCGTCGATCAGCTCTACCCTTCTCTCCTCGGGAACCCTGTAGTAATCCTCTAAAGTGTATGTCCTCTGCCTGCTTACCCCATAAGATGTCTGAGACTCTGAGACAGAGACGGGGTCAGGAGTCCCCAGGACTTTCTCAAGCTCAATCAGAGTATCGTATCTGGGCGAGGCCGTAGCTCCGCTGAAGATCTTCTGCACCGTGCCCAGGGGCACTCCGGACAATTCCGCGATTCGCGCGTAGGTATAGCCAAGTTCTCTCTTGCGCTCTTTCATCTCTTTTATGGTCATGAGGCAGCTCCTTTTGGGATAAAAATGGCATTGTTTGTTCCTTATTTGGATATTATATCACAGATCAATTCAAAATTCAACCAAAAAACATCCGTATTTTATTAAATAATGGAAATATATTTCGTCTGCTCTGAAAAATCAGTTCTTATCGATCGTGCATATCTTATATCCTATAGTAAATATTGCACTATATAACCACACAGCCCTGCCCTCAATCCTAAAAGGTTTTACTTGCCTTTTGCCACATTTTGTTCCATAATGGTCTCATAAACGTTTTTCTCTAAAGGGATGATATAGTGTCAGAAACCTGGAGATATATCTGCAAAATCCGGGTGGGAAAAGGAGATGGAATCAGTATGTTTGGTTTGTTTGAAAACAAAAAAAGTCCGGAGGAACGATGGAAAAACAGCCTGGAAAAAAAAGACTGGGATGGCCTGGCCAGAGCCTACTATGATATGGGTGTTGCTGCCATGGACAGAGGAGACTTGAACAGGGCGATTCTGTGGCTGAACCGGGCAGATACGGTTTACAGCGCCAGCGACGGAGTCTACAAAAAGGCTAGCAAAAACAGGCTTTTCCACAAGGAGATCGTCAGCGACTGTTCCGACCGCATCGGAACGCTGGAGGAGGCTGACCTGCTTTACAACAACATTCCAGCGGAGATGGAAGACAAAGCAGGGGATCTGGAGGATATTCAGGTCCGGATCCTGGGGCTTTTGTCCATGGCCCGGCTGGTTAGGCTGGGAGAAAGTTTGAGCAGTCTTCCCGGATGTGAAGTGCTGGGCAAACTGGGCTGGGCTGCTGATATCATGCTCGGATCCTTTCAGAAACCAGTTACTCAACAGGAATACAGCAAGCTGATGGACATCTGCAATGACCTCTATGATTTTGGTGATTCCCAGGCTTTTTATGCCGGCGGTGAGATCCCTGTACCTGGTGGTGCTCCCTTCCAGGTCTTCGACTTAAACGGTATGATGGGAGTCCACCTGGAACTGAACGGTTACATAGATAACCACCTGCGCTTTTTAAGCGCCTTGAGCCAGGAGCAGGAACCGCCGGAGGCAGACAGCTGTATGGTGGGCTGTACTCTGCTGCCCGACTACTATGTCCGCACAGGAACAGAAGATCTGGAAAAGATCCCTCAGATCAAAGCGGAACTGACTCGCATCTGGAGTGACTTTGATTTTGTCCGCTCATCCATTACCTGGGAGCAGGTGACAGACCGGGTGGAACAATACAAGGCTTTAGATATCCTCAGGCAGGGATGATGGGAAAAACAGATCTCTCCCCCGAATTCTGCTTGCGGCTCCGTCCAGCGGCAGCGGGAAGACAGTCATCACCTGCGGGCTGCTGGAACTGCTGAGACAGCGGGGTCACCACCCATGCCAGCGCTTATGAGATTGCAAAGTTAACAGAAACTCCGGTGATCCTGGTGATTGACGGAAAGATAAGCAGCCTGTCTCAGGCAGTTCTTGTAAAAGGATTTGTGGAATATAAGAATGACAGCCGCAGAAATCCAGAGCAAAAAATTCTCCGGGGTAAAGAACTCCGGAGAATTGCCATAGCCAGAGATAAGGCCTTTTGTTTTTACTATGAAGAAAATCTGGCTATGCTGGAGGCGGTCAGAACAGCCTGTCATCACGGGGTGAAACTTCGCATCCCAATACATAGCCATAAAATAGTCATATTCTATTAAATATCGAAAAATTTTAAGGTTCAATCATCTTTCCAGCTCTCTGGCCGTCTCCACCAGCTTCAAAAACTCCTTCCTGTACTCGTCCGTATCCCTGTGGATACAGGATTCTGCAAGAGCCAGAACCGTATCATAATCCGCATTTCCCTTATTTTCGCTGTCCCGAAGCACCATGCCAAACTCAGCCACGGCAGCGGCAAAGGTCAGATTTTCTGAAAGCTGAGGGCTGTAAGTGTCTGACTCCACCGGGTAAGTAAGAAGAGCACTCTTATCGCCGCCGGGCTTTTTGTACCGCAAGCTGACTGTCAACAGCTCGGTACTGTCCACCAGAGCAGCATCCGTCTGATACTTGAGGCCCGCATCGCCACGGGATCCATCCCTCCCTGCCGGGATGATCTCATAGAGTGCAGTCACGCTGTGGCCGGAGCCGATCTCCCCAGCATCCACCTTGTCATCATTAAAATCTTCTTTATCCAGCAGCCGGTTCTCATATCCGATCAGCCGGTATCCAGACACATACCCGGGATTAAATTCTACCTGAATCTTCACATCTTTGGCCACAGTGATCAGGGTGCCTCCCATCTCGTCCACCAGAACCTTTCTGGCCTCAAACATGCTGTCAATATAATTGTAGTTTCCGTCTCCGTTGTCCGCCAGAGCTTCCATCTTGTTGTCTTTCAGGTTGCCTGTACCCACACCGATGACCGAAAGGTGGACACCGCTTTTCTTCTTCTCCTGGATCATCCGGGTCAATTCCCCCTCACTGCTGATTCCCACATTCAGATCCCCGTCCGTTGCCAGAATCACACGGTTGTTGCCGCCGGTGATATAATGTTTCTCCGCCAGCGCGTAAGCCTTCTCAATACCGGCGGCGCCTGCCGTGGAGCCCCCCGCCTCAAGGTCATCGATGGCAGCAGCGATCTTGGCGGTCTCGCTGCCGGACACCCCGTCCAGCACCACAGAATCATAACCTGCATAAGTGACGATGGACACTTTATCTTTTTCTGTCAAATTTTCCGCCAGCATGGTAAAGGCTTTCTGTACCAACGGCAGTTTATCGTCAGAATACATAGATCCTGAGATATCCAGAAGAAACACCAGATTGGAATCCGGGCGGTCCTCAAAATCAATTTCTTTCGCCTGAAGACCGATGAGCAGCAGCCGATTTTCCTCATTCCACGGACAGTCCGAATATTCTGTTGTGACGGAAAAGGGCTCTCCCTCCTTCGGCTCCGGATAATCATAGCTGAAATAGTTCAGCATCTCCTCAATGCGGACAGCGTCTGCCGGCACCTCCTGACCTGAATTGAGATACCTCCGCAGATTGCTGTAGGACGCCGTATCTACATCCACCGAAAATGTGGACAGCGGTTCGTCAACCGTAGACTTAAAACCATTTTCGGAAATGTAGTTGTATTCTTCCGTGTTAAAGTCTTCTGTCTCATAACCGGCCCTGTATTTCATAGCCATAGAGCTGTCCCCTGCGACGGCACCGTCCATGGCTTCTATCTGGTTTTCAAAAGCACTCCCCTCAAAAGACACTGTCGTCTCTGCCGCTGCCTGGGTCACATAGTCCATTCTTGCCCCGGCAGCAGACTCCTCACTTTTCTGTCCGGATCCGCAGCCTGTGAGCAGAGCTGCCGTGATGAGTAACGAAAAACCGGTTCGCATCCACTTTACACTTTTTTTCATAATTTTCCTCCATTCCGCGTCTGGTCAACGACCAGAGCAATAAAGTCCGAAAGGAAATAGTCGTCATCTCTGAAGAGCATTCTGTCATAGTAAAAATCATTGTCCCCCTCCTGATGTCCCACTACCACGAAAGTTTCATCGTTGGTCAGGCTTGCATAGCCGGAGTGAAACAGGTACCCGCCTCCGGGCGCCACGCGAACCTGGGGAGCAAAAGGAAAAAGCAGCTTCCAACGGCCCTCCTGCCTTTTCAGCGGAAGAACATAAGTGGAACCCTCCTGAAGCTGATACAGGCTCTGTTCCTCCTCACCCACGGCTTTTATAATAGGGCTTACCGCCTGAACAGAAGTAACATTGGTGATATAGTCGTCGCTGTAGCAGACTGAATCCAGAAGGATCTCATAGACGAGAAATTCCGGGGCTCCGGACGGGCCTTTTTCCAGGGCCACAGATGCCACCGTCCCCAGACACAGAAGCTCCGTATCTCCCAGTATATCTTCGGAAAAATACATGGTATCCTCCGCCTGACACACAGCCTGGGGAGGAATGGACAGAGGCTGTGTGTCTGTCAGATTCAGCTGGCTGTAGATGAGCACTCCCGAAGTAGCTCTTTCCTCTTCCCCCCATCCGTTCCCGTTTGGAATCTCATTCTTCCCTGCCTCTGTACAGAACAGGCTTTCGTCATTCACGACAGCCCCATTCCCGTCGGCCATATACTCGCTTTCTGTCAAATCTCCAAAGCTCCCTCCGGCCATATTCTCCTTTTTACCCACAGACAGCAGATCAAAATATGGGGAACCTGCCATAATAAGCAAAAACACGGCAGCCGCAGACATCCCCGCCGCAAAAATGGTCCGCCTGCGGACAGAACTCCAATTCCTCCAAGACCTCCTGTCTTTTCTGCTCTCTTCTTCCCTTTGCAGGGTAAGGCTCCTCTCCGAGTGTTCCTTTAAGTTTTCTTCAATCCTGCTCCACAACTCCGGGGTATCCTGATATTTCAGCTCTCTGTACTCTTGCTCCAGGGGAGAAATCCGCCTCATAGCCGCACCTCCTTCAATTTCTCCATGGCGGTCCGATAGCGCCAGGCCACGGTCCCCGGAGGCTTTTTCAATATTTTTGCTATTTCCCGAAAGGTCAGTTCCCCCATAATCTTCAGATTGACGACCTGTCTTTCTTCCTTTTTCAGTGTCATCAATGCCTGTTCAAGGCTGAGTCTGCGACAGATGCTGTCTTCTTCGCAAAAGTTCTCCCGGCGGATATCTAGAATCTCCCCGGCAGATACTTCCCGGCGATGTCTCCGCACGAAGTCAATGGCCATATTTCGAGCGATCGTAATCATCCACGCCCGATGTCCCTTTCCAGGACGATATGTATCCGCCACATCCCACAGGCGAATAAAAAATTCGGAGGTCACGTCTTCCGCATCCTCCCGGTTTCCCAAAATATCCGAAACCACGGAGAAGATCAGAGGACAATAATCCTCATAAATATTTTTTAGACCCTCCCGGTTATCCCGACAGATATGGCGGATATTTTGTTCAAACTGCTGGTCATTCATGACAGCGCCCTCTTTCGCTTTGGCCTTGTACTTACTATACGTTTGAAGACGAGGAATTTTATGGAAAAATATAAAAAATTTTTGCTGCTGAAAATCTTATCATCGCCTCAGCGTAATTCAGCATTTATTTGTTGTCAGTCATTGTCAAATACAATGCCCTGCTCCTGTCTTGCTCTTGTCACCAGCCTTGTGATGTTGAGACTTAAGTTCATAAGCTCCTCCTGCCTTTTGTAGTCTCTCTGGTTTATCATCCGTATAAACTCCGCGAACTCATAGTACAGACGGTGCTCCGTCTGGCCAAACTGCCGTAGCTCTTCTCTGCCATCGTTGTAGAGAATCTTATATTCCGTCATCTGGTTCACCGGCTTTTCAATGACAATCGCCCCCAGATCCCCCTGAATTGTGGAGCGTACAGGAGCTTTACAGTCCTTTGCTCCGATGCTCACCGCTTTGAAGGTTCCATAATCATAAAACATCATGCCGCTGGTATCGATACCCTTGGCAATATTGGCGTAGTACTCTGCCTTTTTCGGTGTTCCGAACAGGTTTATGACAGCGTGAACATTATAAATATTGATGTCCATGAGAGCCCCGCCGGACTTGTGATAATCAAAAGCGGGGAGAATGGTTCCACCCTTAAAAGCATCATAGCGTGAAGAATACTGGCTGTAGTTAAAGGACACCAACTTGATATCCCCCAGCTTCCCAAGATCCTCCTTCAACGCTTGAAACGATGGGAGGTAATGGATGTTCATAGCTTCAAAAATCATTCGTTTTTCTTCTTTCGCAACGGCGGCCAGTTCCTCCAGCTCCCGCGCGTTGGATGTGGCAGGCTTTTCAATTATGACATGCTTCCCCTTCTCCAGCGCCTTCTTTGCAAATGAAAAATGCAGATGATTCGGCAGCGCCACATAGACGGTATCCACATCTGACTCCAAAAGCCGGTCATAATCGTAAAACGGCTCCTTTAAACCGTATGATCTAACCAATTCTTCCGTCTTGTCCCGGGAAGCCTCCCTTCCCAAGATTGATACAGACTCCAAATCCAGGCGGTCAATGATCTGCATAAACGACTTGACAATCATTCCCGTTCCCAAAATACCCAGCCTCACATGTACCTCCTACTCTCTGTCTGCCCGACAGCATTTAAAAGTTTATATCGATCAGACGGGGCTCACTTTAGATTTTTGACACCGGTTTCCAGCATCTCCATCTGAAGCAGGGTCTCCCATGGTTTGATCACCTGCTCTTTCCCGTTTACGACGCTCTCATAAATCCCGTCATACACACGGCCGTAATCCCCTCGCTGGCTTGGCACCTTCTCCTCATGGAACCCCTTGTCTTCATCATAGTAGGTCAGCACCCCGTAATGTCTTGGCTCATCCACCCCGAATCCCGGCTGCCCCGGCATGTAAAACAGTTTCAAATGCTCCTCCTGCCGGTCCTCGGTCTCCTTCACAAACATTCCCTTTTTTCCGTAAACAACAAACCTGGGCCTGCTCTTCACCCGAAAATAGCTGGATTTCACCGATACCTTCAAGGTCCCGTAGTACATGTCGATATCAAAATAATCATTCATGCGGCCTTCCCCCAGAAGCTGCCTTGTCTCATAGTGAATCCTCTCCGGCTCCCCGAAATAACTGATGACCTGGTCCAGGGTATGGCATCCATGACCGTAGAGATAAGAGTTGGCGGCGCTGAAAGAGTTGACTCCCTCCGGAACTTCAGGGCGGTAATAGTCGTAATGCATCTCCATCTCCAGAAGATCACCCAGCTTCCCGCTTTCAATCACTTTCTGAACCGTGAGAAAATCGCTGTCATACCTGCGGTTCTGGTAAGCCCAGCAGTACAGCCCCTTTTTCTTGGCCAATTGGAAAATTTCCTGGGCCTGGGCCTTGGTGGGCATAAAAGGCTTCTCACAAAGACAATGTTTCCCGCTGTCCAAAGCCCTCTTTGTGTACTCATAGTGGAAATCAATCCCCGTATTCACCACCACCAGATCGATCTGGGGGTCCTCAAACACTTCGTCGGCGTTTTCCGTATAATAAACCCCATCAATTTTCGCCCAGGTAGTATGACGGATGTGAGGGCTGAAGATGGTTTTGATCACAAACCGGTCCTTCCTCTGAAGCACAAAGGGAATGTGATAGCGGTTCGCGCTTTTTCCGTTGCCGATATAGGCCAATACCAATTTGTTGTCAGTCATGGTTGAATACAACTCCTTCCTCTTACATTACCTATAGTGTAACTTATAGCCGCTGATTTTACAAGGATTTCTCCTCTGTTGTAAATTGTAACAGTCCACAAGAAAACGCCGAATTCTCTTGACAAATAAGACTACATAGAGTAGTCTTTATATAGGACTACTCTATGTAGTCTCAAGATTAAACGGACAGGGAGGGAACCTTATGGCAGAAATCCAGTTAGGGGTCATTGAAGCCCGTTTCGCGGACATGATCTGGGACCATGAACCGGTGACTACCTCGGAGTTGGTAAAATTGGCTCAGACTTCTTTCCAGTGGAAAAGGACCACCACCCACACGGTGATAAAACGCCTGTGTGAAAAAGGACTGTTTGTGAATACCAGAGGAACCGTCACCTCCCTGATCTCCCGCCAGGAATTTCTTTCCATACAGAGCAGGAAATTTGTGGAAGACACCTTTCATGGATCTCTGCCTGCCTTCCTTGCCGCCTTTACGGGCCATGGCTCCCTGACCCGGGAAGAAGCCGCCCAGATCCGGGCCATGATCGACCAGGATAACTTCTCGGAATCTCAGTGAATGAGATTCCAAGCGAAAATTGACAAATGAATATCGTGCAGGAAAAGAAGTTTGAGAAAAATGGACATAAACATTGGACATAGCGGGTACTATGCCTTGAAAAA
>CATLBR010000026.1 GCA_949879795.1 uncultured Hungatella sp.
CTCTTACTTTATCACAACTTTTCCATAAAATCAATATCGCTGTTTCCAATTTTATTGGCAATAATCACCTTGTACGCGAAAGAATACACAAAAATGCCAGACAGACCAAAAAGTATACTTTCTGGCATAATCAATGTTTTTTGCAAAATTTCTTCAAAATTTCTCATGGCTGCGCTCTGTCAGCCTCAAAAATATATCGAAATAACACTCTTCATTCAGGTCTGCGGCAGAGGAGAATGACGATGCTTTCAATTAAAAGCAAAATTTTCTCCCATCAGGTCTTAGTTAAGTTTTCCCTAAAATCGCCGAAAAATGGTTAGACATTTCCCCAGGGTTGATGTATACTAGAAAATAAATATCCGGCAGCGGCACTAAATCAGCCTTCTGCCGGTTCACAAAAAGGAGGGGTATGTGGGACAGATAACAGGTATTATCGATATTCACGCTCACATTCTCCCGGGGGTAGACGACGGTTCCAGAACCATGGATGAATCCTGTCAGCTGCTCCGTATGGCCGTGTCCCAGGGGATTTCCTCCGTCATCGCCACCCCTCACTATTCCAGGCGCCATGATATGCCGGGGCTTGAGGAGCTGGCGGACCGGACCAGACAGGAGTTTTCCAGGGAGTTCCCCGATTTCGGACTATACTTGGGACAGGAGACTTATTACCACGAAGAACTCCCCCAGCGGCTCAAGAGCGGGAAAGCCCGCACTATGGCGGGCAGTTCCTATGTCCTGGTGGAGTTTGACCCGAATGTCCGGTATGAGAAGCTGTTCCGGGGTATCCGCGGGCTGCTTACATCCGGGTATATTCCCATTCTGGCACACATGGAGCGCTACGGATGTCTTAAGCGGGAGGGGGATTTGGCCGAGCTGGCTGACAGCGGATGCATATTTCAGATGAATTACGAGAGTCTGGCGGGAAACTGGCTTCAGCCTCATGTCCGCTGGTGCCGCAGGCAGGTAAGCCTGGGGCGGATCCATCTGCTGGGGACAGACATGCACAGGATCGATTACCGGTATCCTGACATCACAGGAACCCTCAAGTGGCTGGAAAGCCACGTAGATGAAGGGCTTCTGGAGGATATGGTTCGAGGGAATGCCCTCCGTGTCATCCGCGATCAGCGGATCGGCCGGTCCCGCTGACCTCCCACAGACCAAAAGTTCCTCCAAAGAAAGGATATGACAGCTACGACGAAGGACAGTAAGACATGAATCACCATAGAAACCGGAACCTCTGGCGGAAGGCGGCTGCCGTCATCCTGGCAGTGTGTATCACCGCCGCGGCTGCTGTCACGGTTTTTCTGTATCAGAAGAGAAAAGACACGGAGGACACCATCGCTGCCAGAGATTACACCGCGTCCGACGGCACGGGCGGCAGGCAGGACGGCATCATCGAATATCAGGGAAAGCGCTACCGGCGCAGCAGCTATGTGAAGGCCATCCTTCTCATGGGTGTGGACAGAACCGGCCCTATGACCGAGACCACCCCCTACACGGCGGGAGGCCAGGCGGATGGGATCTTCGTGGTGGCTCAGGACACGGTGAGAAACACGGTGAAGATCCTGATGATTCCCAGAGACACCATGTCCCCGATCACCCTGACGGACCGCAGCGGCAACATCCTGGGAAAAGGAGTCCAGCATCTGACCCTGGCCTACGCCTACGGCGACGGCAGGGAGGTGAGCTGCCAATTTATGACCGAGGCCGTGTCGGAATTTCTCTTCGACATGACCATCGACCATTATCTGGCAGCCGACATCAACATGATCACCATGCTCAACGATTTTCTGGGAGGGGTCGCCGTCACGGTTCCCACCGATGACCTGAAAGATATTTACCCTGAGTTTACAAAGGGGGCCTTGGTCACTCTCCATGGCCAGGAGGCGGAACGGTTTGTCCGTTACCGTGACAAGATCGAGCATTTTTCGGCCATGGACCGTATGGTGCGGCAGCAGGCCTATATAACAGGATTTTTCACTACTCTAAAATCCAGGGCCTCCAAAGACAGTCAGATCGTCACGGATATGTTTGACACCGTTCAGGACTACATGGTCACGGATATGGGAAAAGACGAATACTTAAAAATAGCTATGGACGCGCTGAACACCCGGGGACTGACATCAGAAGACTTTTACGTGGTGCCGGGGGAATCTGTATCCACGGAACTCTACGACGAATTTCATGCTGACAAAGAAGCGCTGACGCCCATACTTCTGGAACTCTTTTACAGAGAGATTTCCTGATCTGCAATATCCAGTCCCAAGGGACTGTTTATTGAATATATTATACCCAAAAAGGGAAAGAAGGTGAAAAGTATGAACAAAAAATGTCTGATTGCGGTGGCAATGGCAGGCATCCTGTCCGTGGTGCAGGCGACAGCCGTGTTCGCTGTGCCCAGTACCGGCACAGATGTGGAGGTAGTGCCCCCGACTCCCTCAAGGAGACCTTCAGGCGGTGGCGGCGGTGGATCCAGCAGCGGCGGCGGAAGCAGCACCAGCGGTGGGGCCGGCGCTGTCGGCCCGGGCACAGTGGTCATCAACGACACCGCCACTCCGTTGGCCTCCGGTATCATGGCTCTGTCTATGGGAGGTCTCACTACCACCCAGGCAGCTACCAGTGTCGGAGTTAACGGCAGCACCCTCAGCGTGGTGATAGGTAACCAGACTGCCGCGGGCAGTACCGTGACAGCCAACGAAAAGGGCGAGGCTGTAAGCGGCGAGCTGGCGTTCAGTTTTGCCAACGACGCGGCGGCTACGGCAGGTCTTCCCGAGAACATCGTGGCGTCCATCAACGCCATCAATGCCGGTCAGCCCCTGAGCGCGGCCGTAAGTTCAGCCACGCTGAACGGATTTAACGCGCTGACAGGCACTCATGCGATTATCGCGACTGACCCGGCTACGGGTGCGGTAAAGACAGGCAGCTCGGAAGTGACATTATATGTACCCAACCTAGTGCAGGGACTGAACAATGTATCTCTCCTGTTCTACGACAATGCGACCGGCCTCTGGACGATTCTTCCGGCTGCTGCCGTCAATCTGGAGACAAAGACTATCACCGTGAACCTGACCGGTTCCGGAACTCTGACCGTTATCTACAGATAGAAGATTCTGAGAATTTCTGATGTGGAGATGCGGTATAGACAGCATAAGGGATGTGCCTGCAATACGGCACATCCCTTTAATCATTCCCAGCCAAACTGCTCACGACTCACAGGCTTCCCTTCTGAAACGCCAGGCGCTCTCCCCCGTCTCTCCCCCGGACCAGCCCGCAGTACCGGAATCCCAGTTTCTTCAGCAGGCTCTGCATCACCACGTTGTCCCGGTGAGTATCGATCTTCAGATTCCCGCACTGTTTCCACGCCCATGTAAGGCAGAAGGAACCTGCTCCCCGGATACCTCCTTCCGACGCGATCCTGTGCACCACCCCGTATGGCTTCTGGTCAAGCCACCGGCCGTCCCATATATTTTCGTAATCGGCTTCTTTTCCCACATGGTAGTAGAAGACGGCTCTCACCTTCTCCCCCTCCATGCACACATACATATGGCCTGCCTCTATATCCCTGGCAGTCATATCCTCCGACGGGTAATCCGGCGGCCACTGAGTGGGATTGCCGTGTTCGGCCATAAACTTTCTGGCTCCACTGTAAATTTCCATGATCTCATCCAGCTGGCACATCAGCGCCGGCCGGATCTCCAACTGCCCTGCCGTCTGTTCCATAACTCCTCCTTCTATAATCTGCCCTGATTCCTTCCATCATCTCCTCTGCCACTGCCTTGCTTTCCGGCAGATAACTGACAGTAAAGACCGCCATGTGGGAACCTTTGCACATACTGTAGTAGTCCTGGTATATTGCTCCTCCCATAAGGCTTACAGAGATTTTTGCGAATGTCTTTCCTCCCAGCTCTGTCTCCTCTGTCCCCTCCAGTTTGCACTCTATATCACCGATGGAAGCCAGCTGCTGCCACACTACCTCCAGATACTCCGCCGCCGAGATGCCCTGACCTCTTGTAGTGAGACGCACATTCTCATAGGCAAGCTGTATGCTGCTCTGTCCGTCCGGCAGAGACGCCATAAAATCGTACACCGTCACCGCGTCGGCTATCTTCATATCCAGATCCGTGTAATTGCCCCCGTTGATCAGGATCTCCTGCCCTGCCCCTGCAACCGCCTGCATATCCTCCTCCGTGTAGATGTAGGAGTCCTCAGGCAGCGTGACCTTCAGGCCAAGCCAGGGGTTGGAAAATGTAAGTCCGTCCCAGGCCCCTGTCTGAAAGTCCACATCCTCCGGGGCCGTCTCCAGCTCCGGAGGAAGATCAGCCTTTCCCTCCTCCATGGTCCGGGAATCTCCTGGTTCCCCTTCCAGCCCTGCCCCGCTCTCTTCTGCTTCTTTCCCCGCAGACTTCTCGGTTTCTGCCTCTTTCTGACCCGGCCGGATTCCGCCGCCGCAGGCAAAGAGGGACACCGCCAGCACCCATGCAGCCCCCATACACAGAAGCCTTTTTCCCGTCCTCATTCTCATCTTATATTTTCCTCCCCTTTGTCTCCCTGTCCCTTTCCTTCTCTGACCCATATCCCGGAGACAGGCACCATCCCTTCTCTCTGCGGGACAGGTCAGGCTCCTCTTCTTCCGGGTTCTGCCGCTACACCACCTTGATCTGGCACATCTCCATGGCCTTCAAGGCGTTTTGATGGCTCTCCGGAGTTACCCCCGCGCAACAGCTTTTGTCCACCAGCACCGTCAGTTCCTGCGCCATGGCCTTGATGACCATGGCGTTGGAGATGACGCAGATATCCGTGCAGAGACCTACAAGCTCTGCCGACTCATAGTCTCCCCCAGCCACATACTGTCCGCATTCCACGGACCCGAAAGTCCCCTTCTCAAACCGTTTTCCCTCGTACATCTCCAGTTCCTCGTGAAGCCTCCATCCGTCCGTACCCTTGATACAGTGCTTAACCGGCAGATTTCTTCCCTCCTGTGTGTTCAGGTAATCGTCGGAATGAGTGTCCAGGGTGAAGACTACTTCGTCTCCTGCCCTCTGGTACGCCTCTATCTTTTCCTTTACCGCCGGCACGATAGCCTCCGCCTCCCTGGTCCCCAGACTTCCGTCGATAAAATCCTTCTGCATATCCACAACCACCAGCAATTTTTTCATCTTTTATTCTCCCTCGCTATCGAAATCCCGCGATTCCCATGCCATGCCAATCGCAGCCTCAAACATAATATGCCGCCTTTCATGGGAGGCAGTGTCTGTCTTTATCCGGTTCCCCGCCCTCCCTAAACGACAGCAAATCTGTCATATAAAAATATTATCACATAAATTTCCTGTTGACAAATAAAACATTCTGTATTAATATACATACCAACAAAACAAACCGTTGAAAAAGAGGAGTAGGCTTTTCTTAAACATTTCAGAGAGTCGCCGATGGTGGGAAGGCGATATGGGTAGAATTGCCGAATGGACTTTTGAGGGTGGTTCTGAAGGGTTTTCGCCTGGTAGGGACCGACGGCCTCCGCAACCGTTATCCGTGCGGCATATATGATAGTATATGAAGAGTGGACCTTTGGTCAAATTGAGTGGCACCGCGGATTTTATTCGTCTCAAGCATGCACATATTCTGCATACTTGAGACTTTTTTTGTCGGGAAACCTTTTGGCCTGGGATATAAACAAACCATATGGAGGACAATATCTATGAAAAAATCTGTAAAAACCTTATTTCTCGCGGCTGCGGCAATATCACTTCTCACCACAGGATGTTCCGGCTCCCCTGCTCCCGACACCCAGGCTCCTGCCGACGGCAAAACCTATACCATCGGCATCGGACAGTTCGCGGCCCACGGCTCCCTGGACAACTGCCGGGAGGGATTCCTTCTGGGGCTGGCCGAGGAGGGCATCGTGGAAGGCGAGAATCTGACGGTTCTCTACGAGAATTCTCAGGCCGACGGCGGTATCGCCAGCCAGATCATCACCAATTTCGCCTCCCAGAAGGTCGACCTGATCTGCGGCATCGCCACGCCTATGGCCCAGACCGCCTACGGTGTGGGCAGAAAACAGAACATTCCTGTGATCTACACGGCTGTCACCGATCCCGTGGCGGCAGAACTGGCAAACGCCGACGGAACTCCTGTGGGGGAGATCACCGGAACCAGCGACAAGCTGCCGGTGACCGAACAGCTCCAGATGATCCGCACCATACTTCCCGACGCCAAGACCATCGGCATCATGTACACCACCAGCGAGGTCAATTCTCTGTCCACCGTCCAGGAGTACAAGGATGCCGCCGGGGATTACGGCTTTGAGATCGTGGATGTGGGCATCTCTACCACCGCCGATGTTCCTCTCGCCGCCGACTCTCTCCTGGAGAAAGTGGACTGTGTCACCAACCTGACCGACAACACCGTGGTTGCCTCCCTCCCTGTCATCCTGGACAAAGCTGCCAAGAAAAACATTCCCGTCTTCGGCAGCGAGATCGAGCAGGTGAAGATCGGCTGCCTGGCCGCCATGGGACTTGATTACATTGACCTGGGAAAGCAGACCGGCAGAATGGCCGCAGCCGTGTTAAAAGGCGAGAAAAAAGCCAGCGAGATGAACTTTGAAGTCATTCAGGAAGCCTCCTTCTGCGGCAACACCAAGGTGGCGGAGAACTTAGGGATCACCATCCCCGACGATCTGATGGCTTCTGTAAAAGAACTGTTTACAGAAATCGAACAATAATCGGAGGCAATTATCATGACACTGCTTTTAGGCGTTTTGGAAGAAGGGCTCATCTATGCCGTCATGGCGCTGGGAGTCTACATCACCTATAAGATCCTGGACTTTCCCGACCTGTCCGTGGACAGCACCTTTCCCCTGGGGGCGGCGCTCACCGCCTCCGCTCTCCTGGCAGGCGTGAACCCTGCGCTGACTCTGTTTTTCTCCTTCGCCGCCGGAGCCCTGGCCGGATGCGCCACAGGCCTGATCCATGTGAAGCTGAAAGTCCGGGATCTTCTGTCCGGCATCATCGTCATGACCGGCCTCTACTCCCTGAATCTCCGCATCGCAGGCGGTCGGGCCAACGTTCCCGTATTCACCCAGGACACCATTTTTGAAAATCCGTTTCTCGCGGACCATGTGCCTGGGGGACTGGCGCCCTACGCGGCAGTGCTCATCCTTCTGCTGATCACCGCGGTGTGCAAGGTGCTGCTGGATCTCTACCTGAATACCAGGTCCGGATATCTCCTGAGAGCCGTAGGCGACAATGAATCTCTGGTCACCTCCCTGGCCAAGGACAAGGGAACCGTAAAGATCGTGGGACTGGCCATCGCCAACGGATTTTCCTCCCTGGCCGGCTCTGTCTACTGTCAGCACAAGGGATTTTTCGAGATTTCCGTGGGGACCGGGACCATCGTCATCGGGCTGGCCAGCGTCATCATAGGGATCCAGCTTCTCTGTCCGGAAAACGGAGTCTCCTTCCTGACCAGGCTGGGCCTTCCCCATGTGCGCCCCACAACCGCCGTGATCGTAGGTTCCATCGTTTACAAAGCCTGTATTTCCCTGGCCATCTCCATGGGAATGGAGGCCAACGACTTAAAGCTGATCACCTCCCTCCTGTTCCTGGTAATCCTGGTGGTCAGCACGGAGAGGAGAAAGAAGGTGAAGCCCCATGCTTAAGCTGGTCAACATCAACAAGTACTACAATGCAGGGACGGTCAACGAGATGTGTCTCTTTCAGGACTTTAATCTTTCCGTGGAGGAAGGCCAGTTTGTATCCGTGGTGGGAAGCAACGGTTCCGGCAAGACTTCCATGCTGAACATTATCTGCGGCAGCATCCCGGTGGACTCCGGCGCCATCTATATAGGCAATGAAAATATCACCCACATGCCGGAATTCAGACGGCAGCGCCGTATCGGCCGTGTCTACCAGAACCCGGCTATGGGCACCTGCCCCCACATGACTATCCTGGAAAATATGGCTCTGGCAGACAATAAGGGAAAACCTTTCAATCTGCGCAGGGGTACCAACAAGAAACGAGTGGATTACTACCGGGAGAATCTGAAAGCTCTGGGGCTCGGCCTGGAGGACAAACTTCACGTAAAGGTGGGAGTCCTGTCCGGGGGCCAGCGGCAGGCCATGGCTCTTCTCATGTCCACCATGACTCCCATCGAGTTCCTGATTCTGGACGAACACACCGCGGCCCTGGATCCGAAGACTGCGGAGATCATCATGGAACTCACCGGGAAGGTGGTGAAGGAGAAAAAGCTGACCACCATCATGGTCACTCACAACCTGCGCTACGCGGTGGAATACGGAGACCGTCTGTTGATGATGCACCAGGGACAGGCCGTCATAGATCAGGCAGGCGAGAAAAAAGCCGCCATCCGAATCGAAGATCTGCTGGAACGGTTCAACGCCATCAGTATTGAGTGCGGAAACTGAGCAGCACCCCTGCTTTCCGCCGTCTTCCCTGTATCTGCCACACAAAAAATGAGAATGCTCTGCTGCATACAAAAAACAGAGCATTCTCATTTTCATTCCATATTTTATTTATTCCATAATCTTCACCACATCTTTCATCACCTGGCTGATCTTGATGTTCTGAGGACATTCTTTCTCACAGTGGTGACAGCTTCTGCACATGTCGGCCTTTACCTCCAGCTTGTCGTAAGCCTCCTTGGCCCCGTTCTTCCCCCTGAGGCCGAACACGTTGTACGCCTTGAATATCTCCGGAATGTTCAGCCCGAAGGGACAGGGCATACAGTAGGCGCAGGCGGTACAGTCCACCATGGACATCTTGTCGTAGATCTCCTTGGCCTCTCTGTAAGCCGACCGCTCCTGGTCGGAGAGCATGCCCACGGAGCTTCGCGCCGCGTATACCAGATTGTCTTCCACCTGTTTTCTGTCGCTCATACCGCTGAGCAGCAGAGACACCTGTTCCTTGTCCCACAAAAAGTCCAGGGCATGTTCCACTGCAGTCTTCTCCTTTGAGAATCTGGCGGCCACATGATCAGACAGATTGGCCAGGCGGCCTCCCAGAAGCGGCTCCATGATGATCACCGCCAGACCTTTGTCCGCGGCGTAGCACAGACCTTCCGTTCCCGCCTGATCGTTTATATTTATGTAATTGTACTGAATCTGGCAGAAGTCCCAGTCTTCCGTGTAATCCACAATATCTTTAAACACATCCAGCCCGTCATGGAAAGAGAATCCCAGATAACGGATCTTTCCCGCCTCTCTGGCTGCCTTCATCTTGTCCACCAGACGGAATTTCTTCACGGAGTTTTCAAACCGGTCCCTGTTTAGAGCATGAAGCAAATAGAAATCGATGTGATCGGTCTGGAGTTTCTCCAGCTGTTCATCCAGGTATTTCTCAAAATCTCCCTCTTCCTTCAGCAGCCACACCGGACACTTGTCTGCCAGATATGTCCTTTCCCGATATCCGTCTTTAAGGGCCTTCCCCACCACAAGCTCACTTTTCCCTCCGTGATAGGGGTAAGCGGTGTCCACATAATTGACTCCCTGGTCGATAGCCCTGCGGATCATGGAGACGGCCTCCTCCTCATGGATGCTCCCATCCTCCAAAACCGGGAGACGCATGCACCCGAAGCCCAGCGCCGACACCTTTACTCCTGTCTTTCCAAACCCGCGATACTGCATATCCTGTTCCTCCTCACATTCATCCTTCATCATTTCTTTTTCAGCATAAACATCTGTACCCAATATCCCTGTCCCCCGTCTTTACAGTATCCTATGCCTATACAGTCATACTTCTCATTGAGAATGTTCTCTCTGTGTCCGTCGCTGGCCATCCAGCCTGCCACCACATCTGCCGGTGTCCGATAGCCCATGGCCACATTCTCACCGCAGTTGCTGTATGCGAGTCCGCACTGATCCAGCACGGTCCGGTAGGCGCTTCCGTCCGGCCTCGTGTGGGAAAAAGATGAGGTAATCTCCTTCACCCGTATGGCCGCCGCCGCCGACAGCTCGTCTGATTTCTCAAGGGGTTCCAGACCGGCTTTTGCCCTCTCCTCGTTGACCAGGGCCACCACCTGGCTGATATAGGGGTTCTCTGTCGCCTCCCCTGTGCCGGGGCCGGGCGCAAGAGGCACCTGTCCGTCAAAAATCTCCGAATCTCCTGTTCCTTCCGCGAGAAGCTCCTCCTGGCTGTCCATGGCAGGCGTCAGGATATCCAGATCTTTTCCGCCTGTGGAAATCCTTCCCGAATGGTATATCACAACCGCTGCCGCCGCAACCGCCAGCGCCGCCGCGCAAACTGTTCTCTTCTTCATCTCACCGGCTCCTTTCCCTCTGTCCTGCCCCGCAGCCTCAGGGCGCAAATTCGTCTCGCTGCCGTTCTTCTCGTGGCCGCCTCAAACAATTCTTTTCCTGCGAAAAGGACTTTCCCCGGGCTTCAATATTTAGAAAAGAGATGCCATATATGTCTAATCAATTTCTTTCGGTTCCAATCCCCCCTGAATCCTGTCCGGGGAAATCCGTTACTTAGGTAACTTTTTGTAGATGTTTTTGATCTGAGGCTTCAAGTGGCGGTATACCTCCATCCCCGTCTCTGCCCCCAGTTCCTTCTGCAATGCAAAATACAGCTTCTGCAATTGCTTTACATCATAATTGCACAACATTACATATATCTTTTCTAAATATTCTTCGGTGTGGTATGTTTCCGGCAATGCCTGCTTCAGCATGGCCCTGACATCCTCATCTTCTGTTTCCCGCTTCCGGGGAGCTGTCAGCTCTGATTTGCTCCTGCGGCACACTTCGATCTCCTTGTCGCTCCAAAATCTGACTACGGCGTCAAAACCTGTATCATTTGACACGATGATGTACTCGGACTTCGGAGCCGTCTTGATCAGATAGCCCAGATAGGAGACCATCTGAAAATCCAGTCCGTTCTTGCCCGGATAACATAAAATCATGTCAAAGGATAAAGGATATTCCCGTATCACATTTAAGTCTGCGTAGGAGATGCCCGGTGAATGTTCCGTGTAGAAAAGTATGACCAAATCCTTCTGGTTCTTCTGGGGAAGAATCTCCTTCCACGCGGTTCCTACATTCTCCGTGTCCACAAGATAAACTTTTCTGCTGGCCATAATAGTCCTTTCACCATATATGGCATCAGAAGTATCATAGCATATTTTTCCACAGGCCGCAAGACAGGAAAACTCCTTCCCCGCCGGTTATGATCCGGCCGGGAAGGAGTCTGCACACCCGTCACTGAATGTCCTAAACACCGCCAGTATATCGTCACTGGCAGGTTTTTGCCCTCTTCTCAAATACATTCCTATGGTCAGAAACCCCTGAGCCTGGCGGAGTTCTCTAAAACTCCTCCCCACAAAACCTACTCGTCCCAGTTGTGGTACACCGCCTGCACGTCGTCGTCCCCGTCCAGCAGGTCCAGAAGACGGTTCATCTTCTTGATGGCCTCCTCGTCGGTCAGCTCTGTCCAGGTCTGGGGGATCATGGTGACTTCCGCCTCCAACATGGGGATCCCTTCCTTCTCCAGAGCCTCCCTGACGGCGCTGAAATCGTCAGGAGCCGTGTAGACCTGGTAGCTGTCCTCCTCCTCGGCGAAGTCCTCCGCCCCTGCATCCAGCGCAAGCATCATCAGCTCATCCGGATCCATATCGCACTCTTCCTTGTCTATGATGATCTGCCCCTTCTTGTCAAACAGGTATGAGACGCTTCCCTGACTTCCCACGTTGCCGCCGCCCTTGGTAAACGCGCTCCGGACATTGGCCGCCGTGCGGTTTTTGTTGTCGGTCAGCGTATCCACAATGATGGCCACGCCGTTGGGGCCGTAGCCTTCGTAGGTGAGCACCTCATAATTCACGGAATTGGCGTCTCCCGCCGCCTTCTTGATGCCTCTGTCGATGGTGTCATTGGGCATGTTGTTGGCTTTTGCCTTTGCGATCACATCACGAAGCTTGCTGTTGTTGGCAGGGTCCGGTCCGCCCTCTTTTACGGCCACCGCAATCTCACGTCCGATGACTGTGAAGATCTTGCCCTTGGCGGCATCGTTCCTCTCCTTTTTGTGCTTGATATTGGCAAACTTTGAATGTCCTGACATGAATAAACACTCCTTTTCTATTCTGCATTTCGTCCTCTTGCACGTTCCGCGCATATCTTAACTATATTAACACCATTTTTCCTGTCTGACAAGCAGATTTTTTCTCCTTGCAGTTGCGAAATCCGTGGGTTCTATAGTATACTGATAGTAACCAATTCCAACAAGGAGGTTAGCAACATGAAGACATTTTCCATCACTATCGCAGGCGGCGGCAGCACTTTCACCCCCGGCATCATCATGATGCTCCTAGAGCACCAGGAAGAGTTTCCCATAAGCCGTCTGTGCCTCTATGACAATGACAAGGAGCGACAGGATATCATCGGCCAGGCCTGTGAGATTCTTCTCAGAGAGCGGGCATCTCACATAGAGTTCTCCTACACCGTGGATCCTGAAAAGGCTTTCTCCGGAGTTGACTTTGTCATGGCGCATATCCGTGTAGGGAAATATGCCATGCGGGAAAAGGACGAGAAGATCCCGCTGAAATACGGGGTTATCGGGCAGGAGACCTGCGGGCCGGGCGGTATCGCCTACGGTATGCGCTCCATCGGCGGCATTATGGAGCTCCTGGACTACATGGAGAAGTACAGCCCTCGGGCCTGGATGCTCAACTACTCCAACCCTGCGGCCATCGTGGCGGAGGCTACCAGAAAGCTGCGGCCCGCCTCCAGGATCATCAACATCTGCGACATGCCCTTAGGTATCATGGAACACATGTCAAAGATTCTGGGTATCCCCGCAGAAGACTTTGACATCGGTTACTACGGCCTGAACCATTTCGGGTGGTGGACCCAGATCAAAGACAAAGAGGGCAATGATCTGATGCCTGCCCTGAAAGAATACGTGAAGGAACACGGCTACGACATCTGTCTGGGGGAGAACGATAAGACGGATCAGAGCTGGCATGATACATACCGGAAAGTCAGAGACGTGTACGCCGTGGACCCAGACACACTGCCAAACACCTATCTGAAATATTATCTCTATCCCGACTATGTGGTGGCCCACACAGACCCCGGCTACACCCGCGCCAACCAGGTAATGGACGGAAGAGAAAAGACCGTGTTTTCCGCCGCAAGAGCTATCATTGAGAAAGGCACTGCCCGAGACTGCGGATTCGAGGTGGACGGACATGCCTCCTACATTGTCAGACTGGCCAGAGCCCTGGCCTTCAACACAAAAGAAAAGATGCTCCTGATCGTGCCAAACGGCGGCGCCGTGGAGAATTTTGACCCGGAGGGCATGGTGGAGATACCCTGTATTGTGGGCAGGGACGGATACGAGAAGATCAGCCAGGGACGGATCCCCCATTTCCAGAAAGGCCTTATGGAACAGCAGGTCAGCGTGGAGAAACTGGTGGTGGAGGCCTGGGCCGAGGGCAGCTATCAGAAACTGTGGCAGGCCCTGACCCTGTCAAAGACCGTGCCCAGCGCCTCTGTGGCAAAACAGATCCTGGACGACTTAATCGAGGCCAACCGAGACTACTGGCCAAAACTGAACTAGGGAGGAAGATATGAACAGCATCCGCAAAAAAATCACAGTCTGCCTGATGGCAACAGTCCTCATCGCTTTAGTCGCGGTAGGGACTTCCAGTATTACCATGAATTACAAGAACACCATATCTACAGTAGAACAGATGATGAGCGAGACCGCAGTTCTGGCGGCAGAGCGCATCGAACAGGAATTGATTGCCTACAAGAACGTGGCCATGGATACAGGCTGTATCCCTCAGCTCTCTGACCCGTCGGTACCGGCTGAGGACAAACTGGCCGTCATCAACGAGCGTGTCAAGATGCATGGCTTTCAGCGGGGCAATCTCATCGGCACGGACGGCTTCAGTATTTTCGACGGAAAGGATTACTCTGACCGGGAATATGTGAGACAGGCCATGGAGGGCAATGTCTATGTGTCGGAACCCCTGATCAGCAAGATTACCGGCGAGCTGTCCATCATGGTGGCGGCGCCTCTCTATTCTGAAGGAACACGGGGCTCCCAGATCGTGGGTGTCGTCTACTTCGTGCCTCCGGAGACCTTTCTGAATGACATCGTCTCCTCCATCAAGGTGGGCGAAAGCAGCCGGGCTTACATGATCAACAAGTCAGGCGACACCATCGCCGACGTGACCCTGGACACCATCACCACCCAGAACATCGAACAGGAAGCCCAGAGCGACCGTTCCCTGAAAGAGCTGGCCCAATTCCACAGTGCCATGCGTCAGGGACAGAACGGTTTCGGGAGCTTCCGCGGCTCCGACGGCCCCCGGTTCACGGCCTACGCGCCTGTGAACGGCACAGACGGATGGAGCGTAGCTGTCACCGCTCTCCAGTCGGAATATCTGGCCGATACATACTTTGGCATCATCATCAACCTACTGGTGATAGCCGCCTCCGTCTTGGCCTCCATTGTAGTGGCCGTGAAGCTGTCCGGCAACATCAGCGCGCCTATGCAGGCTTGTGCCCGGCGGATGAAGCTGCTGGTGTCCGGTGATCTCAAGTCACCTGTTCCGCAGGTCAGCGGCCATGACGAGACGGCAGAGCTGACCCGCTCCACAGCGGAGATGGTGACCGGCCTGAACACCATCATCGGCGATATCAGCTATCTGCTCACGGAGATGGCCAACCAGAATTTTGATATACAGTCTTCCCACCGGGATGCCTATGTAGGCGAATTCCAGAATATCCTTCTGTCCATGCGCAATCTGAAAGTTGAGCTGAGCAACACCATGCGCCAGATCGACAACTCTGCCACCCAGGTGTCCTCTGCCAGCAATCAGGTATCCGGCGGAGCCCAGTCTCTGAGCCAGGGGTCTATTGAGCAGGCCAGCTCTGTGGAAGAGCTGGCAGCCACCATCAACGACATCTCCGCAAGCGCCAAGAAGACCTCCGGCGCCGCCGAGGAGGCTGGACAGTTTGTGGGGCAGGCAGGAGCCCAGCTGGGAATCAGCGTGGAATATGTCAAAGAGCTGAACACGGCCATGGAGAAAATCTCCGCCTCCTCCAGCGAGATCTCCAAGATCATCTCCACCATCGAAAGCATCGCTTTCCAGACCAATATCCTGGCTCTCAACGCCGCGGTGGAAGCTGCCCGCGCAGGATCCTCCGGCAAAGGCTTCGCCGTTGTGGCTGACGAAGTCCGCAACCTGGCCTCTAAGTCCGACGAGGCAGCCAAAGCTACCAAGGAACTCATCGAGAGCTCCATCGCTTCCGTCAACGAGGGCACCCACGCGGTAAGCAAAGTAACCGAATCCCTGGAACGGACCAGCGCTCTGGCCGGCAATGTCACCGCCAAGATGGACATTGTGGTGGAAGCCGTGGAGAATCAGACCATCGCCATCGCCCAGGTTACGGAGGGCATCGATCAGATCTCCTCCGTAGTTCAGACCAACAGCGCCACTGCCCAGGAAAGCGCGGCGGCCAGCCAGGAGCTCTCCGCCGAGGCCAGCAGCCTCAAACAGCTGGTGGATCGGTTTACTCTGGCCAAAAACTAATCCGGATTCTCCGTTGACAAGAGGGCGCCGCAAAATACCTGTGGCGCCCTTTAGTTCCGCTCTCTCACTTTTGTAAATAAAACAGTTTCCATCAGAAGCACATTTCACACAAAAACCCCCTAGAACACCGATTGTTAACCACAATCTAAGCATTCACAGGGGGTATCTCGTACTGCAGAAGATGGGAGTCGAACCCACAAGGTGTTTCCACCACACGGACCTGAACCGTGCGCGTCTGCCAATTCCGCCACTTCTGCACGAACAGATTATATTATAAACTCTCTGTTTCCTTTTGTCAATAAGTTTTTTCCGATTTCCCGCTAATTTCCCTTCATTCTTCAAAAATCTACAGGCGGGGTCATGTCTCCGCTATATCCCGTAAACCCGCCTGCAGAGCAGATGCCTGGCAGAGCTGCTGTCTATCCCTGAGTCTGCCTCTAGTGAGACGGCCCGGCGTGGAAACACGCTACCTTGTGCCCGCCGTAATCTTTCATCTCCGGCCTGACTTTCCCGCACTCCTCGGTGGCTGACGGGCACCGTCCCTTAAAGGGACAACCCGCCGGCGGATTCAGCGGGGTGGGAAGCTCACCTTCCAGATGGATCTTCCTTCTGGCCTTTGCCACATCCGGATCCGGGATGGGAACGGCGGACAGAAGAGCCCTGGTGTAGGGATGGAGCGGACTGGAATACACCTGGTCGGCAGTTCCCTCCTCCACCAGATGCCCCAGATACATGACGCCGATCCGATCAGAGATATAGTTGACCATACTCAGGTCATGGGCCACAAACAGGTAGGAGATCTTCAGGTCGCTCTGTATCTCCTTCAGCAGATTGATGATCTGAGCCTGAATGGAAACATCCAGAGCGGAGATTGGCTCATCGCAGATGATAAACCTGGGATTTAACGCCAGGGTTCTGGCGATGGATATCCTCTGTCTCTGGCCGCCTGAAAACTCGTGGGGATACCTGCGTATATGATCAGGCTTTAAACCCACCAGCTTCAAAAGCTCTGCTGCCCGCTCCTCCCTCTGCTGAGAGGTATCCAGAATCTTGTGTATCTCCATAGGCTCCTTGATGATCTCTCCCACCGTCATACGGGGATTCAGAGACGCGTAAGGGTCCTGGAAGATCATCTGAACCTCCCTGGTAAATTCTTTCCTGTCTGTTTTTTTCAGAGTGTCAATGTCTCTTCCCTTGTAATAGATCTTACCGCCGGTCACCGGATAAATCTGAACCAGCGTCCTGCCAAGAGTGGATTTTCCGCAGCCCGATTCCCCCACAAGACCGTAGGTCTCTCCCTCTCCGATAGAAAAGCTCACATCGTCTACGGCTTTCACAATCTGCTTTTTGGAAAACAGACCTTTGGTCACGTCAAAATAAGTTTTCACATGATCTACCGTGAGCAAAGCCTCAGCCATGGTTCTCCCCCTTTCGTTTTCCCGCTTCCTCCAGCCAGCATGAACAGGTGTGGGTCTCCGAGTAAGTCTCTGCCTCCGGCATTCTCAGCTTACAAATTCTCATGGCTTGAGAGCAGCGGTCCACAAAGGGACAGCCTGCAGGGGGCTTTAACAGATCCGGCGGAGACCCGGGAATCGGAGTCAGCTTGTCTTTCTTCTCCGGATTGTGGACACATTTTAAAAGTCCCATAGTGTAGGGATGACGCGGCTGGTAAAAGATCTCTCTTGCGTCGCCTGCCTCCACAATCTTTCCTCCGTACATGATGATAATCCGGTCGCACAAGCTGGCTACCACCCCTAAGTCGTGAGTAATCATAATCACAGAAGAATTCATCTTCTCCTTCATATCCTTGATCAGATCCAGCACCTGAGCCTGGATTGTCACGTCCAGAGCCGTGGTGGGCTCGTCGGCGATGATCAGCCTGGGACTGTTGGCCAGAGCCATAGCGATGATGATTCTCTGGCGCATACCTCCGGAAAATTCGTGGGGATACTGGCCGAATCTCTCATGGGGAGAGGGAATGCCCACCTGACCCATAAGCGCCACCGCCTGTTCCTTTGCCTGGGCGTCGCTTACCTTGTTGTGATTTTTGATCACCTCTGTGATCTGTTTTCCGATGCGCACCACAGGATTTAAAAAGGTCATGGGATCCTGAAAAATCATGGACATCTCATTGCCTCTTATTTTACTCATCTCTGCCTGGTAGGCTTTCCTGCTGGGATAAGCCTTCTCCGTGATCTCCTTTCCTCCGAAGACCACGCTGCCCTCCCTGATACCGCCGTTGGCCGCCAGGAGCCCCATGACAGAGTACATGGTCACGCTTTTTCCGCTCCCCGACTCGCCTACTATCCCCACTGCCTCCGACTCGCCTACTGAGAAGGATATATCCCTCACCGCGTGGACGACCCCCTGATCTGTATTAAAATCTACTGTCAAATGTTTTACATCCAGCAATGCCATACTACACCTCCTGACGGTTCTTGGGATCCAGAGCCTCCCCCACCCCGTCTCCGATAAAATTCAGGGAGAGAACTGTGAGGCAGATGGCCAGCACCGGCCACACGATCTGCAGCGGATAACTCTGAATCACCGAGCGGGCCTCGCTGGCCAGCGTTCCCCAGCTGGCCTGGGGCAGGGAGATGCCGATTCCGATAAACGCCAGAAAAGATTCGGTAAAAATAGCTTCGGGCACCATCAGCGTGGTGGACACGATAATCGGCCCCATACAGTTGATGATCAGATGCTTAAACAGGATTCTCAGTTTCCCCGCCCCGATGACGTAGGCGGCCAGAGCGAACTCCTGCTGTTTCAAAGTCTGTACCTGAGTGCGTACCTGCCTGGCCATGCCGATCCAGGAGGACACGCAGATTCCCAGAAGCACCGAGCCGATGTTGGATCCGAAAACCATCATGATCAAAATCACATACAACATGGAAGGGATAGAGTAGATACAGTCGATGACACGCATCATCACCATGTCCGTCTTTCCTCCCACAAACCCTGAGATTCCTCCGTAGACCACACCGATGATCAGGTTTAAAAATGCCGCTACGAACCCTACCAGAAGACTGATCCTGGCACCGAACATCAGCCGTACCAAAATATCCCTCCCCAGCTTGTCCGTGCCCAGAGGATGGGCCATGGACGGAAGGGCGTTGCGCACATCCAGATTCTGGGAATCGTAGGTGTAAGGCGACAGGATAGGTACCAGCACTGCCAAAATGATCATAAAGAGAAGAAATATAAGCCCTGCCAAAGCCAACCTGTTTCTCTTAAAGCAATCCCATGCGTCTCTCAGATAGGTCTTGCTCTCCATGGCGATAAATTCCGTATCTTTTTCGCTGTCCTCTAGTTTTACGAACATAGAATCATCCAGATCCTCTGTCTGTCTCTCTGTCTGTGTCATGTCTTCACACCTCCTATTTGCCCAGCTTGATCCGCGGATCGATCATGGCATTGATGATATCCGTGACAATGTTGGCCACAATAATAAAGGAACCGTAGAGAATAGTGAGAGCCATGATCATGGTATAATCCCGGTTGGTGATGCTGGTGACAAACTCCGCTCCGATTCCCGGAATGGAGTAGAGGCTCTCGATGACAAAGCTGCCTGTGAGCAGGGTGGCGATCATGGGGCCTGCATAGGTGATCACCGGCAGCATGGCATTTTTCAGGCCATGCCTCCAGATCACCATAATCTCCGAGGTCCCCTTGGAGCGGGCAAGCACCATATAGTCCTGCTTCATCACCTCCCGCAGGCTGGAACGAACCAGACGGGCGATCATGGACACCGGGGCAAAAGCCATGCCCACAGCCGGCAGTATATAGTGAAGCGGACTCTCCAGGCCTACAAAAGGGAGCCATTGAAGCACCACCCCGAACAGCAGAAGCAACAGTACTGACAGGAGAAAGCCCGGCATGCTCACCCCGGCCGTGGCCAGCACCAGAACAAAACTGGACAGCCATTTCTTTCTCGTAAACGCCGCCACCGTTCCCAGGAAGATCCCTGCGACCAGAGCGAAAGTCACGCTGACCGCGCCCAGACGGAGAGTGTAGGGAAGTCCGTTGGCGATGATCTTTTCTATACTCCTCCCCTTCCTGTAGATAGAGACACCGAAATCTCCCTTTACCGCGTTTTTCATGTAGATCACATACTGGTCAAACAGCGGCTTGTCCAGGCCGTATTTCTCGTAGAGCTTGTCCAGCACCTTCACGGGAAGTTTCGAGGTCTCCCCTGCAAAGGGAGAACCCGGGATCACATGCATAAGGAAAAATGTGATGGTAGCCAGCAGAAACAAAGTAACCACCCCCACCGCCAGACGTTTTACAATATACCGCAGCATCAATCCTCATCCCCCTTTTTGCTGGTCTCTTCTTTCAAATAGCGGTCAAACCACGCCAGCATCTCTCTCAGCCGGCGGATTCTGTGAACAGGTTTTCCGCTTCTGGAAAGTTCATGGCTCTCCCCCTCAAAGAGAAATGCCTTTGAAGGAACTCCGAAATATTTCAGAGCGGCAAACATCTGCATCCCCTCGGAAAGGGGACAGTTGTAATCCTTCAGAGAGTGAATAAACAGCGTAGGCGTATTCACGCTGCCGGCATAAGCCACCGGAGAACGTTTCCACAATTCCTCCGGAGCCGTCCAGGGAGTCTTCCCTCCGTTTTCATCCACATCAAAAGAATATCCGATCTCACTGCACCCGAAATCGCTGAGGAAGTTGGAAAAACTTCTCTGGCTTACCGCCGCCGCAAACCGGTCTGTGTGTCCGATGATCCAGTTGGTCATAAAACCACCGTAGCTTCCCCCGGTAACTCCCAGGCGCTTCTGGTCGATAGCAGGATACAGATGGCACACGTGGTCCGTGAACTCCATGAGATCCTTAAAGTCGATAGTCCCGTACTTTTCTCTCAGATCGGCAAACTCGTCCCCTCTTCCGTCTCCCCCTCTGGGATTGCACAGCAGCACGAAATACCCTGCACCTGCCAGCACCTGCATCTCGTGGAAAAAGACATTGCCGTAGGCTACCTTGGGACCTCCGTGGATATTCAGGACTGCAGGATACTTCTTATCCGGGTCATAATCCCTGGGAAGGATCACCCAGCCGTCGATATCCACGCCGTCGGAATCTACAAAACCCGCATTTTCCATGGTTCCTACATATCTGTCCTCCAGAACCGCCTCATTGAGATGACTCAGCCGGCGGCACTGTCCGCTCGCCTCATCATAAAAATAGAGTTCCTGGAGCCCTTTGGGAGTTCGCCCCACAAACACCAGGCCCCCTTCTGCCTTGTCAAAGAAATCCGCCGAGCCGTCAAAATCGAAAAGCTCCCGGACCGTTCCCTCTGACAGAAGATGAATGCTCCCCCTGGTCCTCCTGCAGGAGATAAACCATGTCTTTCCGCCTCGTGTCAGAAATCTCCTCCCGCCTCCCAGGCAGGTATCCCCGGCGGGAACTGAGCCCACAGAGTAACCGAAGGAGGCTTCCTTGTCTATGTGTCCGTCTTTCCACAGATAAAAATCAGGATTCCTCTTCCCGTCCGCAGCATCCGCAGCACTTCCGGAGAAGATCACACGGACTCCGCCCTGCCTGTCAGCTTCACACCCGAAGAGGCCTATGCGCATATCCGCCGGAACCTGGCCGTCGAAGCCGTCTTCTCTGTCAATGGGGTTCTCTCCGTCGAGGCGGTCTTTTCCGCCGATACAGCCTTCCCGGCCGACACAGTCTTTTCTGCCCGCGCAGTTTCCCCGGCTGCAGACCTGATTTCCCCGTCCAGCCAGCCATGTCCTCTCCTTCTTCTCCAGGTCATAGCAGAACAATCCGTTGCCCTTGGGAAGATACCGGTCATAGGCCGCCCCTGTGTAGATCAGCCAGCCGTCCTGAATCTCAAAATGCTCCGCGGCAAAAAGCTGCTCCGTGACCCTCTCCCAGGTTCCTTCCGCCTCATGAAAGACAAACAGGGTTCTGCGGAACCGGGAGACGAAATAGGCTCCGTTTGCCCAGTAGGGCAGTTCTTCCAGAATGTGATAATCCTGGTACTCCTCCAGTTCCTCCTTATCCTCGGGCCTGTTCAAATCCACCGTGGCCGCAAAGCAGTAGACGCCGTCAGAGACTTTTTTAATCTCCTCCACATCAAAAGGAAGCTCAAAAGCCCGCTCCGCCTCCCCGCCTTTTAAGGAAATGCGGTAGAAGACCGTCTTCTGCTCCTGCTTCTCCGCCTCATCCTCCGGTTTTCTCCGGGAAGAAAAGAGAACCGTGTCCTCGTCGTCAAAAACAACATGATTTTCTGCGCCAAAGGAAGTCAGTTTCCTGACTTCCTCTGTGCAAAAATCCACGATATAGATCCACGAATCATAACCTTTTTTCTTCCTGTCAGCCTGCTTTACCACAAAAGCCGCCTTTTTACCGGAAGGGCAGGCTGTCACCTCCGAAAGATACCGGTAATCTGTCAAATCGCTGATTTTTATCCTTCTCATTTTCTCTCCTCGCATTGAAAGTCTGCCGACCCCCGCAGGTTACTCAAAGTATCCGTAGGAATAGATGGGCACATCTCCCGGAACCATGTACACACCTTTCAGACTCTCTTTTTTCAGCGCAGGCTCGTTGAAATCGAACAGGGGAATCACGTACACGTTCTCCTCAACCAGATAGTCCTCGATCTCGTGGAGCTTATTCATATATTCTGTTCTGTCTACAATCTTGGCCACATCATTCATCATCTGATCGTACTTGTCATCGGAAACCGCTGGAACAGGCTGCATGGCCTTTGTCCACTGATTCAAAAACTCTGACGGGTCGTTGGAACACATAAGCCCATAGCGGGACATCTCAAAATCACCCTGGTCGATCTGGTCGTAGAATACGCCGGACTCCACCACTTCCAGTTCTACCTGGATACCCACTGCCTTCCACATCTGCTCCAGCATCTGGGCCACATCGGCATGGATGGAGTTGTTGGAGTATTTGTACTTTAAGGTCAGCGGATTGGACTCGCCATATCCTGCTTTCGCCAGGAGCTCCTTCGCCTTTTCCGGGTCGTACTGCTGGTAAGCCATCTTCTCGTCACCCTCGGTTCTGAACTCCTTCTCCGCGCCCATCATCCCGTGGGCTACGTACCCGTAGAGTGGTGTGTAGAAATCGCCGGCATTGATCGCCTTCACGATCTCGTCCCTGTCAACGGATATCGCCAGAGCACGGCGGACATCCACATCCTTCAAAGCCTCCGGCCCCTTCTCGCCGGAGTTCAGGTTGATGGAATACACCGACTGCTGAGGACGGTTCCACAGCTCGTTGGGATTCTCATAGGTAGCCACGATGGAAGCGTTGATGGCAAGAGCCGCGTCCAGATCGCCTGTCTTAAAAGCAGCGGCCTGAGCGTCCATATCAGGCATAACCTGTAGAGTAATCTCGTCCACGGTCACATTGGCCGCGTCGTAGTAGGCATCGTTCTTCGTGAGAACAACTTTCTCGTTCTCGTTGCAGTAGTCCAGCACATAGGCACCTGTGGTGGGATATCCCGGCTCCATGGCCCACTCGCTGTAGCCCGCCTCAGCCACGTCGGCTCTCAGGGGAAGATAACCTGCCACACAGAGAAGCCCTGTGAAGAATGCACACGGTGTCTTCAGGTGATATACAACCGTCAGGTCATCCGGAGCCTCGACGCCGGCAAACGAAAAGCTGTCCAGATCCACCTCCGTGTCCGCCAGATACTCCTCGGCGCCTTCCAGATAGCGGACAAATTTGTCGGTGACAAATCCGTTTTCCGCCCCGTAGGTCAGGTTTCTGTTCACCGCAAACACGAAATCTCCCGCCGTCACAGGCTGCCCGTCACTCCAAGTAAGCCCGTCCTTCAGCTTTACCGTATAAGTAAGGCCGTCCTCGCTGACCTCCGGGTCTGCAGCCGCCAGATCTGGAACCACACTGCCGTCCTCCAGTTTCTTGTAGAGGCCCGCATACATGTGGGCAATGGCAAAACGGTTTACCGTCTCGGTGGAAAGTCCCGGATCCAAGGTCGTAAACTGTTGAGCCACACCTACGGTCACCGATACCTGCTCCCCATCGTCCTCACCGGCGCTTCCGGTCCCGCTCTCCGCTGTCTGGCCCTGAGTTCCTGCCCCTCCGCTGCCCTGTGATTCCGTGTTTTGACTCCGGCCGCCGCAGCCTGCCAGAAGGCCTGCGCACATGGCGGCGGAGAGTATTACAGAGATTATCTTTTTCTTCATAATCGGGTTCCTCCTCTTTTTCCCTTTATCATAATAAAGCAATGAACGTATTATACATCTACCTGTATAAAAATGCAATACCAAAATTTTATATATTCTTCCACGATTCTGGTCATCTCCACGGAAAAGCCCCTCCGAAACAGTCCGCATATGCGGCTCCCGTTTGACTCTATGGGCAAAAAAAAGCTCAAATCTCCGACCTTTCGAAGATCTAAGCCAAGTGCAGAAGATGGGAGTCGAATTCCTTTTCTACCTAAAAAATCCGCATGAAATCGAGGTTTTCCAGCACTTCATCTCCCATCGTACCGAAATCGCACCGTTCCAAAAATCTGTTCTATAAACCGTACCCTATCACACGGGTGTTCAAATGTCAATAGTATAGAACAGACTCTAACAGTAAAAAGACACTTCTCCAGGGTATCCTAAGCTGCGGATGCCGGAAAAGTGTCTTTTTATGATAGCAATCTCTCCCTTCCCTCATAGTTAAAGCGATTTACGACACTCCAGTTCAAACTGACTGCCATCTCTTAAAAGCACAGATAGCAAATTTTCAGCATCCCTCACTTGAATATCTTCAACCTCAAAAGAGTCTGCTTCATTTAGCAGATCAAACAGCACATCCTTAAAATAGTCCAAAGTCATACAATCACCCCCTAATATAAGAACATTCGTTTCTGTTTATATAAATATAATATTAAAATTAGATTTATATAACTATATCAAAAATATACCAAAACGACAAGTTTTTCTTTTCCCTCAGTCAATCTTATCGAACAAATGATTCTGTGATTAGTATTATAATATTTCTTTAGGGTGTTAAAACTTCTATAGGAACTATAAAATAGTAACCAGAAGTGAGGTAAGTACATGGAAGAAGAAAGATTTGGACACCTTGAAATCAAGTTGGATGAACAATTACAGCAAAAGGGGCTTAGCAAAAACAAGCTTTCTCATAAGGCTGAAATGAACTGGAAACAAATCGACAATTATTGCAAAAATAATATTGCCCGCTTGGATGTCTACGTTCTCTGTAAACTGTGTACTGTGCTGGAATGCAGGATTGAGGACTTGCTGGAGTTTCATCCCTTTATCGAAAAAACTGATACCCAGGAAAACAATTAAAAACCAAACTCCCATAAAAATAGATGTATTTCTTCTAAAATTTACAACTAGAGAAAACTATTAAATCCATTAATTATCTAAATCAAACAAAGGAGTAAACATTATGAAAGTTTTTATCAGCCATTCAAGTAGGGATTTAGAATTAGCAAAAGCATTTAGTTATTTTTTAAAAACCTTATATATGGAAATGGATATATATTGTACGTCACTTCAAGGAACTATTAATCAAGGAGAAAATTTTATTAACAGCATTGAGTCAGGCTTAAAAGGAAGTAATGTATTTATTCCTCTCATCACCCAAAATTATTGCAAAAGTAAATACTGCCTCATTGAATTGGGCTATGCATATTGCAAATTAGCAGCAAAACAAAAATACTATATCTTGCCATTTTGTATTCCACCGATTAGTAAAGCAGAAGCCTTATTAAGTACACCCCTTTCTTATTTACAAACTGCTACATTGAATGATAAAAATGATGTTGAAAATTTTGTTAAAATATTAATCAAAAATAAGTTGATACCTGAAACAGCATTAATGAAAGCTGACATAAATGAATTTATTAATCGAATAAATACTGCTATTTTAAATAATGGAAATATCATTGAAAATGCGATTATCTTACCTATTTGCTCCGATAAAAGAAACCCAGAAGCAATTTTTCATACACAAGATAATAACAATCATATTGTAAACTTCAACTTAAACGCTAACAATGGGGATATCCGTCCAGAATTTATCAGTCTTGTTTTTAAATTTCCTGGAACTTATAATTTTGCAGATTTCTTATTTGCCAATGACAATATGGAACTTACATGTGTTCTCAATAACTATACAGATTCACTAACAAATATAGATATTGAATTTAAATACTATGAAATACCACAAAAACTTTTTACTTCTAAAATAAATCTTAATTCTGGCAAAAATGAGATTAAAGTACCAATTAAAGGAATGCATATAGAAGGATTAAAACAAATATCTGAAATTTGCTTTGTAGCATGGGATAGATACATTACAGAAATAGAAGGAATGTTTTCTATAGAAAATATTAAAATAAACTAAAAATAGCTTTCCCCTTAAACAACAAAGCATGATATAATCCGCTTGACAGATTAATTTGCCAAGCGGAATCTTTCTTTTAAATATAGATATTTTCTACCCCATTACTAGCATACACTCCTAAAGTCAATAACTATCCCAATTACAAACTCCCTACCTCATACCCCCTAGCCTGCCGATAAAACGTGGATGGCTTCAGTCCCAACTCCCGCATCGCCTCCACTCCCTTGCACCCTCCAGACCTCCACCTGGCATAAACCTGCGCAAATTTCTCATCATCTACCGCAATCGGCTTACGTCCGTAAACGTAAAACCATCCGCCCCCACTATAAAAATCGCCGCTTCTCAGCGGCGTATTCTATGACATTTGGCTGGAAGGCTCTCTGACCATAGCAGTAGAGGTTCCAAGTCTTTTGCGGCTATGGCCCCCTCGGCATTCATTAGCTCCGAAATACGTTCCAAAAGATATTTTAAATGCAAGCGCCTAAATACAACCGTGAAAAGCCCGCATAAGATCCGAAAGACCTGTATCTCAACGCTTCTGGACAATCCAAAAGTGAATGACCGTACGGTTCAGCGATTCGCAGGACACAGCGAAATCAGTACCACGTACCGGTTCTACAACTTTGAACAGAAATCCAAGGAAGAACAGGCGCTGGTTATCGAAGAAGCACTGGCTCTGTAAATCGTACCGAACGTACCATCGGTTACGATAACAAAAAGAAGCGGGAAACCCGATAAAATCAAGGTTTCCCGCCCTTAAACACAATGCAGAAGATGGGAGTCGAACCCACAAGGTGTTTCCACCACACGGACCTGAACCGTGCGCGTCTGCCAATTCCGCCACTTCTGCATCTGCGGGAGATGGGACTTGAACCCACACGAGCATACACCCACAAGATCCTTAGTCTTGCCTGTCTGCCAATTCCAGC
>CATLBR010000027.1 GCA_949879795.1 uncultured Hungatella sp.
ATACAGCCTGTATCCAATGGCAATTCACAACTGAAAATGCCAGGACTAAGTTGGTGTCACTCTATCCTAAATTTGGTCCCATAGAGGCAAGTTAATTTAGCTATATATAATGCAGACAAGACACTAGATTCACAAATCGTTTTTGCGCGTATTTTTGTGTTTGGCGGCCTGGCGGAATTCTCTTGGGGTACAGCCTCTGGATTCCTTAAATTTGCGTATAAAATAGCTGACATTTTCAAAACCGCAGTCCAGCGCTACCTGGAGGATGGGGCTGGACGTGTTGGCCAGAAGGATAGAAGCATGGTCCAGTCGGCGGCTGATCAGATACTGGATAGGCGACACGCCGGAAATCTCCTTAAAAAAGCGGCAGAGATAATGAGGACTGCAGGGGATCAGTGCTGACAGCTGTTCCAGAGTCACCGGTTCCTCGAAATGTTCCTCAATATAGGCGGTGACGGTCTTGTAGTGGGTGATCTTGCGAAACTCCATGGCAGAGGCCGGCTTTTTCGGGGGGATCACCAGTCCTTTCTGGATCAGGATCACAAACAATTCCAGCAGCCGCAGCTTACAGGTCAGATACCAGCCTTCCTCTTTTTTCAGGCCTGAATCCAGAATCTCATTGAACAGGTTCAAGATTCGTGAATAGGCCGGGTGGGACGGGGAGAGCCAGGGGACAAGCTCCAGTTCCCGGTTCAAAAACGGCCTGCTCCACTGTTCCTGCCATTCGTCCGGATAGGCAAAGTCAACCAGATCCGGTCCAAACAGCACCACATCGTGAACCGTGTCCGGCCCCATGCCTGTCAGCTGATGGAGTTCTCCGGAGTTGATGACGGCCAGGTCCCCCTCGGACATCTCATAAGTTTCCAGGTTCCGCTCACACAGATAAGTGCCCCTGCGGATCAGGATCAGTTCCACGTCAGGGTGCCAGTGGCGCTCGACGAAGAAACCGTCCGGATAGGCGGTGCCGGGTCCGGTGGTGAAATGGAGGGACATGAGAGGATTTTTTCTGGTTCCGTGGGCAACGGCTTCCTTCAGGGTGAGATCAGGGTACATAGTTGGCTCCTTTTGTCAATATTGTGTTATTAATTATAGAAAATACTGCAAGATTTCGCAAGGGAAAGTGGATATTATATAATTACAAAGCCGCGGACAACATGAAACTTGGGGAGTGATTTCAATGGGAAACGAGACGTTTGTGGATCTGAACCTGTATGGGCTGGGGCAGGAAGAAGGCGAGACTGCTTTCAGGGAATGGCTGGGGGAAAAGGAGCGCTTTCTGTTCTGCTACATACTCTATGGCGGAGGAATTCTCACTGCCCGGGACCAGGAGGGAAGGCAGCGGCAATGGAACATAAAAGACGGTGAGGGGTTTATGGCATTTCCCGCCTGGGGATACGGGTTTCAGGCGGATTTCGGGCACTGCCAGTATGTGTGGGTGGAGTTTGGGGGCCTTCGGGCAGGACGGGCTGTGGCGGAGGCCGGCCTGGGGCCGGAACATCCGGTGTATCGCAGCCAGAGCCCGGATCTGGGAGAACTGGTGAAGGAGGAACTGGTCTATCTCATCTCCCACAGGGACATGGCCCCTCATCATCTCATGGGACATCTGTATCTGTTTCTGGACGCTTTAAGCCGCTCGGCGCTGTCTCCGGGAAGGAAACAGGAAGAAAGGGGCCTCAGGGGAATTTATGTGGGGAAGGCCATAAGATTTATCGAAAAAAATTTTCAGAATGACATTTCTGTGGAGGATATCGCAGGGGTCTGCGGCTTGAACAGAAGTTACTTTGGGAAGCTTTTTAAGGAAGCCATGGGGAAGACCACCCAGGAATTTCTTCTGAGTTATCGGATGAACCGGGCGGCGGAGCTTTTGAAACAGCCTCAGTACTCGGTGGGAGACATCGGATGCGCCGTGGGATATCAGAACCCTCTGCATTTCTCCAGGGCTTTTAAAAATACATACGGGATTTCTCCGAGAGAGTGGAGAAACCGGCAAAGGAGGTCGTCATGAAAGAGGTTTACAGAATTCATACAAACCCGGCCGCTCCCGGAGCCAGCCAGGTGACGGGAGAAGGGTACCGGATCACGGTGCTGACAGAGGGGCTGATCCGCCTGGAACACAGAAACGATCAGGCCTTTGAAGACCGCCCTACTCAGATGGTGATGAACCGGGATTTTCCGGAGGTGCCTTATCGGGTAATACGAAAGGAAGACGGAATCGAGATCCACACTTCCCGTCTTCACCTGATCTACAATGAGAAAGAATTTTCTCCCCACGGCCTGAGCATCCAGGTAAAGGGGAATGTGAGCAATTACGGGAGTATCTGGCATTACGGGGATCCCATAAAGGATCTGGGCGGCACCGCCAGGACCCTGGACGAGGCGGACGGAGCCGTAGATCTGGACCACGGGGTGATCTCCCGGTATGGCTTCTCTCTTCTGGATGACTCCGATTCCCTGGCTCTGCTGCCTGACGGCTGGGTGGAGCCCCGGAAAAAAGGGGGAAAGGATCTGTATTTCTTTGGCTACGGACATGATTACCGGGAGGCGCTGAAAGACTTCTATCATCTCTGCGGTCCCGCTCCCATGCTGCCCAGATATGCCTTTGGCAACTGGTGGAGCCGGTATTACCCTTACACGGAAGAGACCTACGGGCAGCTGATGGACCGGTTCGAGGCGGAGAAGGTGCCTTTTACCGTGGCCGTGGTGGACATGGACTGGCATCTGGTAGAGATCGACGAGAAATACGGAAGCGGCTGGACCGGTTATACCTGGAACCGGGAGTATTTTCCCGACCCGGCCCGTTTTCTGGAAGGCCTCCACGACAGAGGCATGCACGTAACCCTCAACGTCCATCCGGCTTCCGGCGTCAGGGCTCACGAGGAGATGTATGTGGACATGGCCAAAGCCATGGGGGTGGATTACTCCAGGGAAGACCCGGTAAACTGTGATGTGGCGGACCCTGAGTACATAGAGAACTATTTTACCTTCCTCCACCACCCCAGGGAGAAGGAAGGGGTGGACTTCTGGTGGGTGGACTGGCAGCAGGGCACGGGAAGCAGGGTTGAGGGCCTGGATCCTCTGTGGGTTCTGAACCACTACCACTACCTGGACAATGGAAGGGACGGGAGGAGGCCCATGACCTTTTCACGATACGCAGGGCCGGGGAGCCACCGGTACCCGGTAGGATTTTCCGGGGACACCATCATCACCTGGGAATCCCTGGATTTTCAGCCCTATTTTACGGCCACGGCTTCCAATATCGGCTACGGCTGGTGGAGTCATGACATCGGCGGCCATATGAGGGGATACAAGGACGACGAACTGGCGGCAAGGTGGTATCAGCTGGGAGCCTATTCTCCTGTGACCCGTCTCCACAGCTCCAGCAGCCCCTTTAACGGAAAGGAGCCCTGGAGATTTAAGGCCGAGGCCAGGGAGGTCATGAAGGAAGCTCTCCGGCAGCGCCACAGGATGATCCCCTATGTGTATTCCATGAATTACCGGAATTATGAGGAAAGCCTGCCTTTGATCCAGCCCATGTACTATGAGTATCCGGAAGAAGATCAGGCGTACCAGGTGAAAAACCAGTACTATTTCGGAAGCCAGCTGATAGTGGCTCCCGTCACCACACCCAGGATCCGGGGACTTAACATGGCGCCGGTGAAGGTGTGGCTTCCCGGGGGAATTTGGTATGACATATATACGGGCATGATCTACGACGGAGACAGAAGCCTTACCATGTACCGTGGCCTGGAGAGCATTCCTGTCCTGGCAAAAGCCGGGGCGATCCTGCCCTTTACAGAGGAAATCTTGGCACGGGAGGCATCAAAAAATCCGGATTCCCTGACTGTTTTTGTATACGCAGGGGCGGATGGGGCTTTTACCTTGTATGAGGATGACAACGAAAGCCAGGATTATAAAAAAGGAATCTGTGCCAAGACCAGGATGACCTACAAAGAGTCGGAGAGCCAGGCCCTGTTTACCATAGAGCCTGCCAAAGGAGATCTGTCCCTGATTCCCGCAAAGAGGAGAATCACCGTAGAGCTGGCCGGATTCGGGCCGGAGGCGGCCAGGGAGGCCATCCTGCGGACAGACGGAAAAACACTGGAACGCCAGACCACGGTGATCTCTTATAAAGAGAAGAAACAGTCTCTTTCCTTTGAGCTGGAGCCCCTTGACACAGGAAAAAGGCTGGAGATCATCCTGCCCTTAAAATACAGGACCAGGGACAATGAGACCGGGGAGCGGGTGTTTGATCTGCTGAATCAGGCAGAGATATCTTTCGATCAGAAGGACCTGGTATACAGGCTGGTACAGAAGGAGAGGCGGATCCCGGCGCTGCTGGCGGAACTGGGCGGAAGGGGTATCGGAAGAGAAGTGGTGGAGGCTGTGGCGGAGATTGTGACAGCCCTCTAGGAGCCTGGAGGACAAAAGCAGAATTCGCTTAACGAAGTGACATTGGGTTATGAAATAAGAAAACTAAAACACCTCAAATCCGCTCATTTTTATATCAAAAATGGCTACTTTTCGGCGTTTTTTGGGGTCCCAAGGTCAAAAATCCTCTTGCAAGCAAGCTTGCGTCGGATTTTATGACCTTTTGACCCTGGTATCATATTATGTAATTATGGAAAAGGAGGAGAATTCATATGAACACACCATGGTGGAAACAGGCAGTGGTTTATCAGATCTACCCCAGAAGCTTCATGGACAGCAACGGGGACGGGATCGGGGATCTTAAGGGGATCACGAGCCGCCTGGACTATTTAAAAAAACTGGGCGTTGACGTGATCTGGCTTTCCCCTGTCTACCAGTCTCCCAACGACGACAACGGCTATGACATCAGCGATTATCAGGCCATTATGGCGGAATTCGGAACCATGGAGGACTTTGACGAGCTGCTGGCAAAAGCCCATGAAAAGGGTCTTAAGATCGTTATGGACCTGGTGGTGAACCACACTTCTGATGAGCACAGATGGTTTGTGGAGAGCCGAAAGGGAGACGGCAACCGTTACAGAGATTATTATATCTGGAGAGATGGGAAGGAAGGCGGCGGACTGCCCAACAACTGGGGAGCATGCTTTGGCGGCCCGGCATGGGAGTTTGATGAGGAGAGGGGCCAGTATTACCTTCACCTGTTTTCCAAAAAGCAGCCGGACTTAAACTGGGACAATCCGGCGGTGAGAGAAGATGTCTTTGACATGATGACCTGGTGGTGTGAAAAAGGCATCGACGGGTTCCGCATGGACGTGATCAGCATGATCTCCAAGACAGAGGACATGCCGGACGGGGAGATCCGGGGCCTTTACGGCGATTATTCTCCCTACTGCGTCCACGGCCCCAGGGTCCATGAGTATCTGAGGGAGATGAACCAAAAGGTGCTGTCAAAGTACGATCTCATGACCGTGGGGGAGACGGCCGGAGTGACCACGAAAGAGGCCTGTGTCTACGCCGGAAATGACACGGGAGAGTTGAACATGGTGTTCCAGTTTGAACATGTGGATGTCCACGGCCCCTACGGAAAATGGAATGAGAAGCGGATGCCCCTGACCCGGCTCAAGAAGATTCTTTCCAGGTGGCAGACAGAACTTTCCGGCAAGGCCTGGAACAGCCTGTACTGGGACAACCATGATCAGCCCAGGGCCGTGTCCAGGTTCGGCGATGACAGAAAACTCTTCCGTGTCCGGTCGGCCAAGATGCTGGCCACCTGCCTTCACATGATGCAGGGGACCCCCTATATCTATCAGGGAGAGGAGCTGGGCATGACCAACTATCCCTTTAAAGGGCCCCGGGATTTCCACGACATTGAGAGCATCCACGCCTATGAGGAGTGGTGTGAGAGCGGCCGGGTCTCCCACGAAGAATTCTGGCCCTGTATCACAGCCGTCAGCCGGGACAACGCCCGGACTCCCATGCAGTGGGACGACACCGACCAGGCGGGCTTTACCACAGGGACCCCCTGGATGCCCGTGAATCCCAATTACAGAGAGATCAACGCCAGGGCAGAACTGGCGGACCCGGATTCCGTGTTTTACCACTATCAGAAGCTGATCGCCCTGAGAAAGCAGTATCCCATTATCGTCGAGGGAACCTACCGGCTTTTGATGGCGGACAGCGAGGAACTGTTTGTCTACGAGAGGATTCTGGGGGAGGAAAAGCTTTTGGTGGCCTGCAATTTCACGGACCATGACACTGTGTTTCATGTGCCGGAGGAATTTGCCTCCGGGAAATGTCTCATAACCAATTATGAGGACGGGTTCAGGGATGGGAAGCTGCGGGCTTATGAGGCGATGGTGCTGAGGATAGAATAGCCTAAAAGACGGTTTATAATGTTAAGAAATATCTGAACAAAATATCTGGAATATCGGAAATACAAGTTGGAAACTCGAGGAATAAGTTTATAAACAAAGGAAAATGCTCATAATCACTTTATTTTATTAGGAAATCGTTCCTCCTGGTTGATTTTTTACAGTTGACAGAGTTGAAAAAATCTTCTATACTGTAACCCAACCTAAGAAAAGCAACCATACATGCATACGACGGCGTAGGCAAAATACCTGCTCGAAGTATGCATGTTTTGTTTTATAGCCACATCTAAAAGGAGGAGACAATTATGAAAAAAACATATCGGAAGTTATTTGCTTTATCCATAGCAGCCATGGTGGCGCTGACCGGATGCGGCGGAGGTTCGGCTTCACCGGAGAGTCCGGCGGCATCCGCGCAGGCAGGGGGACAGACAGGAGGAACTTATAAAGAGACGCTCCATATCGCGGTGACCCAGCAGTCGCCTTCCCTGGACTTACATAAAAACAGTACCCTCATCGCCAGGCAGATGTGTGACGGCACGGTGTGGGAGAAATTGGTGACATTGAACGCCAACGCGGAGGCGGTTCCGGAGTTGTGTGAGAGCTTTGAGTTCAGCGAGGACAGCAAAACCCTGACATTCAAGTTGAGAACCGGGGTGAAATTCCACGACGGCAGCGAGATGACCTCGGAGGACGTGGTCGCTTCCATGAACCGCTGGATCGAGGGCTTCAGCTCCGCGGGTTCCATGGTGGGAGACGCCCGCTTTGAGAAGGTGGACGACACCACGGTACAGATCGTGGGAAATGCCCCTCTGATTCTTCTCCCTGCCATGATCGCCGGTTCCGCCCAGCCAGCCGCCATCACTACGGCGGCGGCGTGCGCCAATGAAGACGACAACGGTTTTATGAAAGACTACATCGGCACGGGACCTTACAAGTTTCTGGAGTGGAAACAGGATCAGTACGTGAAGCTGGAGCGGTTTGACGACTATGTGTCTTACGGCAATGAGGGGGAGGCCATGGACGGATGGGCAGGCTATAAAGGGGCTCCCACAAAATATCTGGAGTACGATATTGTGCCGGACCAGGCCACAGGAACGGCGGGAATCGAGGCAGGGCAGTACGATTGTATTTTTGGTGTGTCAGATGATGATTACCCCAGGCTGGAGGCCAACGGGGAACTGACCACGGCCAGAAGCCAGGCGGGTTCCATCGCCTTGATTTTTAACCACAAGGAGGGAATCGGGGCAGAGCAGTACTTCCGCACAGCGGTGAACACGGCGCTTGACTGTGACGAGATCCTGACAGCCTATGCCGGAGGGGGCTATGAGCTGGGTTCCTGCTACATGGACGCGGGCCAGCCTTTCTGGAACACGGATGCGGGAAGTGAGCACTACAACCAGAAGAACCCTGAAAAGGCAAAGGAGATTTTGGCTGACAACGGCTATGGCGGCCAGCCCTTTAGGATTTTGGTGGCCAGCCTGAACGGTATGGATAAAATGGCCATCGCCATGAAGTCGGAGCTGGAGGCCATAGGCATTCCGGTGGAGCTGAATGTTGTGGATTGGGCGACACTCATCGATTACCGGAAAGATCCTTCCGTGTTCGACATGTACATCACTTCCTTCGCGGAGGTTCCGGTTCCTTCCCTGAAGCTGTACTTCGGAGCCAACTATCCGGGCTGGTCTGATGACCCGAAGCTGGCAGAACTGTTCGGCAAGATGACCGGAGCCGTGACCCTGGAGGAGGCAAAAGCCAGCTGGGAAGAACTTCAGGGGTATTCCTGGGAGTACCTGCCCATCATCTGTCCGGGACATTACATGGGAATGTTCGCGTGGGATAAGGATCTGGAAGGCGTCAACATGTACAGCGGCGGCCCCAAGTTTTACAACGCGGGGATCAAAACAGCAGGGTGAGTCAATCCCTGAGAAAAAAGAGCAAAGCCCGTAAAGGGCGGTTTCCCATAAAAGGAGGACGGCATGATCAAATTTATTGGAAAGCGGATTTTATCTGTGCTGCCGGTGCTTTTGGTAGTCTCGGTAGTCATATTTTCTCTGGTACATCTGGTGCCCGGCGACCCGGCGGCAGCCATGCTGGGCGATCTGGCTACAGAACAGGACATCGCCGCCCTCCGGGCCAGGATGGGTCTGGACCGGCCCCTGGCGCAGCAGTACTTTATCTGGGTGGGTAACCTGCTGAGAGGAGACTTTGGTGTCAGCGTGGTCAACAACGAGACTGTGGCGTCCATGATCTTCAGCCATATAAAACCTACCATTTCCCTGGCCATATACTCTCTGTGCATCGCCGCCTGCATCGCCGTTCCCATGGGAATGGTCGCGGCGAGAAACAAGGGTTCCGCGGCGGACCATGGGGTGACGGCGGTTTCCCTGGCGGGAATCTCTCTTCCAAGTTTTTTGCTGGGACTGTTTCTCATGCTGCTCTTCGGAGTAAAGCTCAGATGGTTTCCGGTTTCCGGCTACAAGGGGCTTGAGGAGGGGCTGGGGGCTCATCTGAAGTCCCTGACCCTCCCTGCTGTTGCCCTGGGGTTTATGAACGCAGCGCTGATGATGAGGATGACCCGGGCCTCCATGCTGGAGGTTCTGGGTAGTGATTATATCAAGATGGCCAGAGCCAAGGGCGTGAGGGAATTCTCCCTCATGGCAAAGCACGCGTTTAAAAATACGCTGGTGACCCTGATCACGGTTTTCGGCCAGAGTGTCATTCAGGCTCTGTCTGGCGCGGCGGTGGTGGAGAGCATGTTCGCGATCCCCGGCCTGGGGCAGTTGATGGTCAACTCCATCGGCCGCCGGGACTATTATGTGATTCAGACCATTGTTCTGCTTATCGCCGTGTTTAATGTTCTGGTGAACATGGTGGTTGATATTTTATATGGCTGCGTGGACCCCAGGGTCCGTGTCAATTAGAGAGGAGGGTGTGGTAGTATGATGAGAGAAGGAGCGATCTCCGTGGAACTGCCCTATGTGTCTGAGGGCATGGATGAGATGGAACAGCTGAGGAGAAGCCTGGAAAAGGAACAGCGAGGGATCCGGATTCGAAGATTTACCAAAAACCGGGGGTCCGTCTTCGGACTGACCGTTGTGACGGTTATGGTGATGCTGGCGGTGCTGGCTCCCGTGATCTGCCGATACGACCCTCTGGCTCTGGACACGGTGAACCGCCTCCAGGGGAGCAGCCCGGAGCACTGGTTCGGAACGGATTCCATGGGGCGGGACGTATTTGCCCGGGTTCTCTACGGAGCCCGCATTTCCCTGACCGTGGGCTTTTTAGTGGGAATCACCACAGGTTTTCTGGGGGTTCTCATTGGTCTGTACGCCAGCGCCAACAAGGTGGCGGACAATATTCTCATGAGGATCTGCGACGGGCTCAAGGCCATTCCCAGCACCCTGCTGGCCATCACCCTGATGACCGTGCTGGGAGCGGACATTAAAAATGTGGTGATCAGTCTGGTGGTGGTCAGCGTGCCGGGCATGGCCAGACTGGCCAGAGGCCAGGCCATGGTGGTGAGGGAGCAGACCTACATCGAGTCCATGAAATGTCTGGGCGCGGGAAAAACCAGAATTCTGTGGAAGCATATCGCGCCCAATATTATTTCTCCCGTGATCGTCCAGGTGACCTTCGTGTTTGCCTCCGCCATCATCACAGAGGCGGCCCTGAGCTTTCTGGGGGCAGGGGTTCCCGCTCCCGCGCCCAGCTGGGGAAATATTCTCAACGAGGGGAAGGGTGTGATCTACACGGCCTGGTGGCTGGTGCTGTATCCAGGCGCGTTTACGGCCCTGACCGTTCTGGGCCTGAACCTTTTAGGAGACGGAATCAGGGATTTTATTGACCCAATGAGTAATTGAGGCCCAAGATAAAAGGGGCAGGAAGGAGCATGTATGGCGGAGAGAATTCTGGAGGTAGATAACCTCTGCACACAGTTTAAGACGGAGCGGGGGCTTTTAAAGGCTATCGACGGGGTCTCCTTTGAGGTGTACCGGGGAGAGATGCTGGGGATCGTAGGAGAATCCGGATGCGGAAAAAGCGTTACCTCCCAGTCTATACTCCGGCTGTACGATGAAAAGAATCTGGCTGTCTACAGCGGCCAGGTCCGGTTTGAGGGCCAGAACCTGTTTGATTTGTCCCAAAAGGAGATGCAGAAAATACGGGGAGCCAGGATCTCCATGGTATTTCAGGATGCGCTCAGCTCCTTGAATCCTGTGTTTACCGTTGGAAACCAGATTATGGAGGCCCTGATGATTCATCAGAATATATCAAAAAAAGATGCCAGGGAGAAGGCGGTAAAGATGCTGGGTATGGTGGGGATTCCTGACCCGGAGGGACGCTTTTTCCAGTATCCTTTTGAGTTGTCGGGAGGCATGCGCCAGAGAGTGATGATCGCGGTGGCCCTGGCCTGCCGCCCGGATATTCTCATAGCCGACGAGCCCACCACGGCCCTGGATGTGACCATTCAGGCTCAGATCATGGATCTGATGGTGGAGATGAACCGGAAACTGGATATGGGAGTCATGCTGATCACTCATGACCTGGCTGTGGTGGCGGAGACCTGCCACAGAGTCCTTGTGATGTATCTGGGACAGATCGTGGAGGAGGGACTTGTGGAGGACATTTTTGACCGTCCTCTCCACCCCTACACGAAAGGGCTCATCGCCTCCATACCCAAGCTGGACAGCCAAAAAGGGGAGAAGCTGCATCAGATTAAGGGAACCGTGCCGGTTTTGGGGAAGGTTCCGGAAGGGTGCCGGTTCGCGCCCAGATGCCCTTATGCCGGGGCGGAGTGCCGAACCAAAGCCCCTGAGCTTAAGAAGGTCAATGAGAGTCAGAAGGTTCGGTGCCATCTGGCGGATAGGAGAGCGGATAGAGGATAGGACGGTGCGGGATGGAAGATAGAAAAGTAGTTTTGAAAGGCGAGAATATAAAGAAGTATTTTCCGGTTCATTCCGGTCTTGGGAAAGAGAAGCGGTTTGTGAAGGCCGTGGACGGGGTGGATATCACCATCTATGAGGGGGAGATCTACGGGCTGGTGGGAGAGACCGGCTGCGGAAAGAGTACCCTGGGCAGGACGCTGATCCGCCTGACAGACCCTACGGCGGGGAGAATCCAGGTTATGGGCCAGGATATCACGGACATGAGTGAGAAGGAGCTTGCCAAAATCCGGGGGACCATGCAGATGGTCTTTCAGGATCCTTACACATCTCTGGACCCGAAGCAGAGAGCGGGGGAGATCCTGATGGAGGCCCTTGAGATTCATGGCGCGCGGGGGAAGTCGGACCGGATGAGGACGGCCATGGAGATCATGAAAAAGGTAGGCCTGCAGCCGGAACACTTTTACCGCTATCCCCACGAATTCTCCGGAGGCCAGAGGCAGAGGGTGGGGCTGGCCAGGGCCCTGATCCTCAATCCTAAGATCATTGTCTGCGACGAGCCGGTGTCGGCTCTGGATGTGTCCATCCAGGCCCAGATCATCAATCTGCTCCAGGAACTGAGAGAAAAGGATAATATTTCATTTTTGTTTATCGCTCACGACATGAGTGTGGTAAAATATATATCAGACCGTGTGGGAGTCATGTATTTAGGGCATCTCATGGAGGAGGCCCCTGCTCAGGAACTGTTCTCCAACACCCTCCACCCCTACGCTCAGGCGCTTTTGTCAGCGGTTCCGGATCCGGATCCCCACAAGAAGAAGGAGCGGATGACGTTGGTGGGAGAACTGCCTTCTCCCATGTATCCTCCGGAGGGGTGTGTGTTCCACACCCGGTGCCCCTATGCCACGGAAGAGTGCTGTGTCCGGGCCCCCCAGATCCAGGAGGTAGAGCCGGGCCACAGGGTGGCGTGTTTCAGGGCGGTTTCTTAGGGCAGATCCTTAGGGCGGAAAAAGAGAAAAAGGAGAGAGATTGATGAGTGAATCCAGGGAGAAACTGAAAGGATATCTGGAGGAGATTGACAGAAAGCAGGACAAGATAAAAGGCTTGGCGGATAAGATCTGGGATTGTCCGGAGACGGCTTTCGGGGAGTTTCAGTCAGAGGCCGCTCTGATGGAATTTTTCAGGAGCGAGGGTTTTGTGGTAAATGAGAAAGCCTACGGGGTGGATACCGCTTTTACAGCAGAGTATGGAAACGGATCCCCCCGGATCGGGGTGTTGGGAGAGTTTGACGCCCTGTCGGGCCTGAGCCAGACCGCGGGGGTGACGGAAAAACATGCAGTGGTTCCAGGTGCCTGCGGCCATGGATGCGGCCATAACCTTCTGGGAGCAGGGGCGGCAGCGGCAGCCCTGGCGGTGAAAAAGTATCTGGAGGACGGCCATGAGGGGACCGTGGTCTTCTATGGCTGCCCGGGAGAAGAAGGGGGATCTGGAAAGGCCTTTATGGCCAGGGGAGGAGCGTTTAAGGACCTGGATGCCGCCCTCACCTGGCATCCGTCCACGGTAAATGAGGTATGCAAGGACAGTTCCCTGGCAAACTTCCAGATTCTCTACGAGTTTCACGGAATCAGCGCTCATGCCGCCGGGTGTCCCGAGATGGGTCGCAGCGCCCTGGATGCCCTGGAGCTGATGAACATTGGCTGCAATTTCCTCAGGGAGCACATGATGGACGCGGCCAGGGTACACTACGCGATCACGGATACAGGCGGCTATTCCCCCAACGTGGTTCAGGACCGGGCCAAGGCGATCTACCTCATCCGGGCCCCCAAGGTGGGGCAGGCCTATGAGCTGATGGAGCGGGTTCACAAGATCGCCCAGGGAGCGGCCCTGATGACCGAGACCACGGGGAGACATGAGTTTATCAAGTCCTGCGCCAATCTGGTGTCCAACCGGGTTTTGGAGAAAGCGCTGTACCAGGCCATGAAGGAAGTGGGGGTTCCCGAGTATACAGAGGAAGAGTACAAACTGGCTGCCGATTACACGGCCACGGTTCCCGGCGGAGGCGCTGCTTCCTACAGTAAGCTCATAGAGGACCACATGGTTCCGGAGAATGTGAAATTCCTCAGGGACAGACGAAACAGCCGTCTGTATGATTTTATTGTTCCCTACGAGGAGATTCACCAGGTATCATCGGGAGGCGGATCCACGGATGTGGGAGACGCAAGCTGGATGTGCCCCACGGCCCAGATCTACACTGCCACGTGGGCACCAGGCACACCAGGACATTCCTGGCAGGTGGTGGCCCAGGGCAAGTCCTCCATAGCCCACAAAGGCATGGCTTTCGCTGGAAAAACCATCGCGCTGGCAGCCATGACCCTTATGGAGGATAGAGAACTTTTGGCTGAAGCCAGACGGGAGTTTGACCAGGAGTTTGAGGGGCAGAACTATATCCCCATACCCGATGGGGTGAAGCCCAGGGCATTGGATCAGATTCGGTAGGACGATTGATTTTATAAAGAAAGAAGACACAGCGGAGAGCACGAAGGCTCTCCGTTTTTATATCCTATAAAAGCATTGACACTAAATAACCGAGAAATTATAATTCAATTTAGAGGAGCATGCCTGTAAGTATCTGCTTGAAAAGGCAAAGGTGCTCCGGCAAGAATTTCGACACAGAAGAAGGGTTAGATTATTATGAATCACACACATGTTGTTACGGCGCCTAAGAAAACAACGGCTATGGATATGACTCAGGGTTCCATCGCCAAACTTTTGATACTGTTTGCGATTCCGCTGCTTTTGGGAAATCTGTTTCAGCAGCTCTACAACACGGTGGATGTCCTGGTGGTAGGCAACTTTGTGGGAAAAGAAGCACTTGCGGCCGTAGGGTCCGTGGCCAGCATCATCAACATGCTGGTGCTGTTTTTCAACGGAGTGTCCATCGGAGCAGGAGTGGTGATCAGTCATTACTTTGGGGCACACGATGAGGAAAATGTACACCAGGCTGTGGAAACCACCATGGCGGTAACTCTGTTTTTCAGCGTACTGTTTACGGTCATCGGCGTGTCCATGGTTCCTTTCATGCTCCGCCTCATGTCCACGCCGGAGGATGTGATGGATTCTGCCGCTGTCTATCTGCGGATCTATTTTTCGGGGATCTCCGGTCTCCTCGTCTACAATATGGGAAGCGGCATTCTGCGCGCGGTGGGGGACACCAAGCGTCCGCTGATGTTTTTGTGCCTGTCCAGCCTTATGAATATTGTGCTGGATCTGCTGTTTGTCATTGCCTTTGGGCTGGGGATAGCAGGTGTGGCTTATGCAACTATCATCTCCCAGTTTGTGTCCGCCAGCCTGATCCTCGCGTATTTGATGAGGACAAAGGATATCTACCGCTTTACCATAAAGGATATGAGGCTGAATCAAAGAATTCTCAGGCAGATTCTCTCCATCGGACTGCCCACGGGGATCCAGTCGGCCATCACCTGTTTTTCCAATGTGGTGGTTCAGGCCTACATCAACAGCTTCGGGGCCAGCTGTATGGCGGGTTGGAGCTGCTATACCAAGATCGATCAGTTTGTATTCCTGCCCATGCAGAGCATGGGAATGGCAGTCACCACCTTTGTGGGACAGAACACAGGTGCGGGGAATATGGAGAGGGCAAAGAAGGGTACATATACAGGACTTGGAATGTCCGTTGTTATCACCATCTGCGGCATCATCCCTCTGTGGATATTCGCGGAGGCGGCTATGCATATGTTCAGCCAGGATGCTTCCGTGATCTACTATGGAGTATTCTTTGTGCGGTTCTGCCTGCTTTTTATTACCTGCTGCTGCTTTAACCAGGTGCTGTCGGGAGCCCTGAGAGGTGTGGGGGACGCCAATGCGCCAATGTTTATTATGATCTTTTCTTTTGTGCTGTTCCGTCAGCTCTATCTGTTCGCGGCCACCCATGTGGTGAACAATATTTATGTGGTCGGCTTCGGCTACCCTGCCGGCTGGATCATGTGTTCCACACTGTTTATGCTTTATTACCGGTTCAGCGGGTGGGAGAAGAGGGTTCAAAGCTGACAGAGGGGTACCGTGAAAAATATTGGAGGAGACACAGATGAACTTTTTAGAAGAACGAATCCGGAGGGACGGAATTGTAAAAGAGGGAAATGTTCTGAAGGTAGACGCGTTTTTAAACCATCAGATGGATATCAGGCTGTTCAGACAGATGGGGGAGGAATGGAAGAGGCGGTTTGAAGGCACTTATATCAACAAGATATTGACGATAGAAGCGTCAGGGATCGGGATTGCCTGTATTGCTTCCGAGTATTTTGACGTGCCGGTAGTCTTTGCCAAAAAGTCCAGAAGCATCAATATCGACGGAGGCATGTATGTGGCGGAGGTGGAGTCTTTCACTCACAAATGTAAAAATCAGGTGATTGTATCCAAAAAATTTCTGGGGGCTGATGACCATGTTCTTATTATTGACGATTTTTTGGCCAACGGCTGCGCCCTGCAGGGGCTGATCTCCATCGTATCTCAGGCGGGAGCGTCCCTTGCGGGAATCGGGATTGCCGTGGAGAAAGGCTTCCAGCCGGGAGGGCGCACCATCAGAAATCTTGGCTATCGCCTGGAGTCTCTTGCCATAGTGGAAAGCATGGATGCGGCCACAGGCGCAATTCAATTTAGAGATTGACTTCATTTTCTGCGCCCGGAAGCGGGAAGCCAAAAAGCGGAAAAAAGCCGTTTGAGAACGAGCTTATCTCTTTGCAAAAGGACGCTTCGCCAGATGAAAGACCATCAGAAGAATCCCGTAGCAAAGGCTGAGAACTATGATATGAAGGGCAGTGGAGACAAAAAGCCCCATGCCGTCGAAACCGTCCCACACAGAAAAGAACGCATAATAAACACCTATGGAGATGATCAGGAGAACCGCCGGTTTGACGATCATCTCTGTTGCGTTCCAGGAAAAATCTGCCAGGTGTTTGAGAGAGGCGAGGTGAAGAAAAGCCAGCAAAAGCTCACTGGCCAGCATTCCCCACAGGTAGGCCATAATGCCGAACCGGGGAATGCCAAAGAGCACAAAAGCCAGGCGCAGAAGGAGGGCGGCAATGTTCTGGATGAATGTGGTGGTGGTCTTTCCCAGTCCGTTTAGTATGCTTCCCATGGTGGTGGCGAGGTAGAGGAAGGGACACAGCCATGCGAGAATCTGCATAAATAAGCCTGCAGAAGAGTCCTTGAAAACCCCTATGCCCAATTCCGCGCCGAATAAGGTGAAGATGCCGATGCACAGAATCCCCATATACAGGCTGTAGCGCAGGGACATGGAGATGGTCTGGGCGATGCGGGTATCGTTGCCGCCTGCCTGTGCCTCTGCCACTGTGGGAAGGAGAAGCACGGCCATGGAGTTGATGAGGGCGGAGGGGAAGAGGATAAAGGGCATGGCCATCCCCGTCAGGACCCCATAGATACTTAAAGCCTCCGTCGAGGAGAGCCCGTAGGCGGAGAGGCTGCCCGGAATCCAGATGGCCTCGGCGCTGGAGAGGAGATTCAGCACCAGCCGGTTACCCATAAGGGGAAGGGCCAGGGCCATGAGGGGAGAGGCGGTCTCGCGGAAGGAGGATGCAAAAGAGCGGGTGGGAACAGCTTCCTTGCCGCTGTCTTTCGGCGTAAACAGGCAGAAGCAGAATACGGAAAAAAGACAGGCTGCCAACTCTCCGATAAGGTGCCCGATCACTGCCAGCTCAACGGTGACGGAACGGCCGCTCTCGGTGAGAATATCAGCTATGAGAAACACTGCTGCTATGCGGACGGTCTGCTCCGCAATCTGTGATGCGGCGGGAACCCTGGTTTTCTGTACGCCGTAGTAATAGCCGTTGACACATGCGTGAATGGCTGAGAAGGGCACGGATACCGCCATGAACGGGAGAAGGGAGGCACAGCGGTCTTCCATAAGGACATAGTGGGCCAGTGGAACCGCGAAGCGGATGATCAGGGCCGCCAGACCAAGTCCCAGAGACAGGGAGATCACAAGGCCGGTGCGGAAAATCTGTCTGCTTTTTTGTACATTGGCGGCTACAAAACGGGATATGGCGGTCTGGATGGAGCCGGCGCAGAGGGCAAAACAGATTCCGTAGACAGGGTGCACCATGTTGTAGATCCCCAGACCCTCGGCTCCGATTGTGCGGGAGAGAAAGATGCGGTAGAAAAATCCGAGGACCCTGGTGGACAGACCAGTGGCAGTCAGAAGGAGAGTTCCTGTGATCAGAGTGTGCTTTTTAAAGAAATCAGTCATGAAAACTCCGGGAGAAAGGTATTGGTATAGCTTATGTAGATATACCATATGGTAGAACGGAAACAGCCCCATACACATTTTCCCAAAAACTTTAAATGAAAATAATTCCATATTGCAATCGCCGGGATATACTATATAATAGAGAACGTAGATGAAGCTTTTAACTTTAATACTACAGAAAGGCGGATTTCACACATGAGTCAAGTAATTTATCTGGACAATGCGGCCACTACCAGGACGCGGCCGGAGGTGGCGGATGCCATGATGCCATATTTTACGGAATATTATGGCAATCCTTCATCGGTGTATGAGTTTTCTGCTCCCTGCAAGCAGGCCATAGCCCATTCCCGGGAGACTATAGCAAAGAGTCTGGGGGCAAAGGCAAACGAGATCTATTTCACGGCAGGAGGCACGGAGTCCGACAACTGGGCCATCAAGGCCGCGGCGGAGGCATACCAGGCTAAAGGGAAACACATTATCACCAGCAAGATTGAACACCATGCGGTGCTTCACACCTGTCAGTATCTGGAAAAGAGAGGCTTTGAGGTCACCTATCTGGATGTGGACGAGAACGGGATTGTGAAAGTGGATGAGCTGAAAAAGGCTGTCAGGCAGGACACCATCTTGATCTCCATCATGTTTGCCAACAATGAGATAGGAACCATTGAACCCATAAAGGAGATCGGGGAGATCGCCAGGGAGCACGGAATTTTGTTCCACACCGACGCGGTCCAGGCCTACTGCCATGTCCCCATCAATGTAGATGAATACCATATCGATATGCTCAGCGCCAGCGCCCATAAGCTGAACGGGCCCAAGGGCATAGGATTTTTGTATATCCGCACCGGGCTGAAACTGCGCTCCTTCGTCCACGGCGGCGCTCAGGAGAGAAAGCGCAGGGGCGGCACGGAGAATGTCCCCGGCATCGTGGGGCTGGGGAAAGCGGTGGAACTGGCCATGGACACCATGGAAGAGAGAGCCGAAAAGGAGAGAGAGCTGAGGGATTACCTCATCGGGAGAGTCACGACGGAGGTTCCTTTTGTCCGGTTAAACGGGCATAGAACCTGCCGGCTCAGCAATAATGCCAATTTCGCATTCCAGTTTATCGAGGGAGAGTCCATGCTGATCATGCTGGACATGAACGGGATCTGTGGTTCCAGCGGCTCTGCCTGCACCTCCGGCTCCCTGGACCCGTCCCATGTGCTTCTGGCCATCGGTCTTCCCCATGAGATTGCCCACGGCTCTCTGAGACTGACGCTGAGTGAGGAGAACACCCGAGAAGAGATGGATTATGTGGTGGAGAAGATCAAGGAGATCGTGGACCGACTCAGGTCCATGTCCCCGCTGTACGAGGACTTTATGAAAAACAATCAGGCATAAGAGAAGAGGAGACAGTTATGTATACGGAAAAGGTGATGGATCATTTTCAGAATCCCAGAAATGTGGGAGAGATTGAAAATGCCAGCGGAACAGGAACCGTGGGAAACGCCAAGTGCGGCGATATCATGAGAATCTACCTGGATATCGATGAGAATCAGGTGATCCAGGATGTAAAATTTAAAACCTTCGGGTGCGGAGCGGCAGTGGCCACCAGCAGCATGGCCACGGAGATGGTGAAAGGGAAGACGGTGCAGGAGGCCATGGAAGTGACCAACAAGGCGGTGATGGAGGCTCTTGACGGCCTTCCTCCGGTGAAGGTTCACTGTTCTTTGCTGGCGGAAGAGGCCATCCACGCAGCCTTGTGGGATTACGCCCAAAAGAACGGTATCACCATCGAAGGTCTGGAGAAGCCTAAGTCCGACATCAGTGAGCACGACGAGGACGAGGAGTATTGAGAGAGGAAGCACGGAACATGGGACTGTCCCCGGGAGCGGGGACGGTCCTGTGCATCAGAACATGGGCAGAAAAAAAGTGGTGGTAGGTATGTCCGGCGGCGTGGATTCATCTGTGGCTGCATACCTTTTAAAAGAGCAGGGATATGACGTCATAGGCGTCACTATGGAGATCTGGCAGCAGGAGCAGACAGCTTCGGAAAAAGGGGAGGGCTGCTGCGGCTTGAGTGCGGTGGAGGATGCCAGGAGAGTGGCGTGGGATCTGGGAATCCCTTATTATGTTATGAATTTCAGACAGGAATTTCAGAGTCAGGTCATCGATTATTTTGTGGACGAGTATGTACACGGCAGGACTCCCAATCCCTGCATCGCCTGCAACAGGCATGTGAAGTGGGAAGCTCTGTTAAAAAGGAGTATGGACATAGGGGCAGACTATATTGCCACCGGTCACTATGCCCAGATTGACAGGCTTCCAAACGGAAGGTATGCTTTAAAAAAGTCGGTTACGGCAGCCAAGGATCAGACTTACGCCCTCTACAATCTGACTCAGCATCAGCTGTCACACACACTCATGCCGGTAGGCAGGTACAGCAAGGAGGAGATACGCCGCATTGCGGACAGGCTTGGTCTTCCGGTGGCAGGCAAGCCTGACAGCCAGGAGATATGTTTTATTCCGGACAATGATTATGCGGGATATATAGAGAAGAACAGCCCGGTTAAGGTTTCGGAAGGCAATTTTGTAGATCCGGAAGGACATATTTTGGGACGCCACAGAGGAATCACCCACTACACCGTAGGCCAGAGGAGGGGACTGAATCTTTCTCTGGGACGGCCAGCGTTTGTGGTGGAGATCCGCCCGGAGACCAACGAGGTAGTCGTCGGAGGCGCGGAGGATGTATTCTCGGACCGTCTTGTGTGCAGGAACCTGAACTGGATGTCTGTGGACGGCCTTCGGGGCGAAGAGATGGAAGTGACTGCAAAGATCCGATACAGCCACAGGGGGGCAGAATGTGTGATCAGGGAAGTGGAGCAGGACAAGGTGGAGTGCCGGTTCCAGGAGCCTCAGCGGGCTATAACCCCGGGACAGGCAGTTGTGTTTTATGAAGGGGACTATGTAGTCGGAGGAGGAGTTATAGAATGAAAACAGGAATGATAAGGCGAAACACAAAAAATAAAAGGGCATTGTATCTGGCGGCTCTGGCGCTGGCGGCTGTCGTGTCAGGCTGTCAGAAAGGGAATCATGACGTGGTGTCAGAATCGTCGGAAGTCCGCCAGAAACAAGAAGAGACACTTATAGAGATAACTATAGAGGACGGCAGCGCAGAAGATGAGACTCGGGGCGGGGGTGCAGCAGCGGAGAGCAGCAGCAGGGAACAGACTCTGGTGGGAGAAACCATACCGGCCATGGAGACACGGGACGAGACGGTCTACGTGACGGGAAGCGATGTGAATATAAGGGCGTCTGCAAGCACTTCATCCCAGGTTATGGCAGTATTCCAGACAGGGGAAAAGCTGCGCAGGACCGGTTATGATGAGACCTGGAGCAGGGTGGAGTACAACGGAGTGACATGTTACATCGCCAGCAGATATCTGTCTGTCAGCGAGCCGAAGCAGCCGGAGACCACGGCGGCGGTGGCCGCTTCATCTCAGGGGACAGCCGACGGCTCCGTCACGCTGGATGCCTCCTGGAAGTATGCAGAATTTTCCAAGATCAATTCCGGCTCCGCTACACTTTACAAGGCCAAAGGCGATAAACGCAAAGGTATCACTGTCTGTGTCAACGCAGGCCACGGCACAAGCGGCGGCTCCAGTGTCAAGACCCAGTGTCATCCGGACGGGACTCCCAAGGTTACCGGCGGAACTACGGCGGCGGGAGCCACATCGGCTGTGGCTGTCTCAAGCGGAATGACTTTCTCTGACGGAACGGCGGAGGCAAAGGTGACGCTGGCTATGGCCATGAAGCTGAAGGGCAGACTTTTGGATGCAGGATATGATGTGCTTATGATCAGGGAGAGCGATGACGTGCAGCTTGACAATGTGGCGAGAACAGTGATCGCAAACAATATGGCTGACTGCCACATTGCCCTCCACTGGGATTCCACCACCAGCGACAAAGGGGCCTTTTACATGAGTGTGCCCAGCGCATCCTCTTACCGTGCCATGGAGCCGGTGAAATCCAACTGGGAGAAGCACAATGCCCTGGGAGAGAGCCTGGTGGCAGGGCTCCGGGACGCTGGAGTGAAGATTTTTTCAGGCGGTTCCATGGAGATGGATCTGACTCAGACCTCCTACTCCACGGTTCCCTCCATAGACATCGAACTGGGCGACAAGGTGTCTGACCACTCGGATGCGGCTCTGGATAAGCTGGCAGGAGGACTTCTGGACGGGGTCAACCGGTACTTTGGGCAGTAGTCCTTTATGACTGTCTCCGTCCTTCGCCCAAAGCTGATGCAGACAGGAAAATTTATTCCTGGTTTGACAATATGAACAAAAATAAAAAAAATTGTGCCGGCTACTGGTCAAAAACCGTTTTATCGTGTATAATCTACAGGTAGCCGGCATTTCAGCAGGCAATGTCAATCAGATGGAGACGTAGCGAAGCGGCCGTAACGCGGCGCACTCGAAATGCGTTTGTCGGTTCATCCCGGCACATGGGTTCGAATCCCATCGTCTCCGCTGCCGAAAAATCCCATGAAATATCGATGTTTTTGCTGAGAATCGGTATTTCATGGGATTTTATTTATATTCATATATACAACAATATATAGGTGTCAGAAGATAAAAAGTATCACATGTGATGTCACACGGTATGGAGAGGGCAATTGGCGAACTTGGCAAATAACGGGGGAATATCCCCCGCTTCGTTTACGCTTATTCTCTGGGACTCCCCGCCATGGAGGGGTCATGGCCTGGCGACAGACCATGGTTGGTTCCAAATGTGTCATAGATGGAATCAAAGGAGTTCTCCGGCGCCAGAGCGATGAAGCAGCGGTCGGTACCCCAGGTTCCGTACAGCTTCATGATCTCCTCCATCTTATCTCTGGGGATGCCCACACAGCCGGATGAAGACGTCCAGATTTCTCCCTCGCAGTGGAGGAAGAGAGCGGAGCCCTGGTCGGGGATGGCTTCCGGATTAAAGCCCATATCCAGGACATAGTCGTAGTAATCCACATAGGGGGGAGTTCCCACCTTTTCTCCAGGCACCTGCGCGTCCTTGACCAGCCGGTTGGCGTCGTCGCTCCAAACATAGGAGGGGTCCACCTGAATGTAATCTTTTGGGAACCCTTTTTTGGGGGAGGCCTGCCCGAAAGGCGTGTTCAGCTTAAAGACACCTATGGGGGTGGTCTTGTCTCCCACTCTCCGGTGGCTGTTCATGCCGTTCAGTCCCAGATGTCCGGCTGCGGTCAGTTTCTGACACCAGCTGCCGGCGGCCTTTTCGTAGACATAGACATCGCAGAAGCTGTCTTTGGTGCCCTCCACCACGACCAGCATGCCGGCTTCGGGGGGCAATGTGAAACGGTTTACGTCAAAGGTGAGGACAGGGAGAGTCTGAGCTGCGTTCTCCAGAAAGGCCTGGTATTCAGGAGATTCCTCCCGGGCCTGTTCCCTAGAAAGCCTCTGAGCCTCTGCGTTTCGGGCCTCTTCCAGAGCCTGTCCGGGGCCGTAATCAGAAGTGAGGGCCAGCGCCTGACAGGGAGCCATAAGCGCCAGCCCAAGTGAAAGCAATGCTGCCTGTCCGGCAGCTGACAGCAAATGTACCATAAATAAATCCTTTCTTTTAAACAGAGATATCGATAGATATGGCCTCCGCGCCTGAAAAATCAGCTGTCCCTGTCACCAGGTCGCCGATTCCGGTCATCGCAGGAATATCAGGGGACGAGATACCTGACAGAGATTCCGTCATGGAGGATATGGGGTCGCTGGAGCCTGTCTTTCCGTCTTCTGCCAGTTCCTTCAGAGCATAGCGCTGTTCCTCTCTGCGGCGTTTTTTGCGTCTGGCCTGCAGTTCCTGCTCAATCTGCCTTGCTTTCTCTTCCTCCGCACGTTTCAGAGCCTTTTTGCGCTGGTTCTCCATGCGTTCTTCTTTACTTAAGTGTTTCAGCTTTTTTTGGATACGTTTGATCAGCTTTTCCATGCGCTTGATCTGTTGGGCATACTTCTTGGCCTCCTTGCCCTCGCTGGATATGGCTGCCATCTTTAAATCAGCCAGAGCCCGCATGGCTTTCGACATAACCTGCTGTACATCCATGATCGTCTCCGCCTTGGAAAGCATGGCAGCCAGTTCCCCCACAGAGTTGGAGGGCCCGGAAGACTTCATCTTGAAGGCAGGTTCGGACTTTTCCGGAATCAAGGCAGAGGACAGCCCGGGGGTATCTGAAGCGCTTTTCGAAGCGGCGGACAAAGAGTTTGTTTTGCTGTTGTCAGTTCTGCGGCTCTCTCTGAGGCCGTAAGTCCCGTAGGCGGAGCCGGCAGCAGACTGCCAGTTTTTCTCTGTGACATTCATGAGTAGGCCTCCTTTTTGAGTGTTCTTCTATAGTTATATATCGGCCGAACCAAAGAAAAAAAAACCTTTTTCAAGGAAATATTTCCCTTTTCAAAACAGGACAGACAGGGTATAATAAGGCTGTATCTTATGGTAAAAATTTGAAGGGAGAAGAAGAGAGATGCTGCACAAGACATTAAAACCATTTCCTGAGGATTTTCTTTGGGGGGCAAGTACTTCTGCGTATCAGGTAGAGGGAGCAAATTTGGAAGACGGCAAAGGACCATCCTGCCAGGATGTGAAAAAAGTGCCGGAGGGGACTTCTGATTTGACCGTTTGTGCGGACCAGTATCACAGGTACAAAGAGGACATCGCACTGATGGCGGAGATGGGATTTAAGACCTATCGTTTTTCCATCGCCTGGTCCAGAATTTTACCTGAGGGAACAGGGGAGGTGAATCCCAAGGGAATTCAGTATTATAACAATGTGATCGACGAGTGCCTGAAGTATGGCATCGAACCGCTGGTTACCATGTTCCATTTCGATATGCCTGCCGCGCTGGATAAGAGAGGGTCCTGGTCAAACAGGGAATCTGTTGACTGGTTCCTGAATTTCGCCAAGGTGATGTTTGAGAATTTTGGAGACCGTGTAAAGTACTGGCTGACTATCAACGAGCAGAATATGCTGACTCTGGTAGGACCGTTGATCGGAACACTGACGATTCCCGAAGGCTGCACCAATGTGTTGAAAGAGACTTACCAGCAGAACCATCACATGCTGGTGGCCCAGGCAAAGGCTATGGCTCTGTGCCATGAGATGCTGCCTCATGCCAAGATCGGTCCGGCTCCGAATATTTCTCTGGTATATCCGGCCAGCTGTAAGCCGGAAGACAATCTGGCTGCCCAGAATTACAATGCCATCCGTAACTGGCTGTATCTGGATATGGCTGTGTACGGTGTGTATAATAATCTGGTGTGGTCTTACCTGGAAGAACACGACGCCACTCCGGAGTTCGCCCCCGGAGATGCCGAGGCCCTGAAGAACGGACATCCCGATTTTATCGGATTCAACTATTATAATACAGCGACGGTAGAGGCAAGCGACGGCACTGAGACCATAAATCCGGGAGCTGACCAGCAGACTGCAAGAGGGGAGACAGGTTTCTATAAAGGTTTCCGCAATCCCCACCTGCCCACCACGGAATTTGGCTGGGAGATCGATCCCATGGGCTTTAGAGCCACCATCCGTGAGATGTATTCCAGATACCGTCTTCCCATGATCGTCACCGAGAACGGTCTGGGCGCCTATGACAAGTTGACTGAGGACGGAAAAGTACACGATCCCTACAGGATCGAGTATCTGCGCAAACATATTGAGCAGGTTCGCCTGGCCATCACAGACGGCTGTGAGATGATGGGTTACTGTCCGTGGTCGGCGATCGACCTGATCTCCACTCACGAAGGCATGGTAAAACGCTATGGCTTCATCTACGTAGACAGGGAAGAGTTTGACTTGAAGACTCTGGACCGTTATCGCAAGGATTCTTTCTACTGGTATAAAAAGGTTATTGAGACCAACGGAGAAGATCTGACTTAACAGGAAAGTCCACAAGGCTGCAGCGGGTTTGAGCTGCAGCCTTTTTATGCCCGGGCCCGCGCGGAGGAGTATGCCGCAAAACGGCATAGGCCGCGGGGCGGGCAGATGCTGTCAGAGTGGCAGGAGATCACAAATACATCTGCCGTTTATGGTTTCTGAAGATTAAAAAGTAAAATATTGTAAAAAAAGCAAAAAAGAGGTTGACAAACCTAAGGATGTCTGCTAGTATAAAACACGCCGCTTGAGACAAGAGGCGGGGTTCAAAAAAGAATCCAAAAAAAGTAAAAAAACAGTTGAC
>CATLBR010000028.1 GCA_949879795.1 uncultured Hungatella sp.
TGTTCTGTAGTGTGTCAGTCTTACCAAGAAAACTATATCAGGAAATTTAAGATAGCAAAAGCCCGAAGTGGGTTTCATAACCCCATCGGTGCCTTTCGCAGAAAGGTGGATTATAAACATGATATACGAAGAGAAGACCATTGAGACGATTCCAGTTGGCCCCCTTGGACTTGTACCCCTTAAGAGCTGTACGGAACTGGGAAACAAAGTCAATGATTATCTTGTGAATTGGAGACGAGAACGAGAAAGCGAACATAAATCTACCATCGCGTTTGCAGGATACCAGCGAGATTCTTATATCATCGGCGCGAAGACACCACGGTTTGGCTCCGGAGAGGCAAAGGGAGCTCTGGAAGAGTCTGTCCGGGGCGACGACTTGTATATCATGGTCGATGTGTGCAATTACAGCCTGACCTACTCCTTGTGCGGTATGACCAACCATATGTCGCCGGACGATCACTTCCAGGATCTGAAGAGGATCATTGCGGCCGCGGCGGGAAAGGCCCGCAGGATCAATGTGATCATGCCCTTCCTCTATGAGGGAAGACAGCACAAGCGTTCCAGCAGAGAATCCCTTGACTGTGCCCTGGCCCTTCAGGAGCTGGCCAACATGGGTGTGGAGAATATCATCACCTTCGACGCCCACGACCCCAGAGTTCAGAATGCCATTCCTGAGAAGGGCTTTGAGACCGTGCAGCCCGCATATCAGTTTATCAAGCAGCTTTTGAAGGTGGAGACGGATCTTCAGATCGACAGCGACCACATGATGGTCATCAGCCCGGACGAGGGAGGCATGACGAGGGCCGTGTATTTTGCCAATGTGCTGGGACTGGATATGGGGATGTTCTACAAGCGGCGGGACTACACAAAGATCGTAGACGGCAGGAACCCTATCGTGGCCCACGAATTTCTGGGAACCAGCGTGGAGGGGAAGGATGTGATCATAGTGGACGATATGATCTCCTCCGGCGAGAGTATGCAGGACGTGGCCTCGGAGCTGAAGCGGCGGAAGGCCAGGAAAGTGTTTATCTTCTCCACCTTCGGCCTGTTCACCAACGGCCTTGACAAGTTTGACAAGTTCTATGAAGACGGGATTATCGACCGTATCTTTACTACCAACCTGGTGTACCAGAGTCCGGAGCTTCTGTCCAGGCCGTATTACGCAGGTGTGGATATGAGCAAGTACATTGCCCTGATCATCGATAATTTAAACCATGACGCCTCCTTGAGCGATCTGCTGAACCCGGCCGGGAGGATCAACCGGCTGCTGGACAGGTATCGGAACCGGTAGGGCGAAGGCAGAATCGGATCGGAAAGCTGCGGGGGATTCCGGCGGCTTTCCGATTTGCATGGGAGGGGATCGCGCATGTTTGGAAAGAAGAAGGCGAATGTGCCTAAGGTCTCTTTTGACAGGGAGAACCAGAAAGCTGTGGTGAGGTGCAGCATCTGCACGGGAGAGCAGGTGGCAGGGTTTAAAGACCGGAAGACAGGGAAATTTACGGAGGTCATGGCGGTGAAGGGCAGCGGTGACCTTGAACGGTTTATGGAGATATATGGAGTGGAGAAGGTGGAGAAGGAATATTGAGAATCCCTGCTGAACCTGGAATATTGCTTCCGGTTTTGGCAGGGATTCTTTTTGTGATATTATATCTGTCAGATATTCAGGTGATCACCGCCCTGGGAAGGGTAAAGATAAACTCCGTCCCTACTCCCTCGGTGCTGATCACATCGATGGTCTCCCCGTGATTCTGTATAATCTCCTTCACAATCGCCAGCCCAAGGCCGGTGCCCCGCTTATCCTTTCCTCTGGACTGATCTGTCTTGTAGAAACGCTCCCAGATCTTCTTAAGGCTTCCTTTGGGGATGCCGATTCCCGTGTCCTTCACGGAGACAAAGACTTTCTCGTACTTTACTGTGGTCTGTATATAGATCACCGAGTCGGGGTGGCTGAACTTGATGGCATTGTCGATGAGATTGTAGAGTACCTGCTGTATTTTCCCAAGATCCGCATAGACCATGGTGATGTTTTCTGAAAAGGTCAGATCCAGAACGATATTCTTTGTGTCGCAAGTCCCCTCGAAAGAGGCGGCAGTGTCCTTGATCACCCGATTGATGTCGAAATTGGTTCGGGAGAGGTACCCTTTGCTGTCCAGAGAATTCAGAGTCAACAGACCCTGGGTCAGCTTATTTAAGCGGTCGGTCTCGGATATCACTCTGCTTAAGTATTTCTCGTACATCTCGGGCGGTATGGTGCCGTCCAGAATGGCTTCCAGATATCCTTTGATGGAGGTGAGAGGCGACCTGAAATCGTGGGAAATGTTGGCGATAAAGGTTCTTTGGTATTCCTCCATCTTGTCCAGCTCGTCGGACATGTAGTTCAGGGTGGCCGCCAGATATCCCATCTCATCCTGTGTGTGAATGGTGGTCTTGTACTTGAGATTGCCCGCCGCGTACTGGTTGGCGGCCTCGGTGATCTTTTTCAGAGGAAAATACACGGTCTTTGTAAACACCAGGAGAATGATCAGGGACAGGGCAAATATAACGCAGGAGATAATGTACAGAAGATTTAAAAATCCGTCCCTGGCGGTCTGAACATGTCTCATGGGCAGGTGGATGAGCACATAGCCGTAGGTCATGTAGTTGCCTGTGATCGGCGCCAGGACGGTCATCACCTCCTCGGCGAAGCAGTCGTTGTAGGTTCCCACGGCATAAGGCCGGTTGCCGCTGAACACAGGGTCAAAGTCAGAGATCACCCTTCCTACCCCGGCGGAGTGGTTGCTGTCAACCACGATGGTTCCCCTGCTGTTCACCACCCAGATCTCTGCCTTTAAGTAGGTGGCAACCGCCTCCAGCTGAGGATAGGCGGAGTCAATGTTTATATTGCGTCCCCTGTACATCTGGCTGTAGCGGGAGGCCAGAAGTCTCGCCTCATCGTAGAGAGCCTCCGCCTCCTGGCTGATCAGCTGATTGTAAGTCATCTCCGAGGCGGTGGTGGCGATGACAAAGAAGCCGAGGACACCGAAAACCAGATATCCCAATATGAATTTGTAGTAGAGAGAATGTTTCATAAGCCGTCAGCGCTTCACCTCAAATTTGTAGCCGATGCCCCACACGGTGGTCAGGGCCCAGTTGGCGTTGTCCTTGATCTTTTCCCGCAGGCGTTTGATATGTACATCCACGGTGCGTGTGTCGCCGATGTACTCGTAGCCCCAGATGTGGTCCAGAAGCTGTTCTCTGGTAAACACCTGGTTGGGGGAGGAGGCAAGGAAATATAAAAGCTCCAGCTCCTTGGGCGGCATCTCAACGGAATGCCCGCTGTAGGTTACGGAATAGTTGGTCAGGTTCACCACCAGATCGGGGTACTCTACATATTCACCCTGCTGGTCGGAGCCGGACTGGGAGGAGGCGGGAACCGCGTGATAGCGGCGCAGCACCGCCTTGACCCGCGCTACCAGCTCCTTGGAGTCAAAGGGCTTGATCATGTAGTCGTCGGCGCCCAGTTCCAGGCCCAGTACCTTGTCAAAGATCTCACCTTTGGCGGACAGCATGATGATGGGCACCTGGGAAGTGGTCCGGAGTTCCCTGCACACCTGGTAGCCGTCGATACCCGGAAGCATCAGATCCAGCAGGATGATGTTGGGTTTGAAGTCCGGAAATACACGGAGAGCCGCCTCGCCGTCGTTTACAATCAAGGTCTCATAACATTCTTTTATAAGGTAAAGCGAGATGAGTTCCGCAATATTGGCATCGTCGTCGACGATAAGCACTCGCTGTTTTTCTGCCATCTGTTTATCCTCCGAATCGCTGTAGAAATCTGCCGCCGGGCGCAGGCAGGCTTACTTGAAAATAACAATGGTGACACCGGAGTCGCCCTCTCCGAATTCTCCAAGCCGAAACTCCTTTACATAGCTGAGTTTTTTTAGCTTCTTGTGGACTGCTGTCCGCAGCGCGCCGGTTCCCCGGCCGTGCACCACCCGAACCTGGGGGAGATGGGCCAGATATGCGTCGTCTAAATATTTGTCCAGCTGAGGGACGGCCTCGTCCGTGGTCATGCCGATCAGGTTGATCTCAGGGGACACGGAGAAGGACTTGGACATCTTGATCCTGCCGCCGGTCTTCTGCTTCTGGCTGCCGCCTGAGTTTGTCCCGGTGTCCGGCGTCTCCTCGGCCATCTCTAAGTCCTTTATGTTGACCTGGGAGCGGAGAATGCCCATCTGGACGTAGAGATCTCCTCTGGCGTTGGGAAGGGTGCTGACGGTTCCCGTCATGTTCAGGGACAACACTTTGACGGTGTCCCCTATCTGGAGAGTCTTGGGGGAGACGGTCTTTTTAGGGCCTTTCGTCTTCACGGCCAGTTTCTGATCGACCTGGTTCATCTTTTCCCGCAGCCTGGTCCGCTCCGCTTCCAGTTCCCTGGCGACGCCGGATGCGGAGGCCAGACGATTGATGTTCTTGATGGTCTGGTCCGCGGTCTCCTTGGCCTCCCGCAGGATGCGCTGGGCCTCCTCGTTGGCCTGGCGCAGGAGCTTGTCTTTCCTCTGATCCAGCCGTTCTTCCTTCTGGGAGAGTCGTGCCCGCAGCTGAGCGGCTTCTTCCTTGTAGGTTTTGATCTCTTCCTGCTCCTTCTCGATGGTCAGCCTGCTCTCCTCAAGGTGGGCTATAAGGTCCTCGAAAGTCTCGTCGTTGGCCTCCAGATGGTTCCTGGCATCCTCGATGATAAAGTCAGGCAGCCCCAGCTTTTTTGAGATGGCAAAAGCGTTGCTCTTGCCTGGAATACCGATGAGAAGCCGATAGGTGGGCTGCAGGTTCTCCACGCTGAATTCGCAGCAGGCATTTTCCACGCCAGGGGTTGTGAGGGCATAGACTTTCAGCTCGCTGTAGTGGGTGGTGGCCATGGTGCGGCACTTCATGTTGTGAAGAAAGTTCAGCACGGCTATGGCCAGCGCGGCGCCTTCGGTGGGGTCTGTGCCCGCCCCAAGTTCGTCAAACAGGCACAGAGAGCGGCTGTCAGCCTGGCCCAGGATGGATACGATATTGGTCATGTGGGCGGAGAAGGTGCTGAGACTCTGCTCGATACTCTGTTCGTCTCCGATATCCGCGAACACGTCCTCAAAGACCGCCAGCTCCGACCCGTCGAAAGCAGGAATGTGAAGCCCGGCCTGTCCCATGAGGGTGAACAGTCCCACTGTCTTTAAGGACACCGTTTTCCCGCCGGTGTTGGGGCCGGTGACGATGAGCAGATCGAACTCTTTTCCCAGGTGGATGTTGATAGGCACCACCTTTGCCGGGTCCAGAAGGGGATGACGGCCGTCCTTGATGTTGATGTAACCGTTGGTGTTGAACACAGGCTGGCTGCACCGGAAATGTCTGGCCAGGGCAGCTTTGGCGAAAATAAAATCCAGCTGGGCCAGAAGTTCCTGGTTCATCCGGATCTCCTGGGTAAAAGGCGCGGTCTGGTTGCTCAGCTGGGCCAGCACAGCCTCGATCTCCTTTTTCTCCTGGATCTCCAGCTCCCGAAGCTGATTGTTCAATTGAACCACCGCCATGGGCTCGATGAACAGGGTGGAGCCGGTGGAGGACTGGTCGTGAACCATGCCTGTGACCTGGTTCTTATATTCTGCCTTTACCGGCAGGCAGTAGCGGCCGTCCCGCATGGTGACCACGGCGTCCTGCAGGTAGGAGCGGCTGGAGTTGAGAATGGCGTTCAGCTGGGTGTGGACCCGGTCACCGATGACTTTCATGGAGCGCCGCACATGGCGGAGTCCCGGGCTGGCATCATCGCTGACCTCTTCCTCCGAGAGAATGCACCGCTTGATCTCTGTATTCAGCGGCGTCAGCGGCTCCAGGAGGCGGAAGGTCTCCTCCAGAGAATCATCAGGCAGTTCCGACTCTTCATGGCGGCCGTAGGCCTTGGCCCTGGCGGCGATGGTCAGGATGCCGCTGACGGACAGAAGTTCGGTGATGCTGAGAGAACTGCCGATCTCAAGACGTTTTAAGGAGTCCTTAACGTCCTTTAATCCGGAGAAAGAGATGCCTCCCTTCTGGCGCACTCTGGTTAGGGCGTCGGAGGTCTCGGCCTGAGTCCTGCGGATCTCCCGGATATCGACAGACGGCAGCAGATCCCGGCACAGCTGCCGTCCCAGAGGTGATGAGGCGTATTCCTGAAGCTGGGAGACGATCTTGTCGTATTCTAAAGTTGTTAATGATTTCTTGTTCATATATAAATCCTTTCAACGAAAACACTCTTACTTGTGATGCCCGTTTGGCAACGACCGAAGCGGAACGCAGATATGAAATATGGAGCAATCCGTCAACATCTTACTTGTAAGTATAACATAAAACAGAGGGATTCAGTGGCTTTTTTTCTTAAGATTTAAGATTTAATTGACATTAATTTAACGCAGTGCTAGACTGTAGGTACAGTCCAAAGCTCAGAAATCTGAGGCGGACTGAACTATTTCAGGAGGATATATTATGAGAAAAACAGGAAGGAAACTGATGTCCGGGGTGATGGCGGGAGTTATGGCGCTGTCACTGGCAGCCTGCGGCGGCCAGACCGCTGACACGACCACGGCGGCGGAGACCACCGCGGCGGAAACCACCAAGGCGGCAGAGACCACCACGGCAGCGGAGACCACCACAGCGGCAGAGACCACGGCAGCGGAGACAGAGGCTCAGGCTGAGACCGAAGAGAATCAGCAGGCGGACATTGTGGTCATCGGAGCAGGCGGAGCGGGGATGACGGCTGCCATTCAGGCAGTTCAGGATGGAGCCACCGATGTGGTGATCCTGGAGAAGATGTCTATCACCGGCGGAAACACCACCCGTTCCACAGGCGGCCTCAACGCGGCGGAGACTCCCTACCAGGAGGCGGACGGGATCGAGGATTCCATCGAGCTGTTTGTGGAAGATACCATGAAAGGCGGCAAGGAGTTAAATGACAAGGAGCTGGTGACTGTTATGGCGGAGAATTCAGCCGAGGCAGTGGACTGGGTCAATGAGATAGGCGGAGATTTAAGTGTTGTGGGCATGTTCGGAGGGGCCAGCGTCAAGCGTATCCACAGGCCTACGGACACCTCAGCTGTAGGTCCCATGCTGGTAAAGGCTCTCAACGACAAGGTGGGAGAGCTGGAGATACCGGTGCTTCTGGAGACCAAGGCAGAAAAGATTCTTGTGGATGAAAGCGGAAAAGTCTGCGGAGTGACGGCAACCGATAAGGACGGAGAAGAATTTACCATCGACTGTACGGCAGTGGTGCTGGCCACAGGCGGCTTCGGGGCAAACTCCCAGATGGTAGTAGAGTACAAGCAGGATCTGGCAGGCTTCTGTACCACCAACCACGGGGGTGCCACGGGAGACGGTATCGCCATGGCAAAAGAGCTGGGCGCCGGCTTGGTGGATATGGAGCAGATCCAGACCCATCCTACGGTAAATCCGGACACGCAGACTATGTATACGGAAGGTGTCCGCGGAAACGGCGCCATTCTGGTGAACAAGGAAGGCAAACGTTTTACAGACGAGCTGGGAACCAGGGATGTGGTGTCCGCCGCGATCCTGGAGCAGACAGACGAACAGTGTTATCTGGTGTTTGATCAGGCGGTAAGAGACAGTCTGGCGGCTATCGAATCTTACATCAAAGCAGGAATCGTAACAGAGGCGGACACACCGGAAGAGCTGGGCGAGGCCATCGGTGTGGACGGAGCGGCTCTGGCAGAGACTCTGAAGACTTATGCCGGATATCAGGCAGCAGGCAAAGACGAGGAATTCGGACGTGAGAGCATGGAAGTGCCGCTGGATCAGCCAAAATACTATGCGGCTCTCTGCGCACCGGCTATCCATCACACCATGGGCGGCGTGAAGATCAATACAGAGACTCAGGTGCTGAAAGAGGACGGAACTCCGATTCCGGGCTTGTTCGCGGCCGGGGAGGTTACAGGAGGCGTTCACGGCGGCAACCGTCTGGGCGGCAACGCAGTTACAGATATCGTGGTGTTTGGCCGTATCGCCGGCTCTGCGGCAGAAAGCTATGTGGCTGACAACGGCGGTCACACCGAGGCCGAGATCACTGCCGGGGAAGGCGGAGAAGAGGCAGCTCCCCAGGTGCAGGGCAGCTACAAAGACGGTGTCTATGAAGGAACCGGCAAGGGCAACAACGGAGATATCACCGTTGAGGTGAAGGTAGAAGGCGGAAATATTGTCTCCGTGACTTTAAAAGAGCACGGCGAGACTGCAGGAATCTATGAAGGAGCGGAAAAAGGCGTGGTGGAGGAGATCATAAAGAATCAGACCTCCCAGGTAGATACGGTGTCCGGCGCGACCAACACCAGCAAAGGAATCATAGAGGCAGTAGAGGCGGCCCTCGAGGCGGCAAAATAAGAGATAACGCGTGAGAGAGGCAGCAGTCCGGGGCGGCGTCAGCCGCAGGGGCTGCTGTCTTGCCGTTTTGCGCCCGGAAAGACATCCTTTTTCTGTACAAAACTGTCGAAAAACCCTGTAAAATCATTGCCATTCTCAGTGAGTCATGTTAAAATCTGCTTTATAAAGGATAAGGAAACCGTACAGGGGGAACGTACAATGACCAGAATGGTTGTCAGCGATATGGATGGAACACTTTTAAATAAAAGGGCAGAGATATCTGCAGGGAATCTTGAAGCCATCCGCTGTCTTGAGGAGAATCATATAGAGTTTGTAATCGCGTCAGGAAGAGATTACCGGGGAGTATACACGGTGGTGGGAAGATACGGCATAGAGTGCGAGGCGATTTTGGGCAATGGTTCCCAGTATGTGGACCGCCAGGGTAAACTTCTCATGAGCTGTTATATGGAAAAACAGGTGGTAGAGGATGTTGTGAGGATTTTTATGGATATGAGGATCCCTCATATGATCTTTGCAACCGACGGATTTTTCACGGCAGATGAGCCTGAGACGGTGAGAGACGCATTTATGGAGAGAAGCGGCAGAAGGTTTGGAAGAGGAGCGGAAGAGTTTGAAAAAGGCGGAAAGTATGAATATCTGCCCTGCAATCAGCTTCAGAAGGTAGAGGACTTCGGAGAATTTTTGCGGCATGACAGGGAGATTATGAAAGTGGAGGCGTTTGTAGTACCTTCTGCGGCAAGGTTTGCCGGTGAGGATCCTCATCGGACGTGTGAGCAGGAGGCGGGGGAGGAGTCAGACACCGAGGCCATCAGCCGTGCCAAAGAGCTGCTGAAAGGTATACCGGGAATCTCGTATTTATCTTCGTTTGACGATAATGTGGAGGTCACGGACAAAGAAGCTCAGAAAGGATATATTCTGGACAAGGTTATCCGCCTGAAAGGGCTTTCGAGAGAAGAAGTGGCGGTAGTGGGCGACGGAATGAACGATCTGTCCATGTTTGAGGTTTTTTCTGATTCCTACGCGCCTTCCAATGCCCAGGAGACCATCCGGGAGATGGCAGGCGAGATTGTGAGCAGCAATGATGAAGACGGATTCGCCCGTGCGGTCGACCGGATATTGGCTAAAAATCTGACTGTGACTAAGTAGCAGCCCAGTCTTAGAGAGGAGAACGTGTATGCCGGATATGAACACCCCTCAGCAGGAATCCCGCGAAAAACGTCCGTTTATTCGGGAAAAGATTGCAAGGCCGCCTATGACAAAGGGGCAGCTTATAAAGAGGATGGCTGCCAATCTGCTGATTGCGGTTCTGGCGGGGGCGGCTGCGGGGGCAGGTTTCGCCGTGGTCAGGCCCCTGGCAGAGAGATATCTGGCGGCACAGCCCAAAGAAGAAAGCGTTTCTGTGACTATACCGAAGGACGACCCGGAGCCGTCTCAGAGTGAGAGTCCGTCGGAGGAGGAGACTTCTCCCATGGAGACGGAGAGCGAGACTTCCACGGAGGCAGGGACAGAAGAGAGCACGGAGGAGAGTTCCGAGACCCCCGGGGAGACAGAGGAGAGCGAGACTTCCACGGAGGAGGAGACTCAGCCCCTTCGGGATGTCATACAGGAAATTATAGATGCATATGAATATGAGTATTCGGCGAAGGATATCAATGCCCTCTACGGTATACTGTACGATGTGGTCAGGGAGGCGGATAAAGGGATTGTGGAAGTTCACTCTCTCAGGCAGGAGACGGACTGGTTTGACAATCCGGTGGAGACAGCCGGCCTCTACGCGGGGGCAGTTATTGCCTCCACGGGACAGGAACTGTTGATTCTGACACCGGACGGAGCGGTGGAGAACGCGGATTCCATAAAAGTGACCTTCAGAGACGGGACCCAGGCAGACGGGGTGATCAAAGAGACCGACTCTATATCAGGCATGGCTATCGTGGGTGTGGATACGGCTCAGCTGGGGGAGAACACCATCCTGGAAACCGCGGTGCTGAAGCTGGGCAACTCGTACAGTGTGCGGCAGGGTGACCTGGTGGCGGCCGTGGGGGCGCCTGTAGGAATGGTTCATTCCAACGCTTACGGAAGCATCTCCTTTGTGGTTCGGAACGTGCAGGTAGCCGACGGGGCAGCCAGGCTTTTATATACGGATATCAGGAGTGACGCCGATTCAGGGACATTTCTCATCAACATGGACGGGGAGGTCATCGGCTGGGCGTCGGATATATACGATGAAGACGGGAATTCAGGTATCACTGTTGCCATGGGAATCTCGGACTACAAGTCGGTGCTGGAAAAGATGTCCAACAGACAGCCTATCCCTTATCTGGGAATATACGGGCAGGAAGTCAGCGGTTCCATGACAGAGAGAGGAGTTCCGGCGGGGGTCTACATCACAGACTGCGTTCCGGACGGGCCGGCGTACAATGCGGGAATACAGAACGGAGATATCATTGTGCGGGTAGGCGGCCGGGATATTGCCACTATAAAAGACTATCAAAATCAGGTAGAGTCCCTGAATCAGGGCGCCGTGGTGACCGTGGTGGTCCAGAGACAGGGAATAGAGGAGTATAAAGAGCTGGAATACCAGGTAACCGTAGGAGCTAGGTAGTATGCCTGGTTCTGCCTGTTTTCCGGTAAAGCGGCTGAGAATGGAGGAAGAGATGAAATATATTGACACCCTCAGAGAGGGGATGCGCATATCAGAGGTATATCTGTGCAAGAGCAAGCAGATCGCGCTGACTAAGTCGGGAAAGGAATACGGCAATCTGGTGCTTCAGGATAAGACGGGAACCATTGATTCCAAGATATGGGATCTGAATTCGCCGGGCATAGGCACATTTGAGACCATGGACTATGTGCGGGTGGATGCGGACGTGACGGTCTTTCAGGGTTCCAACCAGCTGAATATAAAGCGGATCCGCAAGGTGGATGAGGGGGAGTATGTGGAGGCAGACTATCTTCCCGTGTCCTCTAAGGATATCGGGAAAATGTACCAGGAGCTTATACAGTATGTAAAATCCATCAAGAATCCCTACCTGAGCCGGCTGGCTTCAGGGTTGTTTATAGAGAACGAGGAATTTGCGAAAGCATTTCAGTTCCACAGCGCAGCCAAGAGTGTACATCACGGCTTTGTAGGCGGTCTTCTGGAGCACACCCTGGGAGTGGTGAAGATGTGTGATTATTTTGCAGGTTATTACAAGGAACTAAACCGGGATCTGCTTTTGACAGCCGCCATGTTTCACGATATCGGAAAACTTAAGGAATTGTCCAGGTTTCCGGAAAATGACTACACTGACGATGGGCAGCTTCTGGGCCACATCATAATCGGAACACAGCTTCTGACAGAGAAGATTTCCCTGATCCCCGGATTCCCTCCGAAACTGGCTCTGGAGCTCAAGCACTGTATTCTTGCCCATCACGGCGAGCTGGAGTACGGATCGCCCAAGAAGCCAGCTATTCTGGAGGCTCTGGCCCTGAACTTTGCGGACAACACTGACGCCAAGATGGAGACTATGATCGAAGCGCTGCGGGGGGCCGCCGACAACCAGGTATGGGCCGGCTACAACCGCCATCTGGAAACCAATATACGGAAGACGACGGAAAACTGAGGGGGCACTTTGCCGCGATAAAGAGAGTCCCGGAAAAAGAGACATAAATTATCACTTTTTCCGGGACTCTCTTTGTTGTATCATTTGTAACTAGGAGGTACACAAATGTTAAAATGTGAATTGGTCATGGGCTGTCACCGCCAATGACCGTATCTATATGAAAAGCAGGAGGGCCGCTTGAATTGTTTGCCGAGGCCGACAACGGTTGCGCGCTGAGTGCCGCCAGCCTCATTTATGTTTGTTCATATCTTATCGATATCATGGTTATATAATATCAGGGAATTGTGAATAGAGTTTGTTGATTCCATAAAAGATATGTAAAATTCTGGAAGGAATTATTAAGAAAGAGAGAAGGAAATTCTTGCAGAAAGGGGACAGGTATGAATTTGAAAAAAAATGATACATTTACAGTGACCATAGAGGACATGAGCGACGACGGGGCGGGTATCGGGAAACTGGACGGGTATATTTGGTTTATCAAGGACACTGTCATAGGAGACAGGGTGGAAGCCAAGGTGATGAAGATGAAGAAATCTTATGGTTTCGCCAGGTTGATGAAAGTGACTGCTCCCTCCCCTGCCAGAGTGGAGCCTCTCTGCCCGGCTGCCCGCCGGTGCGGAGGCTGCCAGCTTCAGGCTATGAGCTATGAGGAACAGCTGAAGTTTAAAGAGAACAAGGTGTACAATAATCTTATCCGGATCGGGAAACTGGAGGGACTGCGGAGAGTGGTGGAGGAGGAAACGGATAAGGGAGAAGCGGAGGAGGGAGAATTGTCAGAAGACAGGAGAGCCTTCAGGCCGGTATTTCTCCCCATAATCGGCATGGAAAATCCCTGGAGATACCGCAACAAGGCCCAGTTTCCTTTCGGGACAGACAAAGACGGAAAAGTAGTGACCGGATTTTACGCCGGCCGCACCCACACGATCATCCCTCAGGAAGATTGTCTTTTGGGGGTGGAGGAAAACAGGGATATTTTAAAAATCATCCGGGATTTTATGGACAGATTTAATATCAGGCCCTATGACGAGACAAGCTGTGAGGGTCTGGTTCGTCATGTGCTGATCCGCAAGGGGTTTGCCACAGGGGAGCTGATGGTGTGCCTGGTGATAAACGGAAGTCGTATTCCCTATCAGGAGAAGTTGGTGGAAGAGCTTCAGAGTGCAGGAGGGATGACAAGTATTTCTTTAAGCGTCAACAGGGAGCGGACCAACGTGATCATGGGAAAGGAGATTATTCACCTTTTTGGCCCAGGGTATATCACGGATTTTATCGGCAATGTGAAGTACAGGATATCTCCTCTGTCTTTCTATCAGGTTAACCCTGTTCAGACGGAAAAGCTGTACCGGACGGCTTTGGAGTACGCGGGACTTACAGGGAATGAGGTGGTGTGGGATCTTTACTGCGGCATCGGCACTATCTCCCTGTTTCTGGCCCAAAAGGCGAAGAAAGTGTACGGGGTCGAGATTGTTCCCCAGGCCGTCGAGGATGCCAGAAGAAACGCCCAGATCAACGGCATAGAGAATGCGGAGTTTTTTGTGGGCAAAGCGGAGGAGGTGCTGCCTGAGGAGTACGAGAAAAACGGGATCTACGGGGATGTGATCGTGGTGGACCCGCCCCGGAAGGGATGCGACGAGAAATGCCTGGACACCATCGTGAAGATGGGGCCGGAGAGAGTGGTGTATGTCAGCTGCGACTCGGCTACTCTGGCCAGGGATGTGAGGTTTCTGTGTGACAGAGGGTATGAGGTGAGGAAGGTCAGGTGCTGCGACATGTTCTTTTCTACGGTGCATGTGGAGACTGTGGTCTTGATGTCAAAAAGGTAGCGGAGCCAAAAAGCCATACAGAGACTGGTTTGGCAATATAGCGTTAAATATAAAATTAACACTTGGCTATAGAAAAGTATTTTGCTATAATGGTACTGATTACAGCAGCGGAAATATCATAACTAAATCATAGCAGGTGCTATTGGCAGGAAGAATGGAGATTGCGCATGGTTAGCAGACAAATGGGTGATATTTATCGAAGGTTATCAGAACGTGAATATCAGACAGCAGAGGCTCTGGCAGAATGTCTGGGAGTGAGCAGCAAAACGGTGAGGAAGCAGCTGAAGAATCTCAACGAGCTGCTGAAGGATTACGGCGTTTATGTGGAATCGAAACATGGGGCGGGGTACCGTCTGACAGTTGAGGATACAGAGAGACAGAAAGAATTGGAAGAACTGATGCAGAAGAAGGAGCTTCAGGAGTCAGGGGTTCCGAATTCGACGGAGGAGAGAGTCGAGTATCTGCTGGAATATCTTCTGAACACCGACGGGTACGTGAAGCTGGACGAGCTGAGCGAGATGCTCTATATCTCCAAAAAGACGCTGACAGGCAACCTGAAAGAAGTAGAGAATCTGCTGAAGGAACATCATCTGTGTCTGCAGAGGAAACCCAACTATGGAATCCGGGTGGAAGGAAGAGAATTTGACAGGCGGCTCTGTATCGCAGGATATGTGGCGAAGAAGATCAAGATGACGGAAAAGCTGGAGGGCGACCAGGATGTGACGGAGGAGATCCAGTGGATTCACCAGAGTGTTCAGGGCTGTCTTTCCAAATATAATTTTGACATTTCAAGTGTGGCCTTCCAAAATCTGGTGCTGCACATCCAAATTGCCATTCTGCGTATGAGAGGAGGTCATTATGTTCCGGTGGTGGAGAGCGAATCGGACAAGATCCGGAACAAGAAGACATACCGCATAGCAGAAGAGATTCTCGGCAAGATCAAAGATAAGTTTCATGTAGAATTTCCGGAAAGTGAGATAGGTTATATAGCCATTCATCTGGAGGGGAAGAAGATGCTGATCAATTCGACCCTCGCGGAGGAGCAGGAAGGCAATCTTATCATCAGCCAGGAGATCAGTGACCTGGTAGGTTTCATGCTGTCGGCGGTTTATGACGCCTTTAAATTTGATTTTCGGGATGATTTGGAGCTGCGCATGTCCCTGAGCCAGCATCTGGTACCCCTGGTGGTGAGGATTCAGCATGATATGAAGCTGACCAATCCGCTATTGAAGGACATACGAGAGAGGTATTCTCTGGCTTACAGCATGGCCACCACCTCCTGCGTGATTTTGAATCATAAATACCATAAGATCGTGAAAGAGGACGAGATAGGTTATATCGCACTCCTGTTCGCGCTGGCTCTGGAGCGGAAGAAGACGGAGATTGCCCGTAAAAATATTCTCCTTGTGTGTGCGTCCGGAAAGGGCAGCGCTCAGCTGCTGCTCTACCGCTACAAGACAGAATTCGGGCCATATATCAACAAGATTAGCGTCTGCGACGTGAGAAAGATTCAGGAGCAGAACTTTGACGAGATCGATTACATATTCACCACCGTTCCTATTCCCGTAAAGGTTCCGGTGCCTATCCAGGAAGTGGAGTATTTTCTGAAAAATTCTGACGTCCAGGCGGTGAAACGAACCCTCATGGGCAAGGCTGACAGCCCGGTGCTGGATATTTACCCCAGAGAGCTTTTTCTGCCCCACATGAAGTTCGCCAGCAAGGATGAGGCTCTTCAGACACTCTGCGGCTTTGTCTATGAGCGGGGGCTGGTTCCCAAGGAGTTTCTGGCTTCCGTCCGCGCCAGGGAGGTTCTCGCCAAGACGGCGTTCGGCAACTATGTAGCCATGCCTCACCCAATAGAAGTCATGGGGAAGACACCCTTCGTGTGCGTAGCTGTTCTGGACGAGCCTATCTTGTGGATTCCTGACGTCCCGGACAGCCTGATTCAGGTTATTTTCTTGGTTTCCGTGGCGAACTATGAGCATTTTGATGTTCAGAAATTTTATCAGGTGACGGCCAAGCTGCTTCTGGACAACTCCAGCATGAAAGAACTGATCCGCAGCCAGGAATATGAGACTCTGAAAAATCTTCTTCTGAAGATGGAACAGCAGGTGGAGGAAGAGGGATAGTCCTGTCAGTATTTATTGCATATATTTTAATCCGTATATTTTACCCTCCGTGGACAAGGGGACACACGCCTCAAGTACCGTCTTTTGGCGGCTGGCGGCGTTAGTGTCAATCGGCGTACGTCCAGTACGCCTTATTTTGTTGCCTTGCCAGCCGCCAAAATCCTGCACTTGGGGTCCGAGGGAGGGGAGCAAAATGACATATATAAAGTGATAATAGAGTAATATATGGAGAAAACTGCTAATAAACATAAAAAAAACATGGAGATTTGCACAGTGATATGGTATAATAGCAACTAGTCGATATGACGAACCTGATAAGCGCGCGTATATTGGGAAATGAAAATTGAGGAGGGTTTGCTATGAAAGACAAACTGATGAATGGATTTCTTATGTTTGCAACTAAGATCCAGGGTCAGAGACACATCAACGCGATCAAGAACGGGTTCACCAACCTGATGCCTATCATCATCGTGGGATCTGTATGTACATTGATTTCCAACGTTGTGTGTAACACCACAGAGGGATACGTCAGCCTTGCCAATCTTCCAGGTATGTCCTGGCTGGGGTCTCTGAAACCTATTTTTGATGCAGCCAACTATGGTACTATGAACATGATGGCTATCTGTATCTGTGTTTTGGTAGCTATGGAACTGGGCGTGGCCCTGGGGCAGAATGACTGGGCTATCCCGGTTACGGCTCTGGCCTGCTATATCTCCGTAGTTGACACAAGCAATGGTCTGGGTACCGATATCACAGCTGCAGCCGGTCTGTTCGTGGCTCTGATGGTTTCGCTCGTTGCAACTGAGATTTACTGTAAGCTGGTTTCCAGCGGTAAGCTGAATATCCGTATGCCGGAGAGCGTGCCGTCCAATGTGGCCAAGTCTTTCAGCATCTTGCTTCCGGCAGCCCTTACGATCTTTGCCATATCCACATTTGGATTTGCATTTAAGGCTATTACCGGTATGTCGGTTCCCCAGGCGATCATTATATTTATCCAGACTCCTCTGAGCGGCATTATGACCCATCCGCTGGGTATTCTGGTAATTGCGTTTATGTGTTCTCTGCTGTGGGTATTCGGTATCCATGGACCCAACACGCTGAACGGTATCTATGAGCCTATTTTCCTGGCTGCTTATGCTGAGAACGAGGCTGCTTATGCCGCAGGGCTGGCTGCTCCGAACATTGTTTGTTCTCCGTTCTGGAGCACATTCTTCTCCCTTACGGGAAGCGGAATCACAGGCGGACTGCTCATCGCGATCTTCCTGTTCTCCAAGAGAGACGACTTCAAGGCTATTGCCAAGCTGGCTCTCCCCTGCGGTATTTTCAATATTAACGAGCCGTTGATCTTTGGTCTTCCTATCGTTATGAACCCGATGCTGATGATCCCGTTCATGCTGGCGCCTCTGGCGTCTGTGGGTATCGGCTATATTCTGACAGTTATCGGTTTCTGCCCGAGACTGGTAGTAAACGCTCCGTGGACTACGCCTCCGTTCCTGTGCGGTTTCCTGGCCGGCGGCGGAAGCATCACCGCAGGTTTGTCACAGATAATCGTTATCCTTGTGGCAGCTGCCATCTATACGCCGTTCGTTATCATGCTGAACAACCAGGAGATGCAGGTAGAAGAGTAATTTATATTCTGGAGGAGATGGAATGAGTTCCAAGATCAAAAGAAAGAAAAAGTCTCTGGAAGAAAAAGAGGCCGCAAAGGCAGAACTCCGTGAGCGGAACCGGCAGCTGTCAGATCAGCTGTCCGCGATGCCAAGGACAGGGAGCAGTATGTTGGAACGCTTTACCAAGTGGCGTATGATTACATATGTGTGTGTAATATGCCTTCCTCCGTATGGGCTGTATCGAATCTGGTCAAAAGAATCTACATTCGTGCTCCCGGAAAGAGTGGTGTGGACTTTTATAATTATTGTCTATGTGCTGCAGCTTGCAAAATTTTTTCTCATTTCGTGAGAAGATTTCAGGCAGCCAGGTCGTGAAATATCACCAATTCTTTCATGATAAAATCAAGAAATATGGGGGAAAGGTGAAGGAGAAAACGGCGTAGAGAAACGAGTGGTAAAAAACTAGGAGGCGTGTTTTGCCGCCCTCCAAATAAGGACAAAAAAAGAAAGAGAGAACTTCGCGAAACATGGAGGCTTGTAAAAGCCTGAATTTCACGAAGTTCTCTCTTTCTGAGGAATCAGGGGCTAAAATGGGTATTTCCCAACAAACAGCCCCCCGCTTTTAGGTTCAGAGATGACAAAATGTCCGAACATTTAAGATTTTATCCTTCAAACAGGCACTCGCCGTTGGTCTCGATAACTTTCTTGTACCAGTGGAAGGATTTCTTCGGGATTCTATTGTAAGTTCCCTTGCCGTAGTCGTCGCAGTCCACATAGATGAAGCCATAGCGCTTGGACATCTGTTTGGTGGATTCGGAGACAATATCGATACAGCCCCAGGAGGTATATCCCAGGCACTCTACGCCGTCATACTCGATGGCATCCAGCATGGCTCTGAAGTGAACATCAAAGTAATCGATGCGGTACTGGTCATCGATGGTGCCGTCCTCTTTCAGCACATCCTTTGCTCCCAGGCCGTTCTCCACGATGAACAGCGGCTTGCGGTAGCGGTCATACAGGTCTACCATGGAGATCCGCAGTCCGGTGGGATCGATCTGCCAGCCCCAGTCGGAGGATTCCAGATAGGGGTTCTTAACGGCGGTGACGGTGTTGCCTGCGGTGGTGTCCAGGCCGTCGGTGTTGTGAGCGGCACAGGAGGACATATAGTAGGAGAAGGATACGAAATCAACAGGGTAAGCCTTCATGATCTCATCGTCGCCGGTCTCCTTCACGATGTTGATACCCTTGTTCTTAAAGCGGGACAGCAGGTACGCGGGATACTCGCCGAACACCTGAGTGTCGCTGTAGCAGTAAGTGCTTCTCATCATCTGCTGTGCCTCCAGAACGTCCTCAGGCTTGCAGGTGAAGGGATAGTAGGTCAGCTTGGTCAGCATGCAGCCCACCATGGAGCCGGGAATGATCTCATGGCAGATCTTGGTGGCCAGGGCGGAAGCGACGAACTGATGGTGCATAGCCTGGAAGATAACCTCCTCAAAGTTCTTGCCGGAGAAACGGTCCTCGATCAGGCCGCCGGTGGTGTAAGGATGGCGGATCATAGAGTCAACTTCGTTGAAGGTGAGCCAGTATTTAACTTTATCTTTGTAGCGGGTGCAGATGGTCTCCACAAACTTGGTGAACATGCCGATGACTTCCCGGGAGTACCAGCCGTTGTACTTGAGAACCAAATTTAACGGCGGCTCATAGTGGGACATGGTTACCAGAGGTTCAATGCCGTACTTTTTGCACTCGTCAAACACCGCGTCGTAGAAGGCAAGCCCTTCCTCGTTGGGGGTCTCATCGTCCCCGTTGGGGAAGATGCGGGACCAGGCGATGGACATGCGGTATACTTTAAATCCCATCTCTCCGAACAGCTTGATATCTTCTTTATAGTGATGGTAGAAATCGCTGGCATGGCGCTTGGGATAGTACACCTCGTCCTCCGGATGAGCCATAGCCTCCTCAATATCTGCGGTGGTGACGGTGTTGTGGGCTTTGTAGTTGGTCACATCCGTATCAAAATGAGCTCGCGCGCAGTCAGACACGGACCAGCCTTTTCCGCCCTCGTTCCAGCCGCCTTCTACCTGGTTGGCCGCAGTGGCGCCGCCCCACAGAAAACCTTCAGGAAATCTTCTTTTTGCCATTATTTTACCTCCTGGTATTCATTTTTATCAATCAGAATGATATATCTATTATATATAGAAGGAACAGGAAACTCCATTCCCATTTTTTCCATTATAAAAGTGGACATATTTTCCAGGGATTAAAAAAGAGCTGAGAGAAAATATATCTGTTTTACACAAAAGAAAATGCCGATATTCACGTAAAAACAGACATATTCACGATGAAAAAGAATGCCGAAGGGAAAAAGGTTCCACTTCTAAAATGGAAAAAGTTGATATGGAGTTATGTCTGTTGTTGTGTTATGATAATTGACAGTCAAAATGACAGACTTGATGAAGCGCGCACATCAGGAAATGAAAACTTAGGAGGGTTCACCATGAAAGAGAAAATAATGAATGGCTTTCTTATTTTCGCTACCAAGCTTCAGTCACAGAGGCATATCAGCGCGATTAAGAATGGCTTTACCACATTGATGCCTATCATTATCGTAGGTTCTTTCTGTACATTGTTTTCCAACATCGTATGTAACACCACACCTGGATATGTCAGCGTTGCCAATCTTCCAGGAATGTCCTGGCTGGGCAGCTTGAAGCCCATGTTTGACGCTGCCAACTGGGGTACTATGAACATGCTGGCCATCGGAGCCTGTATTCTGATCTCCATAGAGCTGGGCGAGGCTATGGGACAGCATGACTGGTCTCTGCCCATCACTTCTCTGGCCTGCTACATCGCTCTGGTAAAGACAACTACCACAGCTACAGCTCAGTCCGGAGAAATCCTGACCATCAACAACGTGCTTACCAACGAAGTTACCAGTGCCAGAGGCCTGTTCGTAGCCATGATCGCTGCCCTGGTTTCCGCCGAGATTTACTGCCGCCTGGTTGCCAGCGGAAAGCTGGACATCCATATGCCTGAGAGCGTTCCGTCTAACGTGGCCAAGTCCTTCAGCGTTCTGTTCCCAAGCTGTGTGACTGTATTCGCGGTAGCAGGTTTCGGCCTTCTGTTTACAGCCCTTACGAAGATGACCGTTCCGGAAGCCATCATCAAGTTTATCCAGACACCGCTTACCGGTATCATGACAAGCTGGTTCGGATATGTAGTTTTGGTATTTATGACCGATGTGCTGTGGATCTTCGGTATCCATGGAACACAGACCTTGAAGGCGATCTACGACCCCATCCTTCTGGCCGCTTTTGCCGAGAACGAGGCCGCTTATGCCGCGGGCGCTGAGATTCCCAACATCGTCAACACACCGTTCATGAGCTGCTTTGGTACCATCACCGGCGCTGGTATCACCGGCGGACTTCTGATCGCCATCTTCCTGTTCTCCAAGAGAGAGGATTACAGAGCCATCGCCAAGCTGGCCGTGCCCTGCGGAATTTTCAATATCAACGAGCCGCTGACCTTTGGTCTTCCTATCGTTATGAACCCGCTGCTGGCGATTCCTTTCATGATCGCTCCGGCAGTATCAAACATTTTTGGATATTTCATGACAAGTATCGGATTCTGTGGTAAAATGGTTGTAAACGCTCCGTGGACCACACCTCCGGGACTGATGGCCTTCCTGGCTTCCGGCGGTAATATCGGAGCGGCTATCACACAGCTTCTTGTTATCCTTCTGGCTGCTGTTGTCTATGCGCCGTTTGTCATTATGACCAACCATCAGGCTATGCCGGAGGAAGAGTAAGATACATAGAATCACGGCAGAACCGTGATTAGAAACTGGTTTTTGGAGGACATGGAATGAGTTCAAAAGCTAAAAAGAAGAAAAAGTCCAAGTGGTATGACTGGAAACCCAAGCGTCAATTCAGCGAGCGCAATCAGAAGCTGATCGATGAGCTGAACGCGATGCCCAGGGATTACAGCATGATGGAGGTTCTCTCCAAGTGGAGACTTATCACCTACGCGTGGGTTATCTTCTTTCCGCCCTATGGACTGTATCGGGTATGGTGTAAGGAATCTACATTCCGCAGGTCGGAGAGGATTGTCTGGACTTTTATGATCATCTGCTATATAGCGTATTTTTTGAAACTCATTCTGTTTTCATAAAAAATAATAAAGGAGGAGTTACCAATGGACGAGATAGCAATTATGAATCTGGTTGTCAACAGCGGCAACGCGAGAAGTCTTGCTCTGGAGGCCTTCCGTGATGCCAGAGCCGGTAAGTTTGAGGATGCTGAGGCAAAACTTAAAGAAGCAGATGAGGTCCTGCTGGGCGCTCATGAAGTTCAGACTGAGCTGATTCAGAACGAGCTGAACGGTAAAGGTATTGATATTAGCCTTCTGGTTGTACACTCTCAGGATCATCTGATGTGCGCCATGGTTGTGATTGACCTGGTGAAAGAGATGGTTGAGATGCTGAAGGCTAAATAAAATAATTTCAAAATTGAAAGGAGAACTTAAATCATGAGAAAGATCGTTTTATTGTGCGCGGCAGGAATGTCCACCAGCCTTCTGGTAAATAAGATGAAGGCAGCAGCAGCTGACGAGGGTTATGAATGCGATATCGCCGCATTCCCGGTTGCCACTGCTAAGGATCATGCGGATGCTGACATCATCCTTTTAGGGCCCCAGGTCCGTTTCGCTAAGGGCAAAGTTCAGGGTGAGGTTCCCGGCAAGATCGTGCAGGATATCGATATGCAGGCTTATGGCACCATGAACGGCAAGAAAGTAATCGCTCAGGTTAAGAAAGCTTTAGGCGACGCGTAAGTCACATACAGAAAGCGTGAGAACATGAGACCGGAGCGGATGAGACATCATTTGCTCCGGCCTTGTTGCAAGGTTAAAAGAGGGATTAAGAGAGTATTGATATAAAAGTTTTGAGAATCGTGTAAATTTGCCAAATGGACGTGAAAAAGAAGTGTTCCGCTGCGGGACAGATAGGGGACTGAACTGTCAGAGGGGAATTTCAGCAGTTTATATGATTCACTATCCAGACGTGTTGAGGGGACGTCGGCAAGAGACAACGCTGTGTACATGAAATAAGACTTGAGGGGTATATAACATATGGGAAAGATATTGTATTTGATGCGTCACGGACAGACATTGTTTAACGTGCGACGTAAAATTCAGGGTGTGTGTGATTCGCCTTTGACGGAATTGGGGGTCGAGCAGGCGGGAAGAGCAGCCCGGTATTTTGCGGAATATCAGATTATCTTTGATCATGCCTATTCTTCTACATCAGAGCGTGCCTGTGATACGCTGGAACTTGTTACAGATATGCAATATGAGAGGGTAAAAGGACTGAAAGAGTGGAATTTCGGCGTCTTTGAGGGGGAGAGCGAAGACCTGAATCCTAAACTTCCTTATGGAGACTTTTTCAAAACTTATGGCGGTGAGGGGGAGCTGGAAGTACGTGAGCGTATGAACCGGACCTTGACCGGAATTATGGAGCGTGAAGGGCATCAGTCAGTGCTGGCTGTGTCTCATGGCGGCTCCAGCAGACAGTTTATGAGGTACTGGGAGCACACCAGTGATGTGAGGCCCCAGGGACGTCTGGGAAACTGCTGTATAATGAAATTTAAGTATGAAGACGGAGTGTTTGAGCTGTTGGAGATCGTGAACCCGAATCCGTAGGGGAACAGCAGAACGTTCCGGGTGAAAATGCTGCAGAGGGGTCTGCAGCATTTTCTTTTGGAGGCGGAAGGCGGGGAGAGGCAGGCTGTTCTGGTGCTGGGCTGCCGGAGCTTTTCGGGAGCTTCCGGGGCCTGTACCAAGAGACCGGGGCTTCCCTGCAGTCTTGACGAGAGGACGGAACCATGTTAGAATACGCCTTGAGATTTTCAGAATACAGGATTTTCAAAGTACAGGAGAGAAAGTTTGAAACAAGTAAGTAGTGGTTAGAGATATCAAAAAGAGCATAGCAAACAAGCCATCCTTAGGTGGCCAAAAAAATTTAATATAGACACAACACCTGATCAGGTAACAGGGACAACCTCAT
>CATLBR010000029.1 GCA_949879795.1 uncultured Hungatella sp.
AGCTGCGGATAATACTGCAACTAATTTCGTTTGCTTTCTCATAATGAATGCACTCTCCTTTTTCCTTTTTTGAACTTTCTTTTCGAAAATTCCTATTGCATTACGAGGTAATTATACTTCCTTATATGGAAATTAGCAATACCTTTTTGACTTTTTCAGCATATTTTATAAATGCTTTATAAATCTTCCAGGGGCTTTCACATCTCCGTTTCGGAAATATCCTTTCCTCAATCACAACGATAGTATAATACACTTTGAGGAAAAATGCTATAACTTTTCTCTGTGCATTTTCTTACGTAAAACTTACGAAAAGCCAAGTTCTTTCTTAGATTGTACTTAAATTCGTACAATCCAGACAGTTGTTTTTCCCAATGCCTGTGTTATAATGTTCATATGTTTTTATTATCTACTGTTTTTGAACGGAGGCCTCTATGAACAGACATGCACTGGTATGCAGAAATATATTGGAACACCGGGAAACTACCCAGAGAGACTTAGCCGAGTCCATGGACATATCCCTGGGAACAGCCAACCGGCTGGTTAGAGAATGCGTGGAGCGAAACCTTATCGCTTTGCTGGAAGACGGACATTATCAGGTCACTTCCGACGGCATGGCTCTTTTGGAACATTACAGGGTGGACGGAGCGCTGATCATCGCCGCAGGATTCGGCTCCCGTTTCGTTCCCCTCACATTTGAGACCCCCAAAGGTCTCCTGGAAGTGTTTGGGGAGCGCATGATCGAGAGGCAGATCCGTCAGCTCCATGAAGCAGGCATCACGGATATCACCATTGTGGTGGGATATCTGAAGGAAAAATTCGATTATCTCATCGACAAATATCAGGTAAAACTTCTTTATAATAGAGAGTATTCCTCCAAGAATACGCTGGCCACCATATACCACGCACGCAAAGTTTTGGAGGGAAGGAACATGTATCTCTTGTCATCGGACAACTGGATGCGGGAAAATATGTATCACGCCTACGAATGCGGCTCCTGGTATTCCTCTGTCTACAAAGAAGGAGACACCTCCGAGTGGTGTCTTTCATTTAATAAGAAAGGGAAGATTCAGTCCGTGAGCATCGGCGGGCAAAATTCCTGGGTTATGTATGGTCCTGTATTTCTTCGAAAAGAATGGTCTCAGCAGTTTCTCCCCGTCCTGGAGGCCTATTACCGCCTGCCGGGCACGGAACAGTTTTACTGGGAGCGGGTCTACCTGGAGCTGGTAAACGGGACTGCCCAAAAGCGGCTTACAGATGCCGGAATCACGCAAATCTCTGGTACGGATGTAAAACATCTGATCCCCGCTGCCTGTACGGACCTCTATATCAACCGTCAGTCCTCCGACCAGGTCTATGAATTTGAAAATCTGGAGGAACTGCGGCTGTTTGACACCAAGTATCAGAATCACTCCGACAACCAGGCCCTGGAGTTGGCTGCCCGCGTCCTGGGGATTCCCGAATCAGAGATCCACAATATTTCCTGTCTGAAAGCAGGAATGACCAATAAATCTTTCCTTTTTTCAGCAGGAGACTGCCGTTACATCTGCCGTATACCGGGACCAGGTACGGAACTGCTCATCAACCGTGCACAGGAGGCTGCAGTATATGAGGCTGTAAAATCTCTGGACATCACAGAACATGTCCTCTATTTTGATAAGGAAAATGGATACAAGATATCCCAGTATTATGAAGGCGCCCGGAACTCCGACCCGTCCAGCTGGTCCGACATGGCTGAATGTATGAAACTCTTAAGGCGCGTACACCAGGCCCGGCTGAATGTGGCACACCGCTTCGACATCCGGGAAAGGATCAATTTTTATGAAAAACTGTGTCAGACTCACGGGGGAGTCCCCTTTGAAGATTATTCTCTGGTCAAAGGGTGGATGAATGAACTGATGGACGGCCTGGACCAGCTCGACCGCCCTCAGACTCTGTCTCACATCGACAGCGTGGCGGACAATTTTCTTTTCCTTCCTGACGGCAGCCTCCGCCTCATCGACTGGGAATATTCCGGCATGTGCGATCCCCTCATCGATATAGCCATGTGCAGTATTTATTCCTACTATGATGAAGAGCAGACCGACTGGCTGACGGAAACGTATCTGGAACGGACGCCCGATGATACAGAGCGGGCTGTCATCTACTCCTATGTGGCTTTGGGTGGATTTCTCTGGGCCCTCTGGGCTGTCTACAAAAGTTCCGTAGGAGAAGAATTCGGCGAGTATACTCTCATCATGTTCCGCTATGCCAAACGCTATTACCACAAAATACAGATGCTGCCCAAGTGACAGCCATATGACATCTTCCGGCCCGGTTTTATCTGACCTGTGAACTATAGACAGCAAATAAATTGTAAAAAATAATTGCATTTTTGTCTACCCCTCGACGGACTCTTGTGCTATACTTTATAGAGATGCACTGACAGATAAGGAGGAATTAACTTTGACATTGCGAAAACATATCCGTGCCGCTGCCGCTGCGGGACTTCTGGGGCTTCTCACCATGGTTCCTGCCTCTGACGCCCTGGCTGCCGGTTGGAGCAAAAGCGGCGACAGCTGGGTATATTACGATGATAACGGCTCCCTGTACAAAGGCTGGATCCGTACTACAGACGGATACTATTATCTTGACCTGACTACCGGCAGGATGACCACCGGTTGGAAGCAGATTAATAATAAGTGGTATTACTTCAGATCCAACGGCCTCATGGTCTCAAACACCTGGATCAGCGATTCCGGCAAGTTCTATTACCTGCTGGACGACGGAACCATGGTAACCGGATGGCTGAAGATCGGCAGCGACTATTATTACCTGAAAGCCGACGGAGCCATGGCTATAGGGTGGCGCCAGATAGAGGATGCCTGGTACTATTTTGAGACCAACGGCAAAGTAGTCATGGGTTGGAAACAGATTAACGATTTCTGGTATCACTTTGGATCTGACGCCAAGATGTCTACCGGATGGCTGAATCTGAATAACACCTACTACTATCTCAACAGCGACGGAAAGATGCTGACCGGATGGCTCAGCGACAGCACCAACCGCTATTACATGAACCCTTCCAACGGCGCGATGACCACTGACTGGAAACAGATCGACGGAAGCTGGTACTATTTCAACGGTTCCGGCCACTTGCAGATCGGATGGGTGACGCTCAACGGGAATTATTATTATCTGGATCCCGCCTCGGGCAAGATGGTTACCAACACTACCCTGACTATAGACGGCGTATCCTACACCTTTAACGCCAGCGGAATCTATCAGGCCGACGGCTCGTCATCGAACGGCTCGTCCCAGACTACACCCTCAGGCAGTCCCTCAGGGTCTTCCGGCGCCCCCGGCGCAGGTGGTAATTCATCCATGGCTCCCTCACAGGCTCCGGGAAATTCCTCCCAGACACCCGGCGGTTCCTCGGGAGGCAGTTCTTCTCAGGCGCCCGGCGGTTCCTCGGGAAACAATTCTTCTCAGGCGCCCGGCGGTTCCTCGGGAAACAATTCTTCCCAGGCACCCGGCAGTTCCTCAGGAAACAATTCTTCTCAGGCACCCGGCAGTTCCTCCGAGACACCTGGCGGCTCCTCAGGCAGTCACAAAACGCTGATCGAAGGACTCACAGGAGGCCCGGGAACCTACCGATGACCCCATGGCACCCGCATATTTTTCAAGTTTTTTCTCAAGCTGCTTTCAAGGACGGCAGAGGGCCGGCGCACTGTCACGCACCGGCCCTCTTTCTATATCATATCTCTAATAAAACAGTCTGTTCACCGCGCTGAATATACCTCTGAAGGATGCCCTGGTGATGTTGGAACTGATTCCCACACCGTAAGTCACCTTTCCTGTCCTCACATCCATCAGATGAATGTAGGATGCCGCCTGGGCGCCGGATCCGGAAGTCAAAGCATGCTCGTTGTAATCCAACACTCTGATCTCAATGTCAAGTTCTTTCTCAAGTCCCTTCTGAATCGCATCGATAGGTCCGTTGCCCACACCTTCAAATGTCTTCTCAAGCCCATGGTTGCTGTAAGTGACTTTTACCAGCGTCGCAAAATCGCCGTACTCGTTCTCTGTGTCCGTAATCTGGCATCTGCGGAAATGAATGGGCTCCTTGCGCTCTGTATAGTTGCGCCTGAACTCCTCCATGATCTGCTCCGGGGCAACCTCTCCCTGTTTCTCCGAGATCGCCTGGATCACATCTGCAAACTCCTTGTGCATTCCCTTGGGAAGTTTGAAGCCGAAGAAGGTGTCCATGACAAACGCCACACCGCCCTTTCCCGACTGACTGTTGATGCGGACCACCGGCTCGTACTGTCTTCCGATATCTGCCGGATCGATGGGGAGATATGGAACCTCCCAGTGCTCGCTGCCACGCTCTCTGAGAGCTGCCATACCTTTGTTGATGGCATCCTGATGAGAACCTGAGAAGGCGGTAAATACCAGTTTGCCTGCATATGGATGGCGCTCGGGAATATCCATCTTTGTGCAGCGCTCGTACACCTCCGCTATGGTGCGGATATTCTCAAGATTCAGATTCGGGTTGATTCCCTGGGAGAACATGTTGTAGGCCAGCGTCAGCACATCCACATTGCCTGTGCGCTCGCCGTTGCCAAACAGTGTGCCCTCCACCCGCTGAGCCCCCGCCAGAAGGGCGAGTTCCGTGGCCGCCACGCCGGTTCCTCTGTCATTGTGAGGATGTACACTCAAAATAATGCTGTCACGATTTTTAAAATGGGTGTGCATCCACTCGATCTGATCCGCATATACGTTGGGCGTGGTCATCTCCACCGTGGACGGAAGGTTGATGATAATGGGATTCTCCGGGGTGGCGCCCCAGGTATCCTGAACGGCAGTACATATCTCCAGAGCATAGTCCAGCTCTGTCCCTGTAAAACTCTCCGGCGAGTACTCCAGCACCAGATTGCCGTCAAATCCCTTGGCATACTTCTTCACCATATTAGTTCCGTCCACGGCAATCTGGGTGATCTCCTCCTTGTTCTTGTGGAACACCACATCCCGCTGCAGGACAGAAGTGGAGTTGTAAATGTGTACCACCACATTCTTGACCCCTTTTATGGCTTCAAAGGTTCTTTTAATCAGATGTTCACGGCACTGAACCAGCACCTGAACCCGCACATCGTCAGGTATCATATGCCGCTCTACCAGCTGACGCAAAAAGTCATATTCGATCTGGGAAGCCGCAGGAAATCCCACCTCGATCTCCTTAAATCCCAGTTCTACCAGCATATTGAAGAATTCGATCTTCTCCTCCACCACCATAGGCTCTACCAGAGCCTGGTTGCCGTCGCGAAGATCTACACTGCACCACACCGGAGCTTTTTCAATCTGTCTTGCCGGCCATGTCCTCTCCGGGAATTCTACAACAGGCACTCTCTTGTATCTCTGATAATTTAACATAATGTCTTGATCATCCCTTTACTTTAAATTCTTGTAACTGTTCCGTGTCTTCACAGCAGTTAGAAATTCTTTACATTATAGCACAACCCGGTTCCCGTGGCAAGACCTGTCTCAGACATCTATATAGCTGAGGACCATCTGAAATCCCACCTTGTACCCCTGCATCAACGAATCGATGACAATATACTCCTCTCTCGTGTGAGCCCCGCTTCCCTCATAGGTTCCTAGACACAGGCTGGGAATACCCATGGAGAGAGGGATATTGCAGTCTGTGGAGCCGGGAGACTGATCAGGCACTTCTTTGGTGTACTCCTGAATCGTATCAGAAGCCAGCCGGATCATCTTCTCTTTCACATTCATGTCCACGTCTCCCTCACAGGGACGCAGACCCACCACTTCTATCCGAATATCCATGCCCTGTTCTTTCGCGGAACTTATGATACTGTCAAACTGCTGCTCCATATAGGCAAGACCTTCTCTGCTGTCAGAACGAAATTCGTAGAGCATCTCCGCACTCTGGGCAATGGTGTTGACGGAGGTTCCCCCGGAAATCATTCCTACATTATACGTAGTCTTTCCCTCGCCGGGAACCTGAATCTGATACAGCCTGTGGATCAGCCCGGCCAGCTGGGCGATGGCATTGGGATTGCCGAAAGAGCCGTAGGAATGTCCTCCTACTGTGCGGACGGAGATTTTAAAACGCTTAGAACCCACGGCTTTTGTGGCCATAGACGACATGGTGCCGTCAAAGCTGTAGAATTCTTTCATCCGTTTCCCGTAGGTCTCGCAGATTTTCCGGGAACCTTTCAGGTTTCCCAGCCCTTCCTCACCGGAATTGCACACAAGGAGCAGACCGTGGGGACATGTCCCTTCCCTGGCCGCCTTGTCCAGCTTCTCTGCCGTTTTTGTCTCGATCAGATATTTTGCGATCATCATTAGACATACCAGGTTGGCAGTATCGTCTCCTACCCCGGGACAGCAGATTTTTCCGTCCTCAATTTTTAAGGGAAGCGTGTCTGTGTCGGGGAATACCACATCCGTGTGAGCCATGAACACTACCACCGGGTTGTCTTTGGTCACCCCTACGGGGTACACCACATTCAGCGCCTCGTCCGTATATACGCCCCTGGCCCCCTGGGTCTCCAGCCATTTTTTACAAAATTCAGCCCGCTTCTCCTCATGGTTGGAGGGGGAAGGGATCTGGGCCAGGGTGATCAGAAGTTCCCTGGCCTCCTGCGCATGATCTTCGATATAATCCAGTACATTCTGTTTCAACATCGTCCGTCAGTCTCCTTTTTAGAGTAAATGGCCCTGGGCCTTCATGACTTCTATAACCTGATCAACATACCCTTCACAGATCTCCTGGCTCGCGGCCTCCACCATGACACGCACCACCGGCTCCGTGCCGGACTGACGCAGAAGAATCCTTCCGCCCTCTCCCAGGCTCTCAGTCACCTTCTCAACCTCCGCCTTCACAGCAGGATCTTCCTGGGCAGCCAGTTTGTCCTTAACTTTCACATTTTTCAGAACCTGAGGATAAATCTCCACCTCGGCGGCCAATTTAGACAGAGTCTGTTTCTTCTCCAGAATCACTTCCATAACCTTGAGCGAGGTGAGTATTCCGTCTCCTGTAGTGGCATTCTTGCTGAAAATAATGTGCCCCGACTGTTCTCCGCCCAGGCAGTGGCCGTATGTAGACATATTTTCGTAGACATACTTATCTCCCACCGCCGTCTTCTCGTATGAGATGCCCTCCCTGTCCAGAGCTTTGTAAAGGCCAAAGTTTGACATAACGGTGGTCACTATGGTGTTATTCACCAGGCTCCCCTGCTCTTTCATGTATTTTCCGCAGATATACATGATCTTGTCACCGTCCACCACCTGTCCGTCGCCGTCCACGGCAATACATCTGTCGGCGTCGCCGTCGTAGGCAAACCCTACATCCAGACGTTTGTCTTTCACATACTCCTGAAGTACACGGATATGTGTGGAGCCGCAGTCGGTGTTGATATTCAGGCCGTTTGGCTCGCTGTTGATCACATAGGTTTCCGCTCCCAGGGCATCGAACACGTTCTTTGCAATGGAAGAAGCACTGCCGTTGGCGCAGTCAAGTCCCACCCGCATATTTTTGAAAGAACGGGTGGCTATGGAGATCAGATAGCCGATATAGCGGTTTCTTCCCGCGGAGAAATCAGTAGTGCGGCCGATATTTTCTTTTCTTGCAAAAGGAATCTCCCCCATCTCCCCGTCCAGGTAGGATTCGATTTTCTCGATCACGGCCTCTTCCAGTTTCTCGCCCCGCTCATTGATCACCTTGATCCCATTGTCGTAGAAAGGATTATGGCTGGCGGAGATCATGATACCGCAGTTAAATCCCTCCGTGCGGACTACGTAGGACACACTGGGGGTTGTGGTCACATGGAGCAGAAACACATCGGCCCCTGACGCCGTAAGCCCTGCCACCAGGGAGTACTCAAACATATAGCTGCTTCTTCTGGTATCCTTCCCGATCACCACTCTGCACCTGGTATCCTGCTCCTTCTGCCCGTAATACCATCCCAGGAAACGCCCTACCTTGTAGGCATGTTCCACTGTCAGATCCACATTGGCTTCCCCGCGGAAACCGTCTGTTCCAAAATACTTTCCCATAATTCCAGCCCTCCAGCTTTCATTTTCCTATTTCACTACAAAAATCCCGTGTAGTATAACATACTTTATCATTCGACGCAAGTCGAATGCCCGCCCCCTTAGGGGCATGCGTTAAGGGATACCCCTGTGGTATACTTTATCATTCGACGCAAGTCGAATGCCCGCCCTGTCAGGGAGCAGTCTCACCTGCGGTCATGGCCTCGTCTTCATCCACCTCTACCGCAAAGAGAACTGTCCGTCCGTCGCTCACCTCATAACTGCAGGTAACCAGGGTGTACAAATTCTTCACAGGTTCCTCAGGAATCTCCGCATACTTACAAGGTTCCAGCATAGTCTGTACATAACTCTGGTACGATTCGTCGGTTTTAAATCTGGTCTTTCTCACCATTGGGTCGTTTTTTATGTAATAGCAGGACACCGCTTTGAGGTGTATGGTTTCCTGGGGCGTATAGATTTCAAAATACTGATGTTCTTTAAAATAATCCTCATCTTTGTAGTACACAATATCCCTGAACATGGAGCCATTTCTCATGTGATGTCCATACATGATATTGTTGTAGCCCCGCATATCGCTCTGGCTCTCGAAGTCAAGGAAGATCGTCCCCGCCGCGCTCTCCTCTCCTTCAAAGTCCCTGTGAAGATAGGCATCGTTGTCGTCTCCCTGGACAACCGGATAGTCGATGTTGGTTCCAGGTATCTGGATCCAGGCCACAATGTCCGGGTTGATTCTCGCCAGTTCTTCAAAATCAATAGGGGACACATAAGGCGGTTCTGTCTCCGCCTCCGTCTGCGGCTCCGATTCCGGTTCTGTCTCTGACTCCGTCTGCGGTTCAGAGGAAGATGGCTCTGCCGCCGTGGCGGTCTCCTGCTTTGCCATCTGGGCCAGGCGCTCGTACTCTGCCTGGGCCCTCCTGCTCTCCAGCTCTTCCCTGACCACATAGGCGCCGCTGACTACAGCAATACATATGAGAACCGCCAGTATTATCCTATGCAGAATCTTCCGTTTCGGTGAGTTTTTTCCTTCCGTTTTCTTCACCCCCCACATTCGCCTTGTTTGTCCTATGCGCTCTCGTTCATCTTCGCCAGCCTGGCCGCCTGACTGGCAGCGATAAGGCTGTCAATGATTTCCTGAATATCTCCGTTCATGATAGAGTCGATCCTGTACAGGGTCAGTTTGATTCGGTGTTCTGTCACCCTGCCCTGGGGAAAATTGTAGGTGCGGATTTTTTCTGAACGGTCCCCTGTTCCGATCTGGCTTCTTCGCTCCTCAGCCTCAGAACTCTGACGTTTTTCCAACTCCATATCATACAGCTTGGAGCGAAGCAGACGAAATGCCTTCTCCTTGTTCTGCAGCTGGGACTTTTCCGTCTGGCTGTAGATCACGATGCCGGTAGGTATGTGAGTCAGACGCACGGCCGAATCCGTGGTGTTGACGCACTGACCGCCGTTGCCGGAGGCGCGCATGACATCGATGCGGCAGTCCTTCATGTCGATCTGCACGTCCACCTCCTCCGCCTCGGGCATCACCGCGACCGTGGCTGTAGAAGTGTGGATACGTCCGCCGCTCTCGGTCTCCGGCACCCTCTGTACCCTGTGAACGCCGCTCTCATACTTCAGCTTGGAGTAGGCTCCTTTCCCTGTAATCATGGCGATCACCTCTTTAAAGCCGCCGATTCCGTTCTCATTGACGCTGACGATCTCCACCTTCCACCGCTGACTCTCGGCATAGTTCACATACATGCGGTACAGCTCCGCGGCAAACAGAGCCGCCTCGTCGCCGCCGGCCCCTGCCCGAATCTCCAAAATAATATTCTTGTCATCGTTGGGGTCCTTGGGAAGCAGCAGGATCTTTAACTCCTGCTCCAGCTCCTCCACTCTTTTCCTGGCATCGGACAGTTCCTCTTTTGCCAGCTCTCTCATCTCCTCATCGTTCTCTTCCTCAAGAAGAGCCACGCTGTCTTCAATATCCTGTTTTGCTTTCTTATACTGACTGTAAGCCTCCACCACCGGGGACAGATCAGCCTGTTCTTTCATAATCTTGCGAAAACGATTCTGGTCTTCCGCCACAGAAGGGTTATTCAGCTCCTGCATCAGCTCTTCATAGTGGATCAGCATATCGTCCAAACGGTCAAACATGGCAGCCTCCTTATTCTATATTTTTCTATTTCTTATATTTCCACACACCACCCGGTCTTTTCCGGGCAAATCTTTTATCACCATCACATGGTCAAAGCCCTCCTTGGCCATCAGCTCTGTCACCGCCTCCGCCTGGTCATGGCCGATCTCCAGATAGACACTTCCTCCGGGCTTCAGCCATCTTCCGGCCTCGCCCATGATTCTCCGGTAAAAGAGAAGACCGTCCTCGTCCCCGTCCAATGCCATAAAAGGCTCATGATCCCGCACCTCCGGTTCAAGTCCTGCGATGACGCCGGTGGGAATATACGGCGGGTTGGATACAATCACATCCCATGTTTTCCCGCTGGGAAGAGCGTCAAACAGATCTCCCTGAAAGAAACAGATACCATGGTCTTCTCCCAGAATTCTCTCCGCGTTGGCAGACGCCACCCTCAGCGCCTCCCGCGACAGGTCCGAGGCCGTCACATCCCTGTACCCTCCCAGAGCCTTCAGGCTGACGGCTATGCACCCGGAGCCGGTGCACAGATCCAGTACCCTTTTCTCCGTGTCCTTCTCCCTCTCCAGCACCGTCTCCACCAGAGTCTCCGTGTCCTGGCGGGGAATGAGCACATGGCGGTTCACCCTGAAAGTCAGTCCCATAAATTCCTGACTGCCCAGGATGTGCTGCAGAGGAATCCTGCGGCTCCTCTTTTCTATCATCTCCCGGTAATATGCCTCAGCGGTTTCCACGGCTCTGGTCTTCTCCATCTGCTGCATCCGGTTCATAAGGAAATGCACTGTGTCCAATCCGAAGGCTTCCAGAAGAAGCCTGCGGGCATCCAGCCCCGCCTCCGGGTCCCCTGCCCTCTCAAGCCTTACCGTTCCCTCGTTCAACAGCTGATGCAGCGTCATCTTCAGTCCGCTCCTTTAAGGCCTGAGACAGAAACACTGTCCGGGAAATTCTCTGCCAGATAAGCTCTCCAGTCGAACACCGCCTCCACGGCGGCGATGGCAACCTCTATCATGCTGTCGTCGGGCTCGCTGGTAGTCATGTTCTGCATCCACATGCCCGGCTTGCTCAAGAAATTCACAAGACATGAGTCGCTTCTCCCCGCTATCCTCAGAAACTCGTAGGACACCCCTGCGATAACCGGGATCAGAACGATCCTGCTGAGCATTTTCAAAAAGAACCCGTCCACCCTCACCACCATAAAAAACACGATGCTGATCATCATGACAATGATCAGGAAACTGGTTCCGCAGCGCTTGTGCTGTTTGGAGCTGGCTCTCACGTTGTCCACGTTCAGCTCCATGCCGTGTTCGATGCAGTTGATGCACTTGTGCTCCGCCCCGTGGTACATAAATGTGCGGCGAATGTCCTCCATGTTGGAGATCACCTTGATATACGCGATAAAAATCGCAAGGCGTATCACACCCTCCAGAAAAGCCATCACCGTGTCGGAACCCACAAAGGGCCGAATCAGATTGCTGATGCCCAGAGGGAGTACCATGAAGATCACCACTGCAGCCACCACGGAAAACACCATCGCCGCCGACATCAGCACCTTCTCCAGCTTCTCTCCAAATTTATCATCCAGCCACTTTTCCAGCTTTCCCGGTTCTTCTTCTACTTCATCATCCTCAAAAAAACTGGCTGAAAACGTCAGGGTCCGCATCCCCAGAACCATGGAGTCCACAAAGCTGAACACACCTCTCACAAACGGCAGAGAAAACAGCTTCACTTTCTCTGTCATGCTCACATATGTGTCCTTCTTCACCTCGATCTCTCCGTCGGGTCTGCGGACAGCGGTGGCATACTCCTGTTTGTTCTTCATCATGATCCCTTCGATGACGGCCTGACCGCCGATTCCGGAATATTTCATAATACCTCTTTCCTTTGATTAAAAACTCTTCTTTGATACAAAAAGAGGTTGAGCATAAGTGTCTCCACTTAGGTCTCAACCTGTCTTTTACTCATACTCTGATTATTGACCAGCGTTAACGCCGTACTTGCGATTGAACTTATCGATACGTCCGCGGGCAGCTACGCTCTTCTGCTGACCAGTATAGAACGAATGACACTTGGAGCAAACCTCCACGTGAATCTCCTTCTTGGTAGAACCGGTTACAAACTGATTGCCACAGTTGCAGGTAACATTTGCCTGGTAGTATGCTGGATGGATACCGTCTTTCATGCTTCTCACCTCTCATATCCTGTTATTCTGTTCTTATATCATACCCTGGCGGCATGCCGCCACGCTTCACCAATTAAACAGCTTGTTTAGTATATCACAGAACAGACTTTAATGCAAGCCCTTATTTTCTCAAATCCTAGAAGAATCTCATCTTTTTCGCGGTGTCGATAAATTCCCGGTTTGTCCTGGTCTTGGCGAACAGATCCAGGATCCTCTCCACGGATTCCTCAGGCTTGGCGCTGCTGGTGGCCTTGCGGAGCATATCGACGCACTCCTTCTCCTCCCCGTTGAGAAGCAGATGGTCGTTCCTGGTCCCTGACTTGAGAATATCGATGGCGGGGAATATCCGTTTTTCCGACAGCTTTCTGTCAAGAACAAGCTCCATGTTGCCGGTTCCCTTGAATTCCTCATAGATCACGTCGTCCATGCGGCTTCCCGTATCTACAAGGGCCGTGGCCAAGATGGTGAGGCTTCCTCCCTCTCTCATATTCCTGGCCGCACCGAAGAAACGCTTGGGCATGTGGAGAGCTGCCGGGTCGAGACCGCCGGAAAGAGTACGCCCGCTGGGCGGAACAACCAGGTTGTAGGCCCGTGCCAGGCGGGTGATGCTGTCTAAAAGGATCACCACATCGCGCCCGTGTTCTACCAGGCGCCTGGCCCTCTCGATGACCATCTCGGACACTCTCTTGTGGCGCTCCGCCAGCTCGTCGAAGGTGGAATAGATGACTTCCACATTGTTGCCGGTCACCGACTCTTTGATATCCGTAACTTCCTCAGGACGCTCGTCGATGAGCAGGATAATCAAGTGCATATCCGGATTGTTGGTGGTGATGGCCTGAGCCACCTGTTTGAGCAGGGTCGTCTTGCCTGCCTTTGGCGGGGACACGATCATGCCGCGCTGTCCCTTTCCGATGGGGGAGAGGAGATCCACCACCCGCATAGCCGTGGTGTTCGCCCTGCCCCTGGTCTCCATGTGAAGTCTCTCGTTGGGGAAAATCGGCGTCAGATCCTCAAAGTTGGGACGGCGCTCGATGACTGACGGCGGATACCCGTTGATGCTGGTCACATACAGCAGGGCGGCAAACTTTTCTGTGGCCGCCTTGATTCTCCGGTTTCCTCTTATGATATCTCCGGTCTTCATGTTGAAACGGCGAATCTGGGACGGCGCCACATAGACATCGTTCTCACCGGGCAGGAAATTCTCGCACCGGATAAATCCAAATCCGTCCGGCATAACCTCCAGGATGCCGTTGGCCTCGATGCCACTGTCCAGTTCCGGCATATCCTGAGGACCTTCCGCCGTGGGGGCCGGCTGATAGTTTCTCTGTACTGTTCCCTGCTGACCCTGATTCTGACTCTGGGGCTGGTTTTGGTTCTGAGGCTGATTCTGGCCGTAATTTTGATTTTTCCGCACATTCTCTCTCGCAGGTTCCTGGCGCTGCTGCACCGCCGGCTTCTTCTGTTCTTCCATCTCCTTGTCCTTTTCACAAAGCAGGTCAATCAGATCACTTTTTTTCATACTGCTGATTCCCCTGATTCCCTGGGCCTTGGCCAGCTCTTTTAACTCTGTCAGCGGTAATGTCTGTAATTTTTCACGCATTTTCATCTCTCCTTATTTAATAACGAAATCAAGCATTTTTATTCTGTTCTCTTGCAGGGATTGTTCCTTTGAGTCAGGAATAAACGAAATGTTCTTGAACTTAAGATTCGGCGGCTTCTGAAAGCCGCCTGCATCACTTCTTTACTATTATAGACCATCTTCTGCAAAAAAGAAAGCTATTTTTTCAGAAATTTCATAAAATTGCCAATATTTTTTTCACAGCCCTGATCTGACACATGGTAGAACTCGCGATTTTCCATGCCCTCGGGCAGATACTGCTGTCTCACATAGTGGTTGGGGTAGTCGTGAGGATACAGATAACCGGCCCCATGACCCAGCTTCTGGGCCCCTTTGTAGTGTTTGTCCTGGAGATGGACGGGGACAGGCATGGTCTTTTCGCCGCGCACCGCCTCCATGGCCTCGCTGATGGCCTTTACTACAGAGTTGCTCTTGGGGGCCGTGGCCACGTAGAGGGCCGCCTGGGCCAGGATGATCTGAGCCTCGGGCATCCCTACCCGCTCCACCGCCTGGGCCGCGCTGGAGGCCACCACCAGCGCCTGGGGATCCGCCAGCCCCACATCCTCCGCCGCGTGGATCATGATGCGCCTGGCGATGAACTTGATGTCCTCCCCCGCGTAAAGCATCCTGGCAAGATAATACACGGCCCCGTCCGGGTCAGAGCCTCTCATGCTCTTGATAAACGCGGATATGGTGTCATAGTGATTGTCCCCGTCCTTGTCATACCTGACCGCCCGCTTCTGAATACACTCCTGGGCCGTCTCCAAGTCAATATGTATCTGCCCGTCGCTTCCTGGTTTCGTGGTCAGAATTCCCAGTTCCACCGCGTTGAGGGCCGCCCTGGCGTCCCCGTTTGCCACATCGGCCAGAAAATCCGCCGCGTCGTCGTCGATCCGGGCGTTGTAGCTGCCCATCCCCCTCTCCACGTCATACACGGCTCTGCGAATAAGCTCCTTTATGTCCTCCTTCTCCAAAGCCTTCAGCTCGAAGATCCTGCTTCTGGACAGAAGGGCTCCGTTTACTTCAAAATAAGGATTCTCCGTGGTTGCCCCTATGAGAATCAGAGTGCCGTCCTCCACAAAGGGGAGAAGGTAGTCCTGCTGCCCCTTGTTGAAGCGGTGGATCTCATCCACAAAGAGGATCGTCTTCCTGCCGTACATTCCCAGAGCATCCTTGGCCTCCCGGACCACCTCTTCCATATCCTTTTTCCCCGCCACGGTAGCGTTGATCTGCCGGAAATTGGCTTTGGTAGTGTTGGCGATCACCTTGGCCAGGGTAGTCTTTCCGGTTCCGGGCGGTCCGTAAAAGATGACAGAACCCAGCTTATCCGCCGCTATGGCCCTGTACAGGAGTTTATCTTTTCCTATAATATGCTGCTGTCCCACCACCTGGTCCAGAGACACCGGTCTGAGCCTGGAAGCCAGGGGGGACTCTCTCTCCATAGTATTGCTTCTCATATAATCAAATAAGTCCATCTCGTCCCTCATGTGTATGGTTTTCTTTCCTGTCCCGGCCCATATATGGCCGGCATCAGTCGATGAGCATCTCATCTACCGTAACAAAATTATAGCCCTCAGCCATAAGAGTGTCAATCACTTCCAGCGCCGCCTCCACCGAAGTGTCGTAGACATCGTGCAGCAGAATCACACTCCCGTCTTCCACATGGCTGACAATATACCGGACGATTCTGTCCTTGTTCTGGGTCTTCCAGTCCAGCGTGTCCAGGTTCCAGAGCACCACCTTCATGGGCACCATGCACTCCAGCTCTTCGCTCCACGAGCCGTAGGGCGGTCTCACATACTCGGGGGCCTCCCCCGTGATCTGCCGTATCTTTTCATTGGTTAGGTTTATCTGTTCACAGGCCGCCTTCACCTGCTCTTTTGTCAGCTGCATATGGTTCTGGCTGTGATTTCCGATGAGATGCCCCTCCTCTTTCATCTGCCTGATAATATCCTCGTTGCCCTCGATATTCTGCCCGATCAGGAAAAACGTGGCGTGGACGCCTCTCTCTTTCAGACCTTTCAAAAGCCGGGGCGTGTACACCGGGTGAGGGCCGTCGTCAAATGTCAGAGCCACCGTGCCTTTAAAGCTGCCGCCTTCCTCCGCGTCGCCCTGTCCCGCCCCGGAAGATGCCTCCCTGTTCTCCGCCGGAACCGGCCTCCACAGCCTCTGCCCCTCTCTCCACAATAACGCTGTAATCATACCTGCCATGACAATCAAAAAAGCTCTTCTGAACCATTTACCCATATGCGGTCCTGCAGACTTCATTTATTCATTTTATGCGGCCGGCTCCCGATTATTCTAAGGAGACTGGGGGAGGCCAGGGTTTGGGGCACGGCGGCAAAAAATCTATATCGAATACAAACCCGAATTTTCAGCCCGCAAAAACACAAAAAACCGATATCATACAGACTGTTAAGTCCATACAATACCGGTTCTCTCACCTTTTTTTCATCTCTGCCAGAACATGCTCATCCAGGTACACCTCTGCTTCTTCAACCACCTGCTGTCTCCTGCTGTACGCTATGAGCTTTTCCCTCATATCTCTCACAATCTCCGCATACTCCGGCTCCCCCGCCAGGTTTTTTGTCTCGGAAGGATCTGCATGCCTGTCTGTGAAATACAGGTCTTCATCCTCCGGGCTCACCCACTCATCGTCCATGCGCGTGTTGAGATCCAGGCGGTATCTCTCTGTGCGGAGGCAGGCCCGCTGGGGCCATCCCCGCCCCCCATACCAGGTGCCCTGAACTTTATTGGGAAATGCCCGGCTGGATTTCATGCCGTATCCCACGATGGAGTACACCTCTCCCCCGCCGGCGCCCTCCTCTGCCAAACTATTGCCGTCAAAAAGTCCGTCTTCTTTAATCCCGCACATGTCCAGGACAGTAGGAGCTATGGACAGGTTGCTGCATATATCGTCTCTCCGCCCCGGCCTCATCTCATGAGAGCAGATGATGAGAGGAATATGGTGGCTTTCAGGCCGGAATGTCTGTTTGGCCAGGGCGCCGTTCTCGCCTCTGCTGGCGCCGTGGTCGGCGGTAAACAAAATGTCCGTCTCCTCCCCGATCCCCAGCTCCTCCAGGCATTCCACAATCCTCTCCACCTGACGGTCGATCCACAAGGCCGTGGCGTAATAATATCTTCTCATCCTGGCCGCATCCGCCCCTTCCATCCCGGCGATGTCACAGACTTCCCCAAACCGGCGCTCAAACCGGCTGGTCTCATAATAAGAAACGGCGGTGTCAAAAGAGATATGTTCCAGACGGTCCGCGTATTCTCTGGGAATCACAATCGGTGTGTGCGGCTGCAGGTAACTAAACCGGATGAAAAACGGTTCTTTCTGTTCTCTCATCCACTGAAGTCCGTTGTCTGTCACCCATTCCGGGTCATACTTTTTGTCCTCCGGGTAATCCGCCGCCAATATGGACTGAAATTTTCCCGGCAAGCTCATGATATTTTTTGCCTCTTTCTTGATGTCGATGCCCAGATTCATGGAGCCGCCCTGATGGTTTTCCACCTGGAAAACAGGTTTCTTTCTCACGGGGAGATGGGTTTTCCCAAAGCTCCCTGTGTGCCATCCGCGGCTGCCTAAAATCTCGGGGAATGTCACATGCTCCTCCCTGAGATGAAAAGACGGCAGCGCGGCCTCATTGTGATAGACGCCTGTAAAGACAGGGTCTTTTCCTGTCAGCATCCCATAGCGGGAGGGGACGCACACAGGAGAACTGCAGAAGCAGTTTTCAAAGACTGTCCCCCTCTCCGCCAGACTGTCAATCGCGGGAGTTTTTATGCCATATGGATTTCCGTAACAGCCAAGGGCGTCGCACCGAAGCTCATCACAGTAGATCATCACAATATTTTTCATAGCTTTTCCTCTTCTACAGCCCTTCCTCTTCTACGCTTCCTTTGCCTCATTCTCCAGCAGCTCTCTGTCATACTTCTTAAGCCACGGTATGAAGAGAAGCACATTGACCGCAAACAAGATCACGTACAGAATCACCGTCTTAAAGTCCATGGTCGAGAGAAATACTTTCAGAAAGCACGGTACGGTATATGGTATACTCACAAAGCTTCTGCCGATAAGTCCCGCCGATGTGGCAATGTACCCCACCCCGCTGTTCAGCCCGAAGCACAGCAGCCAGGGCGCAAGGATCCTGAAGTTCATCACAACCGGAAGCCCGAATGTGAGAGGCTCGCCAATATTAAACAATGCCGGGATCAGCGCGATCTTGCTGATAGCTTTATTCTGCTGAGATCTGCAGACAATCATCATGGCGACTACCATGGGCAGCACACCCATATTTACCCATGTCTGCACAAACATCTGGGTAAAGATATGAGGCATAGCCTGGCCTGCCGCGAAGGCGCTGGCGTTTTCGGCTAAAGCCACAGTTGTGATTGGTTTCATGACAGCGCCGGCGATATTGCCCCCGTGAAGTCCGAAGAACCAGAGGAACCGCACCAGAACCGCATAAATCACCGTTGCCAGGAAGCTGTCGCTGACCATAAAGAGGGAGGCAAACAGATTGTTGATCACCTGAGGCAGAAGCAGCCCTCCTGTCAGGCTTCCTACCGCCAGACGCACCAGAACCACGGCTCCCACCACCACCACATTCACCAGAAGAGAGCTGATAGGCTCCGCCACAAAGGGAGGCACGGATTCAGGCAGCTTGATCTTCAGGCCGTGATTCAGCAGAAAACAGCTGGCCTCCACCACAAAGTACCCTACCAGCATGCCGGTGACCATCCCCCTGGCGTTGAGAAATCCGATAGCCAGGTTATTTTCTACCAGGTCTGTAGTCAGGATGAGAAACGACGCTACACTGGTGACGATCATGTTGGTGGGCCTCACGTCGTTCATCTGGCTGACCACCACTGCCATGCCGATGAGAGTGTAGAGCCCTACCATCTCCATAGTCACCTGATATCCCAGATTCAGCCAGGCCCCGTTGGCCGACGCCCACATGCGCCAGGCGTCGATAAACCCGTTGCTCATATCAGCGGGAAACGGGGGATTGTTCAAGATCATGAAAATAGAACCTAAGATGGTGGCTCCCATACCTGCCGTCACCGCGGCCTGCATGGCCCTGACAAACTTAAAGTTTGAAAATTTGATCAACCCGGGGATCAATTTATCGTTGAATATATCCTTCATATTGTTCTCTCCTTATAAACCCATTCTCTCAAACTGCCACCGAGGCGCGCCTGCCGCCGCCATGGCTTTTTTCAGTTTCTCGTCCATTTCTCTCATCAATGTCTTGTCCTTCAGAGGATGCTCCTGGCCTGGATCCTCTCTTTTGTCGTATACCACTGTCTCCATATTCAGCTTTTGGTAGAGGGAGGCGACAGGAATCCGCAGCACCTTGTGATAGTTGGAGTATCTTCCTCCGTCAACCAGCACTGCCCTGTCTATGTCCTCCTTTCCCATGAACCCCCGCATGTTGGTGGGCATCAGTGTCTCGTGGTAAACGGGGAGGGCGCTGTCAACAGAACTCTTCATGTAACAGTAACGCCCGTCATACAGATTCACCTGGCTTCCGTGAATCCCAAACAGGATGGTGTCGTGGATCGTATCGTCCTCCCTCATCACACAGGACAAGTCCCTCCCGTCGGTCTCCGTCTCAAAGGCCAGGCCAAAGCAGGCCAGCAAGGTGGGAGCGATGTCCACCGTCTGGGCCACAGACCGCCTTCTTCCCCCCGCGTCCGGAAGTCTGGGATCATGGATGAAAAACGGCGTGTGTATGACCTCGTCGTACATAGGCGGGAAATTCTTTCCGATGAAATCGTGCTCCCCAAGGAAAAACCCGTGGTCCGTGTTGACTATGAGGAGAGTATCCTTCCACATGTCATACTCGTCCATCTTGTTCAGCAGCCGTCCCAGCTGGGCGTCGCACATGGAAAGAAGGGCGCAGTATTCTTTCCTCAGTCTGTGGATCTCATCTTCCGTGTACTTGTCCTCCACCGGTCCGTAAGCCGGAAAATTAAAGGCGTCCCAGGAATCTCCGCATCCGTACAACTCCCGGTACTTGTCCGGGACAAAAAACGGCTCATGGGGGTCAAAGCACTCGATCTGAAGAAACCAGTTGTCTTTATCACGGTGATGTTCCAGAAAATCCAGGCCCGCGCCCATACACCGGACGCTTGGCATCTCTTCTTCTGTCCTGATCCTGGTGCGGTTGGCCAGGTGCTGAACCGCGGATATGTTGTTCTTGTTCAGCTTACACCGGTTGACAGAACCATCAGCCTCTCCTCTCGGAACCCATCGGTCTCCTTCCTGGCCTCTGAAGGACTCATAGCTGTCATAGCGATTGTGGTATGTGGCTCCCCCATCTTCAAAATAATGGGTATGATCTGTCACAAGGTGGGTGTAAATTCCGTTCTTTGACAGAATCTCTATACAAGACTCGTCGAAAGGCTCCAGCGGTCCCCATCCCCTGTTCAGAAAATTGTACTTGCCTGTATGAAGTTCCCGCCTGGCCGGCATACACGGCATGCTCCCTCCGTAGAACTCGTCAAAAGTCACCGTGTACCGGGCCAGCCGCTGAAAATTCGGCATCTTCGTGAAATCACAGCCGTAATTGGGCAGGTAATTCCGTGTCAGAGTGTCAAACATCATCATAATGGCTCTCATCTCATAACCCCCTTTCTTTATATAATCAATTATAATCATTTTTGGTCATTTGTCTACAGTTTATTGGCCAAAAATGTTCACTTGTATTTGTGTATTCTGTACAAAAGCGATTTATAAGAACATTTTTGGTCATATATAATCATTTCCTCCCTTAAGAATTCCGTTGATTCCAGCCGGCAGCGAGGAAATCTGCCACGGCTGCCCGCGGCGGAATTGTTGACTTACATATACCGCTATTATATAATACTGACAAACACCAGAGAAAGGAATCCCCATATGTCTGTTACCCACACCATGAAGGAACTTCTGCCGGAGCTTACCCGGAGCGAGCGCAAGGCGGCCGAGTATATCATCACCCACCCCATCGACGTGGTGCGCTATTCTTCCAGCGACGCCATCGCCGGTCTGTCCGGGTGCTCCAGAAGCGCAGTGGTCCGGCTGGCAAAACGCCTGGGATTCAAAGGCTTTCACGAATTCAAAATCCAGCTGGCCAAGGAACTGAACGAGTACGTCAGCGACAGCGCCACCTTCATCAGCGATTACTATATCAAAGCTCTTGACAAACTGAAAAGCATGGAGAAAACTCCCCCTTTCTACGCCGCTTCAAAGCTGTTAAAAGAGGCGCGGCATATCTATGCCTACGGCTACTCTCATTCCTACTATTCTGCCCAGCAGTTTTCTTTCCGCATGGCGCGCAGCGGTTTTGACGCCGAGCCCCTCAACTATGCCCTGGGCTTAAAAGACTATGCCGACATCATCGGCAAGAATGATGTCCTGGTAGTCTTCTCCATCAGCGGAGGCGCCCAGAAAAGCTCTCCTGTAGATGGTCTGAGATATTTTGACTACCCGGAAGGGCCGCGGATCATCCTCTTCACCATGACTGCCAACGCTCCGGCAGAAAAATACGCCCATGTCACCATCCACCTTCCCTGCGTCTCCCGCATGACCCAGGATATTATAATCGACGACGCGCCTGTATTCTTTATCGCCATCGAGCTTCTCCTGGAAACTATGGCGGAACAGGCTCAATCCTCCTGACGACACAAAAGCCTTGCTGATCTCCGAGATTTTCTCGAAAATCAACAAGGCTTATTTGTTATCTGACTATTGGAAATTAATTCAAGTGGATCACCGCGGAATGATACATTTCAGATCCGACTCCACGATCTTCCTGATCTCCTCGCCCACAGCCTCTGCAAAAAAACTGAAAACCCAAAAACTGGGCTTCAGTCTCTCAACTGGGCTAGCTGGATTCGAACCAGCGAAATGCAGGAGTCAAAGTCCTGTGCCTTACCGCTTGGCGATAGCCCAAAATATTCTGAAAACTATTTTAGATAAAAAAATAATTCCCGAAGGAATTAAGGTGGATAAAGGGATTCGAACCCTTGGCCTCCAGAGCCACAATCTGGCGCGCTAACCAACTGCGCTATACCCACCATAGGTCATACAAAAACTGATATTCAATTATCTGTATGAAACGAGCCTGAAGGGATTCGAACCCCCGACCCACGGCTTAGAAGGCCGTTGCTCTATCCAGCTGAGCTACAGACTCACATAAAACCAAAAAGCAGGTGATGGGAATCGAACCCACGTATCCAGCTTGGAAGGCTGGTGTTCTACCATTGAACTACACCTGCGGAATATATTCATCGAACCATCGGGGTGACAGGATTCGAACCTGCGACTTCCTGGTCCCAAACCAGGCGCTCTAGCCAAACTGAGCCACACCCCGACGTGTGAAAAATGTACTTTTCCGCAACGCAAGGATTATTATATACTAACCACAATTTCTTGTCAACCTTTTTTTGCACATTTTTCCTTATCTGAAAATGTCAATATTAAATGCGACATTTTTTAAATTTTTTTCAACCGATTTTCCTAACCTCTTCTTTGAACAATTCCCCAGCAGAATGATAGTCATGTATCCGGCGGGGGTAGTTGTTTATCCAGT
>CATLBR010000030.1 GCA_949879795.1 uncultured Hungatella sp.
TGCCAGACATTCCGATGAGCCCTTAAAGCGGAAAACAGTCGGGATACGGCCCTCCTGTTTTCCTGGTCTCATCTCCATGGCATAAACTCACCCGGCCGGGACAGCCCTCCTCTGACTGGCAAAAGCAGAATTCGCTGGCTGAGATTCGCTCACTTAAAGTGTTTCCCGTATAGGTCGCTGTTTCAACTTTCTGTCGGTCAATGACGGTGTTGCCGGCCATATTTTGGTCCTACTAAAAGATGGCGTTTACGACATCCGTAGACTTTCGCGCCATATTTTTTAATCCGCGACGCTTTTTGTTAGGCGGGCTAATCCTCAAAAGGCTAGAGAAATCGGGAGATTCCAGAAATTCATAGAAGCCTGATTAGGTTAAATCAGGCAGTATTCACGCGTAAGCATATAAAAACTCCAATACGCCAATTCGCGAAGGAACCTGAGCCTGGACCGGAGACCGTTTCTCTCGGGCACTACCACGATATCGCCCCCTCAACAATACAGCGATACGACAAAATTAAAGTTCCGGTTCATTCAAGTTAGGATCAATGAAGTTGGTTACAATTATTACAAAATGGGAGGATCAGAGAAATGAAAGAAATCGGTCAGATAAAAAACATTATGTGGATACTGGCGGGAAACACGGCCTATGCTTTAGCTGTGACCATGTTTATCCTGCCAAATGGCCTGATCACAGGGGGTACCACGGGGCTGGCTCTGTTTTTTTATCACCAGATAGGGCTGCCCGTCCAGGTGTTTGTCACTGGGTTTAATGTGGCCATGTTTCTTTTGGGGGCCGTGGTTTTGGGAAGGACTTTTGCATTGACCACGGTGATCAGCACCTTTTATTATCCCTTTATCTTGTCTGTGTTTCAGAGGATACCTGCTCTTGGCCAGATGACTCAGGACAATCTGCTGGCCGTGATCTTCGCGGGGCTTCTCATCGGGGGAGGAATCGGGGTGGTCATAAGGGCAGGAGCGTCTACGGGAGGCATGGATATCCCGCCCCTGGTTCTCAACAAGAAGATGGGGCTGTCGGTGTCAGCCACCATGAACGCCATGGACACGGGAATTTTGCTGCTTCAGATGGCATTTTCTAACAAGGAGATGGTGCTCTACGGCATTTTGCTGGTGCTGACCTACACCGGGGTGCTGAACAAGGTGCTGTTGTTAGGTCAGGCGAGGATGCAGGTGAAAGTGGTGTCGGAACATTATGAGGAGATCAATCAGGCCATCGCCAGCCAGTTAGACCGGGGAGTGACCTTGTTTAAGTCCCGGACAGGTCACCTCAAGCGGGATGGGTACGTGGTCATGTCTGTGGTCAATAACCGGGAACTGGTCCAGTTGAACCGGCTGATTCAGGCCATTGACCCCCAGGCATTTATTATAATCCACCAGGTCAATGAGGTGCGGGGGAGAGGATTTACCTTGAAGAAAGAGTATGATTAAAAAATTTGTAAGGTGCATGCAGGCTGGAATTACGGCATGTATGTCGGCTACCATTATCGCTTCCATGATCGTGGCAAAGTCTCAGCAGCTGAAGGCTATCTCCAAGATTTCCATGGTTCCGGCTGTGATCAAGGTATTCCTGATGTCCATGGACATAAGAGCGGTCCTGGTATATCTGGTGAATATGGTGCTGTGCGCGCTCGTCATGATCCCCGCTCTGCGCAGATACGACAGAAAACTTCTGGCAGAGGAGCAGAAAGAACAAGAATATAAATGGAACAAGAGGTGCTTCCCAGATAGGGGGAGTGTCTCTGTTTTTACGCGCAGGCCCTCAAGGGATATTTTGCCGCCTGTCGGAGGTACGGAGGCCGCTGGTTGGGGTAGACTTTGAGTCGGACATGGTTTATAATAAGATTGATCTAAATCAAGCAGGCAAAGGAGACACATCATCGTGGTAGCGCGTTTCATATTTTAAACACAGGCTAAAAAAGGAAAGCGCGGCCCACGCGGCCCCCATCCCGGCGTGCTTTCTACTAAAGAACAGGAGGAATCCCATGAAAAATAAGTGGTTTATAAGATGTATCTATGTATGTATCCTGGGAGGCTTTCTTGTCAACCTGCGGTCAGCCACAATGCTATTTGATGAGGTAACAACGCGAATGATCCTGGACAAAGGTTTTGGCGCTTCTCTGATGAACATGGGAAATCAAATACAGAGATCCTTGATTCCAGGACTTGCCGCCGGATTCGCCGGATTAATGATGACGCGACAACTACGACTGTGGGAGGGCTGTGTGCTCTGCTTATTTCTTCCTCTCTTCGACGTATTGTTTCAGTGTGTTTTTGTTCCTCTGTACCGGATACTTTTTATGGCAGAATCTTATACCATAACTCTTAGCGCCATTGTTTTTAATTACACAGTAGTCCAATCTTATTCCATTCCAGTCTTTTTTATTGCTCTGATCTTTTATGGGATTCTTGTAAAAGACAGGCTGGTTGTTGCGGCGTGTACAATCTGGAATATAGGCTGGTATTTTCTTTTATATCTGATTCCTCCGTTTTTCCCTCAACTTAATTATGACCAGATGGGTATGGATAGAGGGGAAACGACGAAAAGGTTAATGCTGTATAGCCTGTCGTATTTAGCTGTTATTTTACTGCTGATCTTTATATTGTATGATATACGAAGATTGAATCGGAAACTAAAAAATAATAATGCAGATAGTCATTAGAATCTGTTTGAGTGTGTTTATGAGTTTTCTGGAGAGAATTTTAGTATATCCAGCTGTTTTTTCAGGAATTCTATTTCAGATTTGAGTTTTGCGTTTTCTGTTTCTATAACCTTTTTATCTTGTTCGGTTGATTTTATTTGCTCGTTGAGAGATTTTATAGTCTTATTCTTTTGTTCATAATTAAAATAGAAATCTGGAAAGTATTTTCGAAATGTTAGCGTTTCTATTCTTTTATATATCTCGGATAACGGATCAATACGTCCACTCTGCTGATAAAGAATTCGATTGATACTAACGGTTCTTATATCGTTTAGGTTCAGGATAGGATCGTGAGAAATAAAGGAACCTACCTATGCGCGCGCTATGACAGGTACCCAAAGATTTTATACCGGCTGGAGGCTTGTTAAAAAATCAAGAGTTCCATTTTCCGCGAAATGTTGTATACTATGATACATAACACAAGGCACTAGAAGGAGGTCTCCATGACAAAGGAAGAATATTCTCTGTTAGAACAATACATGCTTTCCTGTATGGGCGACAGCGCTCATGACAAGGAGCATGTCTACCGTGTGCTGTATCAGGCGCTGGATATCGGGAAGACAGAGGACAACGTAAATTTTGACGTGCTCATAGCCGCCTGTCTGCTCCATGACATTGGGAGGAAAGAACAATTTGAGAATCCTTCCCTGTGCCACGCCATGGTGGGAGGGGACAAGGCCTGGGATTTTTTGATGGCCAATGGATTTGCCCCGGATTTCGCCAGGCAGGTGAAGCACTGTATCCAGACCCACCGGTACCGAAAAGACAACCGCCCTCAGAGCCTGGAGGCGAAAATTCTCTTTGACGCGGACAAATTGGACGTGACAGGGGCCATGGGAATTGCCCGGACGCTGATCTATAAGGGCATTGTTTCCCAGCCAATCTATTCCCTGCTGCCGGACGGAACCGTCTCTGACGGCCAAGGCGATGAGCTTCCGTCCTTTTTCCAGGAATACAAGTATAAACTGGAGAATCTCTACGGGAATTTTTATACAGCCCGAGCCAGGGACATGGCCGGAGAGAGACAGGGGGCAGCGGTGGAGTTTTATAACAGTCTCTACAGAGAGGCCAGCGCCTCGTATGGAGAAGGGAGACTTGAGCTGGACAAGCAACTTGTCTGAACTGTCATTTTGCTTCATGGACTGGGCTGGCAGGTATCTGATGGCACAATGAGGGATGGGCTTAGCCGACAGAAAGAAAACAGACTTCTTATATTCCTTGGGGTCCCCCTTTGGCTTGCCGTAGAGCTTCCAGCAGGGCGGAGGTGGATTTTTCCATGGCGTCGAACTGTTCTTTTTGTTCTGCGCCTTTGGGGCGATGGTCGTTTTTTTCTAAGGTTTCCCACAGATGGGCAGGCGGAGTGAACTTTGCCTGCCCTGATTTATAGGAAAACAGGTCTGGGTATAGTCTGTGCAGTTCCCGGGCCACAAAGGAAGCCAGCAGATAAGCTCCATAGTCATTGTTGTGGGTGTAGTCTCCCGGGTGAAAATACCCGCAGGAGGCCTCCATCCCATGTCTTTTTAAGAATCCCACAGTAAAATCATGAAGGTCAATGCAAGGACAGCCGGTTTCCTGAGCCACGTCCTTTACTGCTGCCGTGTGTTCTCCCAGAAGTTCCAGATAGGTGCCGTCCTGGTTCCAGATATTTCTCCCCGGCGAGGTGACGAAGATGGGGGTGGCGCCGGCGGCCTTTATTTCTTCGGCATATCGCATGAGATTGGCCGGGTATTCCCGGTGAGCCAGCAGGTGAGGCAGTTTCTGGTCGTTGTGGCCGAACTGGATGAGGCAGAAATCCCCGGGGCGGATGTGCCGTCTTACGATGTCCATGTGTCCTTCTGAGCGGAAAGTCTCGGTAGTCAGGCCGCAATGGGCCTGGTTTTCCACGGCGGCGGAACCTGCCAGGAAGGCGGGGAGGGCCTGTCCCCAGGCACCGTAGCAGGCTCCCGGGTCATAGGGAATCTCACTGGAATGGTCGGTGACCGTGGAATCTCCACAGAGATAGATCACCGGGATGCCGTCTGCAGGTTCGCCATAGCAGCAGCCTGGCCGAATGGCCTGCGGGTCGTCGGCACAGAAGGTAAAAAACAAGTTTTGTACCGGATACACGGACTGGTGATAGCGGGGGATGATCTCTGCCACGGACTGGCAGAAAGTCTGCTCATACTTCTCTCCCTGTTTCAGTGAGATGACATCCCTCAGAATCTTTCTTCCGGTAAACAGGAAAAGCCGGGGGATGTCGGCAGTGGCCTGGAGGGAGACGTGGATGGCATAAGTCCCATCAGGCACCTGTGGGGTGAGGAAGCTGGAAGGGATCATGGTTCCGGCCCCAGGCTCCAGAGACGGGTCAAACCCGTCAGACAGCTCGGGGATGGAGAGAAGTCGGTCCTCCTGTTCTTTTATCAATGGTTTGAATTCATATTTCATGGCTTTTTGTCCTCCTTTTTGAAAAACCGTTTTTTAAGTTCTCTTTTCCCCTACAGCCGCCGTGTGGAATTTAGGTAGGCACTGGGAGTCATCCCCGCCTTTTTCTTGAAGATCTTGGAAAAATACTGGGGATTGTTGCCAAATCCCACCCGCTCGGCGATGTCCTGGATTCGGTCGTCTCCGCTGTGCTCAATGTACTCCTTGGCCCGGGCGATCCGCTGTTCGGCCAGATAGTCGGAAAAACGGATCCCGGTCTCCTTCTGAAAGCGTTTGGACACATAGTCTACATTCATAAACAGGTGTTGTTCCGCTATGTATTTCAGCGTCAGGGCCGGGTCGTCCAGATGTTCCCGGACATACTGAAAGATCTGTTGGACCATATTGCTGAAATTTTCGCTGTGAAGCGGGATGGACCTCATCTCCCTCATCTTCCGGATGATCATGGACTTCAAGGCCTCCGGATCCTCCTGACCCTCCGTCTGCATCAGCCATTCCATGAGGCCGGAATTGGAGAGACAGGGGTTGTTGAGAGTCAGTTTCAGAAACATGCTGCTGGTCAGTTGTTTTAAAAAGCGGATATCCATCACATTGTCTAAGAGTTCCTCCATCCGTCCCAGGGTCTCGGAATCACCTTTGCTGTACTGATGGCAGAGCTGTTCCATCTCCTGGTTGATAGCCGCGTAGTTACAGGTACAGAGGGCGTGGAAATCACTGACAAAATAAAACATGCTGAACCGGCGGATCTTTTTTAGAACCACATGGAGCAGGCTTTTTAAATCCGAAAATCGTTCTGCCTTAAGCACGGTCTCTGTCTGCTGTCCAGGGATTCGGAGCAGGGGGATCTGTTCTTCCAGCCGGCCGCAGGGGGAGGGGAAATCTTTTAAAAAGAGCAGGAGCGTGTTCTTCACATAGATCCCGTAGATGCTGGTCCAAGGCAGATGCTCTTCGCAGACCGCTCTCAGAAGTCCCAGAAACGGCTCCAGATGCTCCTCCTCCAGATAGAACAGGTAAAACAGCCGGTAGGGCGTGAAATAGAAATCCATGTAAGGCTCATAGGTGGGAACGATGTCCTCCAGTGGGGTTTCCAGATACAGGGCATCGCTTATGATGCTGGAGATCACGTTGTGGCCCATGTGGTCGGTCAGGGTGAAACGGGAGTCCTGAATCTGCCGGTTCTGCTGTCTTATGTAGCAGTCTCTGGAGCTTTCCTGGACCGCGGCGATGATCTGCTGCTCATTGCAGGGTTTTAGGAGATAGTGGCGGACCCCGTATTTCATGGCCTGTTTGGCATATTCAAATTCCCCGTAGCCTGACAGGAGGATAAACTGCGTATCCAGATCTGTCTGAGCGATGCGCCCGATCAACTCCAGTCCGTCCAGGCCGGGCATGCGGATGTCGGTGATGACCAGATCCGGAGATTCATCCAGGATCATATCGTAGGCTTCTATACCGTTGGAGCAGAGGCCGGTCAGCTCGATGCCGTACTGCCTCCAGTCGATGAGGGTAGAGATGGTCTCCCGTATGATACGCTCGTCGTCGGCGATGATCATTTTTAACATGGCAGTTTAATCCTCCTTTGTCTGAAATGGGATATGAATCCGCGCGATGGCCCAGTCTTCCTCGTTGCTTAAGCTCAGCCCCCAGTCATTGCCGTAGAGAAGCCGGATGCGCTGGTGGATATTCAGGAGCCCGATGCCGAAACCGTTGGGCTCTTTTTCGTGGTTTGCCAGTTTTTCCAGAAGGTCTGTCTCAAAGGCAGAGCCGTTATTTTTTACCTGAATCTGTACCCGATTGTCCGCACGGGTGACGGTCAGGTCCACATGGCAGGTGTCGGTCATCTCCTCCATACCGTAACGGATGGCGTTCTCGATGAGAGGCTGAATGGAGAGAGGCGGAATCAGGATAGTTTCCATACCGGGGTCAGTCTGGCAGGTAAATGCCAGCCGGTCCTCAAAACGGATCTTCTGGATGGTGACATAGGCGTGGACCAGTTCCAATTCGTAGTCCAGAGTCACCAGAGACTCCCGGTTGCTCAATGTGGAGCGGAGCACGGTGCCCAGAGACTCGGCCATAAGGGAGATCTCCTGATTGCCGGAGGCCTTGGCTCTCCAGTTGATGGACTCCAGGGTATTGTAGAGAAAATGAGGGTTGATCTGGGATTCCAGTGCTTTGATCTGAGCCTCTTTTCTCAGAAGTTCGCTGCGGTAATTGGTGTCCACCAGAGTGCGGATACGGCTGGCCATCCGGTCGAACCTCTGATGGAGACGGCCGATCTCATCGCTCCGGGTGCTGTAGTCATAGGGAGAGGAAATCAGTTCCAGTTCGTTCTTGCTGAAAGAGTCCATCTTAAAAATCAGGACGTTAAAATGGCGGATAATGGAGTAGATCAGCCAGTGGGTCAGGCCGAGAGCCGCCAGGATCCCTATGGCCATGATTCCCAGGATCAGCTTGGCGGAACGGCTGACGGTGTGGATGATGGAGTCAAAGGGGACCAGACTGATGTAGTTCCAGTCATAGTAGGGGATCCGGCTGTTGACGGCAAACCAGCTGTGTCCGTTCAGAGTCAGGGTCTGATAGGTGTCGGGAGAGATGGACAGAGCCTGGTCCACCAGCTCTGAAGGCAGGTCAGCGGAAGCATAAATGGGACTGCTTCCGTCAGACAGGATATAGCCGGCAGTCTCGAAAGTCTGGAAAGACTGGTTGATCCTGGCGATCAGCCGTTCCACGTCTACATAGATAAGAAGTCTGCCTATGGTGGAAAAGTCCATCCCTTCGATCTTGCGGATATTTCTTCCCAGAATCACGGCAGATTCATCACGGTCCCCTAAAGTCCAGCTGATGCCGCCGTCGGCTGCTTCGGCATTCTTCAGAGCTGTCTGAAGAAGTTCCTCGTCGGTTCTCCGGTAGGCGGGCCAGTTGGTGGCGTTGGAAAAACCGTCGTTAAACAAAAGAATATAGGTGACTCCGCTCTGGCGAAAGCTCTCGTAATAGGAAGAGAGGGCGATGTTGATGTTCCGGTTGGCATTGGACCACACCACCGCATCGTCGCTCTCATGGATGGCAGTCAGGGAAGCCTGGACTTCCGGGGTGGCTAAAAGGATGGAAGAGAGCCGCTCCACATCTTTTAGATCCGTTGACAGGGTGTAGGCGGAAAAACTGAGATTACCGCTGACGGACCGGAACAGAAGTTCATTGTAAGTGCCCGACAGGATGCCAAAGCCGATGAGGGAGAAGGCAAGCAGCGCAATGACATTGATTACTACAATAAAGAAGATTTTCCATTTCAGTGTTATATTTTTCATATCAATTTCCTCCTCCTGGTATCATCATATAATAATCGCCGGACAAACTCAACATTTCCCGGGCGAAAGTCGGTTTTGTCTAAAAGGAAGTCGGTTTTGCTTATACCACCAAGCAGGGAAAAACGGTTATAATTTGTGCAGAAACCATAAAGGAGGATAAGGAAATGAAGAAAAAGTTAGCAGTTATTTTGGCCGCATCCACGATGGCGGCATCACTGGCAGCCTGCGGAGGGTCCGGCAGCAGCGGGGGCACGGAGGCGGCAGGGACGGCGGGCAACAAGGAGACGACGGCCCAGACGGGAGGAGGCGCGCCGGCGCAGGAGGCAGGCGGAGAAGGACTTCTCACCGTGGCGTGGTGGGGAAACCAGACCAGAAACGAGAGGACCCAGGCGGCTCTTGACAAATACAGCGAATTGAACCCGGGAGTCTCTTTTGACGGACAGTTTTCTGAATGGTCCGACTACTGGAACAAGCTGGCCACGGCGGCGGCAGGCCACTCCCTTCCGGATGTGCTCCAGATGGATTATGCCTACCTGGATCAGTACGTGACCAACAACCTGCTGGTGGATCTGACTCCCTATATTGAGGACGGCACTCTCAATGTGGACGACTGCAGCCAGGACATCATAGGTTCCGGTTCTGTGGGCGGAAAGGTATATTCCATCCCCATCGGAATCAACGCTCCGGCCATGGTCTACAACAAGACGATCACGGCTCAGGCGGGAGTGGAGATCAAGGACAACATGACGCTGGACGAGTTTGTGGAAGTGAGCAAAAAGATCTATCAGGAGACCGGCTGCAAGACCAACATGGCCTACGGCGTATCCCAGGAGATTCTTCAGGCCATGATCCGCGGCTATGACGGACATGTGCTGTTTGACAACGGCAAATTGGGCGTGGACAGCGCCGAGGAGTTCATCCCCTTCTTTAAAGTATATGAAGAAGGAGTAAAAGAAGGCTGGTACATCGAGCCGGGAGTCTTCGCGGAGCTGACGCCTGGCTCTATAGAGCAGGATCCCCTGGTCTATGGCTCCAGCCCGGAGACCATGTCCTGGGTGGCGTTCTGCTGGTCCAACCAGTTCGCGGCTTTCAATAACGCGGCTCCGGAAGGAATGGAGTTGGATCTGACCACATGGCCCTCCAAAGACCCGAAGCTGTCCAACTTTTTAAAGCCAGCCCAGTTGTTCTCTGTCTCCGTGGATTCCAAAGATCCGGTGACCGGTGCCAGGCTGATCGACTACTGGACCAATTCCCTGGACTGCAACCAGATCCTTCTGGCAGAGCGGGGCGTGCCTATTTCTTCCAAGGTAGCCGAGGAACTGGCACCCTCCCTGTCCGAGAGCGATCAGAAGGTGATCTCCTTCATCAATGAAGTGGTGACGCCGAATTCGTCTCAGATCAATCCTCCCTATCCCAACGGATCTTCTGAGGTATCGGATCTGATCAATAAGCTGGAGGAGAAGGTGTGCTACGGAGAGCTGACCGCAGAAGAGGCGGCAGAGCAGCTGTTCACAGAAGGAAATAAGATTATGGCAGAGAAGGCGAAATAAAGGGTCCCGTAAAAATAGAAAGGCGGCGGGAAGAGTGTCGCGGGAACGCTCTCTTTACGCCGCCTTTCGCGATGATCTGCATGTAGGTAATTGTGAAAGTCAAAGTTGAGAGAATATTCGGCTAAGTTTTGAGTTTCGCAAATGCCTATGATGTACCTGCCAAGAAAGGAGCAAAGGAATGAATCTGTTTAAAAAGGCTATGAGCAGGGAGAGCACAGCCGGCATCATCTTTACCTTGCCGTTTACCGTAGGCTTTCTTCTGTTTATGATTGTCCCCATGGGAATTTCCCTGTATTATTCTTTCTGCAAATATGACATCCTGTCACCGCCGGTGTTTACGGGACTTGAGAATTTCAGAACCATGTTCGCGGATGAGACTTTTTATAAATCCATCAAGGTCACCTTCTTTTTTGCTTTCGTGTCTGTGCCCCTGCGCCTGATCTTCGCCCTTTTGGTGGCCATGCTGCTTTTGAAGACCACGAAGATGACCGGGTTTTACCGGGCAGCCTACTATCTGCCGTCCATCATCGGAGGGTCTGTGGCAGTGGCGATCCTGTGGAAGCGGATGTTTGCCACAGACGGAGTGATCAACAAACTTCTCCAGGCAGTGGGGATTGACTGTAAGTTCTCCTGGCTGGGAGACACGAAGACGGCCATATGGGTGCTGATCATCCTGGCGGTGTGGCAGTTCGGATCTTCCATGCTGATCTTTCTGTCCTCTTTAAAACAGATCCCCATGTCGCTGTATGAGGCAGCCAATGTGGATGGGGCCAATGGAATTTCCAAGTTTTTTAAGATCACCCTTCCCCTTTTGACGCCTACGATCTTTTTTAATCTGGTGATGCAGATGATCAACGGGTTCCTTGCTTTTACCCAGAGCTATATCATCACTCAGGGAAAGCCTATGAATTCGACTTTGTTCTATACGGTTTATATGTATCAGCAGTCTTTCGAATTTTATAATACGGGGTACGGCGCGGCCCTGGCCTGGGTGATGTTGGCCATCATCGGTCTCATTACGCTTTTGCTGTTCGCGACGAAGAAATTCTGGGTCTATGAAGGGGGGCTGTGAGGATGAGAGAGAAGAGAAGGATCAGGAATGTAATCTATCATGTGCTGGTATTCTCGGTGGGAATCATCATGATCTATCCGCTGATCTGGATGTTTATGAGCTCTTTTAAGGAGACAAAAACCATCTTCCAGACAGCGGGAAATCTGATTCCCAATCCTTTTACCATACAGAACTACATTAACGGTTTAAAGGGATTTGCCAAGGTTTCTTTTATGACGTTTTTTAAGAACTCTCTGTTTATCTCAGTAGTGGCCACCGTAGGGACGGTGATCTCCTCGGCGGTGGTTGCCTACGGGTTCGCCAGGTTTAAGTTTAAGGGCAGAAACCTGCTGTTCGCGGCCATGCTGCTGTCCATGATGCTGCCGGCACAGGTGCTGATGATCCCTCAGTATCTCTGGTATCAGAAACTGGGCTGGGTGGGAAGCTATCTGCCTCTGATCGTTCCCTATTTTTTCGCCATTCAGGGATTTTTTGTGTACCTGATGACCAATTTTATCGACGGGATTCCCAGGGAACTGGACGAGGCGGCCAAGATCGACGGGTGTTCCTACCCTCAGATCTTTATCAGGGTGATCCTGCCCCTGATCACACCTGCCCTGGTGACGGGGGCTATCTTCTCCTTTATGTGGAGATGGGATGATTTCCTGTCGGCGCTGCTGTATGTGAACAAGTCGGCCCTGTATCCGGTGAGCCTGGCGCTGAAACTGTTCTGTGATCCCGGTTCTTCGTCGGATTACGGCGCTATGTTTGCCATGGCTTCCCTCTCGATCCTGCCTTCTGTGCTGATTTTTATCTTCTTCCAGAAGTATCTGGTAGAGGGAATCAGTACCAGCGGATTGAAAGGATAGAGACAGGGCACAAGGAGCGGATTGGAGGAGATTATGGGTAAGTTGGTTTACGACAGAGAACAGATCGAACTGGTCATGGACCGGGTGGTGGAGCGGACCATGAGGATGGATATGACATGGGACTGGCCCTGCGGGGTGGCCTATTACGGCATAGGAACTGCCTATGAGGCCACGGGAAAGAAAGAGTACCTGGATGTGGTGAAGGAGCGGGTGGATGAGCTGATAGATCTGGGCCTTCCGGCATTTACGGTCAATACCTGCGCCATGGGTCATGTGCTTCTGACGCTGTATGAGGCCACGGGGGAAGAACGCTACCGGGAGATCATTGAGGCGAAGGCAGATTATCTGGAGAAGGAGGCCTTAAGGTTCGGGGACCGGGTTCTTCAGCACACCGTGTCAGCGGCCAATGATTTTCCGGAGCAGTGCTGGGCGGACACCCTGTTTATGGCGGCTTTGTTTCTGCTGAGGGCAGGGGTCGCGCTGGGGCGGCAGGAACTGGTGGAGGATGCGCTGAATCAGTGGTACTGGCATATCCAATATCTTCAGGATGAGAAAAACGGTCTCTGGTTTCATGGTTATAATAATCTGAAAAAAGACCATATGAGCGGGTTTTATTGGGGAAGGGCCAACTGCTGGGCGGCCTACACCATGTCCCGGGTATCCCACATCCTGCCGGAGTGTTATCTGTACCCGGCCTATCTGGAGATCACGGGAAGTCTCAACGAGCAGCTTTCCGCCCTGAAACTTCTTCAGACGGAAAAAGGGCTGTGGAGGACGCTTCTGGATGATGAGGACTCCTATGAGGAGGTGTCGGCCTCGGCAGGCATCGGGGCGGCGCTGCTGTCACGAAAAAATCCTCTGTACATCAAATATATCAACAGGACCATAGCCGGACTGCTGGACAATATCACGGAGGACGGGAGAGTGATGAATGTGTCGGGAGGCACGGCGGTGATGAGAGACCGGGAGGGATATCGAAACATCTCAAAAAAATGGATCCAGGGCTGGGGCCAGGGCATGGCCCTCGCGTTTTTCGCCGGCCTTCTGGAATATGACAGGATGGGAGGAGACGGAGCGCTGTGAGCAGAACCAGAGGAGGATTTACCCTGCCCGGAGAGGCGGGATATGAGAAACTGACCCTTGAGCTGGCAGACAGGTGGGGAGCCGACGTGATCCGGGACTCCGACGGCACCAGGCTGTCGGAGGAGATCGTAGACGCCGGGTACGGGATCTATTCTACCATCTGCATCATCAGGGGGCATAACCAGTGGGCGAGGAATCATATGGACCAGCTGCAGCAGACATTTCTCATGACGGACCCGGTGTGCGCGGAGGGGGAGCAGGTGCCCATCCGTCTGCTCTCGGGTTATTTCAGGCAGCAGTTTGCGGTCAATGATTCCGGAGAATCGAAAGAACTGTGGCAGGTGTTTGACCGCACCTCCAACAGGGAGGTAAGCCGGGAGGACTGGACCTATGACTCAGAGGCGCAGACGGTGACGATTCATGGCGCCGTCTGCTGCCATCTCTACACGGTGAATTTTCTGGCGTACCGGGTGTGGGAAGAGATCAGCATGTACAACCATGTGACCAACCACTGGGACAAGGAGCATCTGATGCCCATAGATCCCAGGAGCAGTGAGGCACAGGAATACCTCTGTCAGTGGCTGAAGAGATGGTGTGAGGATAACCCGGACACCACGGTGGTACGGTTTACCTCCATGTTCTACAATTTTGTGTGGATCTGGGGAGAGGACGAGAGAAGCCGGAACCGATATTCGGACTGGGGCTCCTATGATTTTACCGTAAGCCCTCTGGCTTTAAGAGAATTTGAGAAGGCGTACGGATATGGGCTTACGTCCGAGGATTTTATCAATATGGGGAAGCTCCATGTGACCCACATGGCTCCCGGGAGAAAACAGCTGGATTACATGGCGTTCACCAACAGGTTTGTAGTGGATTTTGGGAAAAGGCTGGTGGAAGTGGTTCATTCTTATGGAAAACAGGCCTATGTGTTTTATGACGACAGCTGGGTGGGTATCGAGCCCTATGCCCCTGCTTTCGAGGAGTTTGGATTTGACGGTATCATCAAATGTATCTTTTCCGGATATGAGGCGCGGCTGTGCGCCGGAGTCCATGTGCCGGTCCATGAGGTTCGCCTCCACCCATACCTGTTTCCGGTGGGGCTGGGGGGAGCGCCCACATTCTCAGAAGGCGGGGATCCCACAAAAGAGGCGAAAAAATACTGGAACGGGGCGAAAAGAGCCCTGGTCTGGTGTCAGATCGACCGCATCGGACTGGGGGGATACATCCATCTGGTGGAGGCCTACCCGGATTTTGTGGACTATATAGAGACTGTGGCAGAGGAGTTTCGGACCATCCGGGAGCTGTGGCAACAGGGAGCCCCTCTGGTACTGGATCTCAAGGTAGCCGTGCTGACGGCGTGGGGAAATATCCGTTCCTGGACTCTGTCAGGTCATTTTCATGAGACGTATATCCACGATCTGATCCATGTAAATGAGGCTTTGTCCGGCCTGCCTGTGGAGGTGGATTTTATCTCCTTCGACGATGTGAAAGAGGGAAGAATCGGGGATTATGATGTGATCATCAACGCGGGCGCGGAGGGAAGCGCCTGGAGCGGCGGAGATAACTGGAAGGACGATGAGGTAGTGACCTCTCTGACCAGGTGGGTGAAACAGGGAGGAGTGTTCCTTGGAATTCACCAGCCCTCCATGACCCGGGGGTATCTGTATTCCTTCCGGATGGCCCATGTATTGGGAGTGGATCTGGATACAGGGGCCCGCTGCTGCCACGGGAAACCCGCGTATGAGTTGGATGAGAGGTGGAGCGGGGTAATGGGTGACCTGGGAAAGGCGGAGCCTGTGGCTGGGATCTGGCTGACAGACCCGGATACGAAGGTGGCCGCGGAAACGGTGAGAATCAGCCCTATGGGAGACAGACTTCACACTCCCACAGCCACGGTTCATGAGTTCGGAAAAGGGAAAGGGATCTACCTGTCCCACTTTTCCTACAGTGTGCCAGGAAGTCGGAGGCTGCTTCTCATGCTGCTGGAGGCAGCGGGGAGGGAACCGGAGAGCAACTATCTCTGCGACAACCCCTGGTGTGAATGCGCCTATTTTCCCCACAGCAAAGTCCTGGTGGTGATGAACCTGTCCGAGAAGGCCCAAAAGACGGGGGTGAGGACGGGGCGAGGAACATTGGAGTTTATTCTGGCAGGTTATGAGACAACGTTTGAGAATGTATAGATTTACTATGGTCAGAGGTCACAGGGAATATTGGCTGAAGACTGAGAGACAGAATTTGGAATATCACAAGATTCGCAAGAAGGAGGGGGGATATGCTTATGGACAGGAGTGACATGACAGATCCCGAAGCGGAATGCTTTCCTGATGGAACACCCATTGACGGATGGTTTGGAGACTGGGAAAAACCAGGGCTTTCCAGGCTGGGAAAACAGTATGTGCTGACAGATTATGGTATTTTTGATGATGGAAAAGTCTATACAAATGAGATACAGAAGGTGATCGACTTAGCGGCGGCACAGGGCGGAGGCGCGGTGGTGGTGCCTGCGGGGACATACTTTACTGGTTCTGTCTATTTTAAACAGGGGGTCAATCTTTATGTATCCCAGGGAGGAACACTAAAAGGGAGCAGCCATATTTGGGATTATGACTTGGCTGAAACCAGGATAGAAGGAGAGACATGCCTTTACTTTACAGCCCTGATCAACGGGGATGGATTGGACGGTTTTACGATATGTGGTCCGGGAACCATTGACGGAAACGGTCTGGGCTCCTGGAAAGATTTTTGGCTGCGGACGCAGTGGAATAAAGGGTGTACCAACAAAGACGGACAACGCCCCAGGCTGGTTTACCTATCCAACTGCTCTAATGTGACTATCTGTGATGTGACGCTGCAGAATTCCCATTATTGGACCACCCATCTTTACCGCTGTCATCATGTAAAGTACCTGGACTGTAGGATCTTCTCACCCGCTTCCCCGGTAAAGGCACCCAGCACAGATGCCATTGATCTGGATGTCTGTGCCGATATTCTGGTAAAAGGCTGTTATATGGAGGTAAATGATGATTCTGTGGTGCTTAAGGGAGGAAAAGGACCCTGGGCAGACACTCTGCCGGAAAACGGCCCCAATGAACGGATCATCATAGAAGACTGTATGTATGGCTTCTGTCATGGCTGTCTGACCTGCGGCTCAGAATCCATCCACAACCGGAATATTCTTATGAGAAGAATAAGGGTCCGTGGGGCGGCCAGGCTGTTATGGCTGAAGATGCGGCCCGACACGCCTCAGCGTTACGAGTATATCACTGTGGAACAGGTAGAAGGTCAGGTAGGCGAATTCATCAATATTACCCCCTGGACCCAGTTCTATGATCTGAAAGACCGAAAGGACAGGCCTCTTTCTTATGGGGATCACATCACAGTGAGGGACTGTGCCTGCGGCTGCGACATATTCTTCCATGTGGCACCGGATGAAAGCCAGTACATTCTTTCGGATTTCACTTTGGAGAGGCTGGATATCCAGGCAAAAGACAGGGGAGCCGCCTTTGACGGAGTGAGGAATCTGACTGCGAGGGAAGTAAATGTCTGTCTTCGCTAGTAAACCTGCATGCGTCCGGCAGCGGGCGCTCCACCACACATGAAAGTTCAGCGGGCGCACTGGGCATCCCTGAACGCATGCCGCCTATTGGCGGCGAACTTTTATGGTAATCCTGGTGGGACGAAACCGTATGAAATTTTACATGACCCCCTCAAAAAAATACATGTCCATGGCTCCCCGTAAGTGGTACAATTAAGGAAAAATCACATTTCCTTATGGAGGTTCCCCATGTTCAAAGAAATCGCGAAAACCGCGGCTTGCCGCGAGCTGTATACATCCTGCCCCCCGGCCTCCTGCCGGCAGGAGTGGGAGAATATTCCGGAAGACTACCGAAAGTCCCTTATAGAGGAAGGAGACCGGTGGCTGGACTATCCCTTTCCGCCCATCTACGCCACGGATTTTATGGATTTTGGGCGGACAGGAAACAGAGGCAGGTATGAGGACAAGCTGTTTTCCCGCCGGACCATTCTTAACGCCCTGGTGCTGGCGGAATGCGCCCAGTATGAGGGCCGCTACCTGGACACCATCCTCAACGGGATCTTTCTGATCTGCGGGGAGGCGGCTTGGCAGCTTCCGGCCCACAACACCTATATCCGGGACACTCCCCAGCTTTTGCTGCCTGATGTCACAAGGCCGGTTTTAGACTTGTTCGCCGCGGAGACAGGGGCCGTGCTGGCCATGGCGGAATACCTTCTGAGGGAGTCCCTTGAGAAGGTGAGCCCGGCCATATCGGTTCTGGTGAACCACAATTTAAAGACCAGGATCTTTGATCCCTATCTGAAAGAGCATTTCTGGTGGATGGGAGACGGAAGCTCTCCCATGAACAACTGGACTTCCTGGTGTACCCAGAATGTGCTGCTGGCTGCCTTTACAAGGCCTCTTTTTCATGAGATGCGGAAGGCCATCCTGGACAAAGCCTGCCAGAGTCTGGATTATTTTCTGGATGAGTACGGGGAGGACGGGTGCTGCGATGAGGGAGCCCAGTACTATGGTCACGCGGGGCTGACGCTGTTTGGCGCCATGGAGATTTTGAATCAGGTCAGCGGCCAGGCCTTTGAAAGTCTGTACCGGGAGCCGAAGATCAGGAACATAGGGGATTATATCAGAAAGGTCCATGTGGCAGGCCCTTATTATGTGAACTTCGCAGACTGTTCCCCTGTGGCGGGAAACCGGGGCTCCCGGGAGTACCTCTTTGGAAAACGCGGGGGAAATGAGGCCCTCATGGCCTTCGCCGCGGAGGATTATCAGAGGCAGACAGAGGCGGAGCGGCTGAATCTGGAGGAACACAATTTGCTGTACCGGGTTTGGGGGGCTTTTTTTCACAGGGAGATGATGAGTTACCAGAAGGAGAAGCCGGAGGAGACAGAGGACTGCTATTTCCCCAGCGCCGGGCTTTTTGTGGCAAGAGACAGCCGGTTCTGCCTGGCGGTGAAGGCCGGGGACAACGGCGACAGCCACAACCACAACGATGTAGGCAGTTTTACCGTCTACCGAGACGGCCAGCCCATGTTCATCGACGCGGGGGTGGAGAGCTACAGCAAAAAGACCTTCTCCCCTCAGAGATATGAGATCTGGACCATGAGGTCCCAGTACCACAATCTGCCCTCTTTTGGGGACAGGGAGCAGATGGCGGGGGAGGAATTCGCCGCGTCAGACGTGACTTGTGAACTGGGGCAGGAGAAGGCGTGGATTCAGATGGAGCTGTCTGGAGCCTATCCAAAAGACTGCGTAACCTCCTATGTCCGCCATGTGTGTCTGGAAAAAGGGCGGGAAATCCGGATCACGGATGTCTGCAAGGGAAACCAGGAGCAGGCGGTTTTGTCCCTGATGACCTATGAAAAGCCGAGGCTTGTGTGGGAGGGGGATATCTGCCATCTGGATCTGGGCTCTTTGGGCCGATGTCGAATAGAAGGGGCTGTCCAGGCCCAGGTCCAGGAGATCCCGATCACAGATTCCCGGCTTAAAATCGCCTGGCATCACAACATTTTCCGGACACTTGTGACATTTGAGGGCCACAGGCTGGTTCTTGTGATCCCAGAAGGCGTCTAACAGGAAAAGAATTCTTCTGGGAGGAAATTTTCCCAGGTTTTCGGGACAAAGCTATAAGTCCCAGGAGAATCCCATTTACCAGATGAAAGCAGGCGGCTCCAGCGAACGCGTACTGGTAGGATCCGGACAGGTCATAAAGGTAGCCAATGACAGGCAGGGAGCAGGAGCTTCCCAGGCTGGTAAAAAATCCGATGACAGAGTAGGCTTTGGCATAGTGGTCATTTCCAAAGAAATACCGGGTCAGGAGAGGAATTCCCACAGCGCCTACGGAGTATACGGATCCAAAGAAAAAGGATGCCGCCAGAAGCTGGGCAGAGCCGGTGCCTGTCATCAGCGCCAGGATGGAGCACAGATTAACTGCCATCATGATGAGACAGGCCTTCACAGGTTTGAGTCGGTCGCTGAGAAAGCCGATGATCAGCTTGGTACAGATGTTTCCCATCATGGAAAAGGACATCATGGCCGCGCCGAAGGTTTCCCCCAGCCTCAAGGCTTTGGTGTAGCCGGAGAAATGCTGGGTGATGCCGGTTATGGAGGTGTGGAGCAGGGTAAAGACACACATCATCACAAAACAAGGACAGGCGTAAGAAAAAGAAGGATTCGTTACAGAGCCTTTGGCTGTTGTCCTGTTGCCAGAAGAAGCGCCTTCCTGATCTCCATAAGCTCTTAAACCCATCTGACCGGGAGTCATGGCGAATGGGAAGAGGAAAGCCGGCAGGGCGAAGGCCAGGATCAGGATTCCCATGACCATATAAGCCGTTTTCCAGCCAGACCCGGTGATGATCTGACTCAGAAGAGGGGAGCACACAGCGCCGCTTAACCCGCTGAAACTTAAGGCAATACCGACAGCGGTTCCGTTTTTCTTATGGAACCAGCCGTTTACCAGCATAGTGATGGGAACCGTGCCGTAGAGGCCGGTTCCGGCTCCTCGGATGATTCCAAGAATATAAAAAGCGGCTATGTGGTCCGCCTGGCCCATGACCATGGTGGACAGGGCGCTTACAAGGATTCCTGTCAGCATCAAGGGGCGGTAGGAGAACCGTCGGGACAGCCAGGGAACCAACAGGGATACTGCCGCTGTCGCCATGAGAGACAATGTGGCGTGAAAAGCGAAGGTTCCTCTCAGCACTCCTAAGTCCTGGGAGACCGTGGTATAGAACACCCCCACCGAGTTGGAACACAGCCCGATGGCGCTGGCTGCCAGCCCACAGGCGATTATCAGGATCCAGGCATATTCTTTTCTTTTCATCATGTTTATAATCCACCTTTCTGCGAAAGGCACCGATGGGGTTATGAAACCCACTTCGGGCTTTTGCTATCTTAAATTTCCTGATATAGTTTTCTTGGTAAGACTGACACACTACAGAACACGTG
>CATLBR010000031.1 GCA_949879795.1 uncultured Hungatella sp.
ACTCACCCGGCCGGGACAGCCCTCCTCTGACTGGCAAAAGCATAAATTCGCTGGCTGAGGTTCGCTCACTTAAAATAGCTCTCATAGGGGTCGCTGTCTCAACGCTCTGCCGATCAATGACGGTGTTTCCTGCTATATTTTTGTCCTGTCAAAAGACCGCGTTTACGGCATTCGCGGATTTTCATGCCATATTTTTTAATCTACGGCGCTTTTTGATGGGCGGGCTAATCCTCAAAAAGTCAGGGAAATCGGGAGATTTAAGAAATTCATAGCAGCCTGATCGAATCTTCAATTCTACAGGGAGCGATTCCCTAACCAGTCCGGAATAACCGTTAGCCAGCTATATTGGGGCCGGCGAATTCTGATTTTGCCCGAGAGAAACGGTCTCCGGGCCAGGCGAATTTACGCTATGGAGATGAGACCAGGAAAACAGGAGGGCTGATACCCGACTGTTTTCCGCTTTAAGGGCTCATCGGAATGCTTGGCGTATCTGAGCCTGGAACGGAGACCGTTTCTCTCGGGCCCAACACCAGCATCGCCTCCACTTACCAAAATAGCGATATGACAAAATGAAAGTTCCGGTTTATCGGGTTAGGATAGACCATAACGGAGCCATGTCATAGAGTCAGCGTGGGGGACTTATCTGAATCTGTAGCATATGTTACTTGTGTTAATAATGTGACAATAGTACAATATATTTAAGAGACAGCATGGTCATATCAGAAGAAATCCGCGGATATAGAAGACACATAGGAAAGTTGAGGGGTCATGAAACAGCCAGATAACAAAAAGATACCGGTTCCCCATACGGAGTTTGTCTCCCGTCTGCTGTACCTTCCCAGGGGCATCGCCCGTTTGGAAAAGCTGGGGGAGAAGAAGCAGTTTCCCAAAAATCATATTCTGATCCAGGCGGGAGAGAAGCCCAGGTATTGTTATATTGTCAAGCATGGGCGGGTGGTGGCCTATGAGTATACCCTTAACGGGGAAGAGAGGATCTACAATTTCAATGAACAGAATTCTATCCTGCTGGAGGCCAATTTGCTGTTCGATTACGCCTCGCCCATCTGTTTTAAGACCGCCCGACCGTCGGAACTGGTGTGTATTGACAAGAAGACGCTCCTTGACACCATCAGCGAGGATCCTCAGGTCTCCATGGATATCATGCAATCGCTGGCTATCAAGTTTTTAACAGCCATGGATCAGATCCGGCATACCAATTTTCACAACGCGGAGTGGAAGATCTGTGATCTCCTCCTGGTTTTCGCGGACCGTTACGGGGTACCCTATGACGGGAAGGTTCTGATCAAGGAGAAGATCAGCCAGCAGCTTTTGTCAAATCTTTTGGGCATCAACCGGGTCACGGCGGTGCGGGCCATCAAGGGGCTGAAAGAAATGTCCCTGATCGAGCAGATCAATGGCTTTTACTGTATCCGTGATGTGGAACGGCTGAAACGCCATCAGGAGAGACTGCTTGAGCAGTGAAGATTTTGTAAAATGTATCTCATGCTACTTGTTTTATCCCCCTCCCTATTGTATACTATAACAAATCGCTGAATCGAAGGTGAGGGGCGATACAAATAAGGAGGTAAGAGACAGGGGATGAAGTCAACAGGGGCGGTGCTGGTGGCAGCCGGATTATCTTCCCGCATGGAGGCTTTTAAGCCCATGCTTCCCTTTGGGAATTCCACTATCTCCCGCCATATGGTTACGATGCTGAAAGATATGGGCATTGACCCGGTGGTGGTGGTGACTGGATACAGGGGAGAGGAACTGCGGCAGCACCTTTTTTTTACAGGCGTTCGTTTTGTAAAAAACGAACGATTTCGGGAGACACAGATGTTCGACTCGGTTCAGATGGGCATTGAGGCCATCAGCAAGGACTGTGAGCGTCTGATGATCCTTCCCATTGATCTTCCGGCGATTATGCCGGATACCATACGCCAGCAGCTGATGATCGACGCGCCCATTATCCGGACCATGTGCCACGGAGAACCGGGCCATCCCATTTTGCTGTGGAGTGAGGTGGCGGAAGGGCTGCGAGGTTATGAAGGGCCGGGAGGGCTGCGGGGAGCCATTGAGCATTCCGGCATCGCCATCACCAATTTGGAGGTGGATGACGAGGGAATCTACCGGGATTTGGACACCCGGGAGCAGTACCAGGAACTGCTGGACTGGAACTATCAGAGGGGCCAGGGATACCCTGTTCGCCCCCAGATTCAGGTAAGGCTTACTGCCAGTGAGCCTTTTTACGGGCCAGGGACTCAAAAACTTCTGGGTTGGATCGGTCAGACAGGCTCCCTCCAGGAAGCCTGTGTCCACATGGACATTTCCTACAGCAAAGGCAGGAAGATGGTCAAGCAGTTAGAGCAGCAGTTGGGATTTCCGGTGGTTCAGAGGTGGACCGGGGGCAGCGGAGGAGGAGGCTCTGTGCTGACGGAAAAAGGAGAGAAGCTGATGGAGGCCTACGAGAACATGGTGGCGGAAGTACAGGATTTTACAGACCAGGTGTACCAGAAATATATGGGAAAGGGATTTTGATATGGGGGATCTGAATCAGATCCGCCGTGAAGGCGGGGATTTTCCAGGAGGACTTGGCGGGTTACAAGAAGATGAGCAGACGGAGACAGGCGGGCTCAAGGCGATGCCGAGAGAAGCGCCGGATGATGGGGAATGTCGGCGGATCTGGGATCACTGCGGAACGCCGGAGCCTGTGAGAAGGCACTGTGAGGCAGTCCGGGCCCAGGCGGAGGCCATGGGGAAACGGCTTTTGGAAGCAGGAAAAAAAGTGGACTTAAATCTTATCCGAAGCGGCGCTCTGCTCCACGACGTGGCCCGGACAGAGGAAAACCACCCCCAAAGAGGCGCTGCCATTCTCTTGGCCCAGGGGTATCCCAAGGTGGCGGAGGTTATCCGGTGCCATCACGACTTAGAGCCCTGGGAGGATTTCGAGAAGGGTTTTCCTGACCTGTGGCTGGAGGCGGCTGTGGTTTACCTGGCGGACAAGCAGGTTTTGGGAGACAAGGCGGTGACCCTGGAGCAGAGGTTCGCTGACAGCAGGAAGAAATGCCAGAGGGCCAGGGACAGGGAAGGGGCCCTGGCAGCCCACGAGAGACGGTATTTACAGGCTAAGAGGATTGAGACCCTCATATTCATAGAGACAGATGGAGGACAATAAGATGAAACTGATCCGGACAGTGGACGCGGAAGGCGCGGTTCTGTGCCATGACATTACCCAGATCATCAAGGGAGTCACGAAGGACGCGGTATTTCGAAAAGGCCATATTGTGACAAAGGAGGATATCCCTGTGCTGCTGAGCGTGGGCAAGGACCAGCTTTACGTGTGGGAACAGGAGGAAGGGATTCTCCATGAAAATGACGCTGCCCAGATTCTCTGCCAGATGTGCCAGGGAGAATACATAGGCCGTTCTCAGGTAAAGGAGGGCAAGATCGAGCTGACGGCGGAGCGGGACGGGCTTTTGAAGGTACACAAGGAAGGTCTGAAGGCAGTGAACAGCTTCGGGGAGATGATGATCGCCACCCGCCACGGGAATTTCGCTGTCAAAAAAGGGGACAAGCTGGCAGGCACCAGGATTATCCCCCTGGTTATCCGGGAGGACAAGCTGGAGGGGGCCAGAAAAGCCGCCATGGAGGCCACAGGCGGAAAGCCCATTTTGAGCCTGAAGCCCTTTACCCACAAAAAAGTGGGCATTGTGACCACGGGAAATGAGGTGTTTTATGGAAGGATTGAGGACACTTTCACCCCGGTGATCCGGCAGAAGCTGGCGGAATTTGACTCAGAAGTCATGGACCATGTGACATGGAATGACGACGACAAAAAAGTCACGGCCTCTATTCTGGATATGATCGAAAAAGGCGCGGACGTGGTCATCTGTACGGGAGGCATGAGCGTGGACCCTGACGACAAGACTCCTCTGGCCATCAAAAACACAGGGGCCAGGATCGTGACCTACGGCGCTCCGGTGTTGCCGGGAGCCATGTTCCTGCTGGCTTACTATGAGGCGGGAGAAGAGGGGCGCGGGAGAACCGTGACCATCATGGGACTGCCGGGATGCGTCATGTACGCGAAACGGACGATTTTCGACCTGGTGCTGCCAAGAGTCATGGCGGAGGATGAGGTATTTCCGGAAGAACTGGCGGCTCTGGGGCAGGGAGGCCTGTGCCTTGGGTGTCCGGTGTGTACTTTCCCCAACTGCGGGTTCGGAAAGGGAGTCTGACTGACAGCCGGTATGGTCAATGGAGGTTGTTAAGGGAGTCGTAGAGTCCCCTGAAAGCCTGGACCGCCAGGACTCAGAATTGCCAAACGTTTCGAAGAGCCCAAAAAGCAGGTCTCTTCTTCACGGCATTAATTCGTCCTGACGGTCCAGGCTTTCAGGGGACAAAAGCAGAATTCGCTTAATAAAGCGCCATGATCCCGGGAGAGGGGAGCAAAATATCTTTTGACGGTTACAGAGAGAGGAAAATGAAACATATGTTGGATTTTTACAGAGCGGTTTCGGATTGTGATCCGGGGAAGAAAAATATGGCGGCTGTGGCCCTTGACGGTCCGGAGTTTGGACAGAGAGGGCTGTTTTCGGATGGTTGTCTGGTGTGGGAGTCGGAGGAAGGCGGCTTTTTTTCAAAGAACGGGGAAAAGCTGAAGGAGTTATTGTCTGGGGACGGAACCCCGAAAAAAGGTCTGGTGACCATCGGGGAGGTTCGGGTATTTCTGGACTGGCTGGGACAGGAGATGGAGCTGGTGATCTGCGGAGGCGGCCATGTGTCCATGCCTGTGATCAAGATCGGCCTGATGATGGGGTGCGAGGTGACGGTGCTGGAGGACCGGCCTCAGTTCGCGGATAACGCGAGGCGGGCGGGAGCTTCCCAGGTTTTGTGTGAGTCTTTTGAGCAGGGACTGGACAGGATTCCTGGAAACAGCAACACTTATTTTGTCATTGTCACCAGAGGGCACCGCCATGACCAGACGTGTCTTGAGCGGATCGTCAGGAAAAACCATGCCTATATCGGTATGATCGGAAGCCGCCGCAGGGTGGCGAAAGTGAAAGAGAGCGTTATGGAGAAGGGTGGGGATCCGGCGGTGCTGGATCAGGTTTACACCCCCATCGGCCTGGACATTGGGGCGGAGACTCCGGAAGAGATCGGGGTGGCCATCATGGCTCAGATCATTGAGGTGAAAAACAGGAAAAGGCGGACCTGCGGCTATTCAAGAGACATGCTGCGGCAGATTTTGGAGCCGGGAACAGAAGGGGGGAGGCAGGAGCGGCGAGTTTTGGCCACCATCGTGACCCGCAAAGGATCCGCTCCCCGGGACATTGGGACCAAGATGCTGGTGCTTCCTGACGGCAGGTGTGTGGGAACCATTGGAGGCGGATGCATGGAGGGAGCCGTGATCCGTCAGGCGCTCCACATGATCCGGGAAAGCCAGGAAGACGGCTCAAACCTTGAGGCTCTGGAGAAGAAACTGTGCCATGTGGACATGACCGGGGAAGACGCTGAGGATGAAGGCATGGTCTGCGGCGGCATGGTAGATGTATTGTTGGAGGTTATCTAATTTTGAGAGATCATTTGGGACGGAAAATCGATTACATGCGGATATCCATCACGGACCGGTGCAATCTTCGGTGCCGCTACTGTATGCCCGAAGGGGTGGAACATGTACCCATGGCGGAGATTTTGACACTGGAGGAATACGCGCGGATCGCTGCCTGCGGGGCTTTGCTGGGAATCGACAAGATCAAGGTGACGGGAGGCGAGCCTCTGGTGAGGCTGGGGTGCTGTGACTTTATCCGGATGCTGAAGGAGACCAAAGGAATCCGCCAAGTCACCATCACCACCAACGGGATTCTCCTGGAGCAATATCTGGAAGAGCTGATGGCCGCTGGGATCGACGGCATCAACATCAGCCTGGATACCCTGGACCCTGAGCTTTATCAGGCGCTGACAGGGGGAGGGAATCTGGAATCTGTTGTCAGGGCCTTGGAGCGGACCGTGGAGATTTGCCGGGACCGGCAGGTTTCCCTGAAGATCAACGCGGTTTCTCTGGATCTGAGGGATATGGCGGATCAGTTAGGCCGCGCCTACAGCGGCTCCGGCTGGCGGGAACTGCTTAAGATCGCCAGAGATAATCCCGTGGACGTGCGTTTTATCGAAGTCATGCCCATCGGCTACGGGAAGCGGTATCAGTCCATAGACCACAACCGGCTTTTAGCCTGTCTGGTGCAGGCCTACCCGGATATGGAGCGGGATCACCGGGTTCACGGAAACGGTCCCGCGGTGTATTACCGGATTCCGGGATTTCAGGGGAGCGTGGGCCTCATCAGCGCCCTTCATGGAAAGTTCTGTCATGGCTGCAACCGGGTGCGCCTCACCTCTCAGGGGTATTTGAAAAGCTGTCTCTGCTACGAGGACGGGGTGGATTTGAAAAAGATCTTGCGGGCAGGCGGGTCTTTAAAAGAGAAAGACGAAAAACTTCTTGAGGCCATGAGACAGGCCATATGGGGCAAGCCCGGGGCCCACTGTTTCGAGGACCCGGAGGCCATGACCGAGCGGGGAAACATGGTCAGGATCGGAGGATAAGATGGAATTTACACATTTTGACACACAGGGCAACGCCTGGATGGTGGATGTGGGGGAAAAAGAAGACACGAAGCGGGAAGCCGTGGCCAGGGGAAGCATTTTTCTGAGTCAGGAGTGTTTTGACATGGTGGTTCAGGGGACTGTGAAAAAAGGGGACGTGCTTTCCGTGGCTCAGGTGGCGGGGATCATGGGGGCCAAGAAGACCTCAGAGCTGATCCCCTTGTGCCATATCCTGAATCTCACAAAGCTGGCAGTGGATTTTGAGATGAAAGAAGAAACCAGGGAGATTCAGGCAGTGTGTACGGCTCGGACCACGGGAAAGACCGGGGTGGAGATGGAGGCCCTCACAGGGGTCACGGTGGCCCTTCTGACCATCTACGACATGTGCAAGGCCGTGGACAAGTCTATGGAGATGGGACAGATTTACCTGGAGAAAAAGACAGGCGGTAAAAGCGGAGTTTATGTAAATCCCAGAACCAGGGAAGAGGAGGAAGGCAAACGCGAAGCGTTTCTCAAGATGCCTTCCGACGACCTGCCGCCGAACCGAGGGTGAGGGGGCAATTCCAAAAAGGAGGACAAGTGATGTTGACAGGAACCGTAAAAGCAGTCTGTGTCAGCGAAAAAAAAGGGACGGAAAAGCATGGGACAGACCGTGTCCATGTCCGTCCGGATCATGGGATCGTGGGGGATGCCCACGCGGGCAGATGGCATCGCCAGATCAGTCTCCTTTCCTATGATAAGGTGAAGGCTTTTAACGAGAAGGGGGCCAACGTGGACCACGGGGCCTTTGGTGAGAACCTGGTTGTGGAAGGCATTGATTTTAAAAACCTTCCTGTGGGAAGCCATTTTCTGGTGGGCACGGCGGAACTTGAGATGACCCAGATCGGGAAAGAGTGCCACAGCCACTGCGCCATCTTCAAGCGAATGGGAGAGTGTATCATGCCTCATGAGGGAGTTTTTGCCAGGGTCTTAAAGGAGGGGGATATCTCTGTGGGAGATATGCTGACCGTGGTGCCGCCGGATCCTAAAAGACCTTTTACCGCTGCGGTGATCACCCTCAGCGATAAGGGGGCCAAGGGCGAGAGGGAAGACGAGAGCGGCCCCACGGCAGCGCGGATGCTTGCGGAGGCGGGATATGAGGTGGTGGAGACCCTGCTCCTTTCCGACGAGCCGGGACCTCTGAAAACTCAGTTAAAGCGTCTGGCGGACGGACGGCAGGTGGATCTGGTGATCACCAGCGGGGGAACGGGATTTTCCATGAGAGACCACGCCCCGGAGGCCACCATGGAGGTGGCGGACCGGAACGCGCCGGGGATCGCTGAATATATCCGCTTCCGGTCCATGGAGGTTACAAGCCGGGCTATGCTGAGCCGGGGAGTGTCGGTGATCCGGGGGAAAACCCTGATTGTCAATCTGCCGGGAAGCCCCAAGGCGGTGAGAGAGAGCCTGGAATATATTCTCGATTCCCTGGCCCACGGTATTGAGATTCTCAGGGGGATAGCGTCGGAGTGCGCCAGGAAGTAAGGCGGAAAACGGGGAGTACAGGGATGTTACCCACAGAGCGGTCCCGTCCCGGTACGGCGGGCAGGGGAAAGGCCTCCCCTGCTCCATGGGTAAAGGAGATTGCGCAACCGAACGATTTTATAAAAACGTTCGAAAATGAAATACATATCCAAGAAACCTGACAGGTGACGGGAAGTGACAAAAGAAGATCGATTTTATATGAGGAGAGGTACATGATGAAGAGAAAATACGGGGCTATAATTATGGCGGGAGCGGTGGCGGTAAGTGTTCTATTGGGATGCGGAGGCGGTCAGAAGGCAGCGGACAGCAATGGGGCTCAGGAGAATCCAGGGACGGCACAGAGTCGAGAGATCCAGGAGAGCTCAGGGGCAGCGGAGAGTGTAGAGCTGATCGTGTTCGCCGCGGCCTCCATGACCGAGACTTTGACCCGGATCGCCCAGATGTACAGGGAGGTGAGGCCGGAGGTGGAGATTGTTTTTACTTTCGACTCTTCCGGCACCTTGAAGACCCAGATTCAGGAGGGGGCTGACTGTGATATCTTTATCTCCGCGGCCCAGAAGCAGATGAATCAGTTGGATATCTCGGCGGACTCGCTGGTAAACACAGAGGGGCTGGATTTTGTCCTGGAGGGAAGCCGGTTCAACCTGGTGGAGAACAAGGTGGTCCTGGCTGTTCCGGACGGCAATCCAGCGGACATCACGTCCTATGAAGATCTGGGGACGGATAAGCTGGGTCTCATCTGCCTTGGCAATGAGGATGTTCCCGTTGGGGCCTATTCTATAGAGATTTTAGACAGCCTGGGAATTTTGGAACAACTGGAAAATGGTTCTAAGATCACCTACGGGTCCAACGTAAAAGAGGTGACGACCCAGGTGAAGGAGGCTTCCGCGGACTGTGGAATCATCTACGCCACCGATGCTTTTTCGGCAGGTTTGATGGTTGTAGACCAGGCGGACGAAGATCAGTGTGGCCAGGTGATCTATCCGGCTGCTGTTATGAACCTGTCGAAACATCAGCAGGAGGCCCAGTCTTTTCTGGATTATCTCACAACAGAGGAATGTCAGGCAGTCTTCGAGTCAGTGGGATTTTCCATGGCCCGATAACAGGAGAGTTCATATGGACTGGTATCCCCTTTACAATTCTTTGAGGATCGCTTTGATCTCCAGCGTGATCGTGTTTTTTACAGGAATTTTCTCGGCTTACTATATCGCCAGGCTGAACCGGGTGGTGAAAGGGATCCTGGATGTGATTTTGACCCTTCCCATGGTGCTGCCTCCCACGGTGGTGGGATATTTTCTGCTGCTTCTTTTGGGGGCCAGGAGACCCGTGGGCCTGTGGTTTCAGGAACAGTTTGGCGTAAAGCTGGCGATGACCTGGTATTCCGGGGTCTTCGCCGCCGCGGTAGTGGCCTTTCCCCTGATGTACCGGACGGCCAGAGGCGCGTTCGAGAGCTTTGACGAGACCCTGGCCTATTCCGCCCAGACCCTGGGACTGTCCAACACCTATATCTTCTGGCGAATCCGCATGCCGGCCTGCCGCCAGGGGATCCTGGCAGGGGCGGTGCTGGCCTTTGCCAGGGCGCTGGGAGAGTACGGGGCCACCAGCATGCTGGCAGGATACACGCCGGGAAAAACCGCCACCATATCCACCACGGTCTATCAACTTTGGAGGACAGACAATGAGGCCCTGGCTTTTAAGTGGGTTATGGTGAACATGGCCATCTCGGCGGTGGTGCTTCTGATCGTCAATATGCTGGAGCGCTCAGGGAAAGCCAGGCAGAAGGAAAGAAGGAAGTGAAACATGTCTCTTGTGGTGAATATTGAAAACAGGCATATGTTTGTATGCAATTTGAGTATTTGCGTTTTTTCAGGAGGACTGGTAGAATACAAACAAATAAAAGGATTCTGGCAGGAGGAAAAATTATGGAATCAAATTTTACAGAGAGTAGGAAAAATTATGAGGGGCGGATAGATCTGGAATATGAATCTATCTTCATGAAAACGGATCCGGAGTTTACAGAACGATTTGTCAATTTTGCTTTTGATGAGGTTATCAATCATGAGTCTGTAAAAGTAGACGACCGTGCGAGGATGATTTCGTTACTGGCAGTGCTCATGGGATGTCAGGGGATAGATGATTTTAAACTGATGGTGCCTGGAGCTTTGCGGCTTGGCGTCACCCCTGTGGAGCTAAAGGAGGTGGTTTACCAGGGGGTGGGCTATCTGGGAATGGGCAGGGTGTTCCCGTTTTTAAAAGCAGTCAATGAGATTCTGCTCCAGGAAGGAATTGACCCTGCCCTTGAAGGACAGGCCACTACTACAATGGAGAACCGTTTGGAGAAGGGGGAGGCCGCGCAGATGGCCATATTTGGCGGCCATATGGCAGGTTTTGCGGAATCCGGGCAGGAGGAAAGCCGCCACATTAATCGCTGGTTGGTGGATAACTGCTTTGGTGACATTTATACCCGAGGAGGGCTTGATTTTAGAGATCGGGAGATGATAACGTTCTGTTTTCTCTATGCCCAGGGAGGCTGCGAGCCGCAGCTGAAATCCCACATCGCGGCCAATTATCATGTGGGAAACAGCAAAAATTATCTGCTCCGAATTATATCCAACAATATTCCGTTTATCGGCTATCCCCGGACGTTGAACGCTCTCGGGTGTCTGAATGAAGTGGCGGAAGAGCTTTGAGCAGAGCGATTGCCTCCGCGGGAGAAAGCTGCCTCTAAATGATATCTTATTCTTCGGACGGTTTCAATCCGGACGTCGGAACAGACGTTCGTCAGTTTCCAGCGCAGGAACCCAATATAAACCTCAACATGATTTCCTCGGTATCCGAATCATATCCCTACACTCTGGAGAGAATCTCTTTCTTGGAGGGATTGCGGCTGTCGGGATGAAACAGAGACCGTATGATGTCAAGGGTCTAAACTATGCTGCCAGGTTCCCGTAAAAGTAAAGAAGAAAGTGGTGTGGTCGTGAAGGACACTCTCCCAGGTGATTCTGATCTCATGACGGTCCGCGATCTGTTTGGCGATAGGAAGACCCAGTCCGCTTCCGTTTGGATTCTGGTTTGACTGTTTCCGGTAGAAGCGCTGAAAAATATGAGGAAGATCCTCGGGCAGGATGCCTTCTCCGTGGTCTGTAAAGGAGATGACATATTTCTCCCCTTCCCGATACATCTTTACAAATGTGCTGGTTCCGGGAGGAGAAAACTTGATGGAGTTGTCGAGAATGATCAGAAACATCTGCCTCAGCCGGTCGTAATCTCCCAGGAAAAGAACCAGTCCGGCCTGATTGTCCAGTTGGAGCCGGACCTGCTTTTTTTCCGCCAGTCTCCCCATGGAGCGGACCACATCAGTGATCAGTCCGGTGAGATTCAGCTCTGATTTATGGATCTGAAAGCTGTCATTCTGCAGTCGGGACAGCTCCAGAAGATCATTGACCAGCCGCTGGAGATGGACGGTGTCGGATAACATCTGGCCATAGTACTCCCGGACTTCCTCTTTGTCCGTGACCAGCCCCTCCGACAAAACCTCCAGGGACCCCCGGATGACCGTGATGGGAGTGCGCAGTTCATGGGACACATTGGACACAAAATCCTGCTGCATCTTGTCCAGATTTCGGCGTTCCTCCTCAATGTCAGCCAGCTGGACGAATAAGGCGTTGATGTTGGAGGCCAGGCTGCCGATCTCATCATTTTGACTCACATTGACCCGGGCGGAATAATCCCCTGCCATAACCCGCTCCACCGCCTGGCCCATATCCTCCAGGGGGCGGATAAAATGGCGGGCCAGGAGGACAGAGAGACCGAAGGCCAGGAAAAGGGCTGTGAAAATACAGGCGATCAGGATGATAAGACTGTGGTTTTGGGCATCTCGGATCTCATTGACAGGACTGTGGAGGAGGAAGGCTCCGGTGACGGAACCTTCCTGGTCGTAGACAGGAGCTCCCACGGTGATAGAGGGGGCGTCCAGCACAGAGGAAAAGGCTCTGCCGGACACCACATTTCCCTTAAATACCTCTTCGATCAGTTCCTCAGCGCCGGGAGGCAGGGCCTCGTAGGATACAGAGTAGTTGGGAGTGCTCAGTTCGATAAACTGAGCGTGTTCATCCACCAGCCAGGCCTCTGCCATGGAGATGTCGTCGATAAACCGGAGATAGGCGCCAAAGCCCTGACCTCCTCCGGGACGGTGGGGGAAAGGTTGTTTCTGAAGAAACAGGGAAAGAGTATCCGCGATGGAGGCGGCCTGAGATTTTAATTCTTCCTCGTAGATTTTCGCGGTGTGATAGGTAAACTGAGTCCCGAACAGAAGACCGATGGTGACGGAAAAGAGCAGAAGCACCACAGAAAAATATCCGATCAGACGATGGGTTATCTTATATTTCATGTCAGAATCCCTTCAAATTTGTACCCCATGCCCCAGATGGTCTTGATCTGCCAGTTGGCATGGGGAAACCGGTCTAATTTGGCCCGCAGACGTTTGATGTGGTTGTCAACGGTGCGGTTGTCTCCCGGGTAATCGTATCCCCACAAGTTGCTCAATAAATTTTCCCTGGAAAAGATCTTTCCCCGGTTGGCCAGAAGAGTCCAGAGGATCTCCAGCTCCTTTTTGGTCAGGGCCACATTCTGACCGTCGATGGTCACGGCCCCGTTGTCCAGGGAGATCATAAGGTTGTCGTACACAAGGCATCTCTGATTGTCGCTTCTGGAACCGTCTATGCGGCGAAGGACAGCCCGCACTCTGGCCATGACTTCCCCGGGGGAAAATGGTTTGACGATATAATCATCCGCCCCGATGTCCAGCCCCATGATGCGCTCAAAGTCCTCGCCTCTGGCCGTGATCATGATGATGGGGATATTGGAAGTCTGGCGGATCTCACGGCACACGGCAAACCCATCCTTTCCCGGCATCATCACATCCAAGAGAATCATGGCAAATTGTTCTTTTTGAAACAATTCCAGGGCCTCGTCGCCGTCACAGGCTGATATCGGCTCAAAACCTTCCTTTTTGGCAAATTCGCTTAAGATTTTCGTGATCTGCAGATTGTCGTCAGCGATTAAAATTTTTTCCATGTATCCATACCTCTTTAAATCTGTCGCGCAATGTCACTATACCATGAAATTGTGTCTTTTTTGTATCATTTGGTGTCCATTTTATCACAAAATAGAACCTTTTAAAACATAATTCTGGTATGATTTGACGATATGATGGAGGGGAACAGAGAAATGAATTGAAAAACGGAGGGTTTACTTTATGAGAAAACAGTCAGGAATCATGGCGGCAGGTCTTATGATCGCGGTTTTGACGGCAGGCTGCGGACAGAAAGAGGCAGGGACATCTGCCCCGGCCCAGACTACGGCAGCCCAGACCACGGCTCAGGAGACAAAAGCGCCTGAGACCACGGCAGAGACCACTACAGCGGCAGAGACCACCAAGGAGGAGACTACCACAGCAGAGGAGACCACCGGGGCAGAGACAGAGTCCGCAGGAGGTTACCGGACAGGGCTGGCGATCGTGTCATCCATGACCAGTTCCAAAGAGGCAGGAGAAAAGGACGGCACGGCCCAGGTGGATTCTGTGGTGGCGGCAGTGGTGGTGAACGAGGAGGGAAAGATCGTCAGCTGCTATCTGGACACGGCCCAGAACAAAATGGGATTTACCGCGGAAGGCAAGGTGGTGATGAAAGAAGATTTTCAGACCAAGAAGGAGCTGGGAGATGAGTACGGCATGAAGGCGGCTTCCGGCATCGGAAAAGAGTGGTTTGAGCAGGCCAAAGCTCTGGAGGAGTACGTGATCGGCAAGACCGCCGACGAGGTGGCGGGGATCGCGGTGGACGAGTCCACCAAAGCGACGGATGTGGATCTTCTGGCAGGCGTCACCATCAAGATAGGAAGCTACAAGGATGCCATTGTGGAGGCGGCCGAGAACGCCCGGGCGGTGGGAACTCAGCAGGGAGATAAACTGGGGCTGGGAATCATCACGGACATGCATAAATCCAAAGACGCGGAGGCGGACAAGGACGGCCAGTGCCAGGCATATTCCACCTATGTGGCAGTAACCACTGACGCTGACGGCAAGATCACGGCAGCTATCATCGATGCCACCCAGGGAACCGTAAAATTTGACGCCCAGGGAAAGATTACCTCTGATCTGGCAGGCGGCGTAAAGACCAAGAGACAGCTGGGAGACGATTACGGCATGAGAGCGGCTTCCGGTATCGGCAGGGAATGGTTTGAGCAGGCAGCCACCATGGAAGAGTACCTTATGGGCAAGACAGCCAAGGAGGTGCTGGAGATCGCGGTGGATGAGTCGGAAAAGCCAACGGATCCGGATCTTCTGGCAGGCGTTACCGTTTCCATCGGAGGATATCAGACAGCGGCGGCAAAGGCTGTGGAGAACGCGAGATAAGAGAGCGGCAGGCAGACACAGGAACTGATACGTTCAGGACCATGTGTCTGCCTTTTGACTTTTACAGAAAACAGTATGCCGCCGTTTATTATCGTCTGCAGGAAGAACAGGAGAGAACAGAAATAAAACTCTCGTATTTTTTTCCATGACATGCTATAATGAATTTGTAAAAGAAGAACACCATAAAATGACCTGTTTATTGAAATAGGATGAGGGGTATATTCATGGAAAAAATATTGATTGTCGATGATAGTTCTACACAGGCAGCCCAATTAAAAGCTATTCTGGATACAGATTATGATATCACTATTTCCCATACGGCAGAAGAGGGGCTTTCCTTTGCCAGCAAGGGGGGATATTCACTGATTCTTTTGGATGTGGTCATGCCGGGGATGGACGGTTTTACATTGCTGAAAAAATTGCAGGAGGAGATTATCACCCAGAGTGTTCCGGTGATTTTGATCACAAGCCTTTCCGATATACAGCATGAACAGCTGGGACTTACTCTGGGCGCGGTGGATTACATATCTAAGCCATTTCACCCGCTGATCGTAAAGGCGAGAGTCAATACACACATTAAACTATACAGGTACCGCAAGCAAGTTGAGCATCAATCCATGACCGACCAGCTCACCGGGATTGCCAACAGACGGCAGCATGACTGCTACAGCATGATTAAGTGGAATGAGGCTATCCGCCTTCAGATTCCATTTTCTATATGTATATTTGATATTGATCATTTTAAAATATATAATGATACTTTCGGACATCCTGCAGGAGACAAAGTTATCGCGAAGGTAGCCAATATAGCGGCTTCCCACCTGCAGCGCAGCACGGATTTTGTGGCGCGTTATGGAGGGGAGGAATTTGTAGCCTTCTTTTTAGGCGACAATGCGGATAAAGCGTTTTCACATGTAAGAAAAATCCGTCAGGCGGTGGAGGATCTGCAGATTCCTCACAATTCAGGGGTTTCTCAGTGGGTGACGATCAGCATCGGAGGGGTTACTGTAGTTCCTCAAAGAGAAAATTCTTACGATGTTTATCTGAAAATCGCGGATACCATGTTATATGACGCCAAAAAGTTTGGCCGAAATCAAGTGGTGTGGGCCAATGAGAAGATGGAGCAGTGGTACGAGAATTAAGAGGATGACACCATACGGTTTCCGGACATACAGGCGGGCTGTAGCTGTATGTCCGGAAAATCTGTTCCTTTATCACCGCAGGCAGATTCAGGATTCAGGCATCACCGCAAGTTCCTCATAGCTGTCTTTAAGCACCTTGCAGGATTCATCCAGCCTTTCGGATTCTTCCTGAGTCAGAGAGAGCTTTAGCACCCGTTGGACTCCGTTTTTGTTGATGATACAGGGAACTCCGGAAAATACATCCGTCTGTCCGTATTCTCCTCTCAACATGGCGGAGACGGTGAGAACGCTGTTTTCATCTCCGAGAATAGCCCTGGTGATCCTGGTGAGAGCCATGCCGATGCCGTAGTAAGTAGCATTTTTTGCCTCTATAATCTTGTAGGCAGCCCCTTGAACGTCCTTCTCAATCTGCCTCAGCCGCTCCTTGTCGATCTCCGGATTATCGTTGCACAGTTCTATAATGGATTTGGTAGCTACCTGAGCCTGGCTCCAGGGCACAAATTCGCTGTCTCCATGTTCTCCCATGACATAGGCGTGGACATTTCTGGGATCAACCCGCAGATATTCTCCTAATAAATACCGAAGCCGTGCCGTATCCAGCGCCGTGCCGGTGCCTAGAACTTTTCTGGGATTGAAGCCTGACAGAACGCAGGTGATTCTTGTCATGATATCTACCGGGTTGGTAGCCACGAGAAAGATCCCGTCGAAACCTGACGCGGCCACCGGTTCTACGATGGATCGGAACACTTTGGCGTTCCGTCTGAGAAGAGCCAGCCGGGTCTCCCCCGGCCTCTGGGCTACTCCCGCGGAGATAACCACGATATCTGCGTCCCTGCAGTCGTCATATTCTCCTGCATAAATTTTCATGTTGGCAGCAGAGAAGGCGAGACCGTGGTTCAGATCCATGGCCTCTCCTTCTGCTTTCTTTTTATCCAGATCGATAAGCACCAGCTCATCACATACATTCTGGTTCAAGAGAGAGTAGGCATAACTCATTCCCACCATCCCTGTACCCACCAGGGCTACCTTTCGCTTGTCATTTACCATAATGAGACCTCTTTTCTGTATTGAAATATTTGAATTATACTCTCAGTATGGCAGAGTATAGGGGAAATATACCTGACCGGCTGTCCCATTTGCCACAGGGCAATGTATTATGTAAATAGAGGAGCAGCTATTTTTGGTGACAGATAAAGTGAAAACTGCAGAACGCCCCAGCTGTTGTATATGGTCTCCAGTTCAGGAGATGCAAGATATCTGCGGAGGTATTATGATTATTTTTTGAAAGCAGGAGCGCAGCGGGCAAAAGAGAGAAAAATAATGACATTTTCTGTACGCCATGGTAAACTGACAGTGTATGGACATCAGTAATAAAATTAAAAAAATAACTTCTCGGAATCTCAGTGAATGAGATTCCAAGCGAAAATTGACAAATGAATATCGTGCAGGAAAAGAAGTTTGAGAAAAATGGACATAAACATTGGACATAGCGGGTACTATGCCTTGAAAA
>CATLBR010000032.1 GCA_949879795.1 uncultured Hungatella sp.
CTCAATCGGCTTCGCCGCAAATTTTGAGCGATTTGTCAAGCGTTTTTTGAAAAAAAGTGGGTGATTTTTTGAAATAAGGGTCTGAAAGCCTTATAAAATCAGGGCTTAAGATTCCGAAAAGTTATAAAATCTATAAGGAGGAATTGCGGTGAAGGTATCAGATGCATTTTTATGGGGTGGAGCTACGGCGTCTTTCCAGGTGGAGGGTGGATATCAGGAAGGGGGGAGAGGACTTTCGACCCACGACTACGAGACGGACGGTTCGGTGGAGAATCCCAGAGGAATCACATACAGGATGCCGGACGGATCCACAGGAAGAATACGGAGCAGTTTTTTTAACCCGGAGGATCTTCCTGACGGGGCGGAGCCCTGTTTCCTCGACGGCAGCTACTACCCCAGTCACAAGGCGGTGGACCACTACCATCATTGGAAAGAGGATATCGCTCTCATGGCAGGTATGGGGTTCAATGTGTATCGGTTCTCTATCTGCTGGAGCCGGATTTTTCCCACAGGAGAGGAGGAGGCTCCCAATGAAGCAGGGCTGAAATTTTACGAGAGTATGATGGACGAGATGGAGAAATACAACATGGAGCCTCTGATTACCATCCACCATGACGAGTTGCCGGTGCATTTGGCGAAAAAATACGACGGATGGTCCAGTCGTCATACTATCGATTGCTATGTAAAGTACTGCAAGGTTCTGTTTGAGCGTTTCGGAAAGCGCTGCCGCTACTGGCTTACTTTTAACGAGATCAATGCGGTTCGGGGGTTTGCCGCCTGCGGTACCCACAAGTGTGACAACCAGACTCACTACAACGCGGTTCACAATATGTTCCTGGCCAGCGCAAAGGCAGTGAAAATGGGCCATGAGATGATGCCCGGTTCTCAGTTCGGCGCCATGTACGCCTCCAGCGCCCTGTATCCTGCTACGTGTAAGCCGGACGATGTGTTCAGGCATATGCAGAAAAGGAGAGAAACATACTTTTTCATCGATGTTATGGCCAGAGGTTACTATCCCTCCTACGCGGGTGATATTTTCAGACGCCGTGGCGTGACGCTTCACAAGGAGCAGGGAGACGATGAGATTCTGAAAGAGGGACCTCTGGATTACATCAGCTTCAGCTATTATCGGTCCAATGTGATTTCCACGGAGACAGTGAGCAACGTGATCAGCGGAGATCCCAATCCATACCTTGAAGTGACCCCGTGGGGATGGCCGGTGGATCCAGTGGGATTGCGGTATGTGCTCAATGAGTTCTATGACCGTTATCAGAAACCTCTGTTCATTGTAGAAAATGGCTTGGGAGCCATAGACAAGGTGGAGGAAGACGGCTCCATACAGGATGATTATCGGATCAACTATATGAGGGATCATTTGAAAGAGATGATGAAAGCCATCAACGAGGACGGAGTGGAGTGTCTGGGTTACACTATGTGGGGGCCCATGGATCTGGTTTCCCTCAGCACCGGTGAGATGAAGAAGCGGTACGGGTTCATCTATGTGGATATGGATGACAAGGGCAACGGAACCTTAAAGCGCACAAAGAAAAAATCTTATGACTGGATGTCTCGGGTGATCGCTACACAGGGGGAGAGCCTGTGGGAGGAATGACAGACGGGAAATCTTTTCGGGACAGTGATGCTGGATGATGAACTCAATAAGGTGTGCAGGATATGTGTTCGTGAAAGGGATTGTTGTTGATGGAGGAGTGAAGAACTATGCAATATACAGCCGTATATGAGTCTTGTCTGGGGAGAATTCTGCTGGCAGGAGACCATGTCGGTCTGACGGGCCTCTGGTTTGAAGGGCAGAAATATTATGCGCGGGGACTTGAACCGGACCACGAAGAAAAAGAACTTCCCATGTTCCGGGAAGCCAGGCAGTGGCTGGATATCTATTTCACAGGAAGAGAGCCAGAATTTATGCCGGTTCTCCACATGACCGGCACGCCGTTTCAACAACTTGTGTGGAAATTGCTTCTGAAGATTCCTTACGGCACGGTCACCACCTATGGACGGCTGGCCGGGGAGACGGCGAAAATCATGGGGAGAGACCACATGTCGGCCCAGGCGGTGGGCGGTGCGGTGGGGCACAATCCTATCTCTGTCATCATCCCCTGCCATCGGGTCGTCGGCTCTCACGGGAGCCTGACAGGCTATGCAGGGGGACTTGAGAAGAAGGTGGACCTGCTTACCTGCGAAGGTGCGAATATGGAAAAACTGTTTGTGCCTGTCCGCAGGACTGCTCTTTGAGGAGGATGGGATAAATTATCAGGAGGAACAAACCATGGCATTGATGCACGTGAATTTTTTTTCGGACGTACTGGGAATGTGTATGAATATGGATGTGATCATTCCCCAGCAGACAAAGGGACAGATCGGTATGGAGGGGAGAGCGGGAACTGGCCGGTATAAGACCATGTATCTTTTACATGGCATGAGCGATGACCAGACGATCTGGCAGAGAAGGACCTCTATAGAACGGTATGTGAGCAAACTGGGGATCGCGGTGGTGATGCCTACCACCCACCTGGCTTTCTACACAGACACGACGTACGGCATGAAATACTGGACATTCATCTCTCAGGAACTTCCTGCCATCTGTCGAGAGTTTTTCCCGCGTATGTCTGACAAAAAGGAGGACACTCTGGCGGCAGGACTGTCGATGGGAGGCTACGGAGCGTGGAAACTGGGCCTGGGGGCAAGCCAGACCTTCGGTGCAGCAGCTGCACTGTCAGGAGCTTTGGATATCGTATCGGACAATGACAGACATATGAAAAGCGATAAGGCTCAATTGTTCCGGGGAATTTTTGGCAGTATGGAGCAGCTGAAGGGATCGGACAACGACCTGTTTGTTCTGGCGGACAAGCTGAAGGCGGAGAAAAAGGAGCTGCCCAGGCTTTATGCGTGGTGTGGGACGGAAGATTTTCTCTATGAGGGAAATCTGAGAGCCTGGGAGCATGTAAAAAAGCTGGGATTTGACCTGACCTGTGAGGAGTCCGCAGGAGACCACCAGTGGAAATATTGGGATGAGAGAATTCAGGATGTTCTTAGATGGTGGCTGGGGATTGAGGAAGCGCTTTTATAAGAGAATAAAGAGGAGTTTGGTATGGAGTGGACAGACGGTAGGACAAGATGTCTGTGGGCGAATCCGAAAAATGAAAAGTATATCCGCTATCATGATGAAGAGTGGGGCGTCCCGGTGCATGATGACCACAGACTTTTCGAGATGCTGATACTGGAATCTTTTCAGGCTGGTTTATCATGGGAATGTGTTTTAAATAAGAGGGAGGATTTTCGGAAGGCTTTCGACAATTTTGATCTGGAGAAAATCTGTGATTATGATGAAGCAAAGATTATAAAACTCAGGGAGAATCCGGGAATCATCCGAAACAGGCTGAAGATCCAGGCGGCGGTAAATAATGCGAAGATCTTTCGGGAGATTCAGAAAGAATATGGCTGCTTTTCTGATTATCTCTGGCATTGGACCGGAGGAATAGTAGTTTACGAAAAAGAAAAAAGCAGTTCAGAGCTTTCGGACAGAATATCAGCAGATCTTAAAAAGCGGGGCATGAAATTTGTGGGGACTACTATTATATATGCGTATCTCCAGGCAGTGGGAGTGATTTACTCCCATGATGAGGGGTGCTTTTTGGAGAAACGAGAATAGGGTTTGCCAGACAGGTGACAACGAAATCCTGCTCTTGTGCTTTTCTGTTCAGGCATTATCGGAAAGGGCCGATTTTTAATGAGAAGAAAGGCGGAGAATGTGAAGGCCAGTGTCTTTGAGACTCTGGCCTTAAGATAAAGGGTTTTTAGCCTTTATGTGTTTTCGGCAGGATCAGATTCAGCGCTACCGCCGTGATGGTGGCCACCACCACCGGGGATCTTCCGAAGATGGTGGTAGCCCAGTCTGGAAACGCGGCCAGGGCCCCGGATGCCTGGGAGATTCCCATGCCCAGGGCAGCGGCCAGGCCGACGATGGAGGTGTTGCGGTAGTTTAACTCCTCCGAGGTGATCAGCTTGATTCCGGTCATGGTGATGGAGGCGAAGACCGACACCGTGGCGCCGCCTAAGACGCACTGGGGGATGGTGGTCAGCAGGGCGGAGAACTTGGGGATCAGCCCCGCGGCCAGAAGGATCAGGGCCGCTCCGCCCAGGACGCACCGGTTGATGACTCTGGTGGTGGTGACGATTCCCACGTTCTGGCTGTAGGTGGCTGTGGGCAGTCCTCCGGCCAGAGCCCCAAGGATATTGGTGATTCCGTACATGACGATGCCGCCCTGAAGCTCCTTATCCTCCGGCTCCCGGTCCATGCTCCCCACCGTGGTGGCGGAGAGGTCGCCGATGGCCTGGATGGAGTTGATGGCGAACAGCAGGCCGATGGCCACACAGGCTGAGGGCTCGAAGGTGAGGCCGAAGTGGAGGGGGGTGGGAAACTGGAAGATTCCCGCCTCAGCCACGCTGGCGAAGCTGACCATGCCGAAGAGAGCGGCCATCACATATCCGGCTATGACCCCTATGAGGATGGAGGCCAGTTTCAGGATCCCTTTGGCAAAGTGGTTTAAGCCTGTGACCACTGCCAGAGTGAAGGCGGCTACGGCCCAGTTCTGCCAGGAACCGTAAGTGGGGCTTCCGGTTCCTCCGGCCATGTAGTTGATGGCCGTGGGGTACAGGGAGAGGCCGATGGTAAATACCACGGTTCCGGTGATGATGGGAGGGAACAGAGGCCGGATCTTCTTCACGGCCAGGCCGACGATGACGGCCACGATTCCTCCCACCAGCTGGGCTCCCAGGATGGTGGCCACGTTGAAGCTCTCTGCGATGGCCTGCATGCTGGGGACGTAGGCGAAGCTGACGCCCATGATCACAGGCAGTCCGCACCCAAGTTGAAAAGTAAGGCCCTGTTCCGGTCCGCCGGTCTGGCCCGCGGGACCCTTAATAAACGGAAACAGCTGGAGAAGGGTGCTGACGGCGGACACCACCAGGGCCGCCTGGATCAGAAACACCCGATCCCTGCCGTCAAGGCCCGCGGCTCCTGCCACGATGATGGCGGGAGTGACGCAGCCCACGATCATGGCCACCACATGCTGGAGGGCCAGAGGAAAGGCCTGAGACATGGCAGGTACGCCGTGCAGTTCAAAGATGGAGGCAGCAGATTTCCCGGATTTCATCATTGGTCACCTCCTGTCCTAAAGGCGGGAGGAAATGCGGGTGCCTGTCTTTCCCTGAATTCCCTCCTTTGCCTTTTCCAGTAATGTGATGAGAGCGGCGCGGCCTTCCTTGGACTCGGCGAATTTCACTGCTGCCTCTACCTTGGGAAGCATGGATCCCGGAGCGAAATGTCCTTCCTTTATGTACTGGCGGGCCTGGTCGGCGGTGATGTGGGACAGCCACTGCTGGTCCGGCTTTCCGTAGCGGATGGCTGCTTTCTCCACGGCAGTGAGGATGATCAGAAAGTCCGCATCCAGTTCCTCTGCCAGAAGTTCGCTGGCAAAGTCCTTGTCGATAACCGCCGCCGCGCCTTTTAAATGGTTGTCTTTCAAGGTCACGGGGATTCCGCCTCCTCCGCAGGCGATGACGATCTGCCCGGCATCCACCAGAGAGCGGATGGCCCCGGTCTCGATGATTTCCACCGGCTTGGGGGATGCCACCACCCGCCGGTAGCCCCGGCCCGCATCCTCCCTGGTGACATATCCGTATTTCTCCTCGGCAGCCCTGGCCTCCGCCTGGGTCATAAAGTGGCCGATAGGCTTGGAGGGGCACTGAAATGCCGGGTCGTCTGAGTCTACCCGGACCTGGGTGATCATGGTGGTCACGGGGATATTGTCAATGTTCCTGTTTAACAGTTCTTCCCTCAAAGCATTTTGAAGATCATAGCCGATGTAGGCCTGGCTCATGGCCACACACACGGAGAGAGGGGTATTTGGCTGGGCCGGATTTTCCCTGGAGAGGGCGGCCATGGCATTGTTGATCATGCCTACCTGAGGCCCGTTTCCGTGGGCCACGATGACCTGACAGCCTTCCTCGATCAGGTCCACGATGGCTTTGGCGGTGATTTTCACTGCTGTCATCTGTTCGGGGAGAGTATTTCCCAGAGCATTGCCCCCCAGGGCAATGACGATTCGTTTTTTCTTTTCCATAAGGCAGGTCTCCTATCTGAAGATTCTGTCCATGCCCCGCTCTTCCAGTTTCTTTAAGACCTGGGCAGGATTCTCAAATTTCGCCAGGAAGATCATGGCCGCGATGATGTAGGGCTTGAAGCTGGCTTCTTTGTACAGAGGTGTGCGGTAGCGGTCGAAGACAGAGGCTTCCACCTCGCCGTCCTTACAGCTGACGTCGTTGATGTCAGCGGGCAGGCAGTGAAGGTACAGCGCCTTGCCGTCCTTGGTGGTCTTCATCAGTTCCTCGGTACAGCACCAGTCCTTGTGCTCTGCGTTCTGAGCCAGCAGCTCTTTTTCCAGGGCCTTGATCCCGTCAGTGTCGCCTTTGCCGTAGAGGTCGGTGCGCTTCTCCATGGCCGCGAAGGGAGCCCAGCTCTTGGGATATACGATATCAGCGTCTTTGAAAGCGTCTGCCATGTCGTGGGATACCCGGAAGGAACCGCCGGATTTTTCAGCATTTTTCCGTGCCACTTCCTCCACCTCGGGCATGATCTCATATCCCTCCGGGTGAGCCAGAACCACTTCCATGCCCATGCGGGTCATCAGTCCCACCACGCCCTGGGGAACAGACAGAGGCTTTCCGTAGGAGGGAGAGTAGGCCCAGGTCATGGCCAGCTTTTTGCCCTTCAGGTTTTCAATGCCGCCGAACTCGTGGATGATGTGGAGCATGTCGGCCATACACTGGGTGGGATGATCGATGTCGCACTGTAAGTTCACCAGGGTAGGCTTCTGCTCCAGAACCCCGTCCTCGTGGCCCTGGGTCACGGCGTCAACCACCTCATGCATGTAGGCGTTTCCCTTACCGATGTACATATCGTCACGGATTCCGATGACATCGGCCATAAAGGAGATCATGTTGGCCGTCTCCCTGACGGTCTCACCGTGGGCAACCTGAGATTTTCCCTCGTCCAGATCCTGAACCTCCAGCCCCAGCAGATTGCAGGCAGAGGCGAAAGAGAAGCGGGTGCGGGTGGAGTTGTCCCGGAACAGAGAGATCCCCAGACCGCTCTCAAACACCTTGGTGGAAATGTTATTTTCTCTCATAAACCGCAGAGCGTCAGCCACGGTAAACACTGCCTCCAGCTCCTCGTCCGTCTTCTCCCAGGTAAGGAAAAAGTCACCGTTGTACATGTCCTTAAAATTCAGGGAGTTCAGCTTGTCGATGTAATCCTGTAATGTCTTCATAAAAAATATCCTCCTTCATTCGCCCCTACGGGGCAGCTATTTATGTAATTAATTTTAAAATCCACTCCACACATAGAACCTACTTTATGGAAGAGCCACAACTTCCGGTGCTTTTCTTTATGGCTTGCCGGTATGGTAGTCGTGAAGCATTCTGTTCCCGATGAGGGACCTTTGCCCCGCCGGTCCTTAGCTCGCGTGTTTTGCGAGCTTAGTACCGCTGTCGGGGCAACAAGAGCGAAAGCGTGCCCGAATGGGAACAGAATGCTTCACGACGGCCCTTCCGCCAACCCATAACCCAAACACTACCTGCAATAAGTCCCCGGCAGCGCCGCGTACACTGCCGCGCAGGTCACAAGATCCTGCTTCCAGGTGATCTCGTTGGGGGCGTGGGCCTGAGCCTCGGCTCCCGGTCCGAATCCGATACAGGGAATGCTGTTCCTGCCCATGATGGAGACGCCGTTGGTGGAGAAGGTCCATTTGTCCGTGAGAGGACGGGCGGTTCTCATGGCCAGAGTCTCCTCGGCTCCGATGCGGCTGTCGCCGTAAAGCCCCTTGTAGGCCTCCTCCAGGGCCTTCGTCACCTTGTGGTCCTCGGGGATCACCCAGGTGGGGAAGTAGCACTCGATGGGGTAGGTCAGTCCTCTGTAGGAGGGACGGGCGTATTCGTACATGGAGACGGTGACGTCATCGCCGTATTTCTTTACATTGGGCAGCCGGCGGATCTCCTCTAAGCAGCTCTCCCAGGTCTCGCCGGCAGTCATGCGGCGGTCTAAGGACACGGAGCAGGAGTCGGCCACGGCGCAGCGGCTGGGTGAGGTAAAGAAGATCTCGGAGGTGGTCACGGTGCCTCTGCCAAGGAAGCGGGCTTCCTTCCACTGGGGATTGAACTTCTCGTCCAGCATTTTCACAAGTCCTTTGATCTCGGTGGAGTCCGCCGCGTCATTTTCATTGAGGGCCCGGATGTCCTGGAGAATGTCTGCCATCTTGTAGATGGCGTTGTCGCCTCTCTCGGGGGCGGAGCCGTGGCAGGATACGCCTTTGACATCGACGCGGATCTCCATGCGGCCTCTCTGGCCTCTGTAGATTCCTCCGTCTGTAGGCTCCGTGGACACCACGAACTCGGGGCGGACCTTGTCTTCGTTGATGATGTACTGCCAGCAGAGGCCGTCACAGTCTTCTTCCTGGACGGTTCCTGTCACAAGAACCGTGTATTTGTCGTTTAAGAGTCCCAGATCTTTCATGATCCTGGCGCCGTATACGGCGGAGACGATGCCCCCCAGCTGGTCGGAGGTGCCCCGGCCGCCGATCTGGGTGTCATTCTCATAGCCCTCGTAGGGGTCGAACTTCCAGTTGTCCCGGTTGCCGATTCCCACGGTGTCAATGTGAGCGTCAAAGCCGATGAGGGTCTTTCCTGTTCCCATATAACCAAGAACATTGCCCATGGGGTCGATCTCCACTTTGTCGAATTCCAGCTTTTTCATCTCCTGGGCGATCCGGTCGATGTGGGCCTTCTCGTCACAGCTCTCTCCCGGGAATTTTACGATGTCCCGCAAAAATTTGGTCATGTCATTCTCATAAGACTGGGCAGCTTCTTTGATCTTGTTGAAATCCATAATGATACCTCCGAAAATTTGTTTTTTTAATCTCACGGCAATTATCACGCTGAGATTGATCTGGTTTCTTTGCCTAAGTAAAATATTAATATATTACAAATATTTCCTAATAATTGCCTGACAGCCCAGGATACAAGGTTGACAGGCTGGAGAGTGGGGCGGCAGGTTCCGGTCTGTGTCTTTCCTGCGGCGGAAGGGGCCGAAACCCCTTACAGCGCCGACAGAAGGGACAATTTTTGCCAGTTGCTGTGAATCAATGTCACTTAGCAAAGCGAATTCTGCTTTTGCCCTCCGTGAGCGTCGACCGTCAGGGCGAATTAATGCCGTGGAGAAGAGACCTGTTTTTTGGGCTCTTATGGTAGTGCCCCCTCACCTGCGGTTCGGCGGCAGGTCGTCGGAAGGCATGCAAGAAACGCTTCGCGTTTACCTTCCTCCTCGGAACGTTTGGCAATTCTGAGCCCGGACGGTCGACGCTCACGGAGGGGGCCCAGCGAATCCCTAAACAAAATGACACACGCAAACAGTAACGACCTTTCCGCCCGGGTCAGTGTGCGACGGGTCAGCGTTCCCTCCCTTCCCACACGATGTTTTTATACCGCTCAGGGTCCGTGTCTCCTTCCGTGGAGAACATAAGAACCCTGGAGTCTTCGTTCAGGTTCAGGCAGTCACGGAGCTCTCTGTATTCGTCCATGGTCATGATGGAGGCCAGGACGCCGAAGGGAGCGGCGCCGGATTCGCCGGATACCACCTGGGGATCGCCTTTTAGGGGAGCGGAGAGCATGCGCATGCCTTTGGCGGCAGCCCAGTCAGGGGCAGCGGTAAATACGGACACATGGTTCTTTAAGATATCCCAGGAGATGGTGTTGGGCTCGCCGCAGGCAAGACCGGCCATGATGGTCTCCAGATTGCCGTCCACGATGCGGATATCTCCGTCTCCTGCCACGGCTCCTTTGTAGAGACAGGCAGCGGCCTCAGCCTCCACCACCACGAAGGTGGGAGGATTGTCCGGGTAAAGGTTGGTGAAATATCCTACTACAGCGCCGGCCAGGGAGCCTACTCCGGCCTGGACGAATACATGGGTGGGACGGTCGCAGCCCTGATCTTTCATCTGATCGGCAGCTTCCATGGCCATGGTTCCGTAGCCCTGCATGATCCAGGCAGGGATCTCCTCATAGCCGTCCCAGGCAGTGTCCTGGATGATCACGCCTCTTTTCGTTTCCCCGGCTTCTTTGGCAGCCAGGCGCACACAGTCATCGTAGTTCATGTCCGTAATGTCCACCTGGGCTCCTTCCTTGCGGATATTTTCAAGGCGGGTCTGAGTGGTGCCGACGGGCATGTGGACCACGGCCTTCTGTTTCAGTCTGTTTGCCGCCCACGCCACGCCTCTGCCGTGGTTGCCGTCGGTGGCGGTGAAAAATGTGGCCTGGCCGAATTCCTCCCGAAGCTGGTGGGAAGTGAGGACGGAGTAGGGAAGTTCTGACACGTCCTTTCCGGTCTCAGAGGCAATGTAGCGGGCCATGGCGAAGGAGCCGCCCAGCACCTTGAAGGCGTTGAGGCCGAAGCGGTAGGACTCGTCTTTCACATAGATTTCTCCCAGCCCTAAATATTTTGCCATGTGATCCAGTCTGGCCAGAGGGGTCCGGGTGTACTGGGGAAAACTTTCGTGAAAGGTCCTGGCTTTTTCCACCTGGGGCAGGGCCATGACCTGAAGCTGGGTGTCCTGGGTCTTCGGCATGTTGTTTTTGGCCCATCTGATTGGTTCCATCATGTTATTCCTCCTGATTTTTCTTGTTTTTTGTGTCTTTTCCTGATTCTAAATAGCTGTAAAGCGTAAATTTGGATATTCCAAAATAGGAAGAAACCTTGTCGCCGGACTTGGTGATGAGAAAGGCTCCGGCGTCGTTCAGATAGCGGACAGCAGCCACCTTGTCGTCTTTGGTCATGAGGGCCACCGGTTTTCCCACCAGCTCCACGGACTGCTCGATGAGGGTGTCCAGAAGATCGTTGACATTGGTGGTGATCCTGCTGGGCTGCCGGTCTTCGGTCTCATCTGTGGCGATGAGGGACTTTAAGGTCTGATCCATGGCGATGAGGCCGGTGATATCGTAGTTCAGGGCGAAAATGTACCGGATGCTCTGGTCTTCGTCCCGAATATACAGGGTGCTGGACTTTAAGATCCGCCCGTCGTCGGTCCTGGTCAGATAGGAGAGCCGGTCAGTGATCTGTGCCTGGTCCCTGGTCAGGGTTTCCAGCACGATGCCGGAAGGGCCGTCCCCCAGCTTGCGGCTGCTGATGTGTCCGTTTTCAATATGTACAATGGAGCTTTCCAGGTCTTCCTGCTTTAAGTCGTGGATGACCACCTCGCAGGAAGCGCCGAACTGGGAGGCGATGCCGTGTGCCAGCTGCTTTAACAGATCCAGGTTATCCATAAGTTGTTCTACCTCCTTTACGCTTTGTTCATGAGTCCATCATACTACAAAAAAAATAGAAATCAAGTGTTTTTCTAAAAATTTTTTAGGTAATCTAAAAATTTTTGTATTTTCCTCTTGCTTTTTCTGATTGACAATGATATATTGATGTCAGCAGAACAGATGTAGTGCATTCTGTATAACAGAAGGTTGAAAAATCTTCTGGATCGCGCAGAATATTCTAATGATTCCGGGGCCTCGGGGAGAAAATTGTGTGCATAATTAAAATTCAGGGAGAACATTATGATTATCATCGGTAACGGAAGGCTGGTTACGAGAGATAAGGACCAGCCGTTTATAGAGAATGGGGCGGTGGCTCTGGACGGGCAGGTCATTGCCAGAGTTGGGACGGCCGAAGAGCTTAAGAGGGAGTTTCCGGATGCCCGGTGGCTGGATGCCAGGGGCGGGGTGATCATGCCTGCCTTCATCAATATCCACGAGCATATTTACAGCGCCTTTGCCAGAGGACTGAATATTAATGGATATAACCCCAAGGGATTTCTGGACATTCTGGAGGGCATGTGGTGGACCATTGACAGGCACCTGACCCTGGAGCAGACTTACCTTAGCGCCATGGCTACTTATATTGACTGTATTAAGAACGGCGTCACCACCATTTTCGACCATCACGCCAGCTTCGGACACATCGGCGGGTCTCTGTTTCAGATCGAGGAGGCGGCCAGGAGGACGGGAGTCAGAAGCTGTCTGTGTTATGAGGTGTCGGATCGGGACGGGGAGGAGAAGGCCAGAGAGTCTGTGCTGGAAAATGAGGCGTTTATCCGCCATGCCCAGGCAGATGACAGCGGCATGATCGCCGGGATGATGGGGATGCACGCCTCCTTTACCATTTCCGATAAGACTATGGATCTGTGTGCCGCCCACAGGCCTTCCGGGGCAGGATATCATATCCATGTGGCCGAGGGGATCGAGGATCTCCACGCCTGCCTCAGGGTTCACGGCAAAAGGATCATCGACAGGCTGATGGACTGGGGGGTCCTGGGGGAGAAATCTCTGGCAGCCCACTGTATCTATATCAACGGCCATGAGATGGAGCTTCTGAGAGAGACTGATACCTGCGTGGTACATAACCCGGAGTCCAACATGGGCAATGCCTGCGGCTGCCCTCCCACCATGGAGCTGGTACACCGGGGAGTGCTGACAGGCCTTGGAACCGACGGCTATACCCACGACATGCTGGAGTCCTACAAGGTGGCCAATGTTCTCCACAAACACCACCTGTGCGACGCCAACGCTGCCTGGAGCGAGGTGCCTTTGATGCTGTTTGAGAACAACCGAAAGATCGCCTCCAGACAGTTTGACAGGCCTCTGGGGATTCTGAAAGAGGGGGCGGCGGCTGACGTCATTGTCCTGGATTATATTCCCCTGACTCCTATGAACGAGGATAATGTGAACAGTCATGTGCTTTTTGGCATGAGCGGGAGAAGCGTGGTCACTACGGTGGCCAACGGAAAGGTGCTCATGAAAGACCGGGTGCTTGTGGATATCGATGAAGAAAAAGTGATGGCGGACTGCCGGCAGGCGGCGGAGGAATTGAAGAGGGCAATTAATGGGTGAAAGCGGGATGCGCAGGGGGGGGGTGAGGTTGTGAGAATATTCTGACCATATATTCCGTCCAAAGCCTGGTACGCCAAGCATTCCGTTAAGCCCAGTAAAGCGGGAAACAGTCGGGCGGAGGGCCCTCCTGTTTCCCATGGTCTTAACTCCATGGCGTAATGGCTTTTGCCTGAATATATGGTCAGAATATTCGCTAAAGTTTACCCTCCGCAGGCAACAGCGCTTTCATTAATTTCCAGGTATGGTGCTGGCGGGAGTGTTATGGAGGAGGCCAAGATGGATGGCTGAATTTGATTATGTCGATAATAGACAAGTAACATGGATTATCAATCCTCAGTTCAAAGAACAGCCCGCCTCTATGTTACATACAAAACAACCTCATGCCCGAAAATACCTGACGGGCAAGAGACAACTTAAAACGACTATTTTTCAGAGGCTGCCAGAGCAGTAGTCCTGCCAGAAATTGAATACCCGATGAGGGACATTTGCCCCGCCGGTCCTTAGGGCGTGTCTTTCAACGCCCTTAGTACCGCTGCAGGGGCAACAAGAGCGAAAGCGGTCCCGAATGGGTATTCAATTTCTGGCAGGACGGACCCCTCTGCCACCCTCTGCCCCAAAAAAAGGAGGACACTTATTATGTCAGATCGTATGACCCCAATCCCGTTTCCCCAGCTGGTGAAATGGGTGATCAATGAGAAAAAAGAGAGAGGAACCGTGTTTGGAGTACAGCGGGGATTTGTGGCTGAGGAGAGGTATGACAGGACCATATTCGGAAGGAAGCTGGAGACTCCTCTGGGGCCGGCGGCGGGGCCTCATACCCAGCTGACCCAGAATATCGCTGCAGCTTATTATGGAGGGGGGCGGTTCTTTGAACTGAAAACCGTGCAGATCATCGACGGGGAGGATCTGCCGGTGGCCAAGCCCTGTATCAAGGCGGATGACGAGTGCTACAACTGCGAGTGGTCCACGGAGCTGTATGTGCCTCAGGCTCAGGCGGAGTACATAAAGGCCTGGTTTCTGCTTCATATCATGGCTAAGGAGTATGGCCTGGGCAGCGGGGACGGGTTTCAGTTTAACATGAGCGTGGGCTATGACCTGGAGGGGATCAAGTCTCCCAAGGTGAACACGTTTATTGATACCATGATGGACGCGGCGGAGGATCCGGTTTTTGGTGAATGCCGGGAATGGCTTCTGGAGAACCTTGATCTCTTTGAACATGTGACCAGGCAGGATGTGGAGGGAATTTCCCCCAGGATCTGTAATTCGGCTACCTTGTCCACGCTTCACGGCTGTCCGCCTCAGGAGATCGAGAGGATCGCCGTATACCTGATTGAGGAAAAGGGGCTTCATACCTTTATTAAATGCAACCCTACCCTTCTGGGCTATGAGTTTGCCAGAGAGACCATGGACCGGATGGGGTATGACTATGTGGCTTTCGGCGATTTCCATTTTCTGGACGATCTCCAGTATGGGGACGCGGTTCCCATGCTCAGAAGGCTTATGGCTCTGGCTGAGGGGAAAGGGCTGGAGTTCGGCGTGAAGATCACCAACACCTTCCCTGTGGACGTGAAGCAGAAGGAGCTGCCCAGCGAGGAGATGTACATGTCAGGAAAATCTCTGTATCCTCTGTCCATCTCTCTGGCGGCAAAACTGGCCAGGGAGTTTCAGGGGAAACTGCGGATCTCCTACTCGGGAGGAGCGGATTTCTTTAATATAGAAGAGATCGTGGAGGCAGGGATCTGGCCTGTGACCGTGGCCACCACTTTGCTGAAACCAGGGGGATATCAGAGATTTCACCAGATGGCAGAGCTTCTGAACCGGGAAGGCGCTCTGTTTGCCGGAGTGGATGTGGAGAAGGCGGAGAACCTGGCCAGGAAGGCTGTCACGGATCCTCATCATGTGAAAGCCGTGAAGCCTCTTCCCTCCAGAAAGGTGAAGCGTCAGGTTCCTCTCAGCGACTGCTTCTTTGCCCCGTGCAAGGAGGGCTGTCCCATTCATCAGGACATCACCACCTATCTTCAGCTGGCGGGGGAAGACCGGTATGAGGAGGCGCTGGAGGTGATCGCCGAGAAGAATCCCCTGCCCTTTATCACGGGAACCATCTGCGCCCACAACTGTATGAGCCGATGCAGCCGGAATTTCTACGAGGAGCCGGTAAATATCCGCAGGGTGAAGCTGGAGTGCGCCCGGAAGGGGTATGACAAGGTGATGAAGAGCCTGGAAGGGAAGAAGAGAGAGCTTACAGGCCCGAAGACAGCCATCGTGGGAGGCGGTCCGGCAGGCATGGCGGCGGCTTATTATCTGACGAAAAACGGATTGCCCGCAGTGATTTTCGAGAAATCCGCCAGTCTGGGAGGCGTGGTCAGGCATGTGATCCCAGGGTTCCGCATTGAAGAGGAGGCCATTGAGAAGGATGTGGAGCTGGTGACTGCCTACGGGGCCCAGGTCCGGCTGAATACCAGGGTAAACAGTATCCGGGAGCTGAAGGACCAGGGATTTGACAATGTGATCCTGGCCATGGGAGCTTCCATGCCGGGGACTTTGAGGCTGGAGGAAGGGGAGACGAGAAATGCCCTGGATTTCCTGGTGGAGTTCAAGAACAAGGACGGCAATGTGGACCTGGGGGCCAACGTGGTGGTCATCGGCGGCGGCAACACGGCCATGGATACGGCCAGGGCGGCAAAGAGGACCAAAGGCGTGGAGCATGTGTATCTGGTGTATAGGAGGACCAGGCGCTACATGCCCGCGGACGCCGAGGAACTTGACATGGCCGTGGAGGATGGAGTGGAGTTTAAGGAGCTTCTGGCTCCGGTGAAACTGGCGGGAGGAAAACTTCTCTGCCAGGTGATGAAGCTGTCTGACACAGACGAATCCGGCAGAAGAGGTGTCGTTGCCACCGGAGAGACCGTGGAGGTTCCTGCTGACACGGTTATCGGGGCTGTAGGCGAGAAGGTGGACACGGAGCTCTTGAAGTCCTGGGAAATCCCGGTCAACGACAGGGGAAGGGCCATTGTGGACGAGAAGACTCTGGAGACCGGCGTGTCGGGAGTCTATGTGGTCGGTGACGGCCTGGCTGGTCCCGCTACGGTTGTGGAGGCCATGAGGGATGCGAAGAAAGCGGCGGAGGCGATTTTGAAGGCCCCGGCGGCCAGGGATTTTAATGACAAGGTGGAGGATCTGGCCGGTCTCTACGGGCGGAGAGGGGTCCTGGCTGAGGAGAACAGCCAGGAGAAGGAGAGCAGGCGGTGTCTGGGCTGCTCCAATATCTGCGAAAACTGTGTGGAGGCCTGCCCCAACCGTGCCAATGTGGCCATCGCCGTGGCGGGGATGGAGAGACATCAGATCATTCATGTGGACTATATGTGCAATGAGTGCGGAAACTGCAGGAGCTTCTGCCCCTACGACAGCGCCCCTTACCTGGATAAGTTTACCCTGTTCGCCTGTGAGAAGGATTTTGAGGACAGCAAAAATCAGGGATTTGTGGTTCTGGACCGGGAGACGGCAAAGTGCCGTGTCCGCTATGTGGGAAATGAGTACGTGGTCGACGGGAAGAGTCCGGACGGAAAGATTCCCGCGGAACTGCGCCGGATCATGGAGACCGTGTGCAGGGATTATGGGTATCTGCTGGGATAGAAAGGCCCGGGGCGAGGTTTTTTCTATGGAATAAAGTCTGCCGCCCAGTAGGCGGCATGAAATTCCGGTATGTCAAAAGCGCCCGCCAGGCTTTTATTGTAGGCCAAGGGCCTGTTTATCGATGAGGAGTTTTTCGTGTTCCGAAAAACGGAACTTCGATAGACAAAAAAACCACCTGCTATGCAGGTGGAGAAAGCAGCTTTAGCTTACAGAGA
>CATLBR010000033.1 GCA_949879795.1 uncultured Hungatella sp.
ATACAGCCTGTATCCAATGGCAATTCACAACTGAAAATGCCAGGACTAAGTTGGTGTCACTCTATCCTAAATTTGGTCCCATAGAGGCAAGTTAATTTAGCTATATATAATGCAGACAAGACACTAGTAAGTCTAGGCAATTGTTATGCAAATGGAAATGGAGTAAAACAAGATTATCAAATAGCAGTAGAGTGCTATAAGAAAGCGGCAGATCTAGGAAATGCGCAAGCGATAAACAATCTTGGTGTGTGCTATGAGGAAGGGATGGGGGTTTTAAAGGATTATAGGAAAGCAAAAGAGTATTACGAAAAGGCAATAGCTGCAGGTGAGAACGAGTATGCTCCATCAAATCTCGAACGAATTAATTCTAAATTGCCTTAACAATAGGGATTTTTTGGTATTTGGTATTGATTGTAATAAATCTCCCAAAGCTATTTCTTTTTAGCAAGGCGTAGAAGAGATAAATAAATTTCATTTGCCGAGGGGTTAGTAAACTGAAAAGCAGTGGTTAAAAGAACGGGGGAAGACATGGCGGAATTAACATCTATGATGAATATTGGCAAGGAGATGGCAAAGAAGCTGGATTCTGTGGGGATTGGTTCGGCGGAGGAATTGGTTCGTCTGGGGGCGGAACAGGCTTTCTTGAAAGTGAGGGGAAGGTATCCGAATGTCTGTCTGGTTCATTTATATGCGCTGGAGGGCGCGGTCCGCAATGTGGAGTTCAATAATCTTCCCGAGGGTAGGAAAAGGGAACTGAAGGAGTTCAGTGATTTTTTGAAAGACTGACAGCGAGAAGGGTTGTAAACAGGCGGTGAAGCAGAAACGATGTACTGGGAGGTTTCCCCAAGGCACAGGCCAGGCATGTCTTGCCAGATCCGATAAAGCCCTGCAAGACGATGCCTTGGCGGCGGCCAAACGGGAGAGAGTGAACGATGCCTTGGATGCTACTGAACGCGGCGGACGTTTGTATAAATGCAGACCATATCTTCCCAGCCCAACTTTTTTGCGGATCCGGTACGGTTCCCACAGGCTGCGGCGCACCGCTCTGCCATTTCCTCAATCTGCTCATCTGTAGGGTGGATGCCCAGCTGGGCCAAATTGCCGCAATCCCCGCGCCATGGGTCATGTCAAACATACCGCCCAGTTCATGCTCCAGCTTGTGGGACATAAAGTCACCGCTGTCGTTGTCACAACCAGTGAGGTCGTTATGAGCCAGGTTCCCGGCCCACATGATCTCCGCCCGGGCATCATAGCCCCCCGGATCCTGGTGCAGCTTTACAGAGTTTTTCATAACGGTGCGGAGCAGCCCTTCTGCAAAGACATCCGTGACCTCTATGTTGCCGCCATTGGTAAAATACCGTTCTATCGTGTGCATCATGATATCCACACAGCTGGATTCCGTCTGGTAGTCCGGCAGAGTTTTGGTGTACTCTGGGTTCATGACGGCGAATTTGGGCCGGGCAAGATTATCATCATAGGCACGCTTTTCCCCGGTTCGTTTGTTGATGATCACACAGCTCATCAGGGGGATGGCTTTTTCATCAACAGAAACGTGATGGATATGAAACGCAACGGAACGTCGGGAGCCAAAACGCTGGAAATCAATCATATTTTCCAGCCTGTTTTTCTAAGCGGGCACTTTAAAAGCAAACCTACATGCGCCCGGCGGGCGGGCGCGCGCCACCACTAGATGAAAGTCTGGCGGGCGCATTGGGCATACCAGAATTCATGCCGCCTTCGGCGGCGGACTTTCAAAGTAAAAAACACCAAGGTTTCCGCCAATTTGTATCTGTGTGGAAACCCTGGTGTTTTCTGTGTTCGCGAGCCCTGGTGTTAAAAGTCTCTAAGTATTTCCCTTTCCAGCCCTTTTACCAAACTGGTATTTTCCAATATGAATCCGACAAAAAATCAATTTGATCTGTATCGCTCATGCCATTCCACATGTCTACAAAACTTGTGACGCTCATTCTGGAATCCCAGCCGGTGATGGACTCCCCGGTGCCTTTTTTAGACTGGGAGAAATCATCCATAACTTTCTCATAGCGGTACTTGTCCGCCAACTGGGCCGCGGTTCCGCCAAACCTTATGTACATGATGGAGCCGCCTCTGGTGCCGGCGATCACATCCTCCACCTGGGGATCAAAGATGTAAGTGGTGCCGTTGTAGTCCAGCTGGCACCACGCGTGGGGGGTGAAATCTCCGTTGGACTTGTGGGTGGAACCGCCGGCCGTGTACATGGGCACTCCGATCTTCCTGGCCATGACGGAAAACGCCGCCGAGTAGTCGTCGCACACGCCGACTCCCATTAACAGGGTGTCGTAGGCGCGGTGATAGCTTCCCCCGTGATAGGTTATATACCCGTACCGCGTGTGGTTGATGATATAATCATAGCAGGCTTTCAGCTTGTCGTGGGTGTCCATGTCCGCCGTAAAGAGCTGGGAGAACAGATAGTCCAGATAAGCGTCCAGATCCGTATATCCTGTAGACTCCGGATAGAGGGGGATGGAGTCCAGAACCTGGCGCAGCCCCCCGTAGTATATGTCTCCCTTATTGCTGGGAAGGCTTGTGAGTCCTCCCACTCTCGCTCCGTCTGCCCCCACCCGGGCTCCGTCCGGCGTGACCGTGTCCGACAGCATATAGCCGCGTTCGTCAAAATAATAGCTTTTGCCGTCGATATCTGTGAACCAACCGTTCATCTTGTAGCTTCCGTCATCATTTTGATACCACCAGCCCACATCATCCCGCTTCCATTCCCCTGCGTAAACTGTCGTAGATAGAGCCGCGCCTAAGAGTGCTGCCAGAACTGCTGTCTTTACACATTGCCAGTGTTTTTTCATGGTTTCTTTTCCTCCATCTCTATTGTACTATGATTACTGAAAGGTGACTCTGCCCTTTGTGGACATTATACCATACCGCGGCTGCTGGCCGCAATCAAACTTTAAAAAAGAATCATCCTGATCTGGAAAAGGATTTTTATTTCCTGAAAACCAGGGATTGAAATCCGCGGAATATGTGATATAATATGTAGTATTGAAAACTATGTGATATAGAGATGTATTTCAGGAGGAACAATATGAGCTATAAGATTATCGGAGACAGCTGCCTGGATTTGACAGAGGATATGAAGAAGGATTCCCGTTTTCAGATGATTCCGTTGACGTTGCAGGTGGATGACACCCAGGTGATCGATGACGATACATTTGATCAGGCGAAATTTTTAAAGATGGTGAAGGCCAGCCCCAACTGCCCTAAGACAGCCTGTCCGTCTCCGGAGACCTTCAAAAAGGCCTATGAGTGCCCGGAGGAGGACATCTATGTGATTACTTTGTCCAGCCATTTGAGCGGAACTTACAACAGCGCCGTGTTGGCGAAGCGGCTTTATGAGGAGACCCACGGGCCTAAGAATATCAAGGTCATCGATTCCTGGTCCGCGTCGGCGGGGGAGTTGAACATCGCCCTGTATATAGCGGAGTTGTGCGAATCCGGCATGGATTTTGAGCAGGTGTGCCAGAAGGCGGAGACATTTAAGGAGGAGATGAAGACTTACTTTGTCCTGGAATCCTTGGACACCCTCAGGAAGAACGGAAGGCTCACAGGCCTTCAGGCCTTTTTTGCCACCACCTTAAATATCAAGCCGGTGATGGGGGCCATAGAGGGTGTCATTATCAAGGAGGACCAGGCCAGAGGAACTCACAAGGCTCTGGCTAAGATGTGCGACTACGCCAAAAAGAACATTAAGAATCCGGAGGAGAAGAGAGCGGTCATCGCCCACTGCAACAATCCCCAGGGAGCGGAGCTGGTGAGGGAAGAACTGTTAAAGAGAGCGGCTTTCAAAGAGGTGGTGGTCACCAACACCGCGGGTGTGGCTACGGTCTATGCCAATGACGGCGGGGTGATCCTGGCCTGCTGAGCCGGTGCCCGAGTCGTGTGCCCGCTTATTCCATGGGGCTTTAAAACCAGCCGGTGATCCTCTGTCTTCCCCCCTCTCAGGCGGTCATCATTTCCCAAACAATGATCATGAGCGGCATGGTGATGACGCACAGGATGGTGGACAGGCTGACGATCTTAGCCCCCTGGTCGGTATCTTTATGAAACATCTGAGCAAATACAGGAGCCAATGCCCCCACAGGAGCGGAGGCTCCTATTAATATGACCAGAGCGATCTGGCGGTACTGGGCAGGCATGAACGAGAGAGGGATCATGGCCAGGCCCGGCAGCAGCACAAGGCGGAGGAAAGCGATCACATAAGCCTGCCGGTTGCCAAACATGTCAAGCAGATTGGTCTTGGCCATGTAGGCTCCCAGGATGATCATGGCCAGAGGGGAATTCATATTGCCCACCATGGCGATGGCCTCCATGAGGGAGGATGGGAGCTTAAAGGGCAGCAGGAACAGGATGATCCCCACCGCTGTGGCCCAGATGCAGGGGTTGGTGACGATTTTCCCGAAAGTCACGGATTTTCGGTCTCCTGACATGAGCACAACTCCCACGGTCCACACAAACAGGTAAAAGCAGGAGATAAAAGGGGACAGATAGAAAACCGCCTCGATGCCCAGAAGCCCTGTTACCAGAGGGATGCCTAAGAATCCGGCGTTGGAGAAAATAAGGCAGAATCTTCCCATGCCATCCTGCTTTGGCCGGAGAATACAGGTCATGGCGATGTTGAACAGGTAGATCGCGAAGCTGAGGCCAAAGGCGATGACAAATCCCACCAGCTTTTGGGAAGAGTACTCCTGGTTAAAAGAAGTGATCAGGGTACAAGGGGTGGCGGCCATCAGCAGGATGCTGGACAGCCGGGATGTGGTGTCATTGTTGATGGTTCCTTTTTTGTAAAAATAATAGCCCACTGCCATCATAAGAAACATTTTGATAATCTGATGAAACAGAGTCACCGCTGAGTCCATGGTAGGTTGCCCGCCTTTCATTTTTTCTCACAACAGAATTTCTTACAACAGAAGGCAGGAAGACGGGGCCCTCCTGCCTTTTTCGTTATATTCATTTTATCTGCTGTTTTCCACTGGCTCATAATGGGTCAGCTCAATGTGGTTTTTCTCCACATATTCCAACACTTTTTGGGAGCAGAGCACGGAAAGCTCCTGAACTCTCTGGGTGTTGTAGGAGCTGATCCGGTAAAGCTCCAGGTCGCAGAACCCTGGGTGGGTCATGATCTCAATGTCTTTTCCTTTATACTCCTCCAAAACCTCTATGAGATGTTCCTCTGTGGCAGAAGGCCCGTAAAATTGGGGCACAAACTCATAAGGTCCATAGCGCCTCACGTAAAGACCATATTCTTCCCCCAGCCTCATGGCCACTTCTCTGTGCTTCGGGTTCAGGTCATGGACGCTGTGGTGGGAGTCCAGGTGGGTGGGCTTGCGGCCGAAGACCTGGATGTAGCGCTCAATCTGAGCCTTCCACTCGTCGTAGATTTCCTCCATGTCCAGGACGGCGGAGCCGATGTCCTTTTTGGAAAGGAAATTCCCCTGGTGGTCGGTAAAGGTTTTCACTCCGGTGAGAGACTTGCCAAGAGTCAAGGTCAGGTGGACGCCGATGCCAAGGCCCGGGCAGTCCTTTGCCAGGTCCCGACCGTACTCCAGCCAGGGCATGTTGCACAGGGCTGTGGTGGAGCGGACGATGCCCTTCCTGTACGCTTCCAGAATTCCCTCGGTGTTGCCTCGGGTGTAGCCAAAATCGTCGGCATTGATAATCAGTTTCATAGACTATTCCTCCTCAGCCTGGCTTTCTGATGTCACAAGCTGGCTGTCATAAATTTTGATAAAGGGCATGGCGATAAAGTAGTCCACCACCAGCAGGACAGCCCACAAAAACACGGCTTTAATATCCATGGAAGCCAGAGCCGCGGCCAGAGGCCCGGGAACCGTGAAGGGAAGGCTCATACAGAATTTTCCCAAAATACCGGCGCTGGCCAGCAGGTAGTAGGAGCTGAAATTGATCATGCTACAGATCAGAAGGGGGATGTAAGTATACACATTCAGCACCGTGGGGATACCGAAAATGCTAGGTTCATTGATGTTGAAAATACTGGGCACAATGGCGATCTTGGCCACGGATTTCAGCTGAGAGCTTTTACATACCGTGAAAATCACCATCAGGATCGCGTTGTATGTAATCCAGTTGCCGAACACGCTGTTGACACTTCCCGCGAAAATATATTCCATGGGGGCTCCCGCTGTGTAGGCTTCCATGTTGGCGGCAAGGGCGGCTGTGGTGATGGGGGTGGTGACAACGCCTACCATGTTGGCCCCGTGGATTCCAAAGAACCAGAAAGTGGTCATGATAAAGTTGATCAGCAGCACAGAGGGGAGAGAGCCGGTGGCTTTCATCAGAGGCTGGAAGATGGAGAACACCAGTCCCGTAAGGCCGTCCCCTGTCAGTGTGGTACACAGGGAATTCAAAAGGATAAATACAATCACGTTAAAGGTCAGCGGAATCAGCAGGTTAAAAGGCGCCGCTACGTTGGGAGGCACTGTGGCAGGGAGCTTGATAATAATGTTCTTTTTGATGAAGAAATGGTTGATCTCCACCACCAGAAGGGCGATGACCATGGCTCCGAACATATACCCCGCGCCCAGACGGCCGATGGTCAGGGAACTGGTCTCAAAATCCACCACATTGCTGACGCAGAGGAAAACCAGCAGTGCCGACAGCACATTGTTGATCACGTCCATATTGTAACTTTTCGCCATCTGATAGGCCACGCCGGCAACTACGTAGATGGAAATGATGCCGATGGTCAGGTGGTAGGGAAGCATCAGCGTGGTGGCGTGAGCCCCGGCCCAGGACTTCCATGCCAGCAAAAGGGCATAAAAGAAATTGCTGGGTTCTGTTATGGTGGCAGGGACAGGGGGAACAGCCAGAAGGCAGGCGAATCCTCCGATAACCGTCATGGGGATCATGACCGTCAGACCGTCCCGGATAGCCGCCAGGTGGCGCTGCTCGGAAATCTTCGCTCCCACAGGGACCACGTAAGTTTCCATTACAGATTGGAATTTGTCCATTACAGACGTCTTGGTTTCACTCATAGTTTAACCCCTTTCTTGTACATTCGCAATCACTTTTTTGAATGTATGGTTGATATGATGACTATATCATACACTGAATGAAAATGCAATAGTAATTTTATAATTTTGAATGATAATTTCATAACAAAAACATTTTTATGGAGATATTATGGGAATAGTATACAGTTTATTGGGAGAAAGCAAAGCGATTTGTCCAATTATTTTCAAGAAACGTCATAAAGCGATATGAATGAGAAAATTAAAAAATATATTATTCATTCAAAATATACTATATTTTTTTGAATAGTTGTGCTATACTTTTATCAAAAGGAGGACGATAAAAATGAAAGCAGGATTTGATAAGGTAAATATTACGCCCCAAAAACCATGTTATATGGCAGGATACAGCAGGGTGGAGAAGAGCCGGGGGGTTCTGGACCCCATTGAGATCAACACATTGGCGTTGGAGATGGAGGGGGAGGTGTATCTTCTGGGGATTCTGGATTCCATCATGGTGGAGGAGTCTTTCTGCCAGCGGATTCGCGGGCAGGTGTCCCGGCAGCTGGGCCTGGACCCGGAACACATCACCGTGTCCGCCATCCATACCCACTCTGCCCCTTCTTTTTTCAAGATGACATTTGAGGATAATCAGGTGGAGACAGAGCTTACGGAGTCCGCGCGCGGGGGGATGGAAAAGAGCATGGTCCGGGCTTTTAGGGCCATGGAGGAGTGCCGGGTGACCTTGGAGAGAGCGGAGATTGAAGGGCTCTACGGCAACCGCAATGTGAAGGGCGGCGTGGAAGACAAAAGGGCCTATCTGTTCAGCTTCTGTAATATAGAAGGAAAGCGTCTGGGGGCCCTGTTCAACATCTCTGCCCACCCTACGATTCTGGACGGTTCCAGTTTTCTTCTCTCCGCGGACCTTTTGGGCCACATCAGAGGAAAGCTCCAAGACACATTGGGGTGCCCTCTGGCAGTGACTAACGGATGCTGCGGGGACGTGAGCACCCGGTTTTACCGCAGGCTTTCCGGCAAAGAGGAGCTGGAGTTTACCGCGGGGCAGGTGGTGGAACAGTTTTTGGAGAAAAAGAAGACCGTTCCTCTGGTCAAAGGGCCGGTGGGCAGCCATACCTTTGAGGTTACAAGTCACTTTGAGGCCAGGGCCGATGAAGACTGGAAGCGGATGTCACAGGAGCTGGAACAAAGCCAAAGTCCCATGAAAGAATTTTTCATGGGGCGGCTGAAACTTAAGGAGAGCTTTGGCCCTTATGACTTAAAGATGATCGGGCAGCTCCGCCTTTTTGGCAATGTCCTTGTGGTGATTTTGCCGGGGGATGTGCTCAGCGGTTTTGGAAATCAGATAAAAAACGCTTTCCCTGAGCTGGAAGTTGTGATAATCTGTTATAGCAACACGTACTGTAATTATCTGGTACCCAGGGAAGAATACGGCAAATATTTCGAGACTTACAATTCCCGCCTGGCCCGAGGAGAGGCGGACCGTTTTATCGAGAAAGTGATTTGTGAGGCCAGAGAATTGTCAGGAACAGCCAGTTAGGAGGGGGCGTTTGAAAGACGCATTCCCATGACCTGGCAGGCTTTGTTGCCATGAAGAGGGAGGAGGAACGGGGATGGATCCATTTGAGCAGATGGAACTGAAAAAGATGAGCCTGACAAAAAAGGAGCTGGAGGTGTACCACATTTTTACGGAGAACATTGACGACATTCTCCGGCATACAGCCACATCCATGGCTGAAAAGTACCATGTGTCTCAGCCAGCCATCACCCGGTTTTGCCAGAAGCTGGGGTATCAGGGCTACAATGATTTCAAATATGATGTCTACAAGTACTACAAAGGAGGAAAGGGTGCCAAGGACACATCATCGGTGATCGACTATTACACCAAACTGATTCACCTGATTCCCGGCGCGGTGTCTGTGGAAACTTTTGAGCTTCTGGCCAGGCTGGTGGCAAAGGCCAGGTATGTGTCCATCTGCGGTTATCACAAGAGCGCTCTTCCTGCCCAGCTTCTGGACATCAACCTGGGGAAATTCGGTATCTTGTCTAGATTTATTCAGGCGGATTATACAGATGCCCTGACACAGCGGGTGAGCCGGGAGGATGTGGTCATCTTTTTTTCCGCCAACAGCAGTGTTTACAGAGAAAACGCTGACCAGATTAATGAGCTTCCCAAAGAGAAGCGGCCCACCATGGTTCTTGTGACCCAGACGGACAAACATCCTATCCGGAACAAGGTCAATTATGTGGTGTGGCTGCCCAGTTACCGGAATCAGGGATATTCCCAGTATCTGGAAGCCCAGGTGGCTCCCATGATCTTTGTGGATCTTCTCACCAACTATATCGCGGACTATATTATGGAAGTAGGGGGAAATAAGGATCATGACACCGAGGAGTAGAAGGATCGTGGCCGCCGCCGCGGCAGGTCTGGTGGTGCTGGGAAGCCTGACGGCGGGGGTCATTGTGAAAGAGGTCAGAGCGCGGGAAGGACGGCTGGCTACGGCTCAGGTTCAGACTGGGGAGGTTTCGGGAAGCCAGTGGATGGGATCAGAAAACGGGTCAGCCGGCGACAGTTTGGCGGGGGCAGGGCAGACCCTGTCCGACTCTGAGGAAAATCCAGAAGGAGCAGAGTCCGCCCAGGGACAATCCGGCAGTCTTTTGGCGGAGGCGGACACCCAGGCGGGGCCCTCAGGGGAGACGGATACCCAGGCCCGGTCCTCAGGGGAGGCGGGAAGTTCAGGAGAAGAGGGGAGTTCGGAAGAAGAGGAGACATCTCCCCGAAGCTCCTCGGACATCACCATGCTTTTTGCCGGAGACGTGTATTTTTCCGACCATGTGTTAAACGCTTACGACAGCGGAGGCGGCATCAGCGGGGTTCTGGATGAGGGAATCCGGGCTGAGATTGAGGCGGCGGATATCTTCATGGTGAACCAGGAATTTCCCTTCACGGTCCGGGGGACCAAGGCGGAGGACAAACAGTTTACCTTCCGGGTACCCCAGAGCCGTCTCCACATCCTCAAGGAAATGGGGGTGGACATTGTGACCCTGGCCAACAACCATATCCTGGATTTCGGGCCCCAGGGGCTTTTGGACAGCTGCCAGGCCCTTTCTGAGGCAGGGATTCCCTATGTGGGGGGAGGAAAGGATTTTACAGAGGCCAGCGCTTTAAAGACCATCATCATCGGCCAGAAGACAATCGGTTTTTTGGCCACTTCCCGGGTATACATGGATGCCTCCTGGGCAGCGGGAAAGGACCATCCGGGAGTATTTTCCACCTATGACACCACACTGCCCCTAAAGGCCATAGAGGAGGCCAGGGATGCCTGCGATTATCTGGTGGTCTACGTCCACTGGGGCGTGGAGCGGGAGGGGACGCCCAAGGATTACCAGAAAGCCATGGGAAGAGCCTACATCGACGCCGGGGCGGACCTGGTGGTAGGCAGCCATCCCCATGTGCTCCAGCCCATCGAAGAGTACAAAGGAAAGACCATCGCGTACAGCCTGGGAAATTTTGTCTTCGGCAGCAGCATCCCCAAAACCGCTCTCCTTAAGGTGGTGTGGGGGGAGGAGGGAACTCAGGTTTCCATGATCCCCTGTACTTCCTCGGCAGGATATACCAGGATAGAAAAATAACACTATTTCACACAAAAATATATGTCTTATTGGCGGCAAATCTGGTATACTGGAGACAGAAAAAAATGTATGAAAACCATGAAAGGAAGACAGGACCATGAAAACAGATACCTTACAGCGTTTGGATTCCCCAAAGGCCCGGAAACTTATGGCGGTATTATATGGAGAAGGAGACGCGGACAACAACATTGGCCGCTACAAAGACCTTGTGGAGAAGTTCGCCCAGGAGTTTGGCGATAAGGATATGACCATGTTCAGCTCACCGGGACGGACGGAGATCAGCGGAAACCACACGGACCACAACCATGGAAAGGTGCTGGCGGGAAGCATCAACCTGGACTGCGTGGGCATTGGAGCCAAGAACGGCACCAGAAAGGTGAATATTGTCAGCGAGACCTTTAACCAGAAGTTTTCCGTGGACTTAGACAACCTGGCGCCCAGCCCCAAGATGGCGGGGACCGTGGACCTTGTAAAAGGACTTCTCAAAGGATTCCAGGAGAAAGGCTACGAGATCGGAGGCTTTGACGCCTACATCACAAGCAATGTGATCAGCGCCGCCGGAGTAAGCTCCTCCGCTGCCTTTGAGATGCTTCTGTGCTCCATGCTCAACACATTTTTCAATGACAACAAGATGGATGTGGTGGCCTACGCCCATGTGGGAAAATACGCGGAGAATGTCTACTGGAACAAGTCCTCAGGGCTTTTAGACCAGATGGCCTGCGCTGTGGGAGGCCTTATCACCATTGATTTTTATGATCCCCAGAACCCGAAAGTGGAGCAGATCCCCTTTGACTTTGGTTCCCGGGACCACAGCCTGATCATCGTCAACACCGGGAAAGGCCACGCGGACTTAAGCGCTGACTACTCCTCTGTGCCCAATGAGATGAAGAAGGTGGCGGAGTATTTCGGAAAAGAAGTCTGCGCCCAGGTGAAGGAAGAGGATGTGATCGCCAACCTGGCCAAGGTTCGGGAGTACGCCGGGGACCGGTCTGTCATGAGAGCCCTTCATTTCTTTGAGGAGAACAAGCGGGTGGAGGCGGAAGTGGCTGCCCTCAAGGACAACCGTTTTGAGGATTTCCTGGCGGGAATCACCGCTTCCGGCAACTCTTCCTGGAAATGGCTTCAGAACTGCTATACTACCGCGGATGTTCAGGAGCAGGGCATCAGCGTGGCTCTGGCGTTGACAGAACTGTTTATCCAGGAGAAGAAGCGGGGAGCCTGCCGGATTCACGGCGGCGGATTCGCGGGGGTTATTATGGCCATGCTGCCCAACGACCTGGTGGAGGAATACATAGAGCGCATGGAGAAGGCTCTGGGCCAGGGAAATGTCTATAAGATGAGCATCCGTCCATACGGAGCCATCTGTGTGGATCAGGTTATGGAGGAGATTTCGTGAAAAAATACAGACGGATTTTTACGGTTGTCATTGACTCCCTGGGAATCGGGGCCATGCCCAACGCGGCGGACTACGATGACGAGGGGACAGACACCTTAGGACACATCGACGACCACATGGATCCTTTTCGGATTCCCAATCTGGCCAGAATGGGTCTTGCCAATCTACATCCTTTAAATCATGTGAAGCCGGTTGACAGGCCTCTGGGCTACTACGGGCAGCTTCTGGAGGCCAGCGTGGGCAAGGACACCATGACCGGCCACTGGGAGATGATGGGACTTCACATCACCAAACCTTTCCAGACCTTCACGGACACCGGGTTTCCCCAGGAGCTTCTTGATGAATTGTCTGAGAGGACCGGACATAAGATCGTGGGAAATAAGTCAGCCAGCGGCACAAAGATCCTGGATGAGCTGGGAGAGCACCAGATCGCCACGGGAGACATGATCGTGTATACGTCAGCGGACTCGGTGCTCCAGATCTGCGGCAGCGAGGAGACCTTTGGCCTGGATGAGCTGTATCGCTGCTGTGAGATCGCCAGAGAGCTGACCATGAAAGATCAGTGGAAAGTAGGGCGGATCATCGCCAGGCCCTATGTGGGAAGGAAAAAAGGAGAGTTTAAGAGAACCTCCAACCGCCATGACTACGCCTTAAAGCCTTACGGCAAGACCGCCATGGACTCCCTCAAGGCAGCAGGCTATGACGTGATCAGCGTGGGAAAGATCCGGGATATTTTTGACGGAGAGGGGATCACAGAGAGCTGGAAGTCCAAGAGCAGCGTCCACGGCATGGAACAGACCATCGAGATCGCGGACAAGGATTTCACAGGCCTGTGCTTTGTGAACTTGGTGGATTTTGACGCCCTCTGGGGCCATCGGAGAAATCCCGTGGGCTACGGCCAGGAACTGGAGCGCTTTGACGAGAAACTGGGGGTTCTCCTGACAAAGATTAAGGAGGACGACCTTCTCATCATCACGGCGGACCACGGCAACGATCCCACTTACAAGGGAACAGACCACACCAAGGAGAAGGTGCCGTTTCTGGCCTGGTCTCCATCTATGAAAGGGTGGGGGAAGTTGCCGGATCGGGATACCTTTGCCGTCATCGGGGCCACCATCGCTGACAATTTCCAGGTGAAGATGCCTGATGGAACCATCGGAACTTCCATTTTGGAGGAATTAGAATAATGGGCCGGCCGGTAATTGGCTGGAAAAAACCGCCTGAGCAGGTTGCTTGGGCGGTTTTTTTGCGGACTTTAGGATGATAATGTGGTAGATGATTGTAATATCAAAATGAGTGAGCGAGGGCGGCGGTTTTGGTGGAGCCAGTCAGAGGAGGGCTGTCCCGTCCGGGTTCGGATATGCCAGACATTCCGATGAGCCCTTAAAGCGGAAAACAGTCGGGATACGGCCCTCCTGTTTTCCTGGTCTCATCTCCATGGCATAAACTCACCCGGCCGGGACAGCCCTCCTCTG
>CATLBR010000034.1 GCA_949879795.1 uncultured Hungatella sp.
AGCTATTTTAAGTGAGCGAACCTCAGCCAGCGAATTTATGCTTTTGCCAGTCAGAGGAGGGCTGTCCCGGCCGGGTGAGTTTATGCCATGGAGATGAGACCAGGAAAACAGGAGGGCCGTATCCCGACTGTTTTCCGCTTTAAGGGCTCATCGGAATGTCTGGCATATCCGAACCCGGCCGGGACAGCCCTCCTCTGACTGGCCTTGCCACAACCGTCGCCCGCCCTCGCCCACTTACCAAAACAGCGATTTCATTATTTTTCCATTTCACGCAAGAAATCATTTTTAAGAGCCTAAGAATCATAACACCTTTATTGAAAAAATATAACATAGGTTTCTTGCTTTTCTTCCTGTTATCCAATATACTAACCCAAGAACAATCCAGAAAAAATCCACATCGAGAAAAGGAGATTCCATGAAAACCATGATTATCTTAGGCGCTGGTCAGTTTGGACAGGCCTGCGCCAATCTGATCAACGCCGCTGACACAAAGCTCCTGGCCTTTGGGGATAACAACCTCTCTCTCCAGGGAACCTGTCTGGGGGAAACTCCCATCCTGTCTATTGAAAACGCGGTGAACTTAAAGCCAGACTACGCGCTCATCGCTGTCTCCGACCAGACGCGGTCCTCTCAGCTGCGGGATCAGGCTGAGAAGGCAGGATTTCAGGGGATTTTTTGGCTTTTAGGCCAGCTCTGCCGCAGGTTTGATATCCGCCTGGCCACTCTCCGCCGCATGGCGGACCGCCTGATCCAACAGGGGATTGCCGGAGATATCGCTGAGCTTGGGGTTTACCAAGGGGAGCTGGCCTGTCAGTTAAACGCTCTGTTTCCAGACCGCCGCCTCCATCTTTTCGATACTTTTGAAGGGTTCGACGCCCGGGATATCCAGGAAGAATCCGCGAGGGGGTTTTCCCGGGCCAGGGAAGGGGACTTTGCCGACACCAGCCTGTCCTTTGTCCAAAGCCGTCTCCCCTTCCCGGACCAGGCTCTGTTTCACAAAGGCTTTTTTCCTGATACCACGGCAGGGCTGGAAAATTGCCGGTTCGCTCTGGTGAGCCTGGACGCGGACCTTTATGCCCCTGTCCTGGCAGGACTGGAGTACTTTTATCCTCGCCTCAGCCCCGGCGGCATGATCCTCCTTCACGACTACAACAACCGCCGCTTCCGGGGAGCCTCTCAGGCAGTGGAAGATTACGAAAAAGCTCACGGCCCCCTTCCTCTGGTTCCCCTGTGCGACCTTCACGGGACTGCTGTGATTCTGGGGAGATGATTCACCGCCCCGCTTCCATCACCCGGTTATAGATCACATCCTTACACATAAAGATCTTGTATTCATTGCCGCTCATGGCAAAAGCCTGCCTCATGGCGATCTCCCCTGCCTCTTTGGCGGTTTCCGGGCTGATCTTCTTTCCTGTCAGGTAGGCTTCCACCTCTGGAAGCTGGTAGGGCACCGGAGCCACTCCTCCCAGCACAAGGCGGCAGCTTTTGATCTGGCCTGCCTGTACATCAAAGGCGCTGGCCAGGGAGACGATGGCAAAATCAATGGCATCGCGGACACGGCGCTTGTCATAACGAGTCCTGCCCAAGGTTTTGGGTATCCGGATCTCTGTGACAAGCTCTCCCCGGTGGAGGATATGCTGTACCGTCAGTTTGGACGTAAACAATTCTTTCGCGGAAAACTCCCTCTCCGTGGTAATGATCCTGGCTCCTTCCATCACCAGCACCGGCGTGATGTCCGAAGGATTTACCGCGTAGCAGGCGCACCGCAGGCAGCGGCAGGCTTCCTGCTTTGCCGTATCCTGATCCAGGGAGCTTCGGTCCTCCCCTGTAAGGCTCCTCTCAGATGCCGAAAGTTCCCGGAGCCTCACCGCCTTGGTTCGCTCCACCCCATCCACATCAAAGGTGGTGAAGCTCTCCGGCCCCAAGACTTCCTCTTCTTGGGTGTGGGACGGATTCCCAACCTTTTCAGCGTCCAGATCCCGGTTCATGGCCATGGCCGCGTTCCGCCCGGCCGCGATGGCCCGGATAGCCAGATCTGGTCCCGTCACCGCGTCACCTCCCGCGTAGTACCCCTGAGCCCTGGTTCTTCCAGATTCTGCGTTGGCGTCAATGAGCCCTCTTGAGGTTCTCAGCTGAGAAGACAGATGGTCCCCCAAAAAGCTGATATCCACCTTCTGCCCGGTTGCCAGGATAATAAAGTCCGACGCCAGCTCTATGGTGTCATCCTGGTCATAGCTTGGCGCGAACCGTCCATTTTCATCACGGACAGACAGGCACCGCATGGCTAAAAGTCCCTTCACCTTGCCTTCTGATTCCAGAACTTTTCTTAGGCCCCAGCCATTGTACAGCTCCACCCTTTCCTCTATGGCCATCTGGATCTCCTCTTCGGAAGCAGGCATCTCCTCCCTCTGCTCCAAACACACCAGTTTCACACTCTTAGCTCCCAACCGGCAGGCCGTCAGGGCCACATCCATGGCCACATTTCCGCCGCCGCACACCAGCACATTCTCTCCCATGGCTTTTTTCAGGTACGTGTTCACTTCTTCCAGGAAATTCAATCCAAACTCTGTCAGGTTCTCCCCTTCCAGCCCCAGCACCGGCTGGGACCAGGCTCCGGTTCCAAAATACACAACATCATTGTCAGCCTTGATCTGCTCAACGGTCACGTCTTTTCCCACCGTGGTATTCATGACAAACCGGATTCCCATCCCGTTCTCCAAAGCCTGGCAGAACTGGTCCACAATGGTCTTGGGAAGGCGGTAATGAGGGATCCCGTAGCGCAGAACGCCTCCTGGCTTCTCGTGGGAATCATAGACCGTAACCTGGTGTCCCTCCCGTCTGAGATAAAACGCCGCCGTCAGACCTCCCGGGCCACCGCCGATGATGGCGCACTTTTTCCCCGTCTCCTTTTCAGGGGCCTTGTAGTAATCTTCCTTATGCTCTAAGATGTAGTCTCCAAGAGTCCGCTCCACTGCCGGGATATTGACGCTCTTCCCATAGACGTTCTGGTTACAGTGTTCCCTGCATCCATGGGGACAGATCCGGCTGGTCATCATGGGCATGGGATTGTATTGGAAGAAAATATCCGCTGCCCCGGCCCAGTCATTTTCCCGTATCTTAGCCATATATCCGGGGATATCGGTTCCCGCGGGACACGCGCGCTGGCAGGAGGAGCCGCCTGTGGACATGCCTCCGAAAATGGAATGGTACCGATTCTCTCCCGCAATGGCGTAACAGGTATCTCCGCCTTTTCTTTTGCACTCCAGTCTGCCTCCGATGGAATCCGGATAGCGGTAATACCAACAGCGGACATCCTGACAGACATTGCCGCCTATGGTGGCTGTGTTCCGGATCAGTGGGGAGGCCACGGAACGGGCAGCCTCTGCCAGGGCCTGGCTGTGATCTTTTACAAGGGGACTTTCCGAAATCTCTTTTAAGGTAGTTCCGGCTCCAATAACCAGCATCCCGTCCCTTTCTTCTATGTATCGGCTTGTGGCAATGCCTTTTAAGCTGACCACTGCCTTGGGATAATGGGGAAGCAGACGGTCTTTTAAGGTACCAAGAAGATCCGTTCCTCCGGCAATGGGCTCTATGGCGCCCTCTCCTTCCTGGATCACCTGGCTGGCTTCCTCATAACTCCCGACTTTGATATGATCAAATTTTTTCATTTTCTTCCTCCAATCTTGCCCATGGCCCGCAGCACAACCGTGGGGGAACAGGGGTATTCTGTGATCTCATGACCAATGGCGTTGCTGACCGCCATCAGGATGGCCGCTGGAGCCGGGGAAGGGGTGATCTCGCCGAATCCCAGAGCGTGGAATGCCTCAGAATCAAACTGGCTCTCCAGAAGCACTGTGTCAAATGGCGGGAATTCGTTGAATGTCCTCCATTTATAATCAATCATATTGCCGGTCATGAAGCGCCCCAGCTTCTTATCCATAACCATTTCCTCGAAAAGTCCCGTGTCGCCTCCGGCGGAACCAAAGGAGCCCTCTGCCTGCATACGGATATTGACAGGGTCAATGATCTGTCCCACGTCAGACCCTTCCAGGGCATGAATCAGTCTGGCCTCCCCGGTCATGAGATTCACCTCCACATCCGCCAGATACAAGGCAAAGTTGGGCTTGTCAAAGTTCTGCTTATATTTGGCGGAACCCGTGATGGTCATCTCCGGCGTGCCGCACACGGCGATCCACGGCAGCCTCACCTGAGGACGGTTTTTATCAAACACCAGGAAATCCTCTGTGTCCAGGTCCTCCACATTGGCGTTCAGCTTCACTGCCGCCATCTCTAAAAGCTGCCGGCGGGCGTCATTGGCAGCCCGGACCGCGGTGGTTCCCATGGTGATGGTTCCCCGGGAGCCGATCATCCCCGCGTCATATCCAGTGGCGTGGGTGTCCGGATCCACCACCTGCACCCCGTCTAAGGGCACCTTCATCACCTCGGCCACCATCTTCTGTACCGCGAACCTCTGAGCCCCTCCGGTTTCTCCCACGCACAGCTCCAAGGTCACGCTTCCAAACGGATGGAGCTTCACCATCCCCTCTGTAGGGTCCTCGCCGATATCCGCGTTCCCGTGAACACCCACTCCCACGCCTCTGGCGTACCGCCCGTCCTCACTTACCCAGTAGGGCTTCTCCCAGCCTTTCCATTTGTCTTTCCAGCCAAAGACCCTGGCGCTCTCCTCAAAGGCCTTTGTGTAATCCACGGAATGAACTTCCCACCACAGATTATCCCGCCAGATATACCGGTCCCCGGCTTTGACAAAATTTTTCTTAAATACTTCCAAAGGGTCCATCCCCGCCTTGCGGATCACCGTACACACCAACGGCACCAGCACGCTCTTGCACTCCTGCCCTCCGAACCCCCGGATCGGCGCTTGAGAGGAATGGTTGGTGGCTACCAGCTTGGTATCCAGCGCCCAGTTTTTACATTTTCCTAAAAATGCCTGGCACTCTCCCAAACCTACTGCCGTCATGGCCTGCGCGTAGGTAGAGGACATGCCGGAGTCCGTGTACCACATTCCCTCCACCGCGTTGATCACCCCGTCTTCTGTCATACCAACCCGCCCCCGGATCCGGCTTCCCTGGCGCAGCTCATAACTCAACAGATGCTCTGTCCTGTCCATGATGAATTTACAGGCCCTTCCCGTCAGTTTTGCCATAAGGATCGCCTGAAGAATCATGTGAGGGATCAGCTGCTTGGACCCATAGGAACCTCCGGCGTGGCAGGCAATAACCCGAACCGCCACTCCCGGGATGGATGCCTCGGTGTTAAACTTCTGCAAATGAGGCGCTCCTCCGTTATACCACACCGTGACAGCGCCAGGGCTGGTCCACTGGGCAATACAGCCAGGGCTTTCCGGCGGGAGAGGGTGGGCCATGTTCTCGTATCTCATGGTCCCTTCATTGACATAGGCGGATTCCTGAAATCCCTTTTTGGTGTCCCCAACAAAGATCTGGTTAAAAGGCTCCTCAGAAAATGGGGTGACTTTGGGGATCTCATTTCCCGGATACTCCTCATAGAGCTGAGGAGCTCCCGGCTCCAGAGCTTTCTCACAGTCCAGCACAAAAGGCAATACCTCATACTCTACCTCAATCAGCTTCAGAGCCTCATCCCCGATCTCGCCTGTCTCGGCGGCCACCAGAGCCACACTGTCTCCCACAAAACGAACCTGCCGGTCCAGGACCCGGCGATGATTGGGCAATCCGCATTTCCAGTCCGGTGCCTCCTTGTAGGAAGCCGCCCCGATCACTCCCGGCAGCGCTTTGGCTTTGCTTAAATCGATGGATTTGATCACCGCGTTGGGATAAGGGCTTCTTAAGACCCGAATTACCAGCATACCAGGCATCACCAGATCGTCTAAAAATTTCTGGCGGCCAGACACCAGATCACTGGCATCGGCCCTGTTTCCATGTTTTCCGATATAGCGGTACTCATGGCAGCTTTCCTTTACCGTCTTTTTCATTTCCTCGTACATAAAATTACGCCTCCTTTCTGTTCATCTCATTGATAAAGCCCATGACCGTACGGATTACCTGATAATGACTGATACAACGACAGTAATTTCCGGACAGAGCTTCTGTCAGCTCCTCTTCCGTGGGACTTGGATTCCGATCCAGAAGAGCCCGGGTACTCATGATGATCCCTGGGGTGCAAAATCCGCACTGAAACGCGGAATTGTCCGCGAACGCCTTCTGAAGGGGGCTTAATTCTCCTGTCACCGGATCACACAGCCCCTCAAGGGTTGTCACCTGGCTTCCGTCGCAGTCCGCCGTCAGAACCATACAGGACGCCACCGCGTCCCCGTCCATAATCACGGTACAGCATCCACAAGCCCCATGCTCACAGCTGCGCTTGGCCGCGGTCAGTCCAAGACGGTCCCGAATGGTATCCAGCAGGGTCTCCGATGGTGATACACATCCCACCCCGTCGCCGATGACAAATTTTCTTGGCACCCCGTTGACCGTCACACATATCTGTTCCAGATGTTCCTTCATTTCCTGTACCTCCTATAATCAGCTCAAAGGCCAGGACACACGGATTCCCTTCCCTTATCCGCGCGTCACTGGCCCCGCTACCCACCACCGGAATGTCCGGCAGACCTTGTATGTTGTTGATATCATTTTATCACATAATCTACATGATAGAAGTATGCCGGACCACACAAGTAGTCCACGCTACACCTGTTATCTGGCTCCACCTGTCATCCCGGCTACTTGTAAACAAGGCTTTCTTACAGGATAATGAGGGCAGCTATTATTTTTACAAAGGAGGTGTATCCACTCTCTATGAAAACCGTGATCATCCTGGAAGCAGACCATGAGGGGCTTTTGGCAGCCGACCTTCTGAATCCAAAAGAGATGAAACTGGTGGGCATGGGAAATTCCTGCCCTGAGACCTGGAACGTGTTCAAAGACCCTGAGACCGGAGAATTGAAAGATACCATAGAAGGCCTTCCCGTGATGCCCATTGACCTGGCTGTGTCCCTCCAGCCGGACATCCTGGTTATTGCCGCCGGGGACCCGGAAAAGAGCCGCGCCTTACAGTACATGGCCATCCGGGCTGGATTTGAGAACGATATCCGGTTCATGGAAACCATGAGGTCCGAGTTCTCCGTAAGCTGCGCCGTGCTCCGCCGCCTGACCAGACGTCTTGGAACTCTTGGAATCCCCGGCAGCGTCGCGGAGCTTGGATGTGGCAGGGGCGATGTGTCCTGGCAGCTGAATATCCTTATGCCGGACCGGAAACTTTATCTCTTCGATACCCTGGAAGGCTTTGACGCCAGAGACATCGCCAAAGAACAATCCCTGGGATGTTCCAAAGCGGAGGTGGGGGAATTCGGCAAGGTGAAGGAAGAACAGCTTCTGGAGCGCATGCCTGTCCCGGAGCAGGTGGTTCTGAAAAAGGGCTGGTTTCCGGAGACAGCTTTTGACCTGGAGGAAGAAAAATTCGCTCTGGTCCTCATGGACGCCTGTCTGTATCAGCCTACTTTCGCGGGACTGGAATTTTTCTTTCCCAGGATGAGCCGGGGCGGCGTCATCCTGGTCAGCGGATATGAAAGCACCAGGTACGGCGGTGTACGCGAAGCTCTGGAGGACATGGAAGCGAAGTACGGCGCGTTCCTGATCCTTCCTCTGGGAGACCTGGATGGTTCTGTCATGATCGTCCGCCCATAACCCCAAAATACCATCATGGCCCTTGGCCCTAAAGAAAAGGAGTGTTTATGAATTTTTACAAAAATCATTTTGGAATGATCATCTCTTCCGTAGTCGCGATCTGTATTTCCCTGATCATGGCCACTGCCGCTTTTTTCGTGGCTCATCTGGAATTTTCCATCCCAGCCCTGGTCAAAAACTGGGGAACCGCGTTTCTCACCATCTCTCTCACCGGCATGATCCTTCCCCTGACAGACTGGAGTTTTGCCCTTGGCCGCAAGCTGGGTCTGAAACCGGAGACCCTCCCTCATATCCTGCTGGAAAACGGGGTGGCCACCCTGTTTTTCGATACCACCGCGACCATTGTTCTGACGGCAGTGAACGTGTTCAATAACCCGGCCATCGAGGGCGCTGTGGCCGCGGGAGCCCTGCCCAGCGTCAGCGCCGCGTTTTGGGGCGGCGTGATCCACGACTGGCCCATCATGTATGTGATCAGCTACATATTCGCGTTCTTTGTGACCAAACTGGCCATCCGGATCGCTGTGGCTTCTGTCGGGAATTTGAAGACAGCGGAATCACCTCAGAATGGGCACTAAAAGAAAGAGCAGGGTATATATTTCTATATGCTCTGCTCTGCTTTGATATTTGTCCGGTTCTGTACCACAAAATCCACTTCCCCGCCTCTGTACGTCGCGAACGCCGGTGTCTCAAAGGCGATCTCTTCGGGAAAATCCTGCCGCTTTTTCAGATTGATATACACATAATTCTCATTTAACGTCCCCGAAATCTCATCTGGTGACGCGCCGATCCTTCCCAGATAATAGGCAGCCAGCCCCAAATCCATAAAATAGCAGCGGCTTCCCTGTTTAAAATTCAGGATATCCATCTCTATGATTTTCCCGCAAAAACCCATAACACCGGAAAAATACAGCCAGCTAAGCGCCCTGTTACATACAGACTTGCTGATGTTGCTGGAATAATCTCTTGTCACCAGCTTCTGCAGCTCCTCGCTGATGCTGTCCTCCTCCAACCCCTTTTTTTCCCTGCTGAGGATACGGCATATGGCCAGAAAGATATTGGTAAACACCTGAGTATCCAGTACATCTGTAAAATACCGAATTGATTCGTCCATAAATGTTTCTATGATACGTACCAGTTCTCCCTGGGCCTCTTCCGTGCTTCTGGTTTTCAAATAGGTCCGGACAACTGACGGATATCCTCCTGTCTGGCAATAGATATCATAGACCTCCTTCAGCCTGTGATGGATACCAGCTTCCCTGCTGTCCCCGATGCCTTTATATTCCCCATAGAGAGCAGGATCAAAGGCCTGGAGAAATTCCTCAAAAGACAGGGTATAGATCTGAAGTTTTGTCACATCTCCGCTCGCGTATCGGAACTCCCGGTCATATATTCCGCCTAAGTAGCTTCCCGTAACCACAAACCGGCACCGAAACTGTCTGGTAAATTCCCGAATCCGGTTGTAGAGCTGGGCGGATTCCTGGATCTCATCCAGAATGACAATGGTGTCCTCCCTATCCTCAAACTCCTCATCAAACATCTTGAACGCATCCTGGAGAGGGCTCTTGGGACGGGGACCCATACCTGGTTCCCAGGCAGACGCTTTTTTATAGCAGGCCATAAACTGAGCTCCGCTCAGTTCAAACAAGTTGATATAGACCTTGTGACGGAAATGTTCGTCCGCGAATTTATTTACAAGAAATGTCTTTCCCGTCTGTCTGGCCCCGCTGACCTCAAGGGTGGTCCGGTATCCTTCATTTTTCCATTTTATCAACTTCTCGTATATCTGTCGTTTCAGATACATGGCTTCTCCTCCAATCCAGGGGTTTTTCATCTCACACACTATACTATCGTAATTATATCAGATTTTGTGGGAAAAGTCCTTGATTTTTTTACCTGGTATTATATAATTAACTTATAAGTAATTTACTTTGAAGTTAATTAATGGGAGGCTCCTATGATATTTCTTGGACGTGAGAATGAGCTATTGGAATTTGACCGACTCTATGGGCAGAACCATTTCCATCTTTTTATCCTGTACGGCCGCAGACGCGTGGGAAAAACCACATTTTTAAAAGAATTTTGTAAAGACAAACCCCATATTTTCTATTCTGCCGAACAAAGCAATGAAAAACTGAACCTTGAGAAATTTTCTGATCTGGTATTTCAGCATTATGGAGAAACTGCCTTGGAGCCTTTTGGCAGTTGGGAGAAGGCGATCTTGTATATCCATGGCCGCCAGGCTGACAGGCCTTTGGTTCTGGTGTTTGATGAATTCCCCTACCTGGCCAATATCAATCCTTCCCTCTTGTCCATGCTCCAGCATCTGATCGACCACCAACTGAAGGAAGGAAAATTGTTTCTCGTTCTCTGCGGCAGTTATATGGGTTTTATGGAGAAAGAGATTCTTGGATCCAAAAGTCCCCTGTTTGGACGCAGAACCGGACAACTCCACATGAAGACCTTTGACTACAAAACATGCGCAAGGTTTCTGCCGGGATTTTCAGATGAGGAAAAACTTCTCCTGTACGGTGTATTTGGAGGCACTGCCATGTATTTATCTCAGATCCAGCCCCATCAGACGGTCAAGGAAAATATCGTGGATCTTTTCCTGAAACCCACCGGTTATCTCTACGAAGAACCTCTTCTTCTCCTTCGACAGGAGGTCTATGAGCCTGGTATCTATAACGCGGTGATCCAGGCCATTGCCGGCGGCGCGTCCCGAGCCAACGAGATCGCTCTCAAGGTGGGGGAGGATTCTTCCAAATGTCTTAAATATATCCATACTCTCTGTGAGCTGGGCATTCTCTACAAAGAAACTCCATTTGGAGAAAAGGACGGTTCTCGAAAAACCATCTACCGGGTCTCTGATTTTATGTTTCGGTTTTGGTATCGATATGTGGCTTCCAACAGAACCCTTCTGGAAACCGGGGCCCAGGAACTTGTCTGGAAGCGGCGTATCCTTCCGGATCTGAATCATTACATGGGACATGCTTTTGAGATCATCTGCCAGGATTACCTGCTCCGGGCAAACAGCGCCGGACAGCTTCCCCTCCTTTTCACCTCCATAGGACGCTGGTGGGGCACAAATCCTCGTACCAGAACCCAGGTCGAGATCGACATCGTGGCCCAGGATGAGAACAGGTATTTGTTCGGGGAATGCAAATGGAAAAATGAAAAACTGGGATATCCGGTGTTCCAGGAATTAAAAGACAAAGTTCAGGGGTTTTGCGGAAATCCCAGCGAGATTTGGTATATCCTATTTTCAAAATCTGGTTTTACCGACTCTCTCCTCCAAAAAGCCCGAGAAGATGATCATCTGCTTCTGGTGTCCACAGAGGAACTGCTGGCGGAATAAGAACACTCTTTTTCATGAAGGCAGGTTTTACAGTCTGTCACATATCCCCGGTACTGAGGGGAATCCACATAGGCCCCGCAGATTCCGTTGTGTTTCGCGTACACCTGAAGACACATGTCCGCCACAAAGTTCAGGGCTGTGGCCTTGCCGCCGCAGTACCGGCACACATAATCCATGCACCCCGCCTCCTTCACCACGGTTCCATTGTCCAACACCATTGTTTTTAGCTTCCGTCCCACAATCTGTTCTCCTTTCAACTATTTGCCTGCTTTCCAAGGCATACTGGTACACCCTTGGGTGTTTCAACTATTTGCCTGTTTTCCAAGGCATCTTGGTACACCCTAACGCTCTTAAGAACGATTTCTTACGCGAAATGGCAAAATAAAATCGCTGTTTTGGTAAGTGAGCGAGGGCGGCGGTTTGGGCAAGGCCAGTCAGAGGAGGGCTGTCCCGTCCGGGTTCGGATATGCCAGACATACCGATGAGCCCTTAAAGCGGAAAACAGTCGGGGTGAGGCCCTCCTGTTTTCCTGGTCTCATCTCCATGGCATAAACTCACCCGGTCGGGACAGCCCTCCTCTGACTGGCAAAAGCATAAATTCGCTGGCTGAGGTTCGCTCACTTAAAATAGCTCTCATAGGGGTCGCTGTCTCAACGCTCTGCCGATCAATGACGGTGTTGCCTGCTATAT
>CATLBR010000035.1 GCA_949879795.1 uncultured Hungatella sp.
GGCGAAAAGACACCGCCTCCTCCCGGACCAGTTGGTCCAGGAACGGTGTCACAGCCGCCGGATTTCCCATATGCCCCATGGCCGTCACCTGCATTTCATCAGGGTTAAAGATAATGATATGTGGTCTTTTTGCCATGTCGGGTTTCCTTCCTTTATCTGTTTTGGTATCGTCAGTCAAGGTCTGGTGAGTCCGTAGCACTCATAGATTTCCTCCGGCGCGTCATTTTCCTTGAGGATCTCTGTCAGAGCCGCTTTCAATCGGAGTTTGACCTCCTCGTCCATAATGGGGGTGGTCTCCTGAGGATCTTTTTCAATGTCAAACAGCCACTCCGTGCCCGCAGGCATGTCGGCTACATTTTTCGTCTTACAGGGAACCTTCAACACCTTACAGCCTTTGGTAAAGGAAAATGGTTCCGCCAGTTCCGCATCCTTAAGTTCTTCCACCGTAAACCGCATCCGCATGTGGGTGGGCATCAGGGTATACTCATACAGCTGAACCCCGGCCCGAGGCACCATCATCAGCTTGTAATGTCCGTCGGTGATGTCCAGAGAGCCCGCGTGGAAGCCAAAGATCCCGTACTCCCGCACCGCTTCGTCCTCAGCAATGGTTGCCTTTAAGGGTTTACCGATCATATCTTTCGGAATCTCCACTCCGAAGAAGTCCAGAAGAGTGGGGGCCAGGTCGATGGTCTGAACCAGGCTCTTTCTCCGTTCTCCCTTCACCCCGCTTCTGGGATCCCAGATAAACAGAGGCGTGTGCATGATCTCCTGATAGTCCGGCATCACGCTCTTGGACCACCAGCCATGCTCGCTCAGCAGATAACCATGGTCCGTATTGACGATGAGCATAGTATCCTTCCAAAGATCCAGACGGTCAAACTCGTCCAGAACCTTCCCCAGACACTCATCGCAGAAGTTTAAGAGAGCCAGATAGTGATTCCGGAAACATTGGATCTCCTCTTCGCTCTCGGTGACAGGAGCGTAGGGCGGCCAGTCCAAGTCCCCTAAGCGGTCCGGGTCAAAGAGACGGCTGATATAATTTTCCGGCGCGTCAAAAGGCTCATGGGGATCAAAGGTCTCGATCTGGAGAAACCAGTTGTCATACTCCGCGTTTTCCCGCAAAAACTCTACGCCCTGTTTAAAGGTTCTGGCCTGGGGATAGTCCTCCTCCCCCTTGTAGGACTGACGGTTTAACATATCCTGCCCATGCATCCGGTCAAAGAGGGCCTTGTAGCCTTCCGGCGCCTGATCCGATATGGGTTTCGAGTGGGGGTTGTCCATGTAGGGAGCGGCAGACCCCTGCCACGGGTCTCCCTCCTGCCCTCGGTTGCACTCCCATGTAGAGTAGCGGGTGCAGTATGTACAGCCGCCGTCCTCCACATAGTGGTTGTGGTCCGTCACGATCCGGGTATAGACTCCATTCTGTTTTAAAAGCTCCGGCATGGAGTCGTCGAAAGGCTCCACCGGGCCCCAGCTTCGGTGAAGGAAGTTAGGCCGTCCCGTGTGCAGTTCCCGGCGGGCCGGCATACAAGGCATACTACACACATAGCTGTTGTCAAATATAGCGGCATGTTCCGCCAACCGGCGGAAATTAGGCAGCTCCACCTGATTGCCTCCATAGCAGGGCAGCATGTCAAGCCGCAGAGAATCATACATAACCATAACTGCTCTCATATCAATTCCTCCTCATTCTCCAAAAAAGCACTGGGTATTTTTATGCTATGCCGCCCTCTGGGCCATCATCTTCCGCGCCTGAGCCACACGGGCTTTGCGGGCCTTGTAGTATTCGATCTTGCTTCGATTTGTATTATACACCACAAAAGTCAAAAACAGGGCATAAATGATTACGTTCTGCACGCTGTTGGAAAGCCCCAGTTTGGTCAGTCCCAAGATAATAATGTTCACCGTCACAGCGCCCATAAGGATACCACCCTCCCGGTTGTGGCACAGACCGCCGATCCAGGTTCCCAGCACCATGGGAAACATGTTGGAAAATACCCTGCCGTTGGAGCTCATGCCCAGCACCGGGGTCAAGTTTCCCTGGTAGATGGTGATAAACACACCGGCGCAGGCTGCCAGGGTTCCCGCGATCACATAGCAGATCACACAGTTGCTGTAGATGTTGATTCCCGCGTCCGACGCCAGCTTCTGGCTTCCCTGGATAGCCCGGTACTTAAATCCATAGCCGCTGAGCTGGAAAAAGTAGTAGGCAAAGAGCACGATGGCAGCGGTCACAACAATAATAAAGGTAATGTTGGACAGAATCTCAACACCTGGTTTTCCATAAAGGATCACCCCCTGCTGGTTGTTGATGGCAAAACAGATACACTCAAACACCAATGTCATTCCCAATCCCAGGACCATGGGAAGGATCCTGAGATTGATGAAAATAAAACCTGTTACCAGACCGCACAGGGCTCCCACTGCCATGGACAGGATCAAAACCCCGATTCCTCCCACATTTAACATGAGGGCCATATTTCCTCCAAAGATCACCCCGGCGTACATCTGAGCTCCCAGAGAGAGATCCATACGGCCACAGTTTAAGTTGGCTCCAATAGCCAGGGCAAAGGCCAGGGACGAGATCAGGTTGCGGAACAAGGTCTTGATATCCGCCGAGTTGTTGATCACTCCCATGCCCGCGAAAACCATGTCAATGACCTGCATAATGGCCCACACCATGACAGGTACCGCGACCGCCTTGGCGATCCGTGAAACCATATCTTTTGAATTATTTGACTTCATCATCTTCCCCTCTTTCCAATATCAGGCAGCGTCCGCCTTTCACCTTTAATTCAGCCTTGCCTTAATGGCGTCGTAGTCCATCTTGTAAACGGTCTCCTGAGCCTTGTCGCTGGTAAGCCCCTCTGTCTTGTTTGCCAGCAAACTGTCCACGAAATCATAGTCCGCCACCCATTTTCCTTCCTTATCCCAGCTGCCCATCTCATCCAGCTGCTCAGGGCTTGTAACAGCGTTCATCCGAAACAGCAGCACCGACGGCTCCCCATTGGCCTCCAGACAGGCATCCCTGTGACCCGTAAGACAGTTGTAAACCTTGCTGAATCCCATGGTGCTCACAATGGAGGTAAACTTAACCGTGGACATGGACAGTGCCTGATTGCCAAAATGGTCAACGGAATTCATGGCGCTGGTGAGAGCCTCTCCAAAAGAGCCAAAACCGATTACCGTGAAATCCTTGTTCATAGCTGTCTCCAACTCATCCACCGTTGTCATGATATTTCCAAGAACATTGCCTGACATGAGGATATAGTCATATTTTCCAGTCTGCATGGCCGCGTTCAGTCCCTCCAACCAGCCGCTGGTAGAAGGAGCTCCCGGATAACAGTACACCTCAATCCCTTTGTCATTGGTTCCGTTCACCGGAGCGGAAGAGGTATACAATTCTTCGATGGTGGAATCAAACTTCAGGCCATATAATTCTTCAAGAGCGCCAAGCATGTTGGCGGAAATCTCCGTCTGCTGAGCATTGCCCTGATAAGCCGAGCCTGTTCCCACAATAAACCCGTGCTCCACACTGGTATCCAAAGTCTCAGACAGATAGTCCTTGAACAGTTTACCTGTGGCAGGCTGATCCGCCATAAAATTCCCAGCGAAATTCTCATAATTTCCCGCGAATACCGCCTCGTTTCCCGTATTCCGTCCGCCGTTCTCCGTGTAAACCATATCATACTCCGCGCACAGCTCCACCAACTGCTGAGTGTTAGCTCCTACAGCGTAATAATTGATAATCCCGTCACACCCTGCATCCGCCGCGTTCTCAATGAATGTCATACAAGAATTCAAATCCGTACATGCCTCAGAAAACATAAATTCCACATTATACTGAGGAGCGATATAATTATTAAACCACTCAGCCCTGTTGGTACTCTCGTCATTCAGCTGAACCTCGATAATTCCAATCTTATATTTCTCCTGTCCCCCGGACTCTCCACCTCCCTGGCCTCCGCCCTTACTGTCAGAACACCCGCTCGCGCCAACCAAAAGCACTCCCGCCATACCAACCGCCATCACTTTTCTCAACCTACCAAATCTCTTCATAACAAATCTCCTTCCAATTTTTATTTTTCATACCGTCTATTCACGAAATTATAATCCCCCACTCCTTAGCGCCCGCCACAACTCCCCAGCAATTTTCATGGGGGCTATGTTCGGGGAAACAAAACCTTAGCTGAAGATTCTGACAATCTATTTCAGGAAAAGCCCTTTACGCCATGGAGCCAAGACCATGGAAAACAGGAGGGCCCTCCGCCCGACTGTTTTCCGCTTTACTGGGCTTGGCGGAATGTCCGGCGTACCAGGCTTTGCATGAAATAGATTGTCAGAATCTTCTCACACAACCTCCCTTTCCGCCAACATCCCCCAACCTTCTTAAAATTGCTGTCTGCTTGGCAGCGTCTTCTGCCGCTCACTGTTAAGATATACCAGCAGCAAAAACACCACTCCCCGGATCCCCTGAATCATAGTAGAAGAAACCCCGATCATCAAAAGCCCCTTATTCAATATTGTCACCGTAATCGCTCCGATCAGTCCAGCGAAGCAGTTTGATTTTGTCCCTCCAAAGATGGACATCCCCCCCAGCACCGTGGCCAACATTACATCGGTTCCCATTCCCGTTCCCACAGTGGAAGCCACATTGGCTGTCCGGATAGTCTGGTACACGCCTGCCAGCCCCACGCCCACTCCGGCGAACAAGAAGGATATGTACTGGGTCTTCACCGCGTTGATTCCTGTCTGAATGGCGCATTTCTCATTTCCGCCGATAAACCGCAGCTTCCTTCCGATGGCTGTGCCGTGGTATAACAGCAGGCACATGCCGAAATACAAAAGAAACGATCCATACCGGAAACCGCCCTCCAGCGCCTTGCTGGTCTCGTACTCCACGCCGATGGGAGCCGCCCCCACCAGCACCACACAGATCGCGCTGTAGATGGACATGGCCACGATGGCCACCATGGCAGGTTTCACATGACAGGTGACACACAAGGTACAGTTAAACATCATAAGCACCACGCCCCCCGCCAGGGTCACAACAACCATCACCGCCATGCTCCCTGTGGCCTGGTACGCCATGGCCCCCAGCACACAGGCCAGCCCCATGGCATTGCCCACGGAGAAATCCACATTGCCGGTGCTGTAGATAAACGCCACCGCCGTGGCCATGGTCCCTGTGATAAAGCTCTGATTGAAAATTCCGAGAATCACGCTCCGCTTCATGAACTCCCCGCCTGTCAACGCCACAAACAAAAGAAGCAGAAACGCCAGCATGGCAAGGGGAAATACAATGGGAAAATACCGGTTATTTTTTATCATATCAACGCGGTCCGCGAGAGTCAGCCTGGGGCTTCTCTCAGAAACAGCCGCCGAAGATGAATTCGACATTCTTTACTCCTCCTTTTATCAGATTCGGATTTTCGACCCTTTGACCTTCTACGATACCACGAATTGCTCCGCGCCGCGCGCTCACGCAATTCTAAAAACATTCAAAATCCGCCCTATCGGGCTCCTTTTTCATGTTTTTGGCGGGTCCCAAGTTCAAAAATCCTCTCGCAAGCAAGCCTGCGTCGGATTTTCGACCTTTTGACCCTGGTATCGTCAGATCATACAATCGATCAGTTCTGTGTTGTCAAAGCCGTCCTGCCTGTAGAACTCTCCGGAAATCTTTCCTTCCTTCATGATAATCAGGCGGTCTGACATACCGCACAGCTCCGGCAGTTCCTCCGAGATCAGCACCACGGATTTTCCGTTTTTCTTCATGTCATTGATCAGCTTGTACATGGAGGCCTTCACGCCGATATCCACCCCTCGGGTGGGACAGTCCAGAATCAGCACATCCGCGTCCGCTGCCAGCCATTTTCCGAACACCACCTTCTGCTTGTTGCCTCCTGACATGGCGCTGACGGGCTGAAAGATGCTGTTGCACTTGATGGCCAGGGAATCCACCTGAAGTTCGGCGTACTCCCGCTCCTTCTTTCCTGAGATAAAGATTCCCAGCCCCCGGTTGGCCTTGTAGCCGGTGCTCTGAATATTGACTCCAATGGTTCCGTTCATCACCAGAGACTCCTGGTCTCTGTTCTTGGACACGTACCCCATGCCGTGCTGGAAAGCGATCTCCGGGCTTTTAATGTCTGTGTTGGTTTTCGTCAGTGTCACCTGCCCTGTGAGAATATCTTCCAGGCCGTAGAGAGCCCGCCCCAGTGTGTGCATGCCGCACTCGGACAGTCCTCCGATTCCCAGGATCTCCCCTTTGTGAAGCTCAATGTCAAAACACATCAAGTCGGTCATGGTGGTCAGGTTTTCCACTTTTAAAACCACCTCTTCTTCATAGCCGTCCATATCGGAACGATAGTAGTCTCCCTGAACGTCACGGCCGATCATCATCTGTTTGATCCGATTTGGCTCATACTCCTCTTTCTCCAGAGAGCCGATGATATCCCCGTCCCGCAGCACTGTCAAAGTGTCGCACTGCTCCATGATCTCGTCCAAATCGTGGCTGATAAACACCACCGCCTTGTTGTCATCCGCCGCCTTGCGCATCAGGCGGTAGAGAATCTCCCTCCCCTTCTCCGAGAGAGCTGTAGTGGTCTCGTCCACCACAAACATCTTCGGGTCATGGGCCATGGTCTTAGCGATCTCAATGAGCTTGCGCTGCTCCATGTTGTAGCTCCCCGTGATCCGCCCTGCCTCGATGTCGTCGATTCCAAGGTTCCTTAAGGCCTCGTTGGCCTTGGCGATCATTTTCGCCTTGTTGATAAACGGGCCTGCCCGGAACTGGTCGTAATCCCCCAGGAACATATTTTCCGCCACCGTGATGTTGGGTATGGTTCCCATTTCCTGGACAATGATTCCTATCCCCGCGTGGATTGCCTCCAGGGAAGTGGCCGGTTTCCAGGGCTTTCCCTTGTAGGTGATCTCGCCGCTGGTGGCCTGCTGAATTCCCGCGATGATGGTCGTAACCGTGGATTTGCCAGAACCATTCTCCCCGATTAGCCCTCGGATCTCTCCCCTCTTGATCTCCATGTTCACATGGTTCAGGGCTACGGTCACGCCGAAATTCTTGCACAGATCCCTGACCTCCACCAGAATCTCTCCTCTTTCTGACATTGAAGTAACCTCCTTGTGTCTGGATTGATTTTTATAATATCTGTTATGAGAATATCATAATTTTTCCGACCACAACCGCCATTTTTTATGCTTTTTGCTTGCGTTTTTTTGACTTTTACGGATTACTCCCATCAAAAAAACGACTTTTCACGGGTTTTTTGGGGTGAAAAGTCGTTTTTTGTATAATGTCTGGATCCGGAGTGGAGAAGATATTAATATGGATTCAAATGAGAGGGGCTCAGGATGAGTCCCTCTAGCTTTTTTTCTCCCTCTCCTCCGTAGGCGTAATCCCAAACTCCCTCTTATAAGCAGCGGAAAAATGACTGAAATTCCCATATCCAAGCTGAACCGCCACATTGCTGACAGACAGAGATGTGGTCCGCAGAAGTTTCTGAGCCTCCAAAAGTTTCTGGCGAATAATATAGCCTTTGATGGATATCCCCATCTCCTTTTTAAACACCCTGCTGATGTAATCTCCGTTCAAATGGACATGTTCTGTGATATCCTCCTTGCGGAGCTCCCCCCACAGATTTTCATTGATATAATCCACGATCTGCTGGGTAACGCTTGGCTCGCTGACATCCGACTCTTTAGAATAACAGTCCAAGGTCTGATGAATCAGCTCCTTCATCTGGTCCACGGAACGCATGGCCTCATGGGCCAGCCTCTGCCAGTCCGCTGACTGCTGGAGCATGGCCATACGGCTTTTAGGCTCCCAGAGATACACCAGGAGATGATGGAAATCCATTGAGAAACAGGCCAGGGTATCTGCCGTAAATCCCTCCCCTGCCGCCAGTTGGTCCAGACAGGCGCAGGCATCCTCCTCCATGGCCTTTGGCCCCTTCTCCTCCAGGATCGACTTCCACCGCATGGCCTGCTGCCTGTAATCTGTCAGACTCCCTGCGGGAAGACCCTGGTCTCCGAACACCCCTTTTTTCCCGGTAATGTTCTGGTTTCTCATCTTTATAAGCCGCCACCACTCCTGGGGCATCCCTGCTACAGGACAGGCCTTGGAAGGATACAGGGCAATCTCGCAGGGCATATACATGTCACAGGCATCAGCCAGGTATTGGAGACGGCTGTTCAAATCCCCTCCGCCTATGGCTCCTTTTGGCCCGGTCTGTATGAGCAGCGCGTAGGTGTTTTCCTCCATATATGAGGTAAGAACACAAGAAGATATGGCTCCGAAAATATCCTCAGCGAAACTCTGAAGCACCGATGCCATAAGATCCTCCTCAAGCCTGCGGGCCGTCCAGCGGAGAATCTGAACCAACACAAGAACCCCTTCCCCTTCTCTGTCCGGCATACTGGGAAGAGACTCAAAATCCATGCTGTTGACCGTGCCCAGCAGATATCCATGCCACAGACTGCTGCCGATCTCCTTCTGATTGTAGGCATAACTTTTGCCGATGTCCTGCCATTTCCGGTTTCTGGCCTCTGTAAGCAATTTTTCCGCCACCTCCCGAACCTTGTCTCGGATAGTCTCATAGGCCGCCGGCTGGACGATATAGTCGCTGGCCCCCAGCTCAATGGCTTCCCTGGCGTACTGAAAATCCTCATGGCAGGTGAGAAAAATGATCTTGGTCTGGTACCCCTGCTGTCTCACCCACCGGCAAAGCTGTATCCCGCTTTCCACAGGCATCTCGATATCGCACAGCATCACATCCGGAACACCCCGGCCGAAAGAAAGCCTGGCCTCCATGGCGTTGGCCGCCGTATCCACCACATCAAACCCCTCTTCCATCCAGGAAATGTTGTCGGCCAGCCCCTTTAAGGTGGCTCTCTGGTCATCAACGATCAAAATCTTCATGCCTCTCACCCTCCTGTGCCTGTTGTCCCTGTCCCACCACCCCCGCCGGAAGCTCCCACAGGGATAATCCACTCCACCATGGCCCCTCTCCTGTTGGAAAACAAAGCCTGGCACTCCTGCCCATAGAGCATCCTCAGCCGCACAATTGTGTTCACAAGCCCTACATGTCCCTCCTCCATGACCGACTCCATGTTATTGTTCAGTTTCCCCAGAAGCTCAGGGGGAAACCCGTTTCCATTGTCCGAAATGGCGATGTGGGCGTACTCCTGTCCGTCCATCTTCCGCTTTCCCGCGGTAACAGATATTCTCAGAGGACCGTCCTGGCGGGAACCGTATTTGCAGCTGTTCTCCAGGATTGTCAAAATACTCACCGGCGGAATCTTGAAAACTTCCATCCCTTTTTCCACATTCAGGATCAATTCCGCCTCATACTCCTGCCCCACGCTCTGGAGCTTGAGATAATCACCGCACATCTTAAGCTCTGTTCCCAGATCAATGGAATCCTTGTGGAAATCCAGGGTATACCGCAGGTTGGTGGAGAGAAGCAAAATCACCTTCTTCACCGCCTCCGTCTCCCCGGAACTGGCCAAAGCGTAAATATTTTTCAGACAGTTGAGAAAGAAATGGCGGCGGATCTGGAGGCGCAGGGCATCCATCTGGGAGCGTCTGGCCCGGAGACGACTCTCGTAGGTGCTGATCTTCCACTGTTCCAGCACGTCCAGCATCTCGTTGAAGGTGTCGCTGATATGGTCAAACTCCCTGCTGCCTCCCCTGGGAGCCCGAAGCCGGGTATCGCCCCCCCGAATCTGCTCCATGGACCGGACCAGACCGTTGAGGGGCTTGAAAAAAGTGGCTCTCAGGTACAGGTAAGCCACGCCAAAGGAACCCAGCGCCACTGCCAGTAGGAGCCATGTCATGGTGTAAAGCCACCCCGGGTCATATAAAAAGTCGCTGGCGCTCACAGCGGTCAAGGTAGCCAGGGTCTTTTCCGTGATCAGATACCGACGGTTGTGATTTTTTACAAAATAATATCCATCCCTCTCTTTATACTTCATGGTGTCGTCGTACCCCCTTGTCCACAGGGCACTGGTCAAAAGCTGACCCCCTTTCTTGAACACCACCGACGAAGTCAGTCCGTAGTCTACCCGAACTGATGAAGAGATATCTGACAGATCCATGAGAGCCACCCCATAGAGATTTTCCCGACAGCACATTCTGGCCAGATACGCGCGGCCCCCAAGGAGATACAAATCCCACCCCGTATTCAAGCTGTCCGTATCCCGGCAAATGGCCTCCGCGGCGGACACCATGCGCTCTCTTCGCTCCTCTGTATCATCCTCCCACCTGATGATAGCTGTCTCAAAGCCACTCTCCGGGTTCAAAAACACCACTGCCCCGATACTTTTCGCCGAATCTGTCAGTTCCTGGGCCTGCTCATACTGGAGCGTTAAAAGTTTCTCCGCCTCCTCCCGATTATCCGCCATGGCGGCATCCATAAAGTTTTTCTCATTCCAACAGTTTACAAAAAGAAACTCCGAGGCCTTTGTCATCTGATCCTGAAGGCTGGCCACAAACATATTGAGGGCATCTGCCTGGCTCTTTGCCAGCTGGCTCTCAATCTGCTCCATAGCTGTCCTCTGAACATACAGAAACAGGCCGCAGAAGGGGAGCTGGATCAGAAGAACCATGGCCAGCAATTTCCATTTGACCGAAATCCTCCTGTTTCCCTCTCCCGGTTCCGTCCCGCGGGGCTGGGTCATAAAAATCATTCCTTTCTTTGTCCGCTCTTTTCCCTATTTCAATCATATATTGCTCTGAGGATTTTCGCAAGCGAATTTCAGGTCCTGCTGAGATGGAGACCTTATATTTTCCTTGACAATATCGATATTCGATATTATACTTTTATTATCGAATATCGATATTATAGAAAGGAGTCCTCCCATGGCCCGTGAACAGTTTCAAAGTCTCAGCGAGCAGATGTACTACATTCTTCTCGCCCTCTGGGAACCACAGTGCGGCGCTGACATATCCAGGCGGGTATCCGCCCTGTCCTGCCAGAGGATTCAGGTGGGGCCCGGCACCCTCTACACGCTGCTGGCTCGTTTTGAGGAACAACAGATGATTCTGGAAACCGGAAGTCAGGGCAGAAGACGGTACTATGTCATCACAGACAAGGGAAAAGCCATGCTCCGCGCGGAATACGCAAGGCTTAAGGCGCTGGTAAAAGACGGCTCTCCCTATCTCTCTTTGGAAGCAGGAGGTTGTTATGAAGAATAAAAAGTTTGAAACAAGTAAGTAGTGGTTAGAGATATCAAAAAGAGCATAGCAAACAAGCCATCCTTAGGTGGCCAAAAAAATTTAATATAGACACAACACCTGATCAGGTAACAGGGACAACCTCAT
>CATLBR010000036.1 GCA_949879795.1 uncultured Hungatella sp.
GACCTGAACCGTGCGCGTCTGCCAATTCCGCCACTTCTGCATCTGCGGGAGATGGGACTTGAACCCACACGAGCATACACCCACAAGATCCTTAGTCTTGCCTGTCTGCCAATTCCAGCACTCCCGCGAACAAAGAATAGTATATCACATATTTTTTATTCGCGCAACACTTTTTTACAATATTTTTTTATTATTTTTTTCTCTCACGTATTGACATTTCATAAAACCTGAGTATAATACATTATTATAAATATTCCTTGATAGCTCAGTCGGTAGAGCATGCGGCTGTTAACCGCAGTGTCGTTGGTTCGAGTCCAACTCAGGGAGTGAAGGGAGCCTGCAGATGTGAATCTGCAGGTTTTTCTTACCCCTCCTATGTATACGCAGTGTCCCTTGCGGTATCCTGCCCCTCTCAATCCAGCTTCATTCTGCTGTTCTGAATCCAAAACCTATTCTCTGTACTCTTTCCCCAGGCTTCAAGCGCAAGTTCATATGTCCTGGTAACCTTGATATCAAGAATTCTCACATCGTCTCTCAGCACCTCCTGCCCGATCTTCAGTGCTTCCACCTGCGCTTCCAGTTTGTCAAAGCGCTCATCCATCTTGTCAAAACGCTTGTCCATCTTGTCAAGGCGGCTGTCAACAGGTATCAGCTTCTTGTCCAGTATATCCGAAATGGCACACAGCAGCTGTTCATTATCCATATACATCTCTCCTCGTATAATAAGTTTGTAAGCAAGAAAAACAGCTTACAGACTTATTCTTTTTTGATTAGACAGAAGGATAATTCTAAACACCCTTTCCGAAGATTCTTCTTCAATTATGCTGGTTCATCCATTCTCTGTCTATTGGTTAGTTTGTTGGGATTGACATTGCATCCCGTATCCATGTTATTTCTGCACTTGATTTCAACGAGAAGTTCTACATCAAGATGAAACCCGTAAAAAACACTCAGGAAGGTACAGTTCTTATGGAACAGATAATTTCTGATGTGTTAGGGCATAACCATCAGTTCAAATACGTTGTTATCGGTATGGAATCCACTGGTTTCTATGGTGTCCATCTGGCTAATCATCTTTCTGCCAGTGACCTGCTTGCACCATTCTCTGTCAGGGTTTACTGTCTCAATCCAAAGGAAGTCAAGAACTACAAGAAGTCCTTTAACGACACCGGAAAGAACGGTGGCATAGATTCCTATGTGATTGCTGATTTTGCCCGTGTAGGACGTATTGCGATCAAACCATGCTTAACAACATTTATCTCAAGTTCAGTGAATACGCATTATTCCGTGATGGGCAGCACCCATTCGCAAACAGATATGGTGCCACAGCTGAAGTCATTCTTACTGAGTACACAACGAATGAAGATATCGTAAACTCATCCGTAGAAGACCTTGTCGCTTTTATTAACTCTAAGAGCAAAGGCCGTATTGCTGATCCGGAAGAAACAGTAAAGATCTTACAGGCTGCAGCCTACAACTCATACCGGCTTGATAAATACCTCTATGAGCCACTTTCTAATAGTATTTTATCATACACAGATAGAAAAGTCCACCATAAAAGGAGCAGTTCTTTTGACAGAACTGCCCCTCCTCATACCCCCCGACATGGGGACGGCTGTATTCATATATGCTGAATTCTCTGCACTCTAGGCAATCTTTTCTTTTGCCAGGGCCGCCAGCTTCGCAAATCCCTCTGCGTCGTTGATAGCCATGTCGGACAGAACTTTCCTGTTCATCTCCACACCTGCCAGCTTTAAGCCGTACATAAACTTGCTGTAGGACAGGCCGTTGATACGGGCTGCCGCATTGATACGGGCGATCCACAGACGTCTGAACTGTCTCTTTCTCTGCTTCCTGCCGGCGTAGGAACTGGCCAGCGCTCTCATAACTGACTGCTTCGCGATTCTGTACTGCTTAGAGCGGGCGCCTCTGTAGCCCTTAGCCATCTTTAAAACTCTGTTATGTTTTCTCCTGGCATTCATGCCGCCTTTTATTCTTGCCATCGGTTTTTCCTCCTTTTAAATATCCGAAATCTTATAAATATGGTAAAATCTTCTTCATTACTTTTGCGTTGGTCGCGTCGGTAACGATATCTTTTCTAAGATTTCTCTTTCTCTTGGAGGACTTCTTAGTTAAGATGTGAGATTTGTAAGCTTTATTTCTTACTAACTTTCCGGTTCCGGTTTTTTTGAAACGCTTTGCAGCCGCTCTGCTTGTTTTCATTTTAGGCATTGTTGCTTCCTCCTTAATAGTTGATATCCATTTCTATTTTAACGTTTTGCAGTTAAAAACATCACCATGCTTCTTCCTTCCACTTTAGACGGCTTGTCAATAACCGCGATATCGGACAGTGCCTGAGCAAAATCGTCCAGAATATATCTTGACTTTGACATGTGAGCCATCTCACGACCCCGGAAGCGCAGCGTTACCTTAACCTTGTCACCTTTCTCCAAAAATTTGCGCGCGGCGTTGGTCTTGGTGTTAAGATCGTTGGTATCAATGTTGGGAGACAAACGAACTTCTTTTATCTCAATCACTTTCTGCTTCTTCCTGGCTTCTTTCTCTTTTCTCGCCAGTTCATAACGGTACTTGCCGTAATCAATAATCTTACAAACCGGCGGCTTCGCCGTGGGAGCAATTTTCACCAGATCAAGCTCCGCCTCCCTGGCAAGCTGCAGAGCCTCCCTGGATGACATAATTCCCAGCTGCTCTCCGTCCTCACCGATAAGACGAACTTCCCTGTCCCTGATCTGTTCATTAATCATTAAATCGCTAATTGTCGTGCACCTCCATATGTGATGTGTGTATGGGAATCTGCATATCCCTTGGGACTCCCCCATCCATATCCCTCGGGCATGTCACTTCTCAGGTGACACTGTCTCACAGAATACATTCTCTGTGAAATAAAAAAGCAGATAGAACAAATCTCTATCCACCATAATCAAAGACACAGCACTCCTTTGCCATGTATCTCAAATATAAACCCAGGTCACTTGCTCGTGCCAAGGTGAGGTGGATACCTGCTTTCTGTTGTTTGGTTTATAACCTTAGTTAGTTTACTACAGTTTTGGGTGTTTGTCAAATACTTTTTCCCAATTGATTTCGTGATTTTCCTGGTCTCCTGAAATAATTTCCTGAAATTCTCGTATCTGCTGTCATTGTTCCTGTCTGACCGAGGCAGAAATCGAGCGGGGAACTTTCCCTCTGCAGCCGCACGTCCCCATGCCGCCCACAGGCGGTAATACTCCCTTCGGAGGTCAGGGCGTAAAAAACTGCCACACCCATGACATTGCCAAGTGATGTGACAGTTTTTTCATCGCTTCATTCTTATCCGCAAACTCTTACTTATTGGGATATGTAGCACACACGCCGTTGGCATCAACGGTGTAACCGTCCGGAGTTACTTCGTTAACAACCAGGGAACCCATGGGGCCGCCAGCGTTCTCGCGGAAGTAATACCAGCTGCCGTCAATCTGATGCCATCCGGTATACATATAACCCTGTGTACCATCAGATACATTGTGCAGGAAGTAGCGGTTCTGGTCTGCGTCTGTAAACCATCCTGCTACCATGTAGCCGTCTGCGTTGAAACGATACCAGGAAACGGCATTGTTCCATGACAGCTGTACCCAGGTATTTGCCGGCCATGTTCCGTCAGCGTTCTTGTACCACCAACCGGTAGCGTTCTGAATCCACTGAGCAGTTGCCTTGGACTGGGTAGTTGAGCTGGAGCCGCCACCGCCGCCCCTTCTGTTGTTTGATGTCTTCTTCCAAGCAGAATTTTCAATGGACTCTACATCCTCTACACCTTCCGGCTCGTTTTCCTGGAAAGTGATATCAAACGGGCTGAAATGACTGGAAACAATCTTTATAAACCTCTTGCCATTAGCAGAATAGATCTTGGACTTGGTTTCCTTGCCGTCTTTTACATTGTGCTTGATCAGAGCCCAGTTAGCATCGGGGTCAACATCATCCGGAAGTATAAAGGGAACGGTGAGATTGACAGTATTGTTCGCCTTCTTGAGATCTATCTCTTTTTCTCCCGCTACCAGCTTAATCTCCAGGCTCACCTTCATAACTACTACCTGAGTCACAGCCTTTCCGTCTGCATCTCTTGTTACTTTAACCTTTACTACCGGAGCTTTTACCTCTACCTGCAGTTCGATTTTTTCGATATCAGCACTTTCAAGGCCAATACTTTCAAGATCGATATCCTTTAATACCTCTGCTGCCTGTTCCTTAACAGGGTCAACATTTCCTGCGGCTGCTGCTGCTTCATGGTCGACCTCAAAGTCATCCAAATTTTTCTTAATCGTGGTTGTCTTTTCAACAGCCTCGGCCGCAACGGATTCTGCCTCATCAGACTCCAGGGGCTTATCTTCTGGCAGATCTGTCTTAACTTCGCCGATCTGCACACCTTCCGCAATGTCATCTACCTTATCCTTAATTGCGTCTATAACCACCTTGTCATTCTCAGAAGCTGAATCCTCAATATCTGGATTGATCGGCGGCAGTGTCTCCTCTGGATCGCTTGGATCGGTCTCAGATACTTTCCGTGTTACTTTTACTACGCATTCCGCCGTTAAATCTCCGACCTTTGCCGTCACTGTAGCTGTAGAATCTTGTTCAACATCTGCAGCTGTAACAGTAACTTTCTCGCCCTTTGTAGCACTGAGTGTGATGACATCCTTGTTACTTACTGTCCACTGGACATCCTCCACTTTCAGAGTAGCATCACTGCCTGTTGCATTGGAAACGCTGGCAGCACCAGCAATTTCTGCGGTAATCGTAGCGGTTTCACCTACTGTCAAGCTTAAATCTGTTCGATCCAAACTCAATGTTTGCTTACTTGCCTCTCCTTCCGTTGCTGTGTTTCCGTTTCCTGTTGCCGCAAGTGACGTAAATGAAGCACTTGTAAACGTCAAGCAGGCAGCCAGCAGCACGGCCAAACGCCGTACAACTACCTTTTTCTTAATCATAACCTTACCTCTCCTTTCTTTTTCCTAATCTGGAATATTTATAAAACGAAATAATTATACCATTTTTACCAATACTTTTCAACCGCCTCTTTTGTGCTGTCTGTACTAATTATCAAACATTTCCAGCATTTCCCTTGGTTGCCTGTCTGAATTTTCCAAATATATAAAAATAATTATCTGTAAAAAGTCCGAGGACACAGAAAAATAAGAATCTTCACAGATGCAGCTCTGCCGCAGGGTCGGCCTTTCCGTCAATCCATCCGGTTCTTCACCGCGAACACCGCCAACTGCGTCCGATCCTTCAGCTTCAGCTTGTAAAGCAGACGGGAAATATTGTTCCTCACAGTCCCCTCCGCCAGATAAAGCTCCGCCGCGATCTCCCGGTTGTCCATGCCTCTGGCGACACACCTCATGATATCCCTCTCCCTGGGCGTCACCGCATCCAGAGCCGGGTTTCCCTCCTGCCCGCCGCCGGGCGCTGTCATCTGGCGGCGGATTCCTTCAAAGACTCCTCCCCCGAAAACCTGGATACCCGCGCACACTGCTTTCACGGACTGGATCACCTGGTCGTCTTCCATTTCCTTTAAAATGTATCCGTCCGCACCGCTTCTGACCGCCGCGTCCACGGTCTCTTGATCGTCGAAGGTGGTCAGCACCAGAATTTTCACGCTGGGAAACGTCTGCTTTATGGCAGCGATCCCCCAGCTGCCGTCATACTCCGGCATCCGCATGTCCATCAACACCACATCCGGCTGCTGTCTCTGACAGCATTCAAAAGCCTCTTTTCCGTTGGCGGCCAGGCCGGTCACCTGAATCTCCGGGTCCTGGCTCAGGATGGCCTTCAGCCCCTGTCTCAGAATCTGAATGTCATCCGCAATCACTGCCTGAATCATATTCTTCTCCTACTACAATATATTTATTGGAAGCTGCAGGAATATCTGGAACCCCTCGCCCTCCGCCGACCAAAAGCGCACCGTCCCTCCTGCACGGTCCGCCCGCTCCCGGATTCCCTGAAGGCCATGGCTCTCCCGGACAGAGGCGCACCCCTGTCCGTCGTCGAAAATATACATGCTCACGTCCCCATCACCGAATTTGACGATGACATCCATGTGGGAGGCATGGGCGTATCTAAGGCAGTTGGTGATGGCTTCCCGCAGACACTGATACACTACGCCTGACAGGTGGGAATATCCGGGGCCGTCCTCCCCCTGGATCTCCACCTCCACTTCCACCTCCCTGACACTGGCGGCCAGCTGATACACTCCCTGGCTCACAAGCTCACATTCCGTTCCGTTCCGCAGATGATTGATAGACCATCTCAGTTCCCGTATCCCGTCAGACGCCAGCTTCCGGGCCTGACACAGATATTCCTCCATCTCACGGCTGCCAGGCTGACCCTGTTCCCGGCATTCCTCCCCATAGGACAGAGCAATCAGTTTTATAAGGGAATTCAACATAGTCAGGGTATGTCCCGTGGTATCATGAACCTCCTGGGCTATCCGGTTTCTCTCTTGCTCGATGGCAAGGCGCTGCTGAGACACAGCCAGCTCACGGCTCTGCCGCACCAGCTCATAGTACTCGCTTATATCCGTGAGTACCAGGATCCTGGCCTTCTCTTTTCCCCTCCTGCCGAAAAGCCTATACTCTCTCAGCCGCAGTGTCTTGCCGTCGGGCATATGGACCGTGGTCTCATGGTTTTGAATGTTGTCAAATGAAAATTTTTTTAAGATATCCTCATAGTGATCTCCGTTTTTCACCTCTGCCCACAGAGACGCTGTCTGATTGCAGTATGTAACGGTTCCCCTGCGGTTGCTGATGACGATTCCTTCCGCGATGGACGAGAATATCTGGCGGGAAGCGGCCGTGTCCACATCCAGAAAATCATATCTGAACACGGCCAGCAGCATGAGAAAACTTGAGAGTGCAAACACAGGGGGAGTCAGGTCGAAACCGGATCTCACGGTCCCCGACAGATACAGCACATTAAAGATTAAAGGCGCCGCCGCTGCCAGGATGATCATCACCATATGGACACCAGGCACTTTCTTTTTCCTGAAACCTGAGAGGACTGCCGCCGCGCCCGCCAGCACACAGACATATGTGTACGCCATATGAAAATAGAATGCTGGACCATAGATTACTTCTTCCAGCTCAAACCGCAGGTAAAACAGATGGTGCAGTTCATTGGTCAGAAATATACTGTAATTGATCAGCGATATGCCGTACATCAAAGGCAGTATCCTGATTTTTGTCTTCCCGCTGCAGTAAAAGTAAGAGAACATCAGCCATGAAGGGCCGATAAAACTGATCCCGATGTAGGAGACACCGTACAGGATATATTTCCCGGCCCGGCTCATGGGAAACGCAAGAAACAGCTGGGGCAGACACCAGACCATGATGAGTATCTGGCAGAGGACCAAAGCCCCGGTCGCTCTGTTTTTATCTGCCCGCAGCAAGATCCATCCCGCCGTGCATCCGCAGAAACCTATGGCAGCCAGATATGCCAGCTGCAGCAAAATCGCGGTCATGATCTACCTCCGTTTCTTTTCTGTCACCGCCGCAAATGCTATGAGTCCTATTCCCGCCGCCATCAGATACACCCACCAGGAGATACTCAGCCAGAAATCCCTGGTCATAAACAGCGCCGTCAAAAGAATCAGCGCCCCTGACACACGCACCCACAGCACATTTCTTTTCACCTGGGCTCTGAAAAAAACAGCCAAGCACACCACTTCCAATATGAGGGCATCCGCAACCTGTCCGGAGAAAAAAGCATCCTGGCACATGAGGAACAGGCAGAGCATGTATATCACGGTCTGCATAACCCGTATCCATGGATTTCTCTCCCATATAACTCCTAAAATCCATGTGAAGCAGACCGCGGGAAGCAGATTCATCTCCAGTTCTACAAGATCAGGCCACTGTAAAAAGGGCTGCTGCCAAAATGCCGCCGCCAGAAAAACGGCAGAGACGGAAAGCGCAGGCTTTTTTATCGATTCATCCGCAGTGTATTGGAAGGAATATACAGCCGCTGCCAGCAGATAGACAAATCTCCATCTCTCATCTCCCGCCCAGATCATATACAATATGGTCAGCCCGGACAGTATCTGAAACCAGTCCATGCGACAGCCTCCCTGAACCTCCTGGTCCTCGTCTATGATCGGATAGAAGCACCGGGCCAAAAGTCCGAAAACCAAAAGCGCTGCCCCGACTCCCAGCCCCAGCTGGTCAAATGTAAGGGCTAGACGGCACTCCGCTGCCAGAGGAAAGGGCAGGACGCACGCCGCCGCCACAAGATGAGGCCACTGGCGAACGCCCAAGTAGAACCGGAAGTAATATCCGGCAAATGCCGCCAGACATAAAACCATAGCCTCCATACCCGCGTTTCTGTCATTATAAAAGTTCAAAAGCGTAACTGTCAATGCCAAACACCCACAAATATCCCAGTGGAGAGAATTTCTGTCCCAGATTCTGCCGAGAATGAGAAAGCTCAGGTTCACAACAGCCATCCGCCAGATAAAATCATCCGCGATCCAGCCTGCCCCGTATAAGACCGCCTCCACCGCCGCCAGGCGCAGCATCCACAGATTGCAGGAGCTCTTTTTGTTCCTGGCCAAAACAAAACTTCCCAACACCAGCGCCGCCATGGCCGCCAGCCCCGGCAGAGAAAACGTAAAAAGAGAAAACCTGTCAAGAAATCCGCTGTAACCCGCCACACACCCCTCCACTAACATACGCCCTTCTGCGAAAAATCCCCGGATCACAGTGATCCCGCCGAAAAGCCAGAAATGCAGGGGGGCAAAGGAGCCAAACCCTTCTGCCAAAATCCCAGACAGGGAGCCTTCTCTTTTTTGATCCCCGCGCCCCAAATACTCCTTTACAATGATCAATACTGTCCCGTAGACCATCATCATTGACACAAATCCGTTCCATTTGACAGAGCAGGCTTTTGCCAGAAAGAACATGCTGACACTCATCCCCCACAGGCTGGCCTGGGTATAGATTTTGTCGCTAAAACGTCTCAGACCGCAAAAGAACGAAACCTCCATCACCAGGCTCCCTGCCCAGAGTACTTTCCATCGATTCCTCCCGTCCAGAATAAACTCCGGACCCAGAAGTCTGAAATACGCCGCCGCCAACACTGTGAGAAACAAAAAGGCGCTTCCGAGAACATAAAACGCGTTGCTGGTTTTGTGAATGGAAAATATCTTCTCCGCCATGAAACTTGCTCCGAAAAATACGGCGGCACAGGCAAGAACCAGCAGTGTCTTGCTCACATCCCCCAGCACATGCCAGGTGGTAGTTGCAAAAATCAGACCTGCCAGGACGATGAAAATCACACCCAGAATCAGGGATACGGTTCCCAGGCTGCCGGACAGAGAGCGCTCCCTCAGCGATATCCGGTCGGCAGCTGGCTTTTCCGATTCCCTTTCCTGCTCCTTCTCCCGAACAGGCAAATGCTCCATGGCCGCCGGCTCCTGCTCACGCACCGACGGATGTTCCTCCTCCGCTTTTTGTTCACGGACAGGGAGTCCTTGAGTCTCCTCCAACGGACGGCAGAACATCACTTGCTGTCTCTCCTGTCTTCTCAATTCCTGTATCTGCCTTTTATATCTGCTGTTTGACATACACAATCCGACAATGATTCCCAGTTCCGCAAAAGGCGCCAGAACCCATATCAGCAAAACCATGATCCAACTCATATCCATTCCCCTTTCTGTCTGTTCTTTGATATCTCAATTATATGATGCCAGGGTCAAAAAACCTTTTGATCCCAACATCATTATATAAAACAGAAAAGAGCAATGATAGGTGTCCGCAGTCATTTCATGAGTTACATTTGTCACAATACATTTGCTGTCTTTCCCTGCTTGTCAGCCATCTCCTTTACTTTCCGCTTTTCTTTTTTGCGTCTGCTCTGTTTTTGAAATCATTTTTACTATGCGAGATCTGTTGTATCTCTGTATAATAACAAATATCAAATCAAATGCGGCGCTGCATATAGATGTTATGAGAAACACTTCAAATGAGCCAAAAGACACTGAAGCTATAAGCGGAACAAAACTAAGTACAATATTGGTTTCGTGCACTAATTCAGATTGACACATTGCTTGTGCTATTTCATCCCATGTATGTTTTCTGTTTGAAAAAATATCCGGATTATAAGTAGGCATCTTAGTCTTCCACTTCTTTACCCTCAAAAATTGATACAGCCTGTTTTCCCACGAATGGAGCTGATACCATCCTTTTGTATAATTTGCTCTATTTCTCATTCCGATATTATAGAACAGCCCCACAAGCAATCTCATCCCCAAGTGATAGGTAGTCGTACCGAAAGTAACAGCCAGTGCTATGTATATTTCACTGTCGGAACAATGACTTAGTATAGTTATAAAAATCATTGCTATTAAGCAAAAAAATGTGGTAAATTTCATCATCTCAGGCATATTCTATATCCTCCGCCATTGTTTTATCTGCTTCGTCATGCTGCTTTCTCATAAAGAACTTCTCTCATAAACCTTTACAAGAAACCTTCCCACCTCGTTCTCCTTCGGACATTCTTCCCTCCAAGCACTTTAAAAGGGATTTCAGCCGCCCTTTCTTTAGTTTGTCGGATAACGCGTTCAACCATGTATGAGATTCTCCCACCCACGACTACTCAGCCCTGGCACAGTCCGGAAAACTCACCGTCAAGGACCTGGTGTATATAGCAGTAAGTCAAGACCACCGGCTTAGCCGGTGGCTTGACGGAACCCTATAAGGGTTCTTTACCGGCTCTGGGGTCTAAAGACCCACCGAGTAGTTCGCCAATCGCAACATCATTTTCCTACTTAGTCCTAAAG
>CATLBR010000037.1 GCA_949879795.1 uncultured Hungatella sp.
GGATTCTTGCAGCCTCATGAACCAGTTTGTCAATCTCCTCCTTCGGAGTCTTTCTCAGTTTCAGACCAAATGCCATGTTGTCATACACGGACATATGGGGATACAGAGCATAGTTCTGGAATACCATGGCGATATCTCTGTCCTTGGGCTCCACATCGTTGACCAGCTTGCCGTCAATATACAGTTCACCGGAGGAGATATCTTCCAGGCCCGCAACCATACGAAGAGTAGTGGACTTACCGCAGCCAGACGGTCCTACGAAGATGACGAACTCCTTGTCAGCGATCTCCAGGTTAAAATCTTTTACTGCTACAAATCCGTTAGGATATGACTTTGTTACATTCTTTAATGACAAACTAGCCATTCTTAAATCCTCCTGTTTTTAAAAATAAAATCTACAAAATCCTTCCCAAATAGAAGTTCCTTGTGTTATTAACTGTATCATACACGAAAGCAGCTTTTTATACCATATTGTAATTTACCAAAATGATTTTTTTTATTTGGCTAATCTGTATATTGTTTTTTTTTCCCTCTTGAAAATACAAAAGAATGCACAGATTTTATTTCCTTTTATGTTAATATTCGATAAAACCTTCCCCGAACACCTCTCTGACATCAGCTACAATCAGAAACGCTTTTTTGTCAAATTCTTCCACGATCTCTCTCAGAACTACAATTTCTTTCTTGGATACTACACAGAACAGCATCTTTTTCCCCTGCCCGGAGTACATACCCGTGGCGTCCACGGCGGTCACTCCCCGGTCCATGCGGGTCATAACTGCCTTTGCGATATCCTCATACCGGTCAGAGATTATATACGCCTGTTTGGAAAACTTCAATCCCTCCAGAAAACCGTCGGATACCTTGGCCACCGCATAGATAGCGATCAAAGCATACAGCGCATACCGTATTCCAAATACGGCCGCCCCCGCAATCACCACCAGAGCGTCAAGAACCTGCATGATCTGGGCTATGGAATAGTGACGAAGTTTTCTCTGCAGAAGAGCTGCCAGCATGTCCGTACCGCCGGTAGTGGCCTGAAACAGAAACACCAGCCCCGTCCCCAGACCGCTTATGACTCCGCCGAAAAGGGAAGTCAAAAACAGATCTTCCATCAAAAACGGCATCTCGGGAATTATATACAGAGAAAAAGAAAGCGCCGCCGTGGCCGCCAGAGTTCTCTTTATAAACTGCCATCCCTTGATCTTCCACGCCGCCAGAAACAAAGGGATATTGCATACCGTATTGGTAAGCCACAGAGGAATACCGGCAACGCTTTTGAGAATAATGGCAATACCCGACACGCCTCCGGTAACCAGGTTTATGGGATCATACATATTTTTGATGGCAAACCCCATGATAAAAGCTCCTGCAATTATCAGCATGTACTGGGTAAAGACCGAATATTTTTTCATTCTTCCCTTTCCTTTCTCCTATCAATATGATGTTGTCAAGATCGAAAGGTGTTTTCAACCCTGACGACAAACGGCGGCGCTTTTAGAGGCGCCGCCGTCAGATCAACGTTTTCTTGCCAACAGGTTAATCCACACGGTATCCGGATGACTGGACCGCACGTCATCAGTCTCCCATGTCTTGATTATCTCAAAAAGGCCTGTCCTGGATATCATAGACGTAAGGCTGTCCGCAGTATAATCGGAAAAATACCTCTCACCCCGAAATCCCTCAAAGTCCCCTTTCCGAACGGACATGTACAGTACACCCTTATCGCAGAGGGCATCATGAAGACGTCCCAGAATCTCCTGCATCTCGTTTTTAGGGACATGAACCAGGGCGCCGCAGGCCCAGATGCCGTCGAACACGTCTTCAAATTCCATCTCGTCAAAGGTCATCTGAAGCACATCCAGACCGGTATGTATCTCCGCCAGCTTACACATCTCCTCCGATGCGTCCAGAGGTGTCACATCATACCCCATCTCATACATGGCCAGGGTATCTCTCCCGGAGCCGCAGGCCAGATCCAGAATGGTGTCGCCCTCCTCCAGCAGTTCCAGAAATTCTCCCATGATCTCGCTCATATCCACGTCAACGGTATCCTCATACACCTTCGCGGCATACTTATTATAATATTCTATCGAGTCCAAGACTAACCTCCTATATCCTTTCTATGGTCTTTTCTGTGATCTTGATCTTGCCTTCTTTTAACAGATGTCCCACCGCCCTCTTAAAAGCGTTCTTGCTCATATGGAACTCTCTTTTTATAATATCCGGCGACGCCTTGTCGTTAAACGAAAGGACTCCGCCTCTTTCCTCCATGACCTTCAGCACCAGCTGGGAATCCGTATCTATCTGCACATAAGCCTTCTCCCTGGGACTCAAATCCAGCTTTCCGTCCTCCCGCACCTTGACCACTCTGGCCTCTATCACATCGCCCTCGCTGATTGCGCCAAAAATCTCCCTGGAGGGAATGAGACCGTAGTACTTGTTGTCCACTGCCACAAAAGCTCCCAGGTTTTCGTTGATCTCGTAGACAGTTCCCGTCACCTTGTCATCCCTCTGGTAAGGCGACTCATTACTCATATACGGATACACCTTCATGGTGGCGGCCAGGCGGTTGCTCCTGTCTACATACAGAGCCACCAGACATTCCTCGCCCACCCGGACTCTCCTGCTCTGCTCCTTAAAAGGGAGCAGAAGATCCTTCTCCAGCCCCATATCCAGAAACGCGCCAATCTTTCCCACTTCCTTGACCTTCAGGACGGCAGTCTCACCCACCTGAAGTTTCGCCTCCCCTGTGGTGGCAATAAGCCTGTCTTCCGAATCCTTATAGATGAAGACTTCCAGCTTGTCTCCAATCTCAGTCCCCTGAGGCACCTGCTTTTTGGGAAGCAGTATACCGGTTGTGTCTTCTGCATGCTCCCCCAGATAGACGCCGAATTCTTTCTTTCGCACAACCTCCAGAAGCTGTCTTTTTCCTAATTCAATCATTGCTTATCATCCTCGCTTCGCAGCCAGACAACTGCGTGGGGGCCGCCCTGAGGGTCACACAGGGCCGTCACATATCCCTGTGGAATCCTGCTGACTCTGGGCGTTATATAGTCTCCCAGGACTGCGGCCTTTTTATACTCCACCCGAAGCTCTTTTACACAGAAATCTCCAGGCAGAAACTCTCTTGCCATCTCTACATACTGGGCATTGTTCACGTGATGATTGGTATCAAGGTGATGTCTTGCCACCAAAAACGTATCCTTCTCCTGGTACTCCTGGGGAAGGCAGATCTTCCTGGGAGCGTAATCCATCACAAGCCTCGGCTCCGGCTGCCCATAGCCCCGGATATCCTCCTCCTGGATCCTGACCGGCTTCTGATTCCTGATATCATAGAAAAACCACAGGGAGTTGCCTCTGGCCACATACTCTCCCCCCGCGTCCGCGATAGCAAAATTGCGGTATCCGTAAATCCCTTTGAAATCGTAGGGCCAGGTGCTGACCCATATCTTCTCTCCCAATATCGGATATCTGTCTATGATAATCTGCCAGGAAGTCAGCCACCACGCCCGGCCGTGATCTCTCAGATACTGTACACCCATGCCCAGGTCCTCTGACTGGAAAGTGGAACAGTCCTGAAAATAATTCAGGATACCTGTCAGGGACAGCCGCCCCTGTTCATCCGTCTCACTGTAGCGCACTCTGCTGTCAAACCGGTACATTGTTCCTGCTCCCTTTCAAACCAAAATCAGTACCATTATATAGTATTTTGTCCCGATTGTCCATAGGGTGTTTTGGAAAACATATACAGTAAAACCCATAAGCGGACATCCTGCCTCACAGGACAAGCGCCTGCCAAAATCGCCCCCGCGGTGTGATCACTCTTTTCCCTCCAGAAGCCTCTTTTTCAGAATACGCCCGCTGCATGCCATATAAAACACGGTTGAAACAGAGGCGGCTGTCAGGTCGATCACCGGCTCGGTCCAGAACACGGCCTCAGCGCCAAAGAGTGCGGGAAGAACCAGAACCACCGCAAAAAATAACGCTTTTCTGAAAAAAGACAGGCTGATCGCCACCCCCGCAATGCCCATACCCGTAAATCCATCCACAAATGTATACTGGAACGCCAGAGGGATGATCATCAGGGTGCTGATTCGTATTGCCTTCACCGACATAGCCACATACTCCGGATTTCTGGTAAAAATCAGCGCAAAATACCTGCCGCATACCTGGGCCAGAACCATCATAACCGCCGTAAAGACAATGGTCAGCTTCAATATCTCCTTCTCCGCCTGCCGTACCCTCCGCACCCTCTTAGCTCCGTAATTATATCCCAGAATCGACTGGGTCCCCGCCGTGATGCCGCCCAGGGGCATGGTCACCATAAGCATGAAACTCTGCATGATCGTCCCACATGTGACCATCATATCTCCTCTCTCCGGTCCTCCGTAAGACTGGAGAACCATATTCATGGTTATGATAAGAATGTTGTCAAAAGCTATGATGACAAAGGGCGAAAATCCCAAACGCAGAATCTGCCGGCAGACACCCCAGGAATACCCCTTAAATGTGATCTTTACAGGCACTCTGTTTCCAAAAAGTACCGCTAAGACGAAGGCAGCCGAGGCTGCCTGGGAGAACACCGTGGCAAGGGCCGCCCCCGCCACGCCCATTCTGAAAGTGAAAATAAACACCGGATCCAGTATCAGGTTCAGAACGGCTCCCAGCATCACGGACTTCATCCCCACTTTCGCGAACCCTTGGCAGATGATAAACTGATTCATGCCTGACGAGAACAGCGCGAAGATCGTTCCCGACAGGTAAATAGATATGTACCTGTCCGCGTAGGGAAAGATGGCCTCGCTGGCGCCGAACCACCGAAGCAGATGACCTTTCAAGATAAATGACACTGCCGTCAGCACAATCCCCAACACGGTGAGCATCATAAAACTGTTGGCCACCACGTCTCTGGCCGCCCTGTGATTTTTCTCCCCCATGCGGATACTCAAAAGAGGAGCGCCGCCAAATCCTGCCAGAGCGGAGAATGAGGAGATCAGAGTGACCACAGGTCCGCAGATTCCCACTCCCGCCAGAGCCAGCTCTCCCACCTCCGCGATATTTCCAATATACATACGGTCCACAATACTGTATAAGACGCTGACAAACTGGGCCAGCATAGACGGAATCGCCAGGTGCAGCACCAGTGTCCTGATTCGGTCCCGCCCCAGATCATTTTCCAGCTGCATGATCATCGCCTCCTAAACATATTTTTACTCTTTCTGCCATGAAGTCACAAAAGAGGCAGGAACCGTTGCAAAACCAACGTTTTCCTGCCTCTTACTTAGCTGGGCTACAAGGATTCGAACCTTGAAATGACGGAGTCAGAGTCCGTTGCCTTACCATTTGGCGATAGCCCATTTTTGTCTCGCCGCCGTGTTATCTCAGCGACGAGATATATATTACCACATGTCCAGAAATACGTCAACCCTTTTTTTTAAGTTTTTTAATTTTCTGAGTTTCGCTGCTGCGGTTTACGGCGGGAATGAATCAGGCACGGCAGGTGGTAATTCACACATGTTGTTTGGCGAAATGTGAACGTGCCGGTATGTCAGTACCTCCCCACCGGCGGCTTCACCTCATCCGGCAGCGGACAGTGGTACACTCCTCCTGTCTTTTTTCGGAATTCTTCCCACGCTTCCTTCACAACTTCCGGCGACTCCATGGTGCGAATCGCGGACAGCGCCAGGGCCTTGGCTGCCGTCAACAGCCCCTTCTCCCCCAGCCTGCTTCCCGCCTGGGCCGTCATCTGCCAGGTGTGTCCTACATTGCCGATACAGCAGGTGGCCACATTTAAATTCAGAGTGGGAACCGCATAACCCACATCGCCTACATCGGTGGATCCGGACTCATACTCGTGGGGACCCTCTATGTAAGGGTGAACCTGATCGTCCAACGGCTTCTCAAGAATCTCTTCCAAACGCTCCGCACCATATTTCTCCGCGATCCCTGCCTTGATGGACTCCAGAGTCGCCGGGTCATAGGAATTTAAAAAATCTCTGGCCAGCCGGTAGTCCGAGTCGTCCCACTGAGGCGCCCCTACCTCCTGCATACACTCCGAGGCTGTCTTCGCCAGAACGTCGTTGGGGACATAGTCGGAAAATGCCATGGTAACCTCATACTTCATCTCTGTCTCTGTCATCATGGCCGCCCCTCTGGCCACATTTACCACCCGCTCAAACAGTTCCTTCATCTGTGACACTTTCGGAGCCCGCACCTCATACTTTACTTTGCTGTGGTCCTGAACCACGTTGGGAGCCGTGCCGCCTGCATCCACATAGGCATAATGGATTCTGGCCTTGTCTATCATGTGTTCCCGGAGGTAATTGACTCCCACGCTCATCAGTTCCGCCGCGTCCAGGGCGCTTCTCCCCAGATGAGGACTCCCTCCTGCGTGGGCGCTGCGCCCGAAGAACTCAAAATTGGCCCCCATGATGGCCACACTGCAGGTTTGCTGCACCTCGTTGCGGGTGGACGGGTGCCAGGTATACACAAAATCCACACCGTCAAACAGCCTTGCTCTGGCCATAAACTGTTTTGCTCCTGCTCCCTCCTCCGCGGCACATCCGTAGTAGATCACCGTACCTGATTTGCCATACTCTCTCAGGTAATCTCTCACCGCCAGTGCGGCAGCCAGCGCCCCTGTTCCCAGGCAGCTGTGGCCGCATCCATGGCCCGGAGCCCCGCTCTCCAGAGGAGATCTAAAAGCGCATCCTGCCTGCTGGCTAAGTCCCCAGAGAGCGTCAAACTCACCTAAAAAACCTACTGCCGGTTTTCCGTCCCCCACTTTGCAGGATGCCACAAAGGAGGTGGGAATGTCCGCCACACCCTCTTTCACCTCAAATCCTTCTGACCGGAGGATACTGCACAGCAGCCCTGCGGATCTGATCTCCTCATAAGGGAGCTCTGCGTAACCCCAGATCTTCTGGTTTGCGTCGAGGATCAATGATTCTCTGGCCATTATGTTGTTCTCAATCCATGTTAACAATTCTGACATATTCTTTATCCTTTCTTTGCCTGTCCTGGGCCTGCATCCCGCCTCAAATCTTCTTGTGCTCTTCACGGCTGCCGCAGGAGAGCCTCACAGTCTATTATTTTCTTATTCCATATTCTTGTCAACCAGCTTGTGCAGTTTTTTCAGAGCGCGGCGGTATTTCGACAAAACTGTCGGCAGGGGGCATTCCAGATACTCGGCAATCTCTCTGTGTTTCATCTCGCCGGCATCGTGGAGCAGCACAATAGTCCTCTCATCCTCAGTCAGAGCCGATAAGGCTTTTAACAATATCTCTTTTTCCGGCGCCAGCTCAATCCGGGCACACAGTTCCCCCGGTTCCTCCTCCTCCAACTCCTCATAACTGATCTGAGGGTGGTCCTTTTGCCGTCTCAGCCTCATATAGCACAGATTTCTGGTTATGGTAAACAGCCATGCCATAGGTTTTCCCTCGCTCCTGTACTGCTCAACCTGATTCCACGCGGTCAGATACGTATCCTGCATCACCTCCTCCGCGTCCTGAGGATGTTTCAGGATAGACAAGGCATAGCTGTAAACTCCCCTTGCCGTCCGCTCATATAATTTGCGAAATGCCTCCTGATCTCCAGCCTTCATCGACAGCAAAAGCCGGTCTTCTTCTGCAATCTTCATGTTATCCCTCACCAATCGTCAGATTGAATCCGGATTTTCCGCACAAAAACTGTTTTCCATGGTAATGACACACCAAAATCTGGAATCTTTTTTCTGCATCTCCTCCGCAATCCTGACTCTTAGTGTTTCCCACATATGCTCATTATAATCTCTCGGAACCACAAGATCAAAAATCAGATTCACCCGCTGAGTACCGTCCACCACCCTGAGATCGTGAAACTCCAGCCTGGAATCCAGACCGGCAAGAATCTGGGTCACCGTGTCTTTTATGGCTGATACTCTGGCATTGTGTGTCTCCACCGGATCCATGTGGATCACCAGGAAAATCCCCAGTTTTCTCAGGCATTCTCTCTCGATCATATCCACGATCTCATGACTCACCTGAATATCCTGTTCGCTGGGTACCTCCGCATGGATGGATGCCATACTTTTCGACGGTCCGTAATTGTGCACGATCAGATCGTGAGTTCCCACAATCCCTTCGTACTGTTCCACAAACTCCTTTATCTCCCTGTACACCTTGGGATCAATAGCCTGGCCGATGAGAGGCGCCAGGGTATCTTTCGCGATGTTCACCCCTGCGATCATCACTGCCACGGACACCGCCAATCCCACGATACCGTCTATGTTCAAACCAAACATCCCAAAAACCACCAGAGAAAAAATGGTAGCTGATGTAGTGGCCACATCTCCCAGGGAGTCCGCCGCCGTAGCCATCATAACCGTTGAGTGAACTTTTTTCCCCAGACGGCGGTTAAAAAATCCCAGCCACAACTTCACACCGATGGACATAATAAGAACCGCCACTATCTTTCCGTGGAATACCATCTCCTGGGGAGTACGTATTTTTCCTATAGAATTCTTAAACAGTGAAAATCCTACCTGAATCACCAGAAACGCCACAATAAACGCTGAAATATATTCGATTCTCCCATGGCCAAATGGATGGTCCCCATCTGCCGGCTTCTGTGCCATCTTCACGCCCACAAACCCGATGATAGATGAGGCCGCGTCTGACAGATTGTTAAAGGCATCGGCCATTATGGAGATACTGTGGCTGAAAATTCCCAGGAGCAGCTTGGTCGCAAACAACAAAAGATTGCAGCAGATACCCACTATACTGGACAAAACTCCGTAGGCAGTGCGCACGTCGGCATTTTCCGTATTCTCATAATCTCTCACAAACCGTTTTACCAGATATTCTGTCACCGTCTTATTCCTCCCTACCGAGTCGGTTATGTATTACATACATCTCACTCTTGTGCATATCTTTTCAAATGAAAAATATCCTGGTCATAGGCCACCGACACGAGAGACAATCCCCTGGCTGGAGCCGTAAAGCCTGCCATCCGGCGATCCCTGGCCTGAAGAATATTTTTCATGGATTCCGCAGACCTTTTCCCCTGCCCCGTCTCGATAAGAGTGCCCACCAGAATTCTCACCATATTGTAGAGAAAGCCGTCTCCCGTCATACGGATTGTCAGACAGTCCCCCGCGGTCTCAAAAGTTATATCCCTGATCGTCCTGACCGTTGATTTCTTCTTATTCTTGACAGAGGTAAAGCTCTGAAAATCATGGGTTCCCACCAACAGCCCGGAAGCCTGCTCCATGTCTCTTACATTCAATTGTTCACCCACAGCATAGACATATTTTCTCTGAAATACACTGCCCTTCACGCCCATATCCATATGATATGCATATGTTTTCTCCGTCGCCCACAGGCGGCTGTGAAACCGCTCCTCCACCTCCCTTACCTGAAGAATCCTTATATCTTCAGGAAGATAGCGATTGAGATAATCGCATATTTCAGCACTATTCATGTCTGTATCCAGATGGACATTGGCCACCTGACCCAGGGCGTGAACTCCTGCATCTGTTCTCCCTGAACCATGGACCTCCTGATACACACCTGTCATTTTTTCCAGGACTGTCTCCAGTTTTCCCTGAATTGTGCTGTCTGTATTCCCCTGCTTCTGCCAGCCGTCATAGCGGGTTCCCTCATATTCCAAAAGCATCGCCACATTCCGCTTTGCCATCACTCTCTTCTCCCTGCTCTTGCCCTAAAAAAATATCCTGCCAGCTCCGCCGCTGCAATACCAGCAAAGACCCCCGCCATGTCCAGCCACACATCGCTGATCTGACCTGATCTTCCTTCTACAAACAGCTGTATAGTCTCGTCCATAAGGGGGATCACCGTCCCCAGCCAGCCTTTAACCAGCCTTTCTGCAGACAGCGCAGCCCCGTACTGCCTGACAGCAGTCGACAAAAGCACCCCAAGAAGCGTGTATTCTGCAAAATGAGCCATTTTTCGAATCAAATGTTCCGTTATCCAGGAACTTTCAATTCCCATATTATCTGCCACGGCCAAAACCAGAGCCAAAACCCCTCCGCTCTGTCTGGAAGACTCCAGAGCAGGGGTTAGTGAATTGTGAAAAATAAAGCCTACATATAAAATAACCACGACGGTCCAAATTTTTCTCATCTTATTCGGGTCTTTCTCTCTCCGCAATATATGTTCCCCCCCTCAAAAAAATATATAACTTTCCAAATACAAAAACAGGAAACCCACCATCCCGCTGGGTTTCCCTGCTCCTCTTAAGCACGAGACGGGATTCGAACCCGCGACCCTCGCCTTGGCAAGGCGATACTCCACCACTGAGCCACTCGTGCGTCTTCTCT
>CATLBR010000038.1 GCA_949879795.1 uncultured Hungatella sp.
ATGGTATTCCAGAACTATGCTCTGTATCCCCATATGTCCGTGTATGACAACATGGCATTTGGTCTGAAACTGAGAAAGACTCCGAAGGAGGAGATTGACAAACTGGTTCATGAGGCTGCAAGAATCCTTGACCTGGAGCATCTGTTAGACCGTAAGCCCAAGGCTCTGTCCGGTGGTCAGAGACAGCGTGTTGCCATGGGCCGTGCTATTGTACGTAATCCTAAAGTGTTCCTTATGGACGAGCCGCTGTCCAACCTGGATGCCAAGCTGAGAGGCCAGATGCGTATCGAGATCTCCAAGCTGCATCAGAGACTGCAGGCGACTATCATCTACGTAACTCATGACCAGACCGAGGCTATGACGCTTGGTACCAGAATCGTTGTTATGAAGGACGGCGTTGTTCAGCAGGTTGACTCTCCGCAGAATCTGTATGACAAGCCATGCAACAAGTTCGTTGCAGGATTCATCGGAGCTCCTCAGATGAACATGGTAGACGCTAAGGTAGGCAAGGAAGGCTCTGATGTTACTCTGACCTTCGGCAATCACACCATCTCCCTGCCGGCAGAGAAAGGCAAAGTCCTGGAGGCTAAGAACTACATCGGAAAGACTGTTACTCTTGGTATCCGTCCTGAGGATCTCCATGACGACAAGGCATGGCTGGATGCTTCTCCGAAGAGTATTATCGACGCTGTTGTGCGTGTATACGAGCTGTTGGGTGCAGAGGTGTTCCTGTACTTTGATGTTGAGGAGGCTAACTTCACGGCAAGAGTTAATCCGCGTACTTCCGCAAGAGTTGGCGACAGCGTAAGGCTGGCTCTGGATCTGAGCAAGATTCATGTATTTGACAAAGACACAGAGCAGATTATCGTTAACTAGTAAAATTATTAAGAATTCAGAAAATCAGCAGGCAAGTATTCATACTTGCTTGCTTTTTTTAATTTTATGTTTTAATATAGGGTATGGGTAAATTTACAAAAAAGGAGAGTGCGCTATGATATCAAATCAGATACTTCAGACGACCATCGACGGGCTGAAAGGCATTACAAGAATAGATCTCTGCGTCTGTGAGACAGAGGGAAAAGTTTTGGCCACCACGTTTCCCGACGCGGAGGAGTACGAAAGTTCCATCCTCGCTTTTGTAGATTCGCCGGCGGACAGCCAGGTTATTCAAGGTTATCAGTTTTTTAAAGTTTTCGATGAACATCAGTTGGAATATATTCTGCTTGCCAAAGGCGGCAGCGACGATGCATATATGGTGGGAAAACTGGCGGCATTTCAGATTCAGAATCTTCTGGTGGCTTACAAGGAGCGATTTGACAAAGACAATTTTATTAAAAATCTGCTCCTGGACAATCTGCTTCTGGTGGATATCTACAACCGGGCAAAGAAACTTCACATAGAGACCAGCGTGAAGCGGGTGGTATATATTATCGAGACAAAGCACGAGAAGGATGTGAATGCGCTGGAGACTGTCAGAAGCCTGTTTGCCAGCAAGACCAAGGACTTTATCACTGCGGTGGATGAGAAGAATATCATCCTGGTGAAGGAAGTGAAGCCCACGGAGACCTACGACGATCTGGAAAAGACCGCGAATATGGTTCTGGATATGCTGAACACGGAGGCTATGACAAAGGTGCATGTTGCTTTCGGAACCGTGGTGGGCGAGATCAAGGAAGTGTCCCGGTCCTACAAGGAGGCCAAGATGGCGCTGGATGTGGGCAAGATCTTCTACAGCGACAAGAATGTCATCGCCTACAACAAACTGGGCATCGGCCGTCTGATCTATCAGCTGCCTATTCCCCTGTGCAAAATGTTTATCAGGGAAATTTTCGACGGCAAGTCCCCGGACGAGTTTGACGACGAGACCCTGGCCACCATCAACAAGTTTTTTGAGAACAGCCTCAACGTGTCGGAGACTTCCAGACAGCTGTATATCCACAGAAATACCCTGGTGTACCGCCTGGACAAGCTGCAGAAGAGCACTGGCCTGGATCTGAGGATTTTTGAGGATGCCATCACCTTTAAGATTGCCCTTATGGTAGTCAAGTATATGAAATACATGGAAAATTCAGATTTTTAAAGGACCAGAGAGCGGATATGATTGAAATTACAAATATATATAAGACCTACGACACAGGGAACAAGGCTTTGAGAAACATCAATATCACCATCGAGGACGGAGAATTTGTGTTTATCATCGGGCGCAGCGGTTCGGGAAAATCTACCCTGCTGAAGCTCCTTCTGAAAGAGGTGGAACCCACCTCGGGGAAGATCGTGGTCAACGATATGAATTTGGGCAAGATGCCAAGAAGATACGTTCCAAAGTACCGAAGAAGGCTGGGAGTAGTGTTTCAGGATTTCCGGCTTCTTCGGGATCGCAATGTCTATGAGAATGTGGCGTTTGCCCAGAGAGTGATCGGCGCCTCTCCCAGAAAGATCAGGGAGAGGGTGCCTTCCATGCTTCAGATGGTGGGCCTGTCTTCCAAATACAAGTCTTATCCTCAGCAGCTGTCCGGAGGAGAACAGCAGCGGGTGGCTATCGCCCGGGCTCTGATCAACCGCCCGGAGGTTCTGCTGGCCGATGAGCCTACAGGAAATTTAGATCACCACAACGCCATAGAGATAATGAAACTGTTGGATAAGATCAACAGGATGGGGACTACCGTGGTGGTGGTTACCCACAGCAACGAAATAGTCAATCTGATGCAGCGCCGTGTCATCACCATGGACCGGGGCTGTATCGTAAGTGATGAAGAAGGCGGAGCGGCTCATGAGAATTAGTACATTTTGGTATTGCCTGAAGGAGGGAGTTAAAAATATATGCAGAAATGTCTGGTTTTCCCTGGCATCGGTGGCGACAATTTCTGCGTGTATTTTTTTGTTTTGCCTGTTCTTCAGCATTATTGTCAACATACAGCATGTGGTGAAGAATGTGGAAGGGACCATCGGCATCACGGTATTTTTTGACGAGGATCTGTCGGAGGATGCTATCAGGGCTATCGGGGCGGAGATCCGGGACAGGCAGGAGGTCAGCGATATGGAGTTTACCTCGGCCCAGGAGGCGTGGGAGTCCATGAAGAAAGATTATTTTGCCGGCCACGAGGAGCTGGCGGAGGGGTTTGCCGACGACAATCCTTTGGCGGGATCTGCCTCCTACCAGATATTCCTGAGCGACATCACGTTCCAGGATCAGATGGTGGAGTATCTCTATCAGCTTCCGGGCGTGCGTCAGGTGAATTATTCCAACAGCGCGGCGGCTGGTCTGAGCAGCTTCAATGCGGTCATAGGAATTCTGTCCCTGGTGATCATCGGCGTTCTTCTGGCGGTGTCCGTGTTCCTGATCAGCAACACTATCAATGTGGCGGCGTCTTTCCGCAAGAATGAGAACGAGATCATGCGCTACATAGGAGCCACCAACTATATGATCCGGGCGCCTTTTGTGGTGGAGGGAATCGTAATCGGTCTTATGGGGGCATTTTTTCCCCTTGTAGGCATGTATTTTTTGTATCTGGAGTCCGTGGGATATCTGACAGCTAAGTTTCAGATTCTTTCCAGGATCTTCCAGTTTCTTCCGCTGAGCCAGATATTTCCTTATATGACTGTGGTGGCAGTGCTGTTAGGACTGGGGATCGGATTTTTCGCCAGTTTCTTTACCATAAGAAAACATCTGAAGGTGTAACGTATATTGTGGTATGGATTGGGAATATTAACTTTATATGAGTAATCATGGCAGAGCTGTGACGCCGTGAGAGGAGTCAGAGATGGAGACGAAGAATAAATTTTGGAAAGGTTTTTTGGCAGGAGCCCTTGTGATGGCATTTGCAGGGCTGGTGATTGTGGGGGTGTCGGCGGGAATCTTTCTCATAGGAAAAGCAGTGATGGATGACCCGGTTCAGATTGTGGAGGACAACAGCCCGGTAAAATTGCCTGAGGGAAAACTGGAGTTTGACCGGATTGTGGAGAAGATGGGATATATCCAGGAGATAGTGGAGAATTATTATCTGTTTGAAGAGGATACGAAACTTGTGGAAGACGGAATCTATATGGGTCTGATGTATGGTCTTGACGATCCGTATTCCGTATACTACAATGAGGAAGATTATCTGTCGCTTATGGAGGATACTGCGGGAGAATACTGCGGTATCGGAGCTATGGTTTCCCAGAGCCTTTCCACGGGAATTTCTACGGTGATGAGGGTGTTTGAGAATTCTCCTTCTTTTGAGGCAGGACTGCTGCCGGGAGATATTATCTATAAGGTGGAAGGCGAGGAAGTGACCGGCATGGAGCTTGACCTGTTGGTCAGCAATTATATCAGAGGCGAGGAGGGCAGCAAGGTATCCATGGTTGTGCTCAGAGGAGATGCCAATGAGGAGGTGGAGCTGACCATAGAGCGCCGCAAGATAGAGGTGCCCACCGTGGAGCATGAGATGCTGGAGAATAAGGTGGGGTACATCGAGGTTCTGCAGTTTGACACTATCACCAGCCAGCAGTTCAGGAGTGCCATCGACGACCTGGAAGAGCAGGGGATGGAGAAACTGATCATCGATCTCCGGGACAATCCGGGAGGCGTTCTGGATGCGGTTGTGGAGATGATGGCTTATGTGCTTCCGGAGGATAAGCTGGACGGTATGCTGGTGTACACGGCAGACAAGGACGGGAACGGAGAGAGATTTTTCTGCGCGGACGGGAAGATTCAGTATGAGAGCGACTACGGACCAAGCGGCGGTGATTATCCGAAAGAGGACGGACATCAGGTGGACGTACCGCTGGCAGTGCTGGTCAACGGAAACTCGGCCAGCGCTTCCGAGGTGTTTACCGGGGCGATCCTGGATTACGACGCGGGAATTGTGGTGGGGACCCAGACCTTTGGAAAGGGAATCGTCCAGAGCGTACTTCCCTTGGGGGACGGGACGGCTATCAAACTGACCACAGCCCACTACTACACTCCCTCCGGGTTTGATCTCCACGGGGAGGGTCTGGCTCCTGATATAGAGGTGGAACTCGACGAGGAGCTGAGAACCAGGGCAGTGGTGGAAAAAAGCGAAGACAATCAGCTTCAGGCAGCGATCGAGGCTCTTGAGTAGAAAGGATAGATGTCAATGGGGATATACAATGATGTCATGAAGCGGGTGGACACGGATAACCTGGCGGCGCATTTGCTGTATGACGTGGGCAGGGCTGAGGAGAAGAGCAAAGAAAGCGTGGAGGAGAGAGTGGGCCATGCATATGAGACATTGTTTGGGCAGCTTAAGACAGTGATACCGTCTGCTGACCCGGGGAATGATGAACTGATGGATATTATAGTCAATTTTGCAAAAACATTTGAGGAAGTTTATTTTGAGATCGGTTTGGCCGCAGGCTTTGAGATGTACAAAAATATGGAGAAAAGGATTTACCAGCTGAAGGAAAAATGAAGTTGAACAACACGCCTGCCCTGGAGACAGAGCGGCTTATACTGAGAAAATTTGCAGAACATGACATAGAAGCTATATATAATATCTACAGCGACCAGGAGGTCAACCGCTTCCTTCCATGGTTTCCCGTGAAGACTATGGAAGAGGCAAAAGAAGTGTTTGAAGAGCATTATGCCCGCGTGTACAGCCGGCCCAGAGGTTACCGCTATGCCGTGTGCCTGAAAAGTGACAACATACCTGTGGGTTATGTCCATGTGAGTACGGATGACAGCTTTGATCTGGGCTATGGCCTGAAAAAAGAATTATGGCATCAGGGGCTTATGACAGAGGCGGCAAAAGCGGTGATAGAACAGGTGAAGAGCGACGGATTTCCATACATCACAGCCACCCACGATGTAGAGAATTCCCACAGCGGAGATGTGATGAAGAATCTGGGTATGCACTACGAGTACACCTATAAGGAGCACTGGCAGCCCAAGAATACAGAGGTTACATTCAGGTTGTATCAGCTGAATTTTGGCAGCGATAATGTGAGGAGATATGATAAGTACTGGATTGTTTCAAAAGTACACTATGTTGAGGAGGACCTGCGGCAATGACGGCTGTATCGGCAAAAATCCGCGGGAGGAGAGGTCGGAGTGCAGATGACGACAGCGACAGTGATATTGAAAAAGGGCCAGGGGCGCAGCCTGAAGGCGGGCGGTGCCTGGATATATGACAATGAGATCCAGCGGATCGAGGGCGATTTTGCTGACGGGGACATGGTTCGGGTGGAGGATTTTGACGGCTACCCTATGGGACAGGGCTTTATCAACACCAGGTCAACCATCACTGTCCGCATGATGACCAGAAGACGAGATGTGGAGGTGGATGAAGCCTTTATCGAGACTCGGGTCCGGGACGCGTGGAATTATCGGAAAGATACGGTGGATACCTGCAGCTGCAGGGTGATTTTCGGGGAAGCGGATTTTCTGCCGGGGATTGTGGTGGACAAGTTTTCCGATGTTCTGGTGGTGGAGTCTCTGGCTCTGGGAATCGACCGGTGGAAACCGGTGATTGTGGAAAAACTTATAAAAATACTGGATGAAGACGGAATCGGGATTCGGGGAGTCTACGAGCGAAGTGACGCCAAGGTGCGCCTTCAGGAGGGGATGGAGCGGTTTAAGGGGTTTATGGGAGAACCTTTTGACACCAGAGTGGAGATTACAGAAAACGGAGTCCGATACATAGTGGACGTCAGGGACGGACAGAAGACGGGATTCTTCCTGGATCAGAAGTACAACCGCCAGGCGGTGGGACGGCTGTGTGACGGAAAGAAGGTGCTGGACTGTTTTACCCACACAGGTTCTTTCGCCCTGAACGCAGGGGCCGCAGGAGCCAGGTCGGTGCTGGGCGTGGATGCCTCGGAATTGGGGGTGGAACAGGCCCGTGAGAACGCCAGGCTCAACGGTCTGGAGGACAGGGTTCGGTTTGTGTGCGCCGACGTGTTTGAACTGCTGCCAAAGCTGGAGAAAGAGGGGGAGAGATTCGATGTGGTGATCCTGGATCCTCCTGCCTTTACCAAGTCCCGGAATTCCGTGAAAAACGCCGTGAAAGGTTACCGGGAGATCAATCTCAGAGGAATGAAACTCGTGAAGGACGGCGGCTATCTGGCTACCTGTTCTTGTTCCCACTTCATGGACCCGGAACTGTTCGCCAAAACTTTGAGGGAGGCCGCAACAGGAGCACACAGACGGCTGCGCCAGGTGGAATACCGGACCCAGGCGGCGGATCACCCTATCCTCTGGGCGGCGGATTCGTCTTACTACTTAAAATTTTATATTTTTCAGGTTTGTGAGGAGAAGTAGAGCAGCATCCGATGGGGATGCTCCGAACAAAAAGAAGGCCGAAGGTCAAGTGTATCTTGATTTTCGGCCTTCTTTTGGCAGCGAATCTAATAAAGATCGGACTCTGAGTCTGTATAACGCGGTGAATGATTCCAGTTATACAAAAGAAATACAGAATAATTTAAGTGTTCTCAGCCCTGGGCTGAAGGCACAAAAATAATGCGTCTGAGAGGAATCGAACCTCCGCACGCGGCTCCGGAGGCCACTGCTCTATCCACTGAGCTACAGACGCATTACTGTTATCATACTACAGTATAGAAAAAGATGCAAGTAGAAAAGTTGCTTTTTGCTGTTTTTTTTGCTAGAATAGAGCAAGACTTGAAGGCCGGGAGGTACAGAATATATGGCAAATCAGAGAAGGACGGGGCGAGGGAATCAGGACGACAGCGTACTTTTCAGGGTGCTGCGGTTTGGGATCATTCCTGCAGTGGTGATCGTGCTGATTGTCGTTATTATTCAGCTGGACAAAGGTGGAGATACGGAGGGCAGGGGTACGGGAGAGAGTGATTCGTATCTGGATGTGGAGTATGCGGATAAAGGAAAGCTGGAGACGACGGAGGGGACGGGAGAGGTGGAAGACTCCGGAGGAAACCGGCAGGACGACGGAGGGGACGGCGAAGGTACGGCCCAATCAGGTGAGATGCAGACAGAGGGAGACAGCGGCTCCGGCACGATGGCGGCGGAGGCGGACCCTGCTCAGTTTCCTCTGCAGCAGGATGCCATGCTGGAGCTGACAGGCCTTGTTCAGTCCTACTGTGAGGCGAAAGAGGAGTGCGATCCGGAGCTTCTGGCCTGGGTGTTCGGAATTGAGGACTGGTCGGAGGAGGACAAAGAAGGGGAACGGGCCAGAATGGAGCTTGTGAAGGCAAGCGTGAAGGGGTATGAGAATATTTCCTGTTATTCCATCCAGGGACCGGAGCAGGATTCCTACGTGATATTTCCGTATTATGAGATCCGTTATCGGGAGACGGAGACATTGATGCCTGCCTTTAGCTGGGGATATGCCAAAAAAGATGAGAGTGGGAGATACTATATGGTTCAGGAGGTTGACCCCGGGGTCTACGATTATATCCGGAAGGTGGGTGAGAAGGCGGAGGTGAAAGCCGTGATGGCTCAGATTCAGGGCAGACAGCAGGAGGCTATCGCCTCGGACCAGGTTCTGGAGAAGATCTATGGGAGCACGGGGGCATCGGAAGTAATCATCGGCGGAGTCGGAGGCTGAGTGCAGGCTTTGGCAAAGACGCCCGTATCTCCCAGGACAAGGGTGGAGATAATAAAGAATGACAGGTAAAGTGGAGGAACCAATGAACGTATCGGAGTTTTATTTTGATCTGCCTCAGGAGCTGATCGCCCAGGATCCCCTGGAGGACCGTTCTTCTTCCAGGCTGCTGGTGCTGGATAAAGACACCGGGGAGATACAGCACAGAGGATTCAGAGATCTCCTGGAGTATCTGAGAAAAGGGGACTGCCTGGTAATCAATGATACAAAAGTGATACCTGCCCGTCTGTACGGGGTGAAGGAGGAGACGGGGGCCCGAATTGAGGTGCTTCTGTTAAAGAGGAGAGAGAAAGATGTGTGGGAAACCCTGGTGAAGCCGGGGAAGAAGGCACGTCCCGGCACAGTGCTCTCTTTCGGTGACGGACTTCTGAGAGGGACGGTGACGGACGTGGTGGAAGAGGGAAACCGTCTGATCCGATTTACCTACCAGGGAATTTTTGAGGAGATTCTGGACAGGCTGGGCCAGATGCCCCTGCCCCCCTATATTACCCATGAGCTGAAGGATAAAAACCGGTATCAGACGGTCTATGCCAGACACGACGGTTCGGCGGCGGCGCCTACGGCAGGATTGCATTTTACACAGGAACTGCTGGATCAGATCGAGGGTATGGGGGTGTCCATCGCCCATGTGACCCTCCACGTAGGCCTGGGCACATTCCGCCCGGTGAAAGTGGAGAATATTCTGGACCACCATATGCATTCGGAATTTTACATGGTGGAGGAGGAAGAGGCTGAGAAAGTGAACAGGGCCAGGAGAGAAGGGGGCAGGGTGATCTGCGTGGGGACAACCAGCTGCAGGACCGTGGAGTCGGCGGCGGGGGAGGACGGTCTGCTGAAGGCGGGCAGCGGATGGACGGACATCTTTATTTATCCGGGATATAAGTTTAAACTTCTGGACTGCCTGGTGACCAATTTCCATCTGCCGGAATCCACTCTGGTGATGCTGGTGTCGGCTCTGGCAGGCAGGGAGCACGTTCTCCACGCCTACGAGGAGGCAATCAGAGAGAGGTACAGATTTTTCAGTTTTGGGGATGCTATGTTGGTGTTGTAGCATTAAAATCGTACTTTTGTAAAGTAGGTTGAAGGAGCAGAAATGGGAGAAAAAAATAAATTTGATATGAAGCCGGTTATTAAAGCGCCTGGCATAGAAGCGGAATCCTCTGGCGGAAATACCTGGATATGGGCAGATGGACAACACATTGAGATGGTTACAAGTAGCGAACCTGGACTTGCCGGGCCTGCGCTGGTGGGAGGGGGATTATTTAGCCCAGATAACAAAACTGGATTTATTTCTGGGCTTATAGGTCCCTGCGGCATACCGAGAAGTGAATGGGGGCTGTCTCCATACCGGGTAGGCACACTGCATGACTCCATATGCAGGAGTAACAGCGCGGATTGCAGCCGGTGTCCCATGAATCCAAACAGATCAGAAAATGAAGAGTAAGAATACCCCAGGAGTTTAGCGGCTCCTGGGGTATTTTGTCCCATCATCATCGGTAGATGAAAGAATGGGACAGCCCGTTCTTGAAAACGATGGAGCAAATGCGGCCGTCCATAACGGAGATGCTGTCAATGATTCCACGGAGGAACGATTTTAAGACATCCGCGTCTACAGACGATGCCAGGCGCTTATAATTGATGTAGTTCCGTCCGGATAGGTTCTGCGATATGATAAATT
>CATLBR010000039.1 GCA_949879795.1 uncultured Hungatella sp.
GGGCAGATTGAAAAAGTCTTGCATTTTTCAATAAGAAAACTTATAATGGTCTAATAATTACGCACGTAAGAAGGTGATTTCATGGCGCAAGAACATTTTGAGGAAAGGCTGGAACAGGAACTGGAAGCCCCTGCTTCTTTTACCAGTCCGGAAGTTTTGTATGAAGATCTGGTTCGCAGCATCCGCAAATATCATCCGTCTGATGACATCTCTATGGTGGAAAGGGCGTATAAAATTGCCAGAGATGCCCATAAGGACCAGAAGAGAAAATCGGGTGAACCCTACATCATTCACCCTCTTTGTGTTGCCATCATTTTGGCAGATCTGGAGTTGGACAAGGAGAGTATCGTCGCCGGTATCCTCCACGATGTGGTGGAAGACACGGTGATGACGCTGGACGAGATCACAAGAGAATTCGGTCCGGAGGTGGCCCTTCTGGTGGACGGCGTCACCAAACTGACTCAGCTGTCGTGGTCCATGGACAAGGTGGAGATCCAGGCGGAGAATCTGAGAAAGATGTTTCTGGCTATGGCCAAGGATATCCGTGTGATTCTCATCAAGCTGGCGGACCGGCTTCACAACATGCGGACGCTCCAGTTCATGAGGCCGGAGAAGCAGAAAGAGAAGGCCAGGGAGACTATGGATATCTATGCTCCCATTGCCCACAGACTGGGTATCTCCAAGATTAAGGTGGAGCTGGACGATCTGTCTTTAAAATATCTGAAGCCGGAGGTCTACAATGACCTGGAGGAGAAGATCGCCTTCAGCAAGGATGCCAGATGGGAGTTTGTCAACGGCATTGTGGCGGAAGTGAAGAATCACATGGAGGAGAGCGGAATCCAGGCCACGGTGGACGGCAGGGTGAAGCATTTCTTCAGTATTTATAAAAAGATGGTGAAGCAGGATAAGACGCTGGAGCAGATATATGACGTGTTTGCCGTGCGCATCATCGTGGAGTCGGTGAAGGACTGCTATGGAGCCCTGGGGGTGATCCACGAACTGTATAAGCCGATTCCGGGCAGGTTCAAGGATTATATCGCCATGCCCAAGCCCAACATGTACCAGTCTCTCCACACCACCCTCATAGGCAGCAACGGACAGCCCTTCGAGATTCAGATCCGCACTTACGAGATGCACCGCACCGCCGAGTACGGAATCGCGGCTCACTGGAAGTACAAGGAGAGCGGAAGCGGACAGGTGGCGGCAGGGGACGAGGAGGCAAAGCTCTCCTGGCTGCGTCAGATTCTGGAGTGGCAGAGGGACATGTCCGACAACAGGGAATTCTTAAGTCTGATCAAAAGTGATCTGGATCTGTTCTCCGACAGTGTGTATTGCTTTACACCTACCGGGGATGTGAAGGCCCTTCCCAGCGGCTCCACCCCCATCGATTTCGCCTATGCCATCCACAGCGCCGTGGGGAACAAGATGGTAGGAGCCAGGGTCAACGGAAAGCTGGTGAACATCGACTACGTGATACAGAACGGGGACCGGATCGAGGTCATCACCTCCCAGAATTCCAAGGGACCCAGCAGGGACTGGCTGAAACTGGTGAAGAGCACCCAGGCGAAGAACAAGATCAATCAGTGGTTCAAGACAGAGCTTAAGGAGGACAATATTCTCCGGGGCAAAGACATGATCGACCGGTACTGCAAGGCCAAGGGAATCAACTATTCCGATTTGAACAAGCAGGAATATATGGAGAAGGTCTTAAAGCGGTACGCTTTTAAGGACTGGGATTCGGTTCTGGCTTCCATCGGTCACGGCGGCTTAAAAGAAGGCCAGGTCATCAATAAGATGCTGGAGGCCAGGGAGAAGAAGCTAAAGAATGAGGTGACCGACGCCAATATTCTGGATGGGATCGGAGAGATGACCAGCAAGGTTCCTGCGGCGAAGAAGTCAAAAAGCGGGATTGTGGTCAGGGGCATTCACGATGTGGCTGTCCGTTTTTCCCGGTGCTGCAGTCCGGTGCCCGGCGATGAGATCGTGGGATTTGTCACCAGAGGAAGGGGTGTGTCTCTCCACCGCACGGACTGTATCAATGTCATAAACCTTCCCGAGTCTGAGAGAGCCCGTCTGATAGACGCGGAGTGGCAGCAGCCGGAAGGAGAAGAGAACCGGGAGCGGTACTCCACGGAGATTCAGATTTATGCCAACAACCGGATCGGAATGTTTGTGGACATCTCCAAAGTCTTTACGGAGCGCCAGATCGACATCACATCCATGAACGTGCGTACCAGCAAGCAGGGAAAGGCCACCATCATCATGACCTTTGATATCCACGGCAAGGAGGAATTGACCAAGGTCACAGACAAACTGAGACAGATAGAGGGAGTGTTAGATATAGAGAGAACAGCAGGATAGTCCGGGCCTGCTTTCTCTCTTTTTATGAAAGTTGCCGGACAGGCCTGTGTTCAGTTGTAGATACGTGCTGGACAGGCAGAAATGTATAATACCTCAGGAGGAGACGGCATGAGTGATTTCAGGATTGAAAAGTGTGTGCTGGGTATGGTCAGCACCAATTGTTATATTGTGTACAGAGAGGTGGAGGAAGAAAAGAGGCGGGAGGGCTTAAAGCCCGGAGTCATCATCGACCCCGGGGACAATGCCACATTTATCTTAAATAAATGCAGGGAGCTGCAGGTCCGGCCGGAGGCTGTGCTGCTGACCCATGGTCATTTTGACCACATACTGGCGGCAGAGGATATTCGGCGCACATTCCATATCCCGATTTTGGCAGGGGAGAAGGAGATGGCGCTTTTGGAAGAGCCGGACATGAATCTGACAGGTTCCTATGGCGAGGACATGTCCCTGACAGCCGACAGATGGCTCAGGGACGGGGAGATCCTGGATCTGATCGGGCGCAGCTGGAAGGTGCTTCACACCCCGGGACACACGGCAGGCTGTGTATGCTTTTATGTGGAGGAGGAAGGGGTGTTGTTCAGCGGCGACACGCTATTTCATCAGTCGGTGGGGAGAACCGACCTGCCCACAGCCAGCTCTGTAGATATCATCGATTCCGTTGTGGGCAAATTGTTTGTCCTTCCGGAGAGTACCAGGGTCTATCCGGGACACGACAGTGATACTACCATCGGTCACGAGAAAAAATATAATGTCATTTGCCGATACAGGCGGTAGGTGAAACATGATTGAGATATTGTTAAACGACAGGGCATACGAACAGGATATCAGAGAGCTTCTCATGGCGTTCTATCCGGGGGAGACCTTTGTCTATGAGCCCGCGGAGGGATCGGCATTCTCCGTGGAGGGGATGGTGGACAGAGGGAGAAAAGAATTTTCTCTGAAGATCATCAGCCAGAGCCGCCAGGAGTGGGCAGAGTTCCCTGCGGAAGCGGGGGAGGAACTGGAGGAAGAACTGTCCCAGATCCAGGAGCCCATAGCCGTGGACTATGAGGACAGAACTCAGACCAAGAGCAGGATCAAACGGCGCCTCTATGTACTTTTAGTACTCCGCACAGGGCGCCTCCTGCCATGGGGTACTCTCACGGGGATCCGCCCCACCAAGATTGTCATGACAAAGCTGGATGAGGGGATGTCCCTGGATGAGGTGTCCCTCTACATGAAGAAAGTATACTACACCAGTGATGAGAAGATCGGGCTGGCTCTGAGGACCGCGGTCCGTGAGACGGAGCTTTTAAAAACTCTGGACAGTGACAGGGGTTACAGCCTGTACATCGGCATTCCCTTCTGCCCCACCACCTGCCTGTACTGTTCTTTTACCTCCTACCCCATCGGCAGATGGAAAGACCGCACAGGCCTTTATCTGGAGACGCTGTTTCGGGAGATGAGGGCGGCGGCGGACATGATGAGGGGGAGGCCGCTGGACTGCGTGTACATAGGGGGCGGGACGCCGACATCCCTGGAGGCACAGGAGCTTGACCGGCTACTGTCCGGACTTGAAGAGATTTTTGACTTGGCCGGAATAAGGGAGCTGACGGTGGAGGCGGGAAGGCCGGACAGCATCACCAGGGAGAAACTTCAGGTTCTGAGACGCCATGGCGTCACCAGGATCTCCATCAATCCCCAGACTATGGAGCAGAGGACCCTGGATCTCATCGGCCGCCGCCACACAGTGGAGATGGTGAAGGAATGCTTTTACATGGCAAGGGAGATGGGGTTTGAGAATATCAATATGGACCTGATCGTAGGGCTTCCGGAGGAGGACATAGAGGATGTTAGGCACACCATGGAGCAGATCCGCCTGCTGAACCCGGACAGCGTCACGGTTCACTCTCTGGCCATCAAGAGGGCCGCCCGCCTCAACACCATGAAGGAGGTCTACAAGAACTTGAAGATCGTGGGGACTCAGGAGATGATCGATTTGACTTCCCGGTACGCCAAGGATATGGGCATGGAGCCCTATTATCTGTACAGGCAGAAAAATATGGCGGGTAATTTTGAGAACGTAGGGTACGCCAGGCGGGGGAAGGAGTGCCTGTACAACGTGGTTATCATGGAGGAACGGCAGAGCATTGTCGCCTGCGGAGCCGGGACCACCACCAAGGTGCTGTTTCCTGCTGAAAACAGGATTGAGCGGGCGGAGAATGTGAAGGACGTGGAGCAGTATATGGGGAGAATCGACGAGATGATTCAGAGGAAAAGGAGGCTGCTGGACGGAGGACCTGCTGGTTTGCAGGAGAAAGATATCCATGCGTGAGTCCGTGTTTGCATATATAAAAAAGAGATACAAGGTTTCTCCGGATTACCCATGGAGCAAATATGATGATAACGCTGTCTTCCGCCACGGCGGCAATAAGAAGTGGTTCGCCCTTGTGATGAGTGTGGGCAGGGAGAAACTGGGGCTGCAGGGAGACGGGGATGTGGATGTGATCAATCTGAAGATCTCCGACAGGATGCTGAGGGATATGCTGGTTCGGGAGGCGGGCATCTGCCCGGCCTATCATATGAACAAGGAGCACTGGGTCACGGTGCTTCTGGACGGCACGGTGGACGAGGATAAGGTCTGCGATCTGATCGATCTGAGTTTTGAGGCCACCGCACCCAAGAAAAAGATCAGGCTATGAATTTATGTGTGATAGTAAAAGAGTAAACAGCAGGGGCTGCCGTTCAATTTATCGCGGCAGCCCTGTTTTGTGAAGTTTTTTCTACTTCACCGCTCCGTTGACCACACCGTTTAAGATCTGCTTCTGACAGAACAGATAGAAGATTAAGATCGGAAGCAGCGCCAGGAGGTAGGAGGCAAAGGCCAGATTGTAGTTGGTTCCGAACTGAGTCTGGAACGTCATCTGGGCTAGGGGAAGGGTGTTCATCCCGCTGCCCGACATGATTACCAGAGGCGTCATCACATCATTCCAGGTGCCAAGCGCCGTAAGGACGGCTACGGTGGCGTGCATGGGCTTCATGATGGGGAAGATGATGCTCCAGTATGTCTTCCAGGTGCCTGCGCCCTCCACCCTGGCGGCCTCCTCAAGGGACAGGGGGATATTCACCAGATATCCGGAGTAGAGCATCATGTTCATGGGCATATAGAAGACCACATAACAGCAGATGACTCCTGCCATGTTGGCGATGCCTATCTGAGCGGTCTGCTTTACCAGAGGCATCATCAGGATGGCGAAGGGGACAAACATCCCGCTGATGATATAGAGGTACACGAAGCCATAGAACTTGCTGCTTCCCCGGTTGCGGCCCACCACATAGCCGATGACAGAGTGGAGGGCGATGGAGATCACCAGGTTTATAAAGGTGATCAGGAAGCTGTTTAACAGAGATCTCCAGAAATCAGTAACTCTCATGGCTTCTCTGAAATTGTCCAGGCTGAAACTCTTTGGCAGGGAGAGAAGGCCGGCAATGCTGTTGGTCATCTCCGAGGGCTGTTTCAACGCGATCACAAGGGCCATGTACAGGGGAAAGATTACTGTGATCAGTCCCAGGATCAAAAGGATGGTGACGGGCCAGCTGACCCGCTCTGCTTTGTATGCTTTTTTCATTACAACTGCTCCTCCTTACTGCTTCCGAATTTCGTCTGTGCCACGGACAGGGCAACGATGAGGACAAAAAATACCACAGCGTTGGCGCTCTGGAAGCCGAACTGGCCTCCTGCCATGCCGTTGTTGTAGATCAGATAAGAGATGGATTCCGTACTCTGAGCCGGACCTCCCTTGGTCAGGGCCATGATCTGATCGAACACCATAAGGAAATTTTTCATGCACAGAACCATGTTGATGGTAAAAAAAGGCATGATCAGAGGGAAGGTCAGGTTCCTGAATTTGAACCACCCGGTAGCGCCGTCGATGGACCCGGCCTCGTAGACTTCCTCGGGAACCGTCTGGATGCCGGATATGTAGATGATGGTGTTCATGGCCACGGATTGCCAGGCGCATACCACCACGATGGCCACCCAGGCCCATCTGGTGCTGGCCAGCATGCTGGTGGTCTTTGTCATGGCGGGAAGGATATAGGTAAAGAAATAGTTAAATATATAGCCTACCACCAGAGCGCCCAGGATATTGGGGATAAAATACATGCCCCTGAGAGCGCTTTTGAACTTGATTTTGCTGCTTAAGCCCAGGGCAAGGATCAGGCTTAACACGTTGACCACCACGGTGGAGGTGACGGCCAGCTTGACGGTGAACAGGTAAGATCTGCCCACCCGGGCGTCCTGAAACAGATCGGTATAGTTTCGGAGGCCTACCCAGTCGTAGGAGCCGTACCCCTTAAAATTCGTAAAGCTGTAGATCACGCCCTTGATGAGAGGCAGCGTGTTAAAACAAAAGAACAGTGCCAGAATCGGCAGCGTCATAAAAAGATAGGTTCGTTCCCTGTCATTGATCTTTTTCATCTCACAATCCCCCCTTATTGTCCGTTTTGCCGCTCATAATCCTTCACCTTCTGGATAATGTCCCGGTTATAGCGGAGCCAGTCCTTGTCAAACTTCGCCAGAAACCCATCCGTGTCCTGGTTGATGAGATAGGTCTGGATCTGAGCGTCCACCGACATCTCTGAAGGATAGTAGTGATCCTGATAGTCAGCCATTTTCCCTGCTGTGATGTAGTCTTTCATGCCATCCAGCATGGAGGCCAGCTGAAACTCCTCGTCTTTGCAGGAGATGGCGTTCTGTTCATCCAGATAAAACTGAACATTGTCGTGTTCCAGCAAAAAGTCCAGCACCTCATAGGCAGCCTCCTTGTTCTCACAGGCGTCCATGACGCAGAACAGCAGATCCACGCCGGAATTGAGCACATTGCCGTCAGGATCATCGCTGCCGGGAAGGACGAAGGAGTCGATGTCCATATCCGGGTTCACGGATTTGATCTGAGGCACCGCGTAGCTTCCTATGGTGAACATGGCGGATTCTCCGTTGGCGAAAGCGGTGCAGGCGTCATTGTAGCCGTAGGCGAAAGGACCTTCCTGGCCGTAAGCTGTCAGTTCCCTGATCTTCTCGGCGGTCTCCCTGTATTCTTTCGTAAAATTCGTCTCTCCCCGGTTTACCTGGCGGCACACATCAGCCGGCGCCAGGTCCACGGCAAGGGCGTTCCAGGGCGCCAGGCAGGTCCAGGTATCCTTGAAGCCGAAGTAGAGAGGCTGAATGCCTGCTTCCCGGATCTTCTGGCACAGGGCCGTAAATTCTCCCCAGGTTGTGGGAATCTCCCAGCCGTGCTCCTGAAACATGGTTCGGTTGTACAGGACTCCGGCGGCATTGGCCGCGTAGGGCACTCCGAACATCCCTTCTGTAGGGACAAATTCCAGTCCGTCCAGAATATCCAGATAGGCAGGCTTGATGGAACCAAGCCCCGGATAGTCAGACAGGTCCGCCAGAATATCAGAATCCACAAAATAGGAATAATTGATGTCCCCGCCGATGCCGATGATGTCCGGATAGTCTTCCCGTATAAAGCGGGTCTTTAAGATGGTGGTGGCATCGTTGGGGGAGTCGATGGTCAGATGGATCTTGTCATGAGTCCGGTTGAATTCTTCTTCCAGCTGCTCAAACACTTCGATGGCCTCGGGTTTGAACTGGACAAGTTCAATCTCAATCTTTCCGTCCCGGTCCCTGTCCCCCTTACATCCTGCCAGCCCCAGGCCTGCTGCCATGAAGCCGGCAAGGAGCAGACACAGGTTTCTTTTTCTGCTTTTCATTCCCTTTAAACCCCTTCCTTTTCATACTGATTTGGTGATATTGACAGTATATCACAGGAAAATCGGGGAATACATATCACTATTTTTATGATTTTATACCATTTTGCTAGTGTCTTGTCTGCATTATAATTAGTTAAATTATTCTTCCATAAAATGCCATCCCATGTTATCATAAAAAGAAACGGTGGTGGCGACTATGGCAAGACCTAAAACTTATATTATTAAGCTCAGCG
>CATLBR010000040.1 GCA_949879795.1 uncultured Hungatella sp.
CCTGGTGGTGGAGAGCATATTCTCCGTCCCCGGCATGGGAGGGCTCATGGTGGATTCCATCAATGCCAGCGACCATATGCTGACGGTGGCGATCCTCATGTTCTATTCTCTGATCTCCCTGATCACAGTGCTGATCGTGGATATTTCCTATGGAATTGTTGACCCGAGAGTCAGGATGGGAGGGACGAAATAATGGTACTTTACGAACATAATAAAGAAAAATATGACGCCATACCGAAAGAACTGTTCCGTCTGGTTCAGAAGGATGAGGAGCTCCACGACGTGGAGTTCAAGACAAAACCCATAGGATTCTTTATGGATGTATGGCTCCGCTTTGTGAAGAACAAGGCATCGGTGGTAGCTGCCGTTATAATTATGGTTATCGCTTTTTTTGCCATATTCGGGCCGGGCATGAACGAGTACCGGTACGATGAGCAGCACACCAATCTGATCAACATGCCGCCTAAGATCCCCTTTATCGCAAAATTGGATATCGGCCTTTTTGACGGCGGTTTTGTCCTTGAAAACAGAAAATACGACAACTTGAACGATCCCGCTAAGTATCCGGAAGGGTCTGTGCTTGCAATCCGCAATCCCAGGCTGGTCAGCGGGGAGCGGATCGTGGATGTGGAAGTTGATTACTATAAATACATGGGGCTGGATGACGACGAGTGCTTCTGGTTCGGAAGCGACTATCTGGGCCGGGACATCTGGACCAGATTGTGGAGGGGGGCCAGAGTGTCCCTGATTATCGCCATCGTGTCGGTGTGCTGCAACGTGGTCATCGGCGTGGTCTACGGCTCCATATCCGGTTATTACGGGGGGAAGGTGGACATGGTGATGATGCGCATCACCGAGATTATCAACGCCTTTCCAAGAATCGTTATCGTGACCTTGTTTATCATGGTGGCGGGGACGGGCATGTTCTCCATCATCATGTCCCTGGTGATTAAGGACTGGGTGGACACGGCCAGGATGGTGAGATCTCAGTTCTACCGATTTAAGGGGCGGGAGTACGTGCTGGCCGCCAGAACCCTGGGAGTCCGGGATATGGCATTGATTTTCAGGCATATCCTGCCAAACTCCATCGGCCCCATTATCACCAGCTCCATGATCGCCATCCCCAGCGCCATTTTCGCGGAGTCCTTCCTTGCCTACATCGGACTCGGACTTCAGGCCCCGGAGCCCACCATCGGCGTTATGCTGTCTCAGGGACAGAAGGTGCTGCTTCACTATCCCACCCAGGTGGTATTTCCGGCAGTGGTCATCTCTCTGCTGATGATCTCCTTTAACCTGTTTGGAAACGGTCTGCGGGACGCCTTTGATCCGACCCTCAGAGGCGCGGAATAAGGAGGAAAGAAGATGAACGGACCAATATTGGAAGTAAATAACTTGAGAGTCTCCTTCCGCACTTACAACGGGAAGGTGCAGGCGGTGCGGGGCATTGATTTCAAGCTGTTCGAGGGAGAGACCCTGGCCATCGTGGGCGAGTCGGGTTCCGGCAAGTCCGTGACCACAAAGGCAGTCCTGGGAATTCTGCCGAAAAACTCCATCATTGAGGAGGGCGAGATTCTTTACCGGGGAGACGACCTGATCAAATACACGGAAAAAGATTTTTATAAGCTGAGAGGCAAGGAGATATCCCTGATTTTTCAGGACCCTCTGTCTGCCCTGAACCCCATTATGAAGATCGGGAAGCAGATTATGGAGGCTCTCATTCTCCGGGAGCACATGACCAGGGCGGAAGCGAAGAAGCGGGCTCTGGAGCTGATGGAGATGGTGGGAATCACCAACCCGGAGGTTCGGTTTGAACAGTATCCCTTCCAGTTTTCCGGCGGCATGCGCCAGCGCATCGTCATCGCCATCGCTCTTGCCAGCAACGCCAGGATTATGATCTGCGACGAGCCCACCACGGCTCTGGATGTGACCATACAGGCGAAGATTCTGGAGGAGATCAAGGCCATCAAGAAGAGCCAGAATCTGTCGGTGATTTTCATCACTCACGACCTGGGAGTGGTGGCGAACATGGCAGACAGAATCTGTGTCATGTACGCGGGAAAGATCGTGGAGGTGGGGACTTCCGAGGAGATTTTCTACTCCCCGGCTCACCCCTACACCTGGGCGCTGCTGTCCTCCATGCCTGACTTAGAGACCAGGGAGAGGCTGTTCTCCATACCGGGAACCCCTCCAAACATGATCTATCCGCCCAAGGGAGACGCCTTCGCGGAGCGGAACCAGTATGCCATGGCTGTGGATTTTGAGGAGGAGCCGCCGTTCTTTCAGTTGAGCGACACCCACTACGCGGCCACCTGGCTTCTTCATCCGGACGCCCCCAAGGTGGAGATGCCCCAGAGCCTGAAAAACAGAATCCAGCGCATGCGCGGGAAGGAGGGAAACTAGATGGCAGAGAGAAGCATGAACCCTGACGCCGGGGAGAGCAGAGAGAAGATTCTGGAGATCAAGGATCTGTGCATGGAATTTTCTTCTGGGAAGAAGCAGACGGTGAAGGCGCTGAACCACGTGACCTTTGACGTGTACAAAGGGGAAAATTTCGGGCTGGTGGGGGAGAGCGGCTGCGGAAAGACCACCCTGGGGAGAACGGTCATCCGCCTCTACAATCCCACTTCCGGGGAGATCCTGTTTAACGGCAAAAATATTTCCGGAAAACTGACAAGAGCGGACAGAGACTATATCACCCGGAATCTTGCCATGATCTTTCAGGACCCCATCTCATCCCTGAATCCCAGGATGACCGTGGAGGAGATCATAGCCGAGGGCCTGAAGACAAGGGGCCTGAAGGACAGAGAGGCGCTGCGGGGGGAAGTGGCGGCGATTCTCAACAAGGTGGGACTGCTTGCGGAGCATGGGAGCAGGTATCCCCATGAGTTCTCCGGAGGCCAGAGGCAGAGGATCGGCATCGCCAGGGCGCTGGTGGTGAAGCCCTCCTTTATCATCGCCGACGAGCCGGTGTCGGCCCTGGATGTGTCCATCCAGGCCCAGGTGATCAATCTTTTGATGGATATTAAGAGGGAGATGGATCTGACCATTTTGTTTATCGCCCACAACCTGGCAGTGGTAAAATATTTTTCTGACCGCATCGGGGTTATGTATTTTGGAAATATGGTGGAGCTGGCGGACGCGGAGGAGCTTTACGCCCACCCGGTTCATCCCTACACAAAGTCGCTGCTGTCGGCGATTCCTCAGCCGGACCCTCTGAGTGAGCGGAACAAGCAGAGGCTGTATTATGACCCGTCTATCCACCACTACGACAGCGAGAAGCCCGGCTTCCGGGAGATACGTCCGGGACATTTTGTCTACGCCTCGGATTCGGAGATGGAGCAGTATGTGAAGGAGCTGGAGACACGGTAATGTTTCCTGCATATGCCTGTCTGTGCTGTGAAGCGCGCGGAATGGGAAAACGTGTGAACGGAAAATATTTCACCCACACCTGTCCGTGACGAAAAACATGCACAGGACGGAGAAAAAGATGAAATAGATAGGAGATATGGCAACGGGATATGGAAAATAAGACTTTAAAGGTGATTGCCACGGGGGACATGTTCATTACCAGGCGGATTCCCCAGGAGGGCTATGAGGGATTTGAGCAGGTTCGGGACTGTATCATGGAGCACGATGTGAAGTTCAGCAATCTGGAGATGACATTCCACCGCCAGGAGGGGTATCCGGCGGCTGTCAGCGGAGGCACCTGGGCCATGATGGAACCGGAGGCTTTAGATGACGTGAAGCGCTTTGGATTTAACTTGTACAACACGGCCAACAACCATTCAGGAGATTACGGCCAGGAGGGCGTGATGGCCACTATCCGTCATCTCCGGGAGCGGGACATGGTTTTCTCGGGGACGGGAGCGAACCTGGGAGAGGCTTCCAGGGCCTGTTACCTGGAGACAAGAAAGGCCAGAGTGGCGCTGATCAGCGTGGCCTCTTCCTTCCACGAGTCATCCAGGGCCGGCGGCCAGTCCCAGGAGATGACAGGAAGGCCGGGGCTGAACCCTCTCCGATTTGAGACCAGATATCATGTGGATGGGGCTCACTATGAGATGGCTGAGGAGCTGGTAAAGATCACCAGAGTCAACGCTGAGGAAGAGGATTCCATAAAAAACGGCTACAGCAATCCTTTTAAGGAGGGAACCCTGCCCTTTGGAAACGCGGGAGTGTTTGTGAGGGATGAGAGAAACTGGATAGAGACCGTGCCGAAGGAAGAGGACATGGTCAGAATCACGGAGGAGATCAGGGAGGCGGGAAAGCAGGCGGATGTGGTGTTCGTCAGCATCCACGGCCATGAGTTTGACGGGGAGGACACCGCCGTCCCCGCCATGTTCCTGGAGACATTTTCAAGGGCGTGCATCGATGCCGGCGCCGACGTGATCATCGGCCACGGGCCCCACGAGCTGAGGGGGATCGAGATTTATAAGGGAAAGGTCATCTTCTACAGCCTGGGCAATTTCCTGTTTGAGACAGAGACCGTAGGTTTGCAGCCCTATGACGCTTATGTAAACAAGAAGATGCCTGTGGACACCAAGGTGGGAGCCTACATGGATGACCGCAGCAAGAACGGAACCGTGGGCTACGGAGTGCTGGAGAATATCTGGAGGGCGGTTATGGCCGGCTGGACCATGGAGGACGGAAAGGTGACTCAGGTACAGCTGTATCCCATCAGCCTGGGACTTCACGACAAGAGGCCCAGAAAGGGAGAGCCCCGCATGACAGGGGATGAGAAGGTTCTGGAGTACCTTCAGCGCCTCAGCGATCCTTACGGGACGAAGATACGGATTGAGGGCGGAGTGGGGTACATCGATCTGTAGGGGACTCTGCCTGATATCAGGAGACACAGGGAATGGAAGGCGCAGGTAAGGGGAAGCGGAGGGAATACGCAGAAGATGCAAGGACTGCCTGGCGCCGGAAGCTGCCGGAGGATGCGGATTGTCATCTTTTGCGGCAGAAATGTTAAAAATACAGAGGGGCTGTGAAAAAAATGGAGTGATTGAAACACCATTTTTCACAGCTCTTCTTTTTTGTTGTAGAAATTCATCCCTATCTTAAAAAAGTGTATACCTCCCCCTTACCCCCTGGAATAGCTGCTCTGTTTTTTATGCTGCTTCCGGGAGCCGCATCTTTTTATTCCTGAATTTATAGAGATTATGACCTATAGAAACCAGAAACAATTCCAGTTTCACCCTGTTCAGTCCTTTTCTTACCACCCGTTTATACCAGCGGTCGTATTTCATAACTCCAAACGTTCCTTCTGCCTGGATGGAGCGATTCATTCGCAGCAACGCCCCCTGGATGCTTTCTAGGTTTTCCAATACTTCTTTGTGCATGGAGCTTAGTTCCGAATTGATGCATACCGTCCTGTTTTTATCCGTCTTTTTGCATTGGGACGCGTATGGACAGCCGCTGCAGTCTTCGCACGTATAGTATTCCTCTTGACGGCCATATTGGTTTCCCCTCACAGCCTTTCTATAGGCAAAATGGAATTTCTTCCCTCCTGGACACATCAGATCGCCATCCGGATCCACGTGAAAGTTTACCGCCCGGAATGGGTCATCATGATAGTTTTTATCCTTTGTTTCCTTTTTGTACATGGGAAACTTCATGTACTTCTCCATACCGTGTTCCTGGCAGTAAATATAATTATTGAACGAGCCATACCCGGCATCCGCAACCGGATATTTCGGGTAAAACCCATACAATTCCTTAAACTTCTCCATAAGTGGTACGAAACAGTCCATATCTGAGCGGTACTGCATCACATCCACCACCGCTATGTATTCATCTGCCACTCCAAGCTGAATGTTATAGGCTGGGAGAAGCTGGTCATTTCCCATATAGTCCTTTTTCATCCTCATAAATGTGGCGTCATGGTCTGTCTTCGAATAACTGTTGCGGTCCGGGCCGCAGATCCGGATTTTGTCCACGTATTCTTTCAGCTTTTCCGTATATTCTTTCAACTTCTCATAATAACGCTGTTCCCTGGTTTTCCGGTTCCCCTTGCCGTGGACAAACTCCTTTTCGTCAATCCGGCACTTGAAAGCGTACCTGCTTAGAATCATTTCCAGACATTGCGGATTATATTCCGTGTTTGTTTCGACCTTCAGCCCGGTATATGCCAGATCCGCGTTGATCTGGTTCAGCACCTGGGTAATCTTTGCAAACAGCCGGTATCTGAATTTTTCCGTGCTCTTTTTCCAGACCCAGGTATATTTGTTAGCGTTCGCCTCAAATTTTGAGCCGTCTATATAGAGATGTTCCAGGTCTACTCCGTCTTCCTTTCGGATGTACTCCATAACGGCACGGAAGATGTCTTCGGCATTTCCATTGATTTCCTCATTAATAAAATATCCAAAGGCACGGTAACTGGGCGTTTCATAATCCATCAGATACATGTAACGGATATTGACTCTGCACCGGTCCTCCAGTTCTCTTAAGCTTGCGTATCCTGTGTCCATAAAGCCAAATAAGATTGTTTTAAGCATGTTGACCCGATTATATCCCGGCCTGCCATAACGGTATACTGGCTCAGGCTTGAGATACTGTTCGATTTCGATCTCCTCCATGATCTGGTCAAATGCCAATACCGGATCGCAGATATCTAAACTATCTGCAAGAAATAGTGGTAATCTTCCCTGCTTTGGACTATAATAATGATTGGTATTATTTTTCATGGCAGATAAATTATACCAAAAAGAAAAGAACACCTCCAGGTTTTATTCCTGAAAGTGTTCTTTTTGGTTAAGGGACTTTTTTCACAGCCCCTTCTTTTTCTAAAGGCTATTCCACAATGGACCAAAAGTCTGTGAATCTATATTGGCTAAGTGTTACCCACTTGTGTAAATGCTCTAAATCCAGCTGGTATGCTTAAAAACTACATCATATAATCCCCATTTTCTTAAAATTTCTTCAGGTTTGTAAGCATCTCCCATTGCCTGGAAAACCCCATCTTTCACGATAAAAAATCCAGTTATCATCATTAATATATTGTTTTCTTCCCTGAAAAAATTCGGGCAGGTGTTCTTTCACTGCTTCGTTTCTTTCATACACAGCTCCAATATCCGCTTCACTGGTTTAAACAATACCAGCCCAATCACCAGATTGCTGATCCCGTGCGTCACATCAAATGGGATTCCGGATATCCACCAGGCAAACATGGCTCCCAACCCTCCCGCAACGTAGGGAAGAGAACAGAGAAAGCCAAAGGAGAATCCGAAAAAGCAAGACAAAATCCCGTATTCCCAGTCCGGTGCCCCTCTTTTTTTTAACAGTATCGTGAGACCGGAGAGCATAGGCCATATGTAGAAATACGATACCCACCAGATTCCAAATCCATGGAAGATTCCTTCCAGAATCGTAAATGTTACCAGAATATTCAGCACCCTCTTTCCCAGCACCAACGTATACAGGATCACCATAAGAGATACCAGCTCTATGTTAGGCAGATGAATCATGGATATCTGCAGGGCAAATAAAACTCCTGCCAGAAGCCCGTCCGTCACCATCTGCCTGGTGCGGCTCACGGCATCTTCGCAGCCGTGTATACCAGACGATAATATTCCTTATCCCGGATCGGCTGCTGGCTCACCCCGTAATTGCATGGCTGCCCTTCCAGTTCCACAGACCAGTAAGCCTGATCTTTATCATAGATTGCCGTGACGCCGTTGACAGTCTCAATCATCAGTCCGAACTGAATTGTCCTTGAACCCTCCACAGTCAGCCCCTCCGCTTCCTCAAATGCCTTCTCCAGATACTCCTCATCCGTATCTATCATAAAATTCTCCATAGTTCCATCTCCGTACACCACGTCTACGGTGATGGTCTTTCTCCCCT
>CATLBR010000041.1 GCA_949879795.1 uncultured Hungatella sp.
ATGGAAATCAGCTACAATGTAACCGGCCCCCGCCGCAAAGAACTGGCAACCGCAGTAGGCGACTTCATCGGAACGGCTCCGGTATACCAGAAAGCCCCCACATACGCTTTCGCCATCGGCAGCTACACCATTGACCGGAACGGCACACTCAGCGGCGAGAAGAATGAAGAATTGACAGAGGCACTTGCAGCCCAGGGTTTCACCGCAGCATAAGAAAAATACCAGCCCCGCTCCGGCGGGGTTTTTGGTGCATACACAACTTTTCCAAGACAATTCCGTATATAAAATTATCCGCTAAAAGGTTCTCACGGTATAATACCGGAATCATACTTTTTAGCGGATATTGATTTTTGCCTCTGCTGCCCTCCGAGGGGTGTGCATCTGCCAGTACACTGCAATTACCTTGATATGAAGATTCATTATTCTATGGAAATTTTAGAAGTCGGCACAAATCATAGAAAGAAATGAAATTTGAGAAAGCCCGCAAAATAAGGCTTTTTCAAGACTTGCAGAAAAACAGCCCGCAGAAACGGAGGGCTTATTTTGTATCAAAGTTTGTCCCTTTAGACAGGTCCATAGTAAAAGAAGTAGGAAAAGAAAAATGCAATAAAGCATTGGCAAGGCTTTCAGCAAATGATTCCCGATTCAACCTATCTTCAGAAGACTTGGTAATAGAAATATCCGGACTGATCATCAGGAATACCTCGGTTCCTTTATTCTGCAGGATTATCTATAGGTTCTGTGTATTTGCGTCTACTATCCCGATTTTGCCTAATTTATGTTCCATTTTACCACCATCTTCCCACCGCCGTCTACTACAACCTTATCAATACAGTCCACAATTTCACTGAGCGGAATATCTTTACTGCTAGCGGAAAGAATCTTGCGGAACCTGGCATATTGCTTTTCATAGGCAGCCTTGCTTTCTGTGGCCTGAATAAGAACCTCTTTCGCATAATTCGCAACATCCTGTACCGCACGAAATGAATCTTCTGTTTATATGCTGAATTTGTGATATAGTGCTCATTCACATAGTCTTTCAACTGGCAGTAGATTGCATTAAAAACATCTTCCTCTCGGGCATACATCCCGGTACATTTATCAGCTCCCAAGCGATTCTTGGTGATGCAGGTGAAAAAGTGCCAATCGGCATGGCCGGTGCCACGTTTGCGCTGCATCTTTCCGCCGCAGCACCTACAGATTACCTTGCCCTTTAGAATGTTGTCTGTCGACTGCCCCTGCGACACCACATTGTATGCCCTGGCCTGGAATGCCTTTTGAATGGCATCGAATGTGCCTGAATCAACCAGCGGCTCATGGGTGGCTTCTGCAGCCCTTTTCTCTTTTCCTTGTACCAGCATACCTGTATAGGTACGATTGGTAAGAATGTATTTGACAGATCGGCTGTTCCAGCTGCCATTGCCATCGTCAAAGTTCCCGGCCAAACCTTGAGCCCTGGCATACTGAATCGGTGTAGGGAGGCCCCTCTCATTCAAATATCGGACGATACCGGTCACACCAGTGCCGCTTGCCGCCATCTCAAAAATCTTTCGAACAATAATAGCGGCCACCGGGTCAGGATCAAGCTGGCTGGGATTCTCATTGGATTTCCTGTAACCAAATGGGGCTCTTGGCCCAATAAACTCACCATGCTGTGCTTTCATGTCTAAAACAATCTCAACTTTCATTTTTGTTTCAATGGATACCTGCTCATTAAACAAATTAATGAACGGTATGCGTGTTCTGGATTGGATATATGCCGATTTATCTCTATTGGTTATGCCATTAGTGGTATCAAATTGGTCGTTGATTGATACAAATCGGTCGTTATTGCTTGGAAAAAACATTTCAAGGTAATAGACCATAGTAATGTAGTCTCGCCCCAAACGAGAAAGATCTTTTACAACAACGCAGTCAATTTTGCCTTTCTGGATGTCCTGGAGCATCTCTTGAAATGCCGGACGGTCAAAGCGTTTACCACTGAAACCGTTGTCGATATAGTAACGCATAATGGGAATTTGATGTTGGTGCCCCATTCTTCGATCATGAGCCTCTGATTTTCGACAGAGCCGTGGGGCTCTCTGTTCAAAGTGGATAGTCGGATATAGCCTACAATGTCTTTGCTGACTGGAACAGCCAATTCAGGATGCTTCCTGCTTTTTCGCGCCATGATAACATCTCCCTCATACAAAAAGGGCTATGGCGCAAACCATAGCCCTTGAGGGGATTATATCATGTTCCGTTTTCCACTTCCACGAGGATGCCCTTATTTTCCGCTTCCACGAGCTTAGGCACACACCTTCGCTACCTGTTATATCTTAGGCGGCTCCGATGAAGAACTGAAAGCCGGAAAAGTAGTAGCTAAAACGATGGAAGAACTGGAGTCTATGGAGAATTAGGAGCATGAAGATTTTATTTACAGATACCGGCTGGGCCCAATACACAGAGTGACAGGAGCAGGACAAGAAGACAATCAAGCGAATCAACCAGCTGCTTAAAAGCATAGACCGGGACGGAGCGTTGCAGGGTATCGGAAAACCTGAGCTTCTGAAGCTCAGCAAATCTGGACTATGCAGCAGACGGATCGATGAGGTTAACCGCCTTGTATATGAGATATCAGATAATAAGATAATCGTAAAGTCCTGTAAAGGGCATTATGAGGACTAAAATATCCATAGAAATCTTCCAAAAAAGCCCTGGAACCATCGTCCCAGGGCTTTTAAACGTGCGCGAGAGGATTCGAACCCCCGACACCTTGGTCCGTAGCCAAGTGCTCTATCCAGCTGAGCTACGCACACGTACTCATATGACTGCTGCAGGACTCATCATCTCTGCAACAGTCATTATTCTACCTCATTTTTTTTCGTTTGTCAACAGTTTTTAGTGCTCAATCCACACATTATTGAAAGGTGTGCACAGCAGGATACGTCCGTCGGCTCTCTGAACCGTGTCATGAACCTTGGGAGAGAGACCCCAGTTCCTGGCCTCATAGGCAAGGTAAATACCTGTGTAGTCTTTCATGATGATCTCCATGGCCTTGTCGTACAGCTCTATACGCTTCTGCTGATCTGTCTCCTGAAAAGCGTCGAACAGATATTTATCCACCTCTTCGTTGTCATATCCGCCTGCGTTGGATGTGGCGCTGAGAGTCTTTCTGGAGAACAGTTTCTCCAGGTAGCTGTAGGGATCCAGGGTTCCGCTCCAGGAAAAAGCATACATGTTGATATTCTCATTTTTGTAGCCCTCTGTCACTGTAGCCAAAATCTCCGCAAATGCTCCTGAATGAATGTTCAGGGTGATACCCACCTCACCCAGATAGTACTGAATCAGCTGAGCGATTCTCTCTCTGGTGCTGGTGTTTGGAATGTAGATATTCAGAGTCATTCCATTCTCATAACCTGCCTCTTTCAGAAGGGCTTTTGCCCCCTCGGGGTCATAAGCGGGGACCAGGTCGTTGTAGGCCTCGTTGTAGCCCCATGACAGGTCTGTCAGCGGTTGATATGCCCTCACAGCCTCGCCGTACTGATACACGTTTGCTATAACCGCATCGATATCTACTGCCTTGATGATGGCTTCCCTTACTCTCGGGTCTGCCGTAGGTCCTGTCTGCATGTTGAACCTTGCGAAGGATGTGCCCGTGGTAGGTCTCTGAACCAGCATTCCCGCGTTCTTTGCCTGCTGGATAGCCTCAGCCTGAAGATACTCGGCGATCTGAACCTCCCCGGTGATCAGAGCATTGACTGCCTGGTTTCCGTCGGTCACGACACGGAAGACGACTTCGTCCAGATTGGCTTTCTCACCCCAGTAATCCTCATTGCGTTTTATGACGATGCTCTCGTCCAATGTCATGCTGTCCAGAATAAACGGACCGCTGCCGATGAGATGATCCGCAAAATTCTCTCCCCATCCCTCTACTTCCTCTTTTGGAATAATCACGTTTCCTACGTCAGCAAGCTGCTCCAGGAAAGGCCCACAGGATTCTTTCAGGACTATGTCGAACTCTGTGTCGGAGAGCACCTCCACATGGTCGAAAAATTCACGGCAGATACGGTCTGTACTGCACTCTGCAGCAATTCTCTCCAGGGAGAATTTCACATCGTCGGACACCACCTTGCGGCCGTCCTGATACTGGCCTTTCTGGAAATAGACATCGTCTCTGAGAACAAAATGGTACACAAGTCCGTCATCGCTTACAGACCAGTCCTTCGCCAGAACCGGGATCAGATCCGTGTACTCGGCATTGTAGGTCAGAAGAGTCTCTGCCACCTGAGCGATGATGCTTGCCTCATAAGCCTGGGTGTAATCCTTTGGATCCAGCAGAGGTGTATAGTTGGGAATCGCGATTGTCAGCGTCCCGCCGGGCTGAACTTCCAGGTCGCCGGCCGCCTCTGTTCCGCCCAGAGGCCCCTCCACCTTGGTACTTCCCTCGCCGGCATTTCCTGACGCCTGGGTCTGAGAACCGTCTGTCGAGCCTGTTCCGCTCTTGCCTGAGCACCCGCCAAGGGCCGTCACAGCCATGCATGCAGCCACAAATACTGCCAAAAGTTTGTTTTTCTTCATGATGCTTCCTCCCATTTCTCAATAAATTTTTTATACATCGCAGATCACTTTATCGATCTCTGTAGGATAATAAGTGATCTTTTCGATACCGTTTTCCGTAACCAGCACCGTATCCGACAGTCGGAATCCGCCGAGCCCCTTCACGTACAGCCCCGGCTCTACGCTGAACACCATCCCCTGCTGAATCATAGTATCATCGCTTCTGTCAAAGAAAGGCAGCTCATGGCCCGCAAATCCCAATGAATGGCCTGTGTGATGGCGCCAGTATTTCATCAGATCGTGTTCCTCATAATACTTTAACACAGCTTTATCCACGTCAGAACATGGGATTCCCGGTCTGATGGTGTTGTAGGCCACCTTTTGAATCTCCAGAGCATGATTGTAAAAATATTCCTGCTCTTTGCTGGGTTCTCCAACAAACATCACACGCTCCAGTTCACTGTTGTAGCCCAGCAGTGCCGCCGAAGCCCCTGTCACCAGAGTATCTCCTCTGTGGAATGTGGCGTTGGTTGTAAGCGCGTGGGGGAGAAATGAATTAGGCCCGATCTGCCCCCGATAGCCGGCATGGGCATTGGCCCCTCCCGCAGGCTTAAAGTCAGGTCCCAGAGTCTTGAGCATAATCTGCGTGGCCTCGTCGGAAGCACGGTTCACCACATCCAGCTCCTTAAGGCCTGCCTTTGTATATTCCTGAAGAAGCGTGTGGGCCAGATTTCCCCATCTTGCACTCTCTCTGATCACCCTCTGATCAAAAGGACTTTTGATAATCTTCAATTCCTCCACAAGGGTGGGAAACAAATTTATCTCCATATCCGTGCACAGAGAGCTCAACTTTGGTCCCCGGTATCCCCAGTAAGCGCCATAGCCGTCGCTGTCCGCCGCCACCGTCTCATGAGACAGCCCCATGCTATCCAACAGCTCTGCCAGATATTTCATGGGATGCTTTTCCGTGGGATATTCAGGATAACTTTCGATTCTGTCTATTTTTTTCGCCACTTCCTCCGCATGTTCCAGTTCAAGGCGCGGGACAAGGAGAGCAGCCTCCCCGTCTTCTTTTAAAATCAACGCCATGGGACGCTCTGTAGGGATAAGCGCTCCTCCGGTCAGATAGAACAGCGCCCCGGAGGAAAAACAGATCATAGCCTTGCAGCCATGGGCCGTTATCCTTTTCATCACGTTCTCCCTGCGCATTTCTATCTCAGAAACCGGTATATCCGTAAGATTCCACTGTGTAATAATATTCTGCATATTTTCCTCCGTTTCATGCATATTTCACAGTATCGCTTTTTCACTTTACATGAGCAAAGCAACCGTATACACAAAAGGACGTTCTCCGCCTCTATAACAGAAAACGTCCTTGTTTTACAAAATATACGATTGTCTCTGCAAAATGCCGCAGACCGGAATCGAACCGGTACGGGAGATTAGTCCCGCAGGATTTTAAGTCCTGTGCGTCTGCCTGTTCCGCCACTGCGGCATGTCAAAATTAAAATAAATGGGGCCTATAGGGCTCGAACCTATGACCCTCTGCTTGTAAGGCAGATGCTCTCCCAGCTGAGCTAAGACCCCACTATTCTTTTAAAATTTTACCTTATAAAGTAAAACGACCCGGATGGGATTCGAACCCACGACCTCCGCCGTGACAGGGCGGCGCTCTAACCAGCTGAGCCACCAGGCCAGATAAACTTAATATAAATTTTTAATAAATGGACCTTCGGGGACTCGAACCCAGGACCGACCGGTTATGAGCCGGTTGCTCTAACCAACTGAGCTAAAGGTCCAAACATTGTCTTAATAACTTGTTCTAAATGACCCCAACGAGATTCGAACTCGTGTTACCGCCGTGAAAGGGCGATGTCTTAACCGCTTGACCATGGGGCCCTCATTCCTTTGCACCGGCTGGCTTTCCCACTCTTCCCTTCCTCCCGGCCTAAC
>CATLBR010000042.1 GCA_949879795.1 uncultured Hungatella sp.
GGTGGAAGCGTGGCGACATGTGGAGCTGACCAGTACTAATAGGCCGAGGGCTTGACCGAGGCGGAGAGTGAGGATGGATATAGGATATAGGTTGGTATGTGGTTTTGAGGGTACGTGAAGGAAGAGAGAGAAGACGCACGAGTGGCTCAGTGGTGGAGTATCGCCTTGCCAAGGCGAGGGTCGCGGGTTCGAATCCCGTCTCGTGCTTAAGAGGAGCAGGGAAACCCAGCGGGATGGTGGGTTTCCTGTTTTTTGTATTTGGAGATTAGTAAACTGTTTTATCCACCCAGAGTGATATCTTGTCTGGAGTACCAAGCCAATGCGTCGTACACATGCTGAGCCGTAAAATCGGGCCAATAGTCGTCGACCACATAGATATCAGCGTACACGGACTGAATGGGCAGAAATCCGGATAACCTTCTTCTGCCGCCCCAGCGGATAATAAGGTCCACACGAGACACATCCGAGGAGTTCATGGAGGGGCCCAGAGTGCCCTGGCGGAACATCAAATCCCACTCAAAGCTGTAATTGACGAGAAAGTTGATTTTTATTCCTCCTGCCCCGAAGGTTTGTCTGCAGGTGTAGGGGAGCAGTTCTTTTGGAAACATGGAAGAATCGGTGTTGCCAAGAACCAGAAGTCTGGCATCTTCTCTGGAGAGGCATTCTACAGCTTTTACGCAGGCATCAGAGAATGCGATTCGCTGTCGGGAAGGACGTTTGGTATTGTCCGCTGTAAATCCATAGAAAGTCAGCTCTTCTATTCCCAGATCTCTGCATATGTGGTAGAGTTCCAGACCTGGCGAGATACCATGGTCATAGCCTTCTTCTTTTGCCAGCCCCTGGCCGAGGGCCCATCTGCGGTTGCCGTCAGGGATGATTCCGATATGTTTTGGGAGTCTTGTCATGTCTCTATTGATTCCTTTCTTCTGTTGTGGAGATTATTTCCACTTGAGAAAGAAATATACAATTTATCGGAAAACAGGTATAAAATCCCGGGTTTCTTCCTCAGTTACAGAGGAAGAAACTCGGGATTTCTCTGATGATAGACGGTGTAGTAGGAGAAGCCGCATGTTTTCAGAAGTTCCCGTACATACTGGAAGTCATAGCCCAGACGACAGGTGTCATGGGCATCAGAGCCCACGGTGAGCAGTTCTCCGCCAAGTTCCCGATAACGGCGCAGGATATCCTCGCAGGGGTTGGGATGTCCAAGGCCGTAATGGAGTCCTCCGGTGTTGCACTCCAGTGCCTTTCCCCGCTCGATCAGAATTTTTAAGACAGGGTCGATAAATTCCAGATAGTCTTTTGGGTCGTAATTCTGATTTTTTGTGGGGCCGTAGCGGACTACATAGTCCAGATGACCGAGAGAATCAAAGCAGTCCAGATTCTTTACTCGATGTAGGGTCACTTCGAAAAAACGGCGGTAGGCTTCTTTTTCCGTCTTATCTTGAAAAAATGCAGGGAAATAAGGGTCACAGCCGTCTATAAAATGGCAGGAACCGATGATAAAGTCAAATGAATACTGTTCAGTCACCTGTCTCAAACGATCGGCGATGTGATTTTGAAGTCCCAGTTCGATGCCGATCTCAACCTGAATTTTGTCCTGATACCGTCGCCTTAAGTTCTCCATAAAAGGAAAATATTCCTGCAGGTTAAGTGTGAAATCGCAGTCAGAGACCACATCTATATCGTGGTGGTCAGTGATACAGATTCGGGACATATTCAGGGCGATGGCCTGTTCAATCTGGTCTGAGGCGGGGGTGTCGCTGTCACCGGAAAAGCTGGTATGTAGATGATAATCACAGAGCATGGCATGCCTCCTTGAAAGGTTAATTCTCTTTTGCAGCAGCTATTTCCTTAAATTATAGCGGAAGAAACATACAATTACCAGAGAAATTTCCAGTGAGAACCATTTCTTTTCTGAGAAAGTAAGTATATTTTAACAAATTTTAACAATTTCCCAAAAAATAGTGGCGTGGCTGGAAGTGGGTATGATATCATTAAAGAGTATGTCTTTGAGGAGGGCAGGCATTCGGATTTAGCAGGATGGTAAATTGCCGCGTCAAGCTGTGTCCAGAGGGGAGATCCGGATACAGTTACATAACAGGAGGAAATTATGTCAATTACTGGTAACATATCAAATTTGTTCGGATTTTTAGGAGGTCTGGGAATGTTTCTGTACGGCATGAATATCATGGCGGACGGAATGCAGAAGACCGCAGGCGGAAAGATGAGCCATTTTCTGGGAATGCTGACCAACAACCGGTTTATGGCGGTGTGTCTGGGAGCGCTGATCACGGCCATTATCCAGAGCAGCGGCGCCACTACAGTTATGGTGGTAGGTTTTGTGAGTGCGGGCGTGCTGAATCTGACACAGGCGGTGGGAGTGATCATGGGCGCCAATATCGGTACCACCATCACCGCGTGGATCGTATCCTTAAGCCAGCTGGGAGATGCCATGGAAGTGATGAAGCCGGTGTTCTACGCTCCGCTGCTTATCGGAATCGGTTCTCTGATGATCTTGTTTACGAAAAAACAGAAATACCGCACGGCAGGGGAGATACTGGTAGGTCTGGGGCTTCTGTTCATGGGTCTGGAATTTATGTCCGACTCTATCTCGCCATATACTGACGCACCTGTCTTTTCCAAAGCCTTTGAGGTGCTGGGGAGCAACCCGCTGCTGGGGATGCTCATAGGTGCCCTGGTTACGGCATTGCTCCAGAGTTCTTCGGCTTCCGTAGGCATTCTGCAGACTCTGGCTCTCAACGGGGTGGTGACCACCAACGCAGCCATCTACATCACTCTGGGACAGAATATCGGTTCCTGCGTCACGGCTATGCTTTCCAGCGTAGGCGGTTCCAGGACAGCCAGGCGGGCAGCGGTGATGCACCTCAGCTTCAATGTGATCGGGTCTCTGCTTTTCGGAATCGTGGGATTTGTGTTGTTTGCCATGTCCCCTGCGCTGGCAGCCAAAAACATTACCGCCATGGAGATATCCATGTTCCACACGGTATTTAACCTGGTGAACACGGCTGTGTTGTTCCCGTTTGCCAGCCAGCTGGTGAGCCTGTCGGGGATTCTGGTGAAGGAGAAAGGACAGCAGCAGGAGGAAGACAGCGAAGAGGCCACGGCCTTAAAGCATCTGGACGAGCGTATCTTTGAGTCGCCTGCCTTTGCTGTGGAGACAGCGGCCCTGGAGGTGATCCACATGGGGCAGATCACCATGGGAAATGTGAAAAGGGGGATCGACGCCATTATAACCGGCAGTTTGGACGAGATCAAAGAGGTATATGAGGTGGAGAAGACCATCAACCGTATGGAGAAAATGCTCACCGAGTATCTGATCAAGATAGACAATCTGTCCCTCACGGAACACCAGAAACAGGTGGTCAACGATCTGTTCTACAGTGTCAGCGACATCGAGAGGGTTGGGGACCACGCAGAGAACCTGGCTGAGTCCGCGGAATATCTGGTAAACCACAAACTGAGTTTTTCAGAGACAGGGGTGGAGGATCTGCGGGAGATCAGCGACAGTGTATTCAAAGGTTTCGGCTGCGCCATAGAGGCCAGACGAACCGGCAATATGGATGCAGTGCGCAAGGTGAGTAAGTATGAGGATCAGGTGGACAGTCTGGAGGAGGAGATGAGGGAGAAGCATATCGAGAGGCTCTCCAGGGGGGAGTGCGTCCCGTCAGCGGGGGTTATTTTCCTGGATATTATCAGCAATCTGGAACGTATTTCCGATCATGCGTACAATCTTGCCGGGTATATTAAGAAGGAACTGTAAAAAATGTAAAAATTCCAAAAACTACTTGATATTTCTGGGAAAATTATGTAAAATTGTTTATGGGGTTGATTACATTTTAACAATCGCAATTCAATTTATTCTTTAGGAGGAATGAGAGTTATGGCAGTAAAAGTAGCAATCAATGGTTTTGGACGTATTGGACGTCTGGCATTCAGACAGATGTTCGGGGCAGAGGGTTATGAGATCGTGGCTATCAACGATTTGACAGATCCCAAGATGCTGGCTCACTTGTTAAAGTATGACACCGCTCAGGGCGGATACACCGGACGCATCGGTGAGAATCTGCACACTGTAGAAGCCGGTGAAGATTCCATCACTGTAGATGGCAAGACAATCAAGATTTATGCTGAGAAGAATGCTGCTGACCTTCCGTGGGGAGAGATTGGTGTAGATGTAGTTCTGGAGTGTACCGGTTTTTACTGCTCCAAGGCAAAATCTCAGGCTCATATCGATGCAGGCGCAAAGAAGGTTGTTATCTCCGCTCCGGCCGGCAACGATCTGCCAACTGTTGTTTTCAGTGTAAATGAAGGCACACTGACCAAAGAAGATACTATCATTTCCGCAGCTTCCTGTACAACCAACTGCCTGGCTCCCATGGCTAAGGCTCTCAACGACTATGCTCCCATCCAGTCTGGTATCATGAGCACCATTCATGCATACACCGGTGATCAGATGATTCTTGACGGACCGCACAGAAAAGGCGATCTGAGAAGAGCAAGAGCAGGCGCTGCCAATATCGTTCCCAACTCCACAGGCGCAGCTAAGGCTATCGGCCTGGTTATTCCTGAGTTAAACGGCAAATTGATCGGTTCTGCACAGCGTGTTCCGGTACCCACCGGTTCCACCACTATCTTAACTGCGGTTGTTAAGGGTGCAGACGTTACAAAAGAAGGCATCAACGCAGCTATGAAGGCTGCTTCTTCCGCTTCCTTCGGCTACAACGAGGATCCTATCGTTTCTTCCGACGTGATCGGCATGAGATTTGGTTCTCTGTTCGACGCAACCCAGACTATGGTAGCTAAGATCGCCGATGATCTGTATGAGGTTCAGGTAGTTTCATGGTATGACAATGAGAACTCCTACACCAGCCAGATGGTCAGGACAATCAAATACTTCGCTGAGCTGTAATCAGGACAAGCTATATCAGTGAGATCCAAAAAGGGTCCGGTCTGAGGACCGGACCCTTATTCAATTGAAAAGTGAAAGGGGTATGATTACCATGCTTAATAAAAAGACAGTAGACGATTTGAAAGATCTCCAGGGCAAGAAGGTCCTTGTCCGCTGCGACTTTAATGTACCGCTGAAAGACGGCGTGATTCAGAACTACAACCGTATCGATGGTGCGATTCCGACCATCAAAAAGCTGCTGGATCAGGGTGCGAAGGTTATCCTGTGCTCCCATCTGGGCAAACCCAAGGGCGAGCCGGTTCCGGAGATGTCCCTGGCACCTGTTGCCCCAGCCCTCAGCGAGAGACTGGGTGTTGAGGTAAAGTTTGTCAATGATCCCAAGGTTACAGGGCCAGAGACCCAGAAAGTAGCCGCCGAGCTGAAGGACGGCGAGGTTCTCCTGCTTCAGAACACCCGCTACAGAGTGGAGGAGACCAAGTACGGCAAGGACGAGAAGGCTGACGCTTACGCGAAGGAACTGGCTGACCTGTGTGAGGGCGGCGTGTTTGTTAATGATGCCTTCGGTACTGCCCACAGAGCTCACTGCTCCAACGTAGGCGTTACCAAGTACACTAAGGAGAATGTGGTCGGCTATCTGATGGAGAAAGAGATCAAGTTCCTGGGACAGGCCGTGGAGAATCCGGTTCGTCCGTTTGTCGCTATTCTGGGCGGCGCAAAGGTATCCGACAAGATCAATGTGATCAACAACCTGCTTGACAAGGTTGACACACTCATCATCGGCGGCGGTATGGCCTATACATTTGCCAAGGCACAGGGCCAGGAGATCGGTAATTCTCTGTGTGAGGAGGACAAGCTGGACTACGCTCTTGAGATGGTGAAGAAGGCTGCCGACAAGGGCGTGAAGCTGCTTCTGCCTGTTGACCATGTGGAGGGCAAGGAGTTTAACAACGATACAGAGCGCAAGGTTGTGGATGTGATCGATGCAGGCTGGTCAGGCTATGACATCGGACCCAAGACCATCGAGGCATACAAGGAGGCTTTGAAGGGTGCCAAGACCGTAGTCTGGAACGGACCCATGGGCGTGTTTGAGTTCGCCAACTTCGCCGAGGGTACTCTGGAGGTTTGCCGCGCGGTTGCCGAGCTGTCTGACGCGACCACCGTGATCGGCGGCGGCGACTCTGTGAACGCCGTGAAGAGACTGGGCTTCGCCGACAAGATGACCCACATCTCCACCGGCGGCGGCGCTTCTCTGGAATTCCTGGAGGGCAAGGAACTGCCAGGTGTGGCTGCGGCCGACAACAAAGCGTAAGCAGCGAAGCTGCTTACGCGCTACCCAAACGTAGCGTAGCGGAGTTTGGGTTTCCCCCCGCAGCGAAGCTGCTTACGCGCTACCCAAACGTAGCGTAGCGGAGTTTGGGTTTCCCCCGCGGTGAAGT
>CATLBR010000043.1 GCA_949879795.1 uncultured Hungatella sp.
ATATAGCAGGCAACACCGTCATTGATCGGCAGAGCGTTGAGACAGCGACCCCTATGAGAGCTATTTTAAGTGAGCGAACCTCAGCCAGCGAATTTATGCTTTTGCCAGTCAGAGGAGGGCTGTCCCGGCCGGGTGAGTTTATGCCATGGAGATGAGACCAGGAAAACAGGAGGGCCGTATCCCGAGTGTTTTCCGCTTTAAGGGCTCATCGGAATGTCTGGCATATCCGAACCCGGACGGGACAGCCCTCCTCTGACTGGCCTTGCCCAAACCGCCGCCCTCGCTCACTTACCAAAACAGCAATATGACGAAAAAAACAAATAGCAAAAAAACAGATCGTATGATATAATTTTTAATTATGGTAATCGAAGGAGGACGAAGGATGAAGGGAGCCAGAAAGCTGATTTTATTGATCACAGCGGTTATCTTTTTAACCGGCTGCGCCGGAACAACGGATCACATGGAGACTACTGAAGAAACACAGGATTTGAACGAAGAGAGTTCACCGGAAAGCCCGAGCTCCCCGGAGAACATAGAAGACACTGATGGACTGGCGGCTCTGCGGGGATTATACGTTGATTTTCCTCAGACCGCGAATTATCCGGATGCGGTCGCTTTTATTCAGGAATCACAGCTGCCTTACTCTGAAACAAAGCAAAACGGCAGCCGTCTTATTAAAATCGCGTTGAAGAAATCGGATACCGATATTGACCCTGCCGACACTTTTAAGGAATATGATTATATTGAGATCCTTTACACATATCCCAAGATGGAAAATGACGATCTTGACCAGTTGGATCACTATCTTTTTGCCGGGATCTCCTATGTGTCATCAGAAGGGAACTATGTATTGTCCAGTCACGCCGAAACCACACATATCACCAGAGACGGAGAGGTGGTTGATTCCCGGCGGGACCGCAGGGAACAGATGGATTTCCTGGAAAATCATACATGAAGGATTCATGTCATGTTCCGCACCCTTTCCGGCATTGGGAGCTTCCACACCCCTGCGCAAATGCGCCATATTACTTTCGGAATAAAAGGGCTCTCGTCTGTCAAAGGCAGCGGCAAAATCATGGCAGAAGGATACGATCTCATCCTCCCCTTTCCCCAGAGTATGAAGATAGATCCCTATAAACATAAGGGCTCCTTCCACCAGACCGCACTGGGCCCTGTAACCGCCTGCGCCGTGCAATCCCACGGCGGACCAGAGTGTCTGGGGCTCAATGGGGATCTCAAACAGTTCACTGAGACAAATCAGCGCTGTCCGTGCGCAATTAATATCGTGTTCCCAGTACATTTCATGTACCCGCTTTGCTATATATTCTCTCATCACCCCGCCTCCTTTAACCATTCTGAATCGTGAAAAATTGAAAAATCCTACGGGAAAGCTCATCTGGATTATCCACATTGATTTCATGGGAAGCGTTTTCAATGAATCCAAGCTGACTTCCTTTGATTTGGCGGTTTAGCTGCCTGGCGCTGTCTATGTTGGGCCTGTCTTTCGCGCCGCACAGGATAAGTGTTTTGGAGTGTATGTCATCCAGGCCATGGGAAATTTTTAAATCACCCATAGAATTCACCAGAGAAATAAAATCTTTTTTGGAACATCCCAAAGACTCAAAGGCAGTTTTGGGCATAAAGTGAAACAGGATTCCCTGTAACCGAAACAGGAATCTCGGAATTTCATAGGGTGTTCCGATTAAAATTATAGAATTTATGTGATTCGGAAATCTCTTCGCGTAATCTAAGGCCAGTATACCTCCCAGGGAAAGACCACATACATTTAACTGGTCATCAAATCCGTTGCAATAATCCATAAATATTTGAAGCAGAGTGTTATAATCTGCCTTTTGACCTTTCAGCATAGAATAAAGGTTTGGTTTTTCTATTTTGATATCATGTGTCAGCAGCCGGGTCTCCACCATATTCCAACTGGTCTCATTTTGTCCTAAGCCGTGTACGAAAATATTTCTCACCTTTTTAGCTCCCCTCTCCTCTATAAAACGAGCCAAAGCATGGATTGACTTCTGTTTTTGATCTTTCAGCGCAAATAAGCGTTTCCATATTTCCTCTATCGACTTATATTCCTTATCCATAAAACAATATCTAATATTTTTGGGTAAAATTGACTTTTTATCCAAGTCCATTTATAATGATAAGAAATCTACGAAGGTATTCATACCTCTTTAGATGTTTGTGAAAGACCATAAGAAACCGGAGGCAGATCATGTTTCTATCCGCCCAAAGCCCCTTTAAAAATCTCAAAAACCACGGAACTTCAAAGGCTTCCAGTACCAGGTCCTTCCAGCTCCGGCTGTTCCTTGCCCTGGTGTGTTTCCTGCTCTTTCTGGCCCTGCTGTCGGACACCCTGTCCGGCTCATCCCCCGAGGGCGGGAAAAGTCCTGCAGTTTCCTCGATAAAAGAATGGCAGATGGATGGAGAGTCCCTTTCCCTCCCTTTGTCTTTAAAAAATCTGCCCTCCCGCACGGAAGTCACCCTGACTGCTCAATTACATACAAACCCTGGGGATTACCTTTATATCAAAACCGTCTATGCTCCCGTGCAGATCTTCGCGGACGGAGAACTGATTTTTGAGTACGGACAGCCGGGAAGTTTTTCCCCGTTTTGGCTGGACCCTCCCACCAAGGTAGCCCTGTTCCCCCTCCCTGCTTCAGGAGAGACCGTCTCCCTCACCATGAGGTATCAATCTCCCTGTCAGAGGAGCACCCTGACCCTTTACCCCGTTTTGATCGGAACCTCCGCGGCCATCCTGGAACAGCTGTTTTCCGAGATGGGATTCTCCCTGTTTTTTTCCATTGTGCTCATCGCCCTGGGGATGATCCTGTGCCTCATCTCTTTCGTGCTGACCCGTTTTGAGCTGAGCGGAATCTCCTTTTTCTGGCTGGGCCTGTTTGCCTTCTGTGTGGGCATATGGATCCTGGGAGAATGCAACCTGACAGGCCTCTTTATCCAGAATTCCACGTTGTTATACCTGATGGCCTTCGTGGGATTGTTTATCCTGTCCGCCCCTTTGCTCAAATTTATCCAGGTAGTGCTGGAACTTCCTCATAATCCGTGGATAAACGGAATGCTGCTGACACTGACGGTCTGCGTATGCACCGCGTTTTCTCTTCAGCTGGCAGGCATCGCCTCCCTCTCCAGAACCTTATATGTGTTTCATGGGATGATCCTGCTGTTTTTCCTCTTAACCTGTGTTCTTGTCCTGTCGGAGGCGGTTCGCCGCCGCAATACCGCGGCCAGACGTCTCCTCCTGCCCATGATGATCCTGACCCTGTTCGTCATACTGGAGCTGGCCAACTACTACCTGCGCTATCTGAATTCACAGAAATCCCTGTTCTTTCAGATCGGCATGGTGTTTTTTATCATATCCTTAAGCATTGTGTGCGGATATTTTATGGGGGATATGCTTATTCTCCGCACCAGAAACCAGCAGCTGAACTACGAAGTTTTCCTCATGGAAAAACAGGTGGATATGCAGAAGGAGGGCATCGGCTTTTGTCCGAGACTTCCACACAGTTAAGACAGCAGCGCCACGATCTGAAACATCATCTGGTGGTCATCCAAACCTACTTAAACAGCGGGGAGACGGAAAAACTAAAGCAATATCTGGAGGAGCTTTCTTCCAGCATCCCGAAAGAACCTCTCTCCGGGATCTGCGAAAATGAAGCCGTAAACGCGGTGGCCCTACACTACCAGGCCATAGCCCGCCAGGCCGGAGTAAATGAATGCGTGGTCTTTCTGGATATCCCGAAAGATACGGGAAAAGTTCCCGAAATGGACTTGTGTGTGATCGTGGGAAACCTACTGGAAAACGCGGTAACTGCCTGCCGAAACTCGGAGCATCCTTTTATCCGGATGTACAGCCGCTGTGCCAACGGGGTCCTGACTATCACTATGGACAACAGCGTGTCCGCCGTAGTCAGAGGCCCTGATCACACCTTCCTCTCCTCCAAACCAGGAGGCGGTATCGGACTCAGCTCCATCGCTTCCATAGCGAAGAACTATGAAGGCGGAAGCCGGTTTGAGGCTGAAAACGGCGTGTTTTCTTCCTCGGTTTATCTGCGGCTTCAGTAGAAGAAGCATGGCCTTGGGAGATTTAGGATAAAACGCGGAATGGCTGCTGCGATATGGTGGATTTCGCGGCAGCCATTTCCTTAAAATTTTTTGAAATTTATACAATTACATCAACATTCTCCCCTGTCACAGCTGACGGTTCCACGGTTTCCCCGGACGGGTCATAAACCGCTTCTCCGGAGCTCTCCACAGGAGCAGGAGATGATGTCCCCGCCATCTCGGCCTGATGCTTTCCTTCCTCGCTGATCTCCACGGAGTCGGAACTGACCTCTGTCTCTTTCCCGTCTCCTTCCTGAAGCTGCTTCTCCAGTTTCTCCCGCTCTTCTTTTCTTGCTCTGATCAGTTCTTCCTGGCGCAGTTTCTCCTGCTCTTTGGCTTCCCTGGCATCCAGTTTCATCCCCTGGCTGGTTTTCTCGCTGTAGCCTTCTGCCTGCTCCGTCATCTCGCCCGCGTAGCTCAAGGCCCGCTTCATCTTCTCCGTATCCCCTTTTCTCTCCGCCTCTTCGGCCACATTCATGGGAGTCGATACCAGACTGATACTGGTTCCCGCCCCTGCCAGGCCTTCCATGGTCTTTACGTTCATGCCGCCACCTCCTTGTTTGAATCTAACCTGTAAATGTTCCCGGAGCATAAGCCTGACAGAATCTTTTCACTTATGCCTCCTTCCTGTTGTTTCGGCGCGCTTTCCCAGAACTTTACACAGGCGCTATATAAGGGTTTTTTCATGTCATGTGCGGCATGTCCTATGTTATGGTCTGTAGTTTTAAAATAATTTCTGGTCTTCCCCATGATACAGGGGTAGGAGAACCGATACCGCGAAAACCCCGTTTTCCAGTTCTGTACGCACCACCCCGTTATACCTGGCCGCGGCTGCTTTCATATTTCCCAGCCCCAGACCATGTCTTTGTGACCCGCTCTTCCATTTCTCCCCTCTCTCCCATCCTTCCTCCTGCTCCGCGCTGTTTCGCGCCTCCAGGAAAAGACATTTCCTGACAGTTCCCAGATACACATAAATGAAGGTCTGCTCCCTGGCCTTAAGTCTCAGACAGGACTCCAGGGCGTTGTCCAGGGCATTTCCCACAATGATGCACAGATCAATGTCCTTCACCGGACAGTCCGCAGGCAGCCTGGCGTCACACTGCCAGCGGATTCCCTGTTCCTTGGCCTGACGCTTTTTATGGTACAGAAGGGCATCTATGGCCAGGCTTCCGGTGATCTCGTCTCCCGTCTCCACCCCTCCCAACTGAGCCATCTCCTGAAGATAGGAAACCGCTTTCTCCCACTGCCGGTTCTGGATCAGGCTGTCAAGGGCGATGATATGATTTTTCAGGTCATGTCTGAGACGTTCCATCTGGCTGTACTGTTCTTCCATCATCTCGTAATACAACATCTGGGTCCGGTATTGTTCCCCGGACCTCTCCTGCCGGTCCATCCGGTCCAGCCCAAGGACAAGAAAGCCTGCCGCTGCCATTGAAAGTCCCGTAAAAACACACATGGCTCCATGGCTGAAAAGCTGGTTTTCAAACAGACCGT
>CATLBR010000044.1 GCA_949879795.1 uncultured Hungatella sp.
GTACCCTGCACCCTCTATTTTCGTACCAGATACAGAGAAATGTCCATCTCCCTGGCTCGTTCACCTGAGATATAAACTTTAAATTCCTTGATTTTTTAAGGAAAATCACTTGACAATATAGGGAGGATATTTAATCAGGCCCTTAAGACCAATGACAATCTATATTTCGCGGTTTTGACGGGATCTCTTCGTGTGGCTAAGGAGAGTATTTTCACCGGCTTGAACAATCCGAGGGGTCCTCAATAACTTCGGTTCAGTTCGACGAATATTTTGGTTTTACGGATAAGGAAGTCAGGGAGATGATGGAGTACTATGGAGCGGAGAAGCGGTACGTGGCAGTGAAAAAGTGGTATGACGGATACCGTTTTGGGAATGTGGATGTATAGTGTCTATGGGATGTGATTAATTTCTGCGGAGACTTGAAGTCTGAACCAGATATGGAGCCCAAGGATTATTGGAGCAACACCAGCGGCAACGAGATTGTCGGGTGCTTTATTGAAAAGGTTGATAAGGGACTGACAAAAGGGGAGATTGAGGCTCTGGTGGCCTGGGAAACAGTGACAAAAGAGATTCATGAAGAACTGACTTACAGCAATCTGTATGATTCCATGGACAATATCTGGAGCGTGCTGTTTATGGCCGAGTATCTGACTATGAGCGGAAAACCAGAGGGAAAGAGGATCCGGCTGGCGATTCCTAACATGGAGATCCGGAATATCTTTATGGGGCAGATCATGGCATTTTATTGGGCCTCTTAGGGTTTATGGGAGATTGGTATGTAAAATCCAATAGAGAGTCAGGGGATGGATATAGTGATATTGTGGTCATAGTCGAGAGTGAAGAGATCGGAATCATCATAGAAATCAGGTATGCTGAAAACGGGAAATATGACACTGCATGCAAAAAGGCGATGGAACAGATCGACACAGACGGATATACTGCGGAATTGAGGGAAGATGTTTTTTGCACAATTATTAAACTTGGTATAGCCTGCTTCAGAAAAAAGTGCGGAGTCGTAGCAGAAAAAGAAACTCTATAAAGCAGAAGCGAGTGCCCCAAAAGCTGTCTTTTGAGGCACTCGCTTCTGCTTTGAACCTGTATTTCTGGTTTGGATCCCTATCAATTTAAAGGGAAAACACATCTAAATCCTGTCCATTCACCACTTTTCCGTCATATCCGCCATCCTTAATTTCCTGGAGGATGGCCTGACAGCGCCAGGCCATTTCCTCGTCCAGATTTTTCGTGTTGTCCTGAATGTTCATGTGGTAGATCCTGTGATAGGTCACCAGGAGCTTGGGCAGGGCCTTTTTGGCGACCTGTGCCAGATCCACGCTCAGGGTATGGACTTCTCTGTGATATTTCTGCCATTTTGGCTCTCTGGCGGAGATGCCGGCGGTGTATTCCACTTCGTGAAGAAGCAGGTCGCACCCTCTGGCTTTTTCGGCCACGATATCCAGAGGAGCGGTGTCTCCGCTGATGACGATCACTTTGTCTTTTGTCGTAAAGCGGTAGCCGTAGCTTTCCAACGTGCCGTGACTGACAGGGAAGGCCTCTACGGTTACCAGGTCATCTTCATAGACGATACCGGGAGTGATCTCTTGGACTTCTGTCCGATACCCCATCTCGTTGGCCTTTTCAAATCCGTGGATTCGGAAGTCGATATCCGCTTTATAAGCAGCCAGAATGTGCTCGGTCATATGCAGGATTCCTTTGGGCCCAAAAACCTTGAGAGGCCGGTTCCTTTCCAGCACCCAGGGGGTGAAAATAAGATCCGGATATCCGGCTGTGTGGTCTGTGTGGAGATGGGTGCAGAAGGCGGTCGTCAGCCGGTCAGGCCGGAGGGCGTCGATGCCCTGGTGATAGGCTTTGGCCGCCTGGCGTACGACTCCCGGGCCAAAATCTATCAGGTAGGCCTGGTCGCCGACCACCACTGCGGTACACGGGCCGCTGGCATTGGGACAGGCGTTGGGTGTCCCGGTTCCCAGTAGTACAACTTTTGTATCCATTATATAGATTCCTCCTTTTCCGTGTCCAGGTGTTTAACAGAGATTCCTGTGAAGCCGTACAGGATACTGAAAAACGGTGTCAGATAAAGCAGGAACAGGTACGGGAAAAACACAGCCCAGGCCACTCCCAGGGTTCCAGACATGTAGACGCAGTATCCATGCCACGGGATCATGGGTCCGCACAAGGTTCCTGCGTCTTCCAGACAGCGGGACAAGATCTCGGGGGCAATCTTTCTCTGCTTGAAGATGGGGGCCATGAGGCGGCCCGTCAGCACATGGGCCATGGGCTGGGAACAGCTGATCAGACTGGTAACATAACCGACCAGGAGGGTCGCTGTGATCAGTGTGCCGTCATTGCGGATGCCTCCCACGATAACACTGAGGATATTGTCCAGCACTCCCAGCTTGTCTAACATGCCGCCCATGCCTACGGCAAAGCTGATGATAGCCACATACTGGAGCATGCTGCCCATGCCGCCCCGGTTCAGGATGCTTTTCAGGACAGCTTCCTCAATCCCGGTGGAGTAGCCGTTGTACGCGATCCGGATAATGGACTGGAGGGAAGCCCCCTGATAGAACCAGGATACGGCTCCCGCGGCCAAAGCGGAAAGCCCCAGGGCGACCACGGCGTTTACCTTGGCAAGCAGCAGGACAATGATCAAGACAGCAGGGATCAAGGTGACAAAACCCAGACGGAATTCTCCGTTCAGCGCTTCCACATAGATATTTAAATCTCCAGCCGAATACCCGCCGCCGGTCTGCATAAAGCCCAGAATGGTGAACAGGATCAGACTGATGACAAATGGCGGAAGAGTGGTCCACAGCATGGAGCGGACGTGGTCGCTGAGTTTAGAGCCTGCTACGGCAGGAGCCAGGTTGGTGGTGTCGGAGAGAGGGCTTAGTTTGTCCCCGAACATCGCTCCGCAGATTACGGCTCCGGCCACCATGCCGGGGTGGATCCCCATGGCATTGCCGATGGCCATCATAGCCACGCCCGCGCTTCCTACAGAACCGTATGAGGTTCCGGTGACAATACTTAAGACCGCGCAGAAGATGAGAGTCAGAGGCAGCAGCCAGGAGGGGTTGATCAGCTTCAAACCGCCCACAATGATAGTGGCGATGGTGCCGCTCTGGAGCCAGGTACCGATCATGACACCGATAGCCATCAAAAGACAGAGAGTGGGCACCACCATGCGAACGGCATCGTAGCCGCCGTTTATCACTTGATCAAAATTAATTTTGAAAATTTTACAAAACAGATAGATGATAATCCAGCTTGTAAAAAGGCCGATCATGGGACCGCCGGTTTTCAAGCGGATACAGACAGCTACCGCGGAAATGATCAGCAGCAGCAAAATGACGGATTGCAGCTTATTTAATTTTTTTTCTTGAGTCATTGTTAAAGTCCTCCGTTTGTTTTTTGCCACATTTAACACGTTGAAGCGATAAATGGTTTAAACTATTATAGCGTATTTGGCATGAAAATGCAACACACAGAGGGAGCAGCTTTCGGGGATTTCCCCTTAAGCTGCTCCCTCTGTCCGTACATATGATTATAATCAGTATACCAGATCGCTCTCCAGAGCCAGGATCTGCAGAGCAGGAAACTGGTAGGCAAGACCGATGATATATAGGGTGTAGGTTACTCCGTTCATCACGTTCAGTGCGGAGGAATCCATGATGGCGATGCGGGTGTTGTTGCATTCCACATATCCGTTGCCCATGAATACCGAGTTATTGTTGGTGCAAGGCAGGGCCTCGGACACGGAGATACGGTACGAACCGCCGCGGACCGCATTGTAACCTGTGACGCCCAGCTGGCTGAGGTTTTGGAAAATCCGTCCATAACCTGACATGAAGATATCCACGGCACCGCTGTTTGGGGACAGGTTTACGGCTCGCAGGCATCCGGAATTCCGATAGCTGCAGGGGGTGTCGGTCAGCGTAAACAGGGTGATGCCGGAACCGTCGTTTATGATGGACACAGTGTAGGAATTGCCGCCGGTGAAATTGATATACCGCTGGAACAGTATGCGTCCGGTCTGGGCGTTGATGACGGTCACCTGTGTGCTTTGGCTGTTGTTGTCACGATAGTAGGGGGTAGAGTTGCCGAACTGCATATTGTTGATCACCGTATGGTTCCCCAGTCTTACATTGACGGCCGGCTGGTTGACAGCGGCGTGGAGGAAGCGCACGGTGGCGGGCAGGCCGGAGCCGGTGCTGCAGTTAAAGCAGCCGTTCTGTCCCGGAACGATGATGACCGGACGGTTGTTTCCCGAGTTGTTGTTATTTCCTCCGCTCGGCGGTCCCCAGGAAGGAGTATCGGGAGAGATAGGGTAGAAGCCGGGGGAATTGGTGTCGCCGCCACCGCTGCCTGGCGGCCCCCAGGAAGGAGTCTCAGGGGAGATGGGATAGTAGCCCGGAGAGTTGTCTG